>CALUJC010000005.1 GCA_944320865.1 uncultured Bacteroides sp. | reverse complement strand
GACGAACTGGCCGAGCAGGGCAACACCCTGCCCGACGGCGAATACCCCTTGCAGATAGGCAGTGTAAGCATCACCGCGGAGGCGAGCGAAGAGCCGTGGACGCGCGTCAGCGAAAGCACAGACGGGAAAAGCAGCGTGTGGGAAACAAACGACGAGTTCTATGTGAAGTTCGAGGGCAGCGACGAGGTGGGCATATACAAGATAACCGATGCTGCAACGGGTGCGGTGAAACCTGTCAAGTCTATCTATTGGAAGAACACGCAGCCTGCAAAGATTATTGCCTGGTACGCCAACCCGCAGCCCAATTCAGCCAACTGGATGTACCTCAACTCCCAAGATAACGGCTTGGCATACCTGCTACGGGCCGAGCAGACAGCCGCATACGGAGGCACCCCGGTGTCCTTACAGTTCACCCACCAGTTTGCCAAGGTGCGCGTGGTGACCAAGGGCACAGCCCAGGTGAGAGACATGAGGATATATAATGTTCCCACGTTTTATACCATCGAGGAGGGAAAAATAACGGGACAGGATAATATCATTACTGGCGATATTCAGATGCTTCGGGTGGAGCGCGAGGGCATAGGCTCCTGCTGGGAGGCCAATGTGGGGCCCGGTGCAGAGATAAAGTATTTCAGTCTTGATGGCATGAACTGTGAACTGACCTCCCCCGTCACCACGCAGGCCGGGGCGCTGCACACCATCACGATTACGGCAAACAGCGAAGGCACGCAGACCATCGACCTCTCCAACGGCGACGGCAATCCCGGCGAGATAATCGCCCACGATGCAGGGAACGGCACCTACGAAGCCCTTGTCGCCCCGCAAAGCGTGGCATCGGGCACGGCGTTCGTCAGCATCTCCACCACCGGCGGCAAGACTTACGTCTATCGGATGCAGGACAATGCCAAATGGACGGCAGGCAAAGAATACGAGTATGCGATAACGATTGAGTAGAGAAGAACGAAGAAACCGAGATAAATTAACTATATGTTTAACCCGTCTTTTTGTCAAGAAACAGTCATGCGCGCGGGCGGCCGGGGACGTGCCGTTTTCCCGTGGGGGACAAACGACCTCCTTGTGGGGGACAAACGAGGCCCTCGTGGGGGACAAACGAGACCCTCGTCGGGGACAAACGGCAACGCCGTGGGGGACTGCCGCGCAACGCATTGGCAGTCAATGGCTTGCCAGCGCGCCCGATTGCGAACGGCAAAGAGGCACAAAAACTTGATTTGTATGATATTTTGGAAAAGAGTACAGCAAGCCATCAACGACCTGTGGTATCATTTTGCAATGAAAAACGCATAAAAAGTTACCCTTTCGCAAAAATAGGGCGTTTTGTCGTGGATTGCACCCTCACCGACTCGGAATGCGCTGACTACGCTATGCTCCTTGTTCCTGTGGCACGATATTTGCTAAGAAACATCGGGGATGTGCATGACTGAATATTGGAATATTTGCATTATCTTTGCCCCGTGGAACGTTTTTATTAGCAAATACTATAAGGAGAAAGAAGTAACATGGATAGCCAGTTTTCACAACGAGTATCAGACATCATCACTTACAGCCGCGAAGAAGCTACCCGCCTGCGCAACCGCTACATAGGCCCCGAGCACCTGCTGCTGGGCATGCTGCGCGACGGTGGCGGGAAGGCTATTGAAATATTGCACCGTTTGGGCACCGACTTGGGCGGCGTAAAAGCACGCCTGGAGGCCTGCCTGCGCGACCATACCAACATTGAGGAAGGCAACATGCCGCCCGTGGCCGAGGCTGACATCACCCTCTCACCCCTGGCCGCACGTATCCTAAAGATGTGCATTCTCGAGGCACGCCTGCTGAAAAGTCCCAAGGCTGACGCCGAACACATGTTGCTGGCCATACTGAAGGATGGCGACAACTTGGCTGCTACCGTACTTGAAGAGAACCAGGTGGACTACCAGTCGGTATATGAACTGCTCTCCATGAAGTCGCCTAACCCCCGTGCCGGCATGGGCTTCACCGAAGACGACGAGGAGGATGAAGAAGAGATGGGTATGGCACGCTCAGGCGGCAGTGGAAATACCGGCGCCCAGGCATCACCCCAAACCACTTCACGGAAGCCCACCAACGACACCCCCGTACTCGATAACTTCGGCATCGACATGACCCGTGCCGCCACCGAAGGCAAGCTGGATCCCGTGGTAGGCCGCGAGCGTGAAATAGAACGCCTGGCACAGATATTGAGCCGCCGCAAGAAAAACAACCCCGTGCTGATAGGTGAACCGGGCGTGGGCAAATCGGCCATTGTGGAAGGGTTGGCGTTGCGCATTATCGAAAAGAAGGTATCGCGTGTGCTGTTCGACAAGCGCGTCATCATGTTAGACATGGCAGGCGTAGTGGCCGGCACCAAGTATCGCGGGCAGTTTGAAGAGCGCATTCGATCCATCATCAACGAACTGCAAAAGAATCCTAACGTCATCCTGTTCATTGACGAAATTCACACCATAGTAGGCGCCGGGGCAGCTGCAGGCACCATGGATGCCGCCAATATGCTGAAACCGGCTTTGGCGCGTGGTGAAATACAATGCATAGGCGCCACCACCCTCGACGAGTATCGCAAGAGTATTGAGAAGGACGGGGCCTTGGAACGCCGCTTCCAAAAAGTGCTGGTAGAACCCACCACTGCGGAAGAAACCCTGCAGATATTGCGCAACATCAAGGATAAGTATGAAGACCACCACAACGTCTCGTATACGGACGAGGCATTGGAAGCGTGTGTCAAATTGACAGGCCGCTATATTTCCGACCGCAACTTCCCGGACAAGGCCATCGATGCTCTTGACGAGGCGGGCTCGCGTGCACACCTGGCCAACATCAGTGTACCAAAAGCCATAGAAGAACAGGAAAAACTGATAGAAGACACCCGAAACCGCAAGACGGAGGCCGTGAAGGCACAGAACTATGAGCTGGCTGCAGGTTTTCGCGACCGCGAGAAAGAATTGGCCACCCAGTTGGACGAAATGAAAGCTGAATGGGAGTCGCAACTCAAGGACCATCGGCAGGTGGTAGGCGAAGAGGAGATTGCCAACGTAGTCTCCATGATGTCCGGTGTGCCCGTGCAACGTATGGCGCAAGCTGAAAGCCTGAAACTGGCCGGTATGAAAGAAGCTTTGCAGGCACAAGTAGTAGCACAAGATGCCGCCATCGAGAAGCTGGTGAAGGCCATATTGCGCAGCCGTGTGGGCCTGAAAGACCCAAACCGTCCTATCGGAACCTTCATGTTCTTGGGACCTACGGGTGTAGGCAAGACACACCTGGCCAAGCAATTGGCCCGCTATATGTTCGGCTCGGATGATGCCCTTATCCGCATCGACATGAGCGAATACATGGAGAAATATACTGTGTCGCGCATGATTGGGGCGGCTCCGGGCTACGTGGGGTATGAAGAAGGAGGCCAACTGACCGAAAAGGTGCGCCGCAAACCCTACTCCATCGTACTGCTCGACGAGATAGAGAAGGCGCATCCCGATGTATTCAACATCTTGCTGCAAGTGCTTGACGAAGGCCGCCTGACCGACAACAACGGACGTACAGTGGACTTCAAGAACACTGTTATCATCATGACTTCAAATATTGGTACCCGCCAACTCAAAGAGTTTGGACGGGGCATCGGCTTTGCAGCACAAAGCCGCGCCAATGATAATGAATACTCACGGAGTGTGATACAGAAGGCATTGAACAAGACATTTGCCCCCGAATTCCTGAACCGGCTGGACGAAATCATTACATTCGACCAATTGTCGCTGGAGGCTATTACCCGCATAGTGGACATAGAGCTGGGAGCCTTGGCTCAACGGGTGGGACAAATTGGCTACAAGTTGGAAGTGGATGAAAGCGCAAAACGCTTCCTGGCCACAAAAGGCTATGACGTGCAATTTGGTGCACGCCCCTTGAAACGTGCCATCCAGAACTACTTGGAAGACGGTTTATCCACTCTTATTGTAACCGAGGAAGTAAAACCCGGCGATGTGATAAGTGTTACCGCCCAAGAAGGCGCTGCCGAGCTCGACATCCTTAAGAAATAAGCAAACCTATATAGAATAGGAAACAGACAAAATGTCAGCCACTTGATGGCTGGCATTTTTTTTGCTTGCTGCTTTGTGTTTCTTAATAAAAGGATGATCAACTAATAAATAAATCTACAGATTATGCAAAAAGGCAATATTGGGGTAACTACTGAAAACATTTTCCCCGTCATCAAGAAATTCTTATATAGCGACCACGAGATATTTCTCCGTGAGCTGGTTTCAAATGCCGTTGATGCTACCCAAAAGCTTAAGACACTTGCCTCGATGGGTGAATTTAAAGGTGAACTGGGTGACCTAACCATTCATGTATCGGTAGACAAGGATACAATAACTGTGTCCGACCGTGGCTTGGGACTTACGGCAGAAGAGATAGACAAATACATCAACCAGATAGCCTTCTCGGGGGCCAATGACTTCTTGGAGAAGTATAAGAATGATGCCAATGCCATCATCGGTCATTTCGGACTGGGCTTTTACTCGGCTTTCATGGTGGCAAAGAAGGTGGAAATTATCACCAAATCCTATCAAGAAGGTGCACAGGCTGTGAAATGGACATGCGACGGAAGTCCTGAGTTCACCATTGAAGATATTGACAAAGCCGACAGAGGCACCGATATCGTGCTTTATGTAGACGACGATTGCAAGGAATTCCTTGAAGAATCGCGCATATCGGCCCTCTTGAAGAAATACTGCCGCTTCCTGCCCGTGCCTATAGCATTCGGCAAGAAGAAAGAATGGAAAGACGGCAAACAGGTAGAAACCGGTGAAGACAACGTGATAAACGACACTACTCCCTTGTGGACACGCAAGCCAAGCGAGCTGAAGGATGAGGACTACAAGAAGTTTTATAGCGAGCTTTATCCCATGGCGGATGAACCCCTGTTCTGGATTCACCTGAATGTAGATTATCCGTTCCACTTGACGGGTATCCTTTACTTCCCGAAGGTGAAAAGCAATATTGAACTGAACAAGAACAAGATACAGCTATACTGCAACCAAGTGTACGTAACAGACTCGGTGGAAGGCATTGTGCCCGACTTCCTGACACTGTTGCACGGTGTGCTTGATTCGCCGGACATTCCGCTGAATGTATCGCGTTCGTACTTGCAGAGCGATAGTAATGTAAAGAAAATATCCACTTACATTACCAAGAAGGTTTCCGACCGCTTGCAATCAATCTTTAAAAATGACCGCAAGCAATTTGAGGAGAAGTGGAATGATCTGAAAATCTTCATCGACTATGGCATGCTGACGCAAGAAGACTTCTATGAGCGTGCCAAAGACTTTGCCTTGCTTGCCGACACTGATGGCAAGTGCTACACCTTTGACGAGTATAAGACTCTTATAAAAGACAACCAGACAGATAAAGACGGCACGTTAATATACCTCTATGCCAACAATAAGGAAGAACAATACAGCTATATTGACGCAGCTAAGAATAAAGGATACAACGTGCTGTTGATGGATGGGCAACTTGACATTGCTGTAGTAAGCATGTTGGAGCAGAAATTTGAAAAAACACGTTTCACACGCGTGGACAGTGATGTTGTGGACAACTTGATAGTAAAGGAAGAGGCTAAAGGCGAAGCTCTTGACGCTTCGCAGCAGGAAGTGCTTGCAACCCTTTTCAAGAGCCAGTTGCCAAAAATGGACAAAACGGAGTTTCATGTATCTGCTCAACCTTTGGGCGAAGAAACGTCTCCAGTGCTGATTACACAAAGCGAATACATGCGCCGTATGAAAGAAATGGCCAATATACAGGCAGGGATGAGTTTTTATGGTGAAATGCCTGACATGTATAGCCTTGTGCTTAATTCTGACCATAAATTAGTAAAAGGCATATTGGCGGATGAAAGCAATGAGTGTGCTACAACACTTGCCCCCATACAGGCAGAAATAGATGAGGTGAGCAAACAACGCAAGGAACTGAGAAAACAGCATGAAGGAAAGAAGGATGAAGAAATTCCTACTGCCGAAAAAGATGAGCTGGAAAAACTGGATAAAAAATGGGATGACTTGAAACAACAGAAAGAAGGCATTTTATCCGGTTATGCTGGCCAAAACAAGGTGGTACGCCAACTGATTGACCTGGCATTGCTTCAGAACGGCATGCTGAAAGGTGAGGCTCTGAACAATTTTGTAAAAAGAAGCTTGGAACTGATAAAGTAAGACTCTCTAATAGGGTATATATATTCTTTTAGGAGATGAGGGTAATTATATAAAGAGGAATTACTCTCATCTCTTTTTTATTTTTAATAGCATGAAAAAAACATCATATAGCCTAACAGCCTCTTGATTCCTTTTAGAAATAAATGCGTATATTTGAGGCATAAATAGCAAATAGAGTCCGTTAAATTAATTTTTTTGATCATGAAAAGAGTATTGCCTATTATTGTATTATGCCTTTTCACTATTTCTATGCTCCCGATGAAAGCGCAAAAAGTGGGACTTGTGCTGAGCGGAGGAGGCGCCAAGGGCATGACGCACATAGGAGTAATACGGGCTTTGGAGGAAAACGGAATCCCTATAGACTATGTAGCAGGAACCTCCATGGGAGCCATTGTAGGAGCCTTATATGCTATGGGATATTCGCCAGACGATATGGAGGCGTTGTTACGTTCTCCTGATTTCAAACGCTGGTATACAGGCGTCATAGAGACAAGATATAGCTACTATTTTAAGGAAAACCGCCCTACTCCTGAGTTCTTTACGATTCATTTCGGGCTTAGGGACTCAATACGCACTAAACCACAAATATTGCCTACAAGCATGGTAAATCCCATACAAATGAATTTGGCATTTGTAGAACTTTTTGCGCGTGCTACAGCTTCGTGTAACGGAAACTTCGATAAATTGTTCATTCCTTTCCGCTGTGTAGCATCGGATGTGTATAACAAGAAACCTTTGATAATGAAGAATGGTGATTTAGGTGATGCCGTGCGGGCTTCCATGAGTTTCCCCTTTGTATTCAAACCGATAGAAATAGATAGTGTATTAGCATACGACGGGGGCATTTACAATAACTTTCCTACTGATGTCATGCGTAGCGATTTTCATCCTGATGTCATCATTGGAAGCGCAGTGGCGGCAAATCCCGGAAAGCCTAAAGAGGGGAATATCATGAGCCAATTGGAGAACATGATTATGCAAAAGACGGATTATTCTATTTCAGATTCAGTGGGAATACTACTGACTTTCAAATATAATGATGTTAATTTGCTTGATTTCGACCGTTTAGATGAATTACATGACATAGGTTATAACCGCACGATCAGTATGATGGATTCCATCAAGCAACGCATAGCACGACGGGTAAGCATGAATCATGTGCACCAACGCAGAGTGGTTTATAAGAATAATCTTCCTCCATTGCAATTCCGAGATATTTATATTGAAGGTGCTAACGCACAACAACAAGCCTATATCAAAAAAGAGTTTCATGGAGAAGATAGTGAGGTGTTTACTTATGAGGATTTAAAACGGGGCTATTTCAGGTTGCTTTCCGATGATATGATTTCAGAAATCATTCCTCATGCCGTGTATGACCCTATGAGTAACTTATATGAATTGCACTTGAAAGTCAAAGTGGAAGATAACTTTTCGATACGAATAGGAGGAAGTGTATCTACAACAAGTTCCAATCAGATTTACATGGGAATCGGCTACCAAAACTTGAATTATTACGCCAAAGGAATCTATGTGGACGGGCAAATAGGGAAAATTTATAATAATGCACAGTTAATGGCGCGTTTCGACTTGCCAACAGGCATTCCTACATCATATCGTTTTATCGCATCGTTCAGTACGTTTGACTATTTCAAGAAAGACAAACTTTTCTCCCGCAACGACCGCCCTTCTTTTAACTCGAAAGACGAGCGTTTTGTTAAACTCATGGTGGCATTACCTTTTTTGAGTAATCGACGGGCTGAGTTCGGTTTTGGTTACGGACTTTTGGAAGATAATTATTTCCAATCTAATATTATCGATTTCGATAATGATCACTCCGACCGTAGTTCTTACAAATTATGGGGAGGTTCTATTGGCTTTTATGGAAATACACTCAATGCCAGACAATATGCCACACGTGGCTATTGGGAAAAGCTTGTAGCGCAAATATATACCGGACATGAGGAGTTTACACCAGGTAACCCTAATACTGCCACGGTTTATAATTCAGAAAAACACGATGTGGCTTGGCTTCAGATTTCTTATTTAAAAGAGTCTTACCATACTATGTCACAGCATTTTGTATTGGGATGGATGGCCGAAGCTTTATATTCATCAAAAAATTTTTCACAGAATTATACGGCTACTATGATGCAAGCGGGAGATTTTTCACCTACACCACATAGCAAATTGATGTACAACGAGGCTTTTCGGGCCAACCAGTTTGTGGCAGCTGGCATTAAACCTATTTATGTGATAAATGATATGTTCCATCTGCGTTCGGAGTTTTATGGCTTTTTGCCAATATTTCCAATCAGAAAGAATATGCAAGGAGAAGCCTATTATGGCAAAGCTTTTTCACGTGCGGAATATATGGGAGAACTTTCTGTGGTTTGCCAGTTACCATTTGGAGCTATATCAGCATATGTAAATCATTATAGTTCACCGAAAAAGGAATGGAATGTAGGATTAACCATAGGATGGCAATTGTTCAACTACCGTTTTATTGAATAATATATTTTTCAAAAAAACTTAGAAATAGTTTGTTGATTCAGAAAAAAGGTGTATCTTTGCACCCGGTTAAACGAATGGCTCCTTAGCTCAACTGAATAGAGCATTTGACTACGGATCAAAAGGTTACAGGTTTGAATCCTGTAGGAGTCACTAAAAAAGGTCGCGTAGCTCAACTGAATAGAGTAGCTGACTACGGATCAGCCGGTTACAGGTTTGAATCCTGTCGCGATCACAAGAAAAAGCCTCTCAAAAATGAGAGGCTTTTTCTTTTTTTCAGCATTTAATATTTAATTCTTGCAATATCCGGCGCATGGCTTCAAAGGTAGTAATGCGTGTAGGTACCAATGGTAAGCGTAGTTTGTTTTCTATCATGCCCATGGCATGAAGCATGGCCTTCACCCCTGCGGGATTACCATCCACAAACAAAAGTTTAAATAACTCGGCAAATTTATGATGAATATCGAGTGCATGTACATAATCTCCCTCAAGTGCAAGCCGTACCATACGGCTGAATTCGCGAGGGAAAGCATTACCTATGACCGAAATGACTCCTACCGCCCCCAATGCTATGAGAGGAAAAGTTATACCATCATCACCTGAGATAACATTAAATCCATTGGGTTTATTTTTGATAATATCATCCATTTGAGTAATATCGCCCGATGCTTCCTTGACGGCTATTACGTTTTTAAAATCGTGGGCTATCCGCAGGGTAGTTTCTGCTTTCATATTTACCCCTGTACGTCCAGGCACATTGTAAAGCACTAATGGCAAATCTGTAGCTTCGGAAAGAGCTTTATAGTGTTGGTAAATACCTTCTTGTGAAGGCTTATTATAATAGGGCACTACTGAAAGAATGGCATCTACTCCCGTAAAATCATTAGTTCTAAGTGTTTCTACTAAGGCACGTGTATTGTTTCCTCCCACCCCAAGCAGAATGGGTATGCGACCGTTGACACGTTCGATGACCATTGACTTGATTTTTTGCTTTTCATACTCCGTAAGCGTCGGAGTTTCGGCGGTTGTGCCTAATACGCACAAAAAATCTGTATTATTTTGCAATTGATAGTCCACCAAGCGCATCAATGCATTATAATCTACGCTTTCGTCTGCCTTGAACGGGGTAATCAATGCTACCCCCATTCCTTTCAATTTAGTCGGTATCATGAGTATCTGTTAGTAATCTGTTAGCAAATAGCATGCAAAAGTACTACTTTTTTCTATTTAGGCCTTAAAAAGGATGCAAAAAGTTACACATTAAGACAACATAGACAAGAATTCGTCCTCATTCACAATGCGTATGCCCAACTTGTGTGCTTTTTCCAATTTGGCTGGCCCCATATTGTCGCCCGCCAAGATAAAACTGGTTTTTCCGGATATACTGCCGGAATTTTTCCCTCCATTTTTTTCTATCAGTGTTTTATACTCGTCTCTTGAATGATGGATAAAAACTCCGCTTATTACGATGGTTTGGCCAGCAAGCTTATCGGTGTATCCAGACAAGTCTTCTTCACCGCGCTGAAATTGGAGGCCGGCAGCTTTGAGCCTTTCTATTAAGTGTTGATTCTTCGGATTCGCGAAATATGAAACAATGCTTTGTGCTATTTTGCTGCCTATTTCGTCAATGCTTATCAGAGTCTCCATATCAGCATGTGCCAGCTCATCTATATCGTGGAATGATTTGGCAATCTTCTTGGCCACGGTTTCACCTACAAAACGGATGCCTAAGGCAAACAATACCCGTTCGAAAGGTACCAGCTTGCTTGCCTCGATACTTCTGATGATGTTATCGGCTGTTTTTTGCCCCATGCGTTCAAGGCCAACAAGGTCATTGGTGTGCAGCTGGTAAAGGTCGGCGGTGTCTTTTATCAGACCTTGTCGGTAGAACATATCTACGGTTTCAGGTCCCAGCCCATCAATGTTCATGGCTTTCCGACTGATAAAATGCTCTATTTTACCTTTAATTTGTGGAGGACATGCCGTCTCATTTGGGCAATAGTGAGCGGCTTCTCCTTCATATCGTATAAGCTTACTCCCGCATTCAGGACAATGAGTAATAAATTTCACTTTTTCGCCTAGCAGTATACGTGCTTCTTTATCTACTCCCGTTATTTTAGGGATGATTTCACCTCCTTTTTCTACATATACCATGTCACCAATGTGCAAGTCAAGCCCCTCGATGATGTCTGCATTATGAAGGGAAGCCCGTTTGACAATGGTTCCGGACAATTGTACTGGGGCTAAGTTGGCTACAGGTGTTATTGCCCCAGTGCGTCCCACCTGATAAGTTACTTGGTTTAGACGGGTCAATGCACGTTCGGCCTGAAACTTGTAGGCAATGGCCCATCGGGGAGACTTGGCGGTATAACCCAGATTGCGTTGCTGGCGGAGGCTATTGACTTTCAATACAATGCCATCGGTAGCCACAGGGAGATTTTTACGCTCTACGTCCCAATAGTTGATATAATCGAATATTTCCTCCAGGCTATGCGCCTTTTTCATGTGCTCCGAAATTTTGAATCCCCATTGAGAAGCCGCCATCAAGTTCTCGTAATGACCGTCACTTGGCAATGGATTACCCAAAAGGTAGTACAGGTAAGCATCCAGCCTGCGGGAGGCTACGATAGCTGAGTTCTGCAGCTTTAAGGTCCCCGAAGCGGCGTTACGAGGATTGGCGAACAAGGGCTCCTCGCGTGCCTCCCTTTCACGATTCAGCTCTTCAAACACACTCCAGGGCATAAGGATTTCCCCCCTGATTTCAAATGATGGCGGATAATCGCCATGTAATACAAGCGGAATGGAACGAATGGTTTTCACGTTATCCGTAACATCATCGCCCTTCTCTCCATCTCCACGTGTTACGGCACGAATCAATTTCCCCTCCTCATAGGTAAGCGATATAGAAGTCCCATCATATTTCAATTCGCAACAAATCTCAAAATCTTCATTCAGCGCCTTTTTCACGCGCTCATAAAAGTCTGCAACCTCATCTTCCGAATAGGTATTCCCCAATGACAACATGGGGTATTTATGATATACTTGCGCGAAATCTTTATTAATATCACTCCCTACACGCATGGTAGGCGAATTGGCATCCATGTATTCCGGGTGCTCCTTTTCCAAATCCTGAAGCTGACGCATCATATCGTCAAACTCTTTATCTGAAATAGTTGGAGCATTCAACACATAGTAATTATAATTATGTTGATGAAGTTCGGCACGTAACTGGTCTATTTTCTCTTTGATAGTCATATAATGAATTCCTGTTGATTGGAATACAAAATTACGGGTTTTCCTTGAATATTTGTATTTTTGCAAAAAAAATAACACATCATGCGCATTGATATAATTACTGTTTTACCGGAAATGATTGAAGGTTTTTTCAATTGTTCCATAATGAAACGTGCTCAAAACAAGGGGCTTGCGGAAATACATATACACAATCTCCGTGATTATACTTTGGATAAATACCGTCGTGTAGATGATTATCCATTCGGCGGATTTGCCGGGATGGTTATGAAAATAGAACCTATTGAACGATGCATTGAGACATTGAAGGCTGAACGGACGTATGACGAGGTGATTTTTACAACCCCTGATGGAGAACAATTCAACCAGCCGATGGCTAATACTTTGTCTTTGGCGGAAAACCTCATCATTCTATGCGGACATTTCAAAGGAATTGATTATCGCATACGCGAACATCTCATCACAAAGGAAGTCAGTATAGGTGATTATGTATTGACGGGTGGTGAACTTGCAGCTGCGGTTATGGCGGATGCCATTGTGCGTATCATTCCAGGGGTTATTTCTGATGAACAATCTGCGTTATCCGATTCTTTTCAAGACAATCTTTTGGCCGCCCCTGTTTATACTCGTCCTGCTGATTATAAAGGGTGGAAAGTTCCAGATATTTTACTATCTGGGCATGAAGCCAAGATTAAAGAGTGGGAATTACAACAATCTTTGGAACGAACCCGTAGATTACGTCCTGATCTATTGAAGGAGTAAAGAAATGTATGTAAAGAAAACAAAAAAGGACAATTTTGAATATTGTCCTTTTTTATGAAAATAATTAGCGAATGGCCTCTATTTGTAAGGCATCATACCTCAAGCGCACCTATAATATCTTTAGCAGACTTATAGCCATGTCTTTCCAAGTAATCATTAATACCGTCTATTACTTTCAGAGTAACGCAGGGATCAATGAAGTTTGCAGTGCCTATCTGAATAGCTGAAGCACCCGCAAGCATAAATTCAACAGCATCTTTCCAATTCATGATGCCTCCCAACCCGATGACAGGTATTTTTACGGCATTAGCTACCTGCCACACCATACGTAAAGCTATTGGCTTTACCGCAGCACCAGACATACCTCCAGTGATAGTTGACAATACAGGACGCTTACGTTCAGCATCAATTGCCATTCCAAGTAGCGTATTGATAAGGGAAACACTATCGGCACCAGCACTTTCCACGGCTCGGGCTATTTCAGTGATATCCGTCACATTGGGGGATAGTTTTACGATAAGCGTTTTCTTATATACTAACCGTACAGCTTTCACGACCTCTTCGGCTCCTTGGGGCGTAATGCCAAAAGCCATTCCACCTTGCTTTACATTGGGGCATGAGATATTCAATTCTATTGCAGGAATATTTACAAGTTCATTGATTATTTCAGCCGTTTTCATATAATCATCGATGGTAGAACCCGATACATTGACAATCATGCAAGCTTGTATATCTTTGATACGGGGATATATGTGCTCTACAAAGTAATGAACGCCTTTATTTTGCAGTCCTACAGCATTTAACATTCCTGAAGGTGTTTCTGCCATACGCGGATATGGATTCCCTTCACGTTTGTGAAGGGTAGTGCCTTTTACGATGATACCGCCTATTCGCGATATATCCATAAAGTCTGCATACTCTTCACCATACCCAAATGTGCCGGATGCGGTCATCACAGGGTTTTTCATATGCAATTTACCGATATTTACACTCAAATCTGCCATAACAACTTATTTATATTAAAAACAGGACCTTCTTTACATACACAAACATGCCCGTCAGAAGTGTTTTCCACACAACATAGGCAGGCACCTACTCCGCATGCCATAGTATTTTCCAAAGATACTTCACAATCTATTCCTCTACTCTTGGCATATCGGGCAACAGATATCATCATGGGTTTGGGACCGCATACATATATTTTTTTGAACTTTCCATTATTTAATATGGTATGTTGGGTAACGTAACCTTGTTCTCCCATGCTGCCATCTTCTGTAGTAGTATAGACCTCTCCATATAAGGCAAATTGCTCTAATTGCAATAAATCATTCCGGCTTCTTGCGCCCAATAAGAAGGTTGGTTTACATCTACACTTGGCCAATTGCTCACCTAAATATAACAAAGGAGCTGTGCCAACGCCTCCACCTACCAGTAACAAGGTACCATCTGAGGACTTCTCAGGAATGGTAAAGCCGTTTCCCAAGGGTAATATTACATTTATTATATCACCTTCCTTGGCTTTCCCCAACTTCCTGGTTCCGTCTCCGACCAGCTGAACAAGAAACCATACCTCATTCTTTGTACGATCCACATAATTGATCGAGATAGGACGACGCAGGAATGTAGTAGGAGAACCATCTACACGTATCTCGGCAAATTGCCCCGGCAACATCTCCGGAAGCGTTTCAGAGTATCCCAACTTCAGCAATGCATAATGCGCATGCAGGCGGATGTTCTCTTTTACCATTAAATCTAAGACATATTTTTTCATATTCGTATGAAGCGTTATTTTTTAGATGGCCAAAGATATAACAAAAAAGTGACATTATATGCAATATACTGCAGCTATCCTTACATTTGCCTTACAGGAGGCAAAGTATTACCAAGGCGTGGGCAAAGCATTATCAAGGTGGAAGCAAACATTATCAAGGTGGAAGCAAAGCATTACTTTGTCATCTGCTCCGGTTTAAAAGTCTCATAGGTGTTATCATCGAAAAATATTCTTATTTCCGTAATTTTCCGTGGAGGTCTTTCTTTATATATAATTTCCTGTTTTACAATCTCTTTTACAGGGGTTTTGGGTAATTCTAAGTTCATTTCCTTGCGATTTTTATCAAAGCCTGCATCATTGGCCGGATTTTTTGCATTCTCAGCAAATAAAGGGTAGTTCGAAATGGGATTTTCATCTTTATCTTCATTTTCATTTTCATTCAACTCAGTACTCATGCTACCTTCGCCAGTCAGCAACCATCCCAAGTTAATGTCATTATAACGTTGATGTAACTTTAGAATCACGTCCGTGCTTGGATATTTGTTGCGTGAGCCTAAGATATGTGAAATGGTGGCTTGAGCTACGCCTATACTTTCAGCAAATGCTCCTGCCGTCAGCCTTTCACGCTCCATAATCATTTTAAAACGATCTTTGATTTCCATAATGTGTAGAGATTACAATTGTATCCATCCTTTTTTCAGATGACAAAGGTAATAAATTAAATAACAAAATCAAATGTAATGGACTTGTATTTGTATAATTTCATTTGTAAATACTGTTAATGTAATAAATAACAAATGTAATTATTAATCTTGTAATTGGCGGATGCATGCAGAATATATCCATTAAACAAAAACGTATAATACATTGGTTATTTGTTTATTATGTATTCATTTACAATAGAATTAGTAGAAATTACAAGAATATTCCCATCAATTGGCAATTCAACTGAATGTATTGTTTAATAATTATTCATAAGTTGTTGAATATATAGCATATATGTATATAGAATAGCTGTGTAAATAGTATTATTTCACGCCTGTACATGCAAGGCTATTACGTTTGTATTTGCAATGTAATCATCTTAATTTTGTTTTTCGCAATACAATTGTAGTCTTATGAATGTATAATTATAATGCGTTGCTTTTGTAAAGATTACTCTCGTAAACACTAATAACTCATAACGTGAATGCAAGAAAGCAAAAACGACCCCTATGTTTTTGTATATACTGCAGAATAGAAAAAGTGCGACAAGTAAAAATGGATTTGAAAAGCAAAGTTGAATAAGAAACTTAAATCCTGCCCTTATTTCCGGATAATTGGACACGACATAATATTTATGCGATTCTAAAAGGCTTTATTTTACTATATCTTATTGATTCTAAACGGGTTTATGCTCATTTTCAGGTGCAAGATTCCTCTTCAATTAGAGAAAATGGAAAGGAATGGATGGAATCTAGCCTCAATGCAGAATTTTAAAAATCAATTCTTTCAAGATTTCCGCGTTGCTTAATGATGAATTGCCAACCCCCTTAGACAGGGCATCAGCATACCTAATTTCACCTATAATCTCCATAGTTTTTATTCCGCTATAACGGCGCATGGCATTCATGTATTCTCGGGATTGCCAGGAAGACTTGAGGCCCAAGAATGCGGCAATGCCCTGCTCTGTTTTTTCGGGAGCATAATATGCCAGCATGAGGTTGGAGAAGAAGCCGAAAAGTAAAGATAAAGTCATTTGAATGGGATTCGTTTTCGGATTTTCTTCAAAATATTTTATTATCTTATTGGCTTTTAAAACGTCTTTCTCAACAAGAGCACTACGGAGTTCAAAATTATTATAATCTTTGCTGATTCCGATATTATGCTCTATTAATTCGGGAGTAATACATGTCTGATTTTTTGGAAGTATTAAAGCCAGTTTGTCCAGCTCTCCACTTAAGCGGCTAAGATCGGTTCCTACAAAATCTGCCAGCATAACGCTTGCTTTAGGTTCTATATTTATACCTTTTCGCTTCATATATGCGCTGATAAAGGCAGATAACTGACTCTCTTTTACTTTTTTTGATTCAAAAAGAATTCCTTTTTTTTCTATTTCTGTTGCGAGTTTTTTTCTACGGTCAATAACGCCATGTTTATGGCAAATAACCAATATAGTTGAAGATTGTGGTTTTTGCAAATAGTAGAACAGTTCATCCATATTTCGGATATTCTGTGCTTCTTTAACAATAATGACTTGATGTTCAGCCATCATAGGATAACGCTTGGCTGCATTTATGATAGAAACTATATCTGTGTCAGCTCCATATACTATAGTTAAATTAAATTCTTTCTCAGAATCGGACAGTATATGTTCGGCCATGTAGTTAGCTATCACATCTATATAATAAGACTCTTCTCCCATAAGATAATAGATGGGGCGATATTGCTTGGCACGCAATTCTTTCAATACGTCATCACAAGTTATTTCTTGTTTAGCCATATATAGATTTATTATTAATCACTTTTTATCGACAATCACACCCAAAAGAGTCGATTTACCAACAATTCTTCTTTTGTTTCCACAAGAAATACGTAATTTTGTTTTCTTTTTCAAAGAATAGAATCGTTTTTTAACTTACAAATGTAGCAATGTTATCGTTAAACTTACCAGCATTCAATGCAAAAATTACAGAAAAGGATGAAAAAAACTTCATTTTCGATATCTTACGACATCGATATGTGGCTTTAACACCCGAAGAATGGGTGCGCCAACATTTTGTACATTTTCTTATAGATTATAAAAAGTATCCCTCTGCACTTATGGCAAATGAAGTCCAGATACGCCTTAATGGTACTCAAAAGCGTTGTGATACTGTATTATATCGACGTGATTTAACTGCACAAATGATTATGGAATACAAAGCCCCTGACATACCTATCAAACAAGCTGTGTTCGACCAAATAACCCGTTATAATATGGTAATGAAGGTAGATTATTTAATTGTCAGTAATGGAATACAACACTATTGTTGTAAAATGGATTATAAACAAAGCCATTATATATTTCTTTCCGACATTCCTGAATATCATTCATTGTAAATAAAAAAGGCGGAATGCCATTAACATTCTCGCCTTTTTTAATGAATATCAAGATTAATCCATTTCTGTTAGTTTTTTACGGGTTCTTGCGGGCTTTTCTTTGGGGGCAGCTACTTTGGGTTCAGGAGTAACTCCTGCCAATTCCGGGTCAATCATAATACGTCCGCAATATTCACAAACAATAATCTTCTTACGGGAACGAATGTCCAGCTGGCGTTGAGGCGGAATCTTGTTAAAGCAACCGCCACATGCATCGCGTTGTACATATACGATGCCGAGTCCATTACGTGAATTCTTGCGAATGCGCTTGAATGACTGAAGCAGACGTGGCTCTATTTTAGTTTCAAGTTCCTTAGCTTTATCTCTCAATTTTTCTTCTTCCTGTTTGGTTTCCGAAACAATTTCGTCCAGCTCATTCTTCTTCACTTCGAGGTCTTTCTGACGTTCTTCCAGCAAAGCGCTACTCTTTTCTACTTCTTTAGTTTTTTCTTCTTGTTGTTCGGTAAATTCACGGATACGCTTTTCGCACAATTCTATTTCCAATGTTTGGAATTCGATTTCCTTGCTTAAAAAGTCATATTCGCGATTGTTGCGCACATTGTCTTGTTGTTCCTTGTATTTTGCCACAGAAGCTTTAGCGGTTTCAATTTCCACCTTCTTACCGGCAATGGAGGTTTTGAGTTCGGAAATTTCGCTTTTGATTCTTTCGATTCGAGTGGTAAGACCTGCTATTTCATCTTCCAGGTCTTGCACTTCCAAAGGCAGTTCACCTCTCAAAGTCTTAATTTCGTCAATTTTAGAAAGCATGGTCTGCAACTGGTACAAGGCCTTCAATTTCTGCTCTACAGTCAGTTCTTGTGGATTTTTCTTTGCTTCTTTAGCCATTTCTTACAGATAATTTATGGGATTTGTATTCACTTTTGTTTGCTCAACGGCAAGGTTGGGAAACAAATCCCTGATTAGTTGATAAAATATTTCTTTCGTATATTGTTCGCTTTCGTAGTGTCCTATTTCGGCCAACAGGATTTTTGAATCATAATTGAAATAATCGTGGTATTTAATCTCTCCGGTGATAAATACATCAGCATGTTGGCGGATGGCGCTTGGCACAAGAAAGGCACCCGCTCCTCCACACAATGCCACGGTCTTTATTTTGCGTTGGCATTCCTTGTTATGACGCAGGCATTCCACCTTAAATATCCGCTTGATGCGCTTCAGGAAATCTTGCTCGTTTTCCTCCGTTTCCAATTCACCGATTACGCCCGAACCCGCTTGCGCCCAATCATTTTGCAACGGATAAATATCAAAAGCCGGTTCTTCATAAGGATGGACACTGAGCAAGGCCCTGATAGCTTTTGTCTTGCGGTAAGCTGGCAAAACGGTTTCAATCCTCACCTCATTTTCAGCATGTTCCTCTCCGATTTTTCCGCAAAACGGATGCGTTCCTTCTTGCGCCCGGAAAGTTCCTACACCTTCTATATTATAACTACAAGCATCATAATTTCCAATGCACCCGCATCCGGCACCGAATAAGGCTTCGCGCACCTCACGAGCATAAGTCTCAGGGACAAACGTCACTATTTTGACAAGCTGGTTTTCCTTTGGCTCCAATATCCGGACATTTTTCAATCCTATTTTTTCGGCTATTTTGTAGTTCACTCCTCCTTGCGCATTGTCCAGATTCGTATGGGCGGAGTATATGGTAATGTCATTTTTTATGGCTTTCAGGATACACCTTTCCACATAGTCTTTCCCAGTGATGGATTTGTACCCCTTAAATATAAGTGGATGGTGAGATACTACCAAATTATACCCGCAAGCTATGGCTTCGTCGAGCACATCCTCGGTTACGTCAAGGCATAATAAAGCCCCTGTAACTTCCGCATCTGTCAGTCCTACTTGCAAACCGGCATTGTCAAACCCGTCTTGCAAAGGCAGAGGCGCGAACCGTTCAAGGGCGTCCACAATCTCCTTAATTCTCATTATGTAGGGAAATTTTGTGCAAAGGTAACATAAAAAAGAATGTTATCGGATAGAAAATCAACCAGTCGATTTGTTTTTTGCTTATTTTAAGAATTGGTATGTATATAGTCAGCGTCAATCGTTTTATCTTCGCGTTGTCTTATATAAAAACAAAGCTTATGATGCTCAACGAACGAAGCAATCGCCACGAATATGTATTACAAGCGGCCAGGCAAATGATGAATGCCGCACGTACTGCCCCCAAGGGTAAAGGTATTGATGTAATAGAAATAGTCCTGATAGAAGGTGATGAATTGGAAATCCTTGCACGCAAGATGGAGAATATGGCTGAAGAGTTTGGCTTCAAATTCTTCCTGCGTGATGCAGCCAATATCCGCCAAGCCGAATGCGTAGTTATTATAGGCACACGAGAACAATCGCAAGGATTGAATTGCGGACATTGTGGCTTTCCCACTTGTGCAGCGCGCTCTGAAGCAGTGCCTTGTGCTTTGAACACCGTAGATGTGGGCATTGCCATCGGTTCGGCTTGTGCCACAGCCTCCGATTTAAGGCTGGATACACGTGTCATGTTCTCCGCAGGTTTAGCCGCCCAGCACTTGGGATGGCCACAGGGATGCCATTCGGTTTTTGCAATTCCCGTCAGTGCTTCTTCCAAAAATCCTTTCTTCGACCGGAAACCTAAAGAAGATATAAATAATAAAGGATAACGTTATGGGATATACAATAGGCTACCCTTTTTTAGGTGGAACTGAAAAAGACCTCCAACTGGATTTTACCAAAATGACATTGGATGAAATAGAAATGCGTGCCCCCCGTCTGCCGGCCGAATGGGCTTTGCAAAGCGGTGTACAGCTGACTTGGCCTCATGCCAAAACCGACTGGGCTTATCTGTTGGACGAAGTAGTGCATTGTTTTGCCAGCATTGCACGGGAAATTGCTGCTCGCGAAAAGCTGCTCATCGTCACCCCTGAGCCGGAAAATGTAAAAAAACAAATTTCCGCGACGGTCAATATGGACAACGTGCGCTTCGCCATGTGCGCCACTAATGACACATGGGCTCGCGACCACGGAGCAATTACCCTGCTCAATTCGGATGGAGCGACTTTACTCGATTTTACTTTTAACGGATGGGGATTGAAGTTCGCCGCCGACCAAGATAACCAAATCACTCACAACTTAGTAAAAGCGAAAGCCTTGAACGGCCGGTATGCCAACCGCTTGGGATTTGTGCTGGAAGGTGGAAGCATTGAAAGCGACGGCATGGGAACATTGCTCACCACCTCCGAATGCCTCCTTTCACCCAACCGGAATGGCCAATTGAATAAGAAAGACATTGAAGAGTATCTGTGTTCCACTTTCCACTTGCAACGCGTGTTGTGGTTGGACAACGGTTATTTGTCTGGAGATGATACAGATAGCCATATAGATACATTGGCGCGTTTCTGTTCGCCCGATACCATTGCATACGTGCAGTGTACCGACCCTGAAGATGAACACTACGATGCCTTACACCTGATGGAAGAACAACTCAAAACCTTCCGCACATTGAAAGATACCCCCTACCGCCTCCTCCCCTTGCCTATGCCAAATGCAGTCGTCATTGATGGTGAACGCCTGCCCGCTACCTATGCCAATTTCTTGATAATGAACGAAACTGTGCTTTATCCCACTTATGGCCAGCCGGAGAATGATGCTCGTGCCCATGAAGTGTTGCAAACCGCATTCCCGAAACATGAGATTATAGGGATTGATTGTCAAGTACTTATTAGGCAACATGGCTCATTGCATTGCGTTACGATGCAATATCCGGCAGGGGTGATTGCATAGCGTGCCTATTCGGCATAGAAGACTGCGTTACTGGCGTTGAAACGCTATGCCGCTAGCTTTGGAAAGCTACCATGGTGGCTTTGGAACGGTAGATTTCATTATAAACTATCGGCTAAATCCACCATTTTTAATACTTTTGCAGAACCAACAAAATACAGAAACATTCTATGAGAAAAATAAAAGTAGGCATCATCCAGCAAGCCAATACATCCGACCTACGGACAAACCTGATGAACCTGGCAAAAAGCATTGAAGCATGTGCCATGCACGGGGCACAACTGATAGTGTTGCAAGAACTACACAACACTCTCTATTTCTGCCAAACGGAAAATACCCAATTGTTCGATTTGGCAGAACCAATTCCGGGACCGTCCACCGGTTTCTTCTCTGAATTGGCAGCAACCCATAAAGTGGTATTGGTTACTTCATTGTTTGAAAAAAGAGCTACCGGCCTTTACCACAACACAGCAGTCGTGTTCGACCGCGATGGAAGCATTGCCGGGAAATACCGGAAAATGCATATTCCCGACGATCCGGGCTTCTATGAAAAATTTTATTTTACGCCAGGCGACCTAGGCTTTGAGCCTATCCAAACTTCGCTTGGCAGATTAGGGGTATTGGTATGCTGGGATCAATGGTATCCGGAAGCTGCCCGCCTGATGGCTTTGAAAGGAGCAGAAATGCTGATTTATCCGACGGCCATCGGTTGGGACCTGAATGATACTAAAGAAGAGCAAATGCGCCAACTCGAGGCATGGATCATATCGCAACGTGGACATGCCGTCGCCAATGGGCTTCCGGTAATCTCAGTAAACCGTGTCGGGCATGAACCAGACCCCTCCGGACAGACAAGCGGCATTCTGTTTTGGGGAAATAGTTTCGTGGCCGGCCCTCAGGGGGAAATTTTGGCGCAAGCCGAAAATAATATACCGGAAAACCTGGTTGTGGAAGTAGACATGGAAAGAAGTGAGAATGTACGCCGTTGGTGGCCTTTCTTACGCGACCGCAGAATCGATGCCTATGATGCTTTGACAAAGCGCTATATTGACGACTAAAAAGATGCGAAGCACCCTTTATGGGATATGACTCTTGCCTTAAAAAAGGCGAGAGTCTTTTTTGTAATAACACATTGTATCACTGCATATTATCACTTTATTTTTTCTTCACCGGAAATAAAGTGACACTTTATAGGCATTAAAGTGTCACTTTAACGGCGTTAAAGCATTACTTTAATACGGTTAAAGTAGTGCTAAAGTGATGTTGTTACGCAGGATACCCCTCCCCTTTATATTGTTTTTTATTTAAAGGTTACGCGCTTATTCATCACAAAGTTCACGCCACCGTAAATGAACAGGCCAAGGAATTGGGCAAGGTATTCATTCAGGCTTACTCCTTCTACCATGGCTATGAGGAATAAAAATTGAGAGCCATAAGCCATCCCAAAGGCAATAGAAAAGAGCAGCACTTGTCGCCAAGTGTTGCTCTTTTTGTTTTCTGTAGGGAATACCCAATACTTACACCACACGAAATTGTGGATCTGGGCCAATATATAGGCCGTTACATTGGAAAGCATGTAATTGATATCCAACACATCCATCATTATCCATACGGTGACGGCCATGATGATGGCATTCAAAGTACCGATAATGGCAAAACGGAAAATACGTGTGGACTCTTTCACTCTTTGTGACTGTCTTTTTATTCCTTTATGTCTATAACCAGATTCAATTCGTCCAATTGTTTTTGGTCCAAATAACCCGGAGCATCCAACATGACATCACGGCCACTGTTGTTTTTCGGGAAAGCAATGCAATCTCGAATGCTGTCCAGCCCTGCAAAAATGCTGACCCAACGGTCCAAACCATAAGCCAATCCACCGTGAGGTGGAGCACCATATTTGAAAGCATTCATCAGGAAACCGAACTGTTCCTGTGCCTTCTCCGGCGTAAACCCAAGGATTTCGAACATTTTTGCTTGCAATTGTGCATCGTGAATACGAATTGAACCGCCACCAACTTCAATGCCATTACATACCATGTCGTAAGCATCGGCACGAACGGAAGCTGGGTCGGTATCCAACAAGGGGATGTCTTCTTCTTTGGGATGGGTAAACGGATGGTGCATGGCCATCAGCCGGCCTTCTTCTTCACTCCATTCAAACATGGGGAAATCAACTACCCACAACAGAGCAAACTTATTTTTATCCCTCAATCCCAGTTGATTACCCATTTCCAAGCGGAGTTCACTCAACTGTTTGCGGGTTTTCATGGCATCATCTCCGCTCAAAATAAGAATCAAATCACCGGGTTGGGCATTGAAAGCAGCCTTCATCTTCTGAAGCACTTCTTGAGCATAGAATTTATCAACGCTTGATTTAACATTGCCATCGGCTTCCACGCGTGCATAAACCATGCCTTTCGCACCTATTTGCGGACGTTTTACAAATTCAGTCAAGGCATCCAGCTGCTTACGTGTATAGCAGGCAGCTCCTTTGGCACAGATACCGCCAATATATGCAGCATTGTCGAATACCGAGAAACCATAGCCCTTCAGGATATCCATCAGTTCCACGAACTTCATGCCGAAGCGTAAATCGGGTTTGTCACTACCATAATACTTCATGGCATCTGCCCACGGCATTCTCAAGAACGGTTCGGTCAGTTCCACTTCCCGGATTTCCTTGAACAGGTATTTTGCCATGCCTTCAAACAGTTCGATCACGTCATCTTGTTTAACAAAAGACATCTCGCAGTCTATCTGGGTAAATTCAGGTTGACGGTCGGCACGCAAATCTTCATCACGGAAACATTTGGCAATTTGGAAATAACGGTCGAAACCGGACACCATGAGCAACTGTTTCAAAGTTTGAGGACTTTGAGGCAAAGCGTAGAACTGTCCCGGATTCATGCGGGAAGGTACCACAAAGTCACGCGCACCCTCCGGCGTAGAGCCTATGAGCAAGGGAGTTTCAACCTCTATGAATCCTTTGCTATCCAAATATTTACGTACTTCTATGGTCATTTTATGGCGCAATTCCAGATTTTTGCGCACAGCATTACGACGTAAATCCAAATAACGATACTTCATACGGATGTCATCACCCCCGTCGGTATTGTCTTCTATGGTAAAAGGAGGAGTTAAAGCTGCATTCAGTACATTTAATTCTGATACAATAATTTCAATATCTCCAGTCGGGATATTGGCGTTTTTGCTAAATCGCTCACGAACTACTCCTGTTACTTGGATGACATATTCACGTCCCAAGCGATTGGCTTGCTCGCAAAGTGTAGCATTTACTTCTTCATTGAATACTAATTGGGTAATTCCATAACGGTCGCGCAAATCGACAAAAGTCATTCCACCCATCTTGCGGCTACGCTGCACCCATCCGGCCAGTGTCACTTGCTTATTTACATCGGAGATTCGCAATTCTCCACAAGTATATGTCCTATACATTTTATATAATTATAAATTACAGATTTCGCCAAACAAATTTGGACTAAGCCAAATACGCATAAATATCGTGCAAAAATACATAAATCATATTGAAGAAAAGCCAAATCTGGAAATATTTTCAATGATTGGTTTCGTTTTTTTTCGTGAGCAGCTTGAATTGCCTTTTCCCTTTGTCCAAGATTTGCTTGTTCCTGGAAGCAATATCCGACACAATAGATTCATTGATTTGTCTCAAACCATTAATATAATCTTGCGCTCTTTGCAATACACTGCTGAAGCCGGTTGGAGCATTCTTCTGAATAATAACCCGTATGCCTTCCTTTACAATCGCGACATCGATATCTTTTCCCATCATCATTGGATCACCATCATAGTGTACAACTCCAGGTTTGGCACGATGAATATGTAATGTCTGACATCGGAAAGTTTTAATGCGGCTATTTTGGTCAATGGTCTTATTGAACAATTGGAAAGCTAAAGTTGGTACATCAAGCATTGTAAAAGGCTCTACGATAGTTACATCCAGCAATCCATCATCCAATGTAGCCTGGGGCGTAATATAAGCGTTATTACCATACTGTGAAGCATTTCCACATGCTATCAAGAATGCTTTATAGTGAGCTGTACTTCCGTCCATATCCAACTCATAGGTTTCGGGACGATAATTAAGACTCTCACGTAATGTTTGCTCCAAATAAGTTAATGGACCTCTTTTCCCTGCTTGGGAAAATTTCAGACTGACAAATGCATCAAACCCTACCCCACAAGTACAAAAGAAAGGTACATCATTAATTTTTCCATAATCGATGGTCTCTTCCCAACCTTCATTAATAACGTCAATAGCTCCTTGAGGCTCCATAGGTATTTGCAGATGCCGTGCAAGACCGTTTCCTGAACCGCATGGTATGATGCCCAAAGCAGTTTGAGTATGTACTAAAGAACGGGCTATTTCATTAACAGTTCCGTCTCCTCCTACAGCTACAACAGCATACGCGTTTTCTTTAGCTTTCTGTGCAGCAATCTCTACGGCATGTCCTGCATACTGTGTGTAAACAACCTCAACTTTATATTTATTTTTATCTATTCGCTCGTTTATACAATTTACAATATGCGTTTTGCCATGATTGCCCGACTTGGGATTAACAATAAAAGCTATCTTTTTGAGGCTTTCTACCATAACAATCGGGAAATGTTTTTATATGTCGACAATGTTGCAAAAATAATATAAATCTTCCACTTATAAACCATTTGGTCTATTTAAAATATACTATGGCAGATTTTTTTATTGTAAATAGAGCAGATAATAACTTAATTTCTTATCTTTGCCCCCTGTTTTTTAAGAACATGTTTTTTAGCCGAATTTAGGTGTTCATTATTTCTAAAAAATAGATACGTTCAATGGGTTTATTACAAGACAAATTCGCGAAATACGACGTGCCTCAACAATTCATGGCAAAAGGCGTATATCCTTATTTCCGTACAATTGATAGCCATCAAGACACAGAGGTGATGATGGATGGCAGGAAAGTTTTAATGTTCGGTTCAAACGCTTATATGGGGCTGACTTATGACAAACGAATCATAGAAGCTGCCAAAGCTGCAACAGATAAATATGGTACGGGATGTGCAGGCTCGCGCCTATTGAACGGAACTTTGGACATTCATGTGGAGTTAGAAAAAGAACTTGCCGAATTTGTCGGGAAAGATGAAGCCTTGTGCTTCTCCACTGGATTTACGGTAAATGAAGGAGTCATCCCCCAATTAGTCGGTCGAGGTGATTATATCATTTGTGACGACCGCGACCATGCATCCATTGTAGATGGCCGTCGCCTTTCATTTGCCACACAATTGAAATATAAGCACAACGATATGGAAGCGCTGGAGAAAGAGCTTCAGAAATGTGCGCCCGATGCAGTCAAACTAATCGTAGTGGATGGTGTATTCTCCATGGAAGGAGATTTAGCCAACCTGCCGGAAATTGTCCGTTTGAAGAAAAAGTACAATGCAAGCATATATGTAGATGAAGCCCATGGCTTAGGCGTATTCGGGAAGGAAGGCCGTGGAGTATGTGATTACTTTGGCGTGAGCGATGATGTAGACCTTATAATGGGCACGTTCAGCAAATCGTTGGCATCCATAGGCGGATTTGTCGCAGGTGATAAAGAAGTCATCAACTGGCTACGCCATAATGCCCGCTCTTATATCTTCCAAGCAAGCAATACACCGGCGGCTACAGCAGCTGCCCGCGAGGCTCTCCACATCATTCGCACAGAACCAGAAAGGATACAACGCTTGTGGGACATTACGAACTATGCTTTAAAAAGTTTCCGCGACGCAGGTTTTGAAATTGGAGATACCCAATCACCTATCATCCCGCTTTATGTACGGGATACAGAAAAGACATTTACCGTTACCAAGTTGGCATTCGACGAGGGAATCTTCATCAATCCAGTCATACCGCCTGCATGTGCCCCACAAGACACATTGGTGCGCGTAGCCCTTATGGCCACACACACCAAGGAACAAGTGGACTTTGCTGTAGAAAAGCTGACCAAATGCTTTAAGGCATTGGACATCTTGCGTTAATCAATTGCACGCAAGGCGTTGCCCAAGCCAAGACGTAAACTATAGAAAGGGGGATATAAGTCCCCCTTTGTTGTAACCTGAGGTTGGGGGCTAATCCACAATCTCGGCATCGGAAACATCGAGGTTTGTGCTTGCAGAGGAAGGAGTTTCCGGCCGACGCCTTATAAACTTCACCCAGTTGAGAAGCTCAGAGCAGGCATACACGATGGCGCTAATCCCTATTACCATAAATATGGTGGAACGTACACCCACCGGATTGAACAGCGAGAACAACCCAGCCAATAGGATAAGTACAGGCACCACGTAAAAACCGGCAGACACAGGCATCCAACGGCGTGCCGACATGAGGGACGCAATCTGCTGCACCCCGCCCATCGTCAAGATGAACCCCAGGACATAAGTAAGGAAGTCGGCAAAGAAGCCCGGCATTATAATCAGCCACAACCCGAAGAGCAGGCTCCCTATGGCCAGCAGGGGAAATGACGGACGGTATCCGGCTTTTTCCGTGAAGTAGGCCACGATGCTGATGAGCGAAGGAATCAGGAATACCACACCGATGGTGATGACGAAATAATCGCCGGCCTCGTTGGGGAACAACACCAGTATAAGGCCGATGACAAGCGCGCAGATGGCGCGCAGGAAGGAGTAGCTTAATCTTTTCATAACAGATATCGTTTTGGTGCGAAGATACGACTTTCTACCTAATCCATCCCTAATAAAATGAAATAATCTGCCTTTTAGTCACTACAAAAGCTTGTAGTATTTCCCGTTCCATTTTTTTTCCGTATGTTTGTCTATCAAAAATATGACTTAAAGACACAATATGGAGAAGAACCAGAAAATCGTCATCTACCAAGTCTTCACCCGGCTGTTTGGAAATACGAATGAGAGCTGCATCCCGGGTGGAAGCATCATACAGAACGGCTGCGGCCGTCTGGCCGACTTTACGGGCAAGGCCTTGAACGAGATACACCAGCTGGGAGCCACCCACGTCTGGTATACCGGCATCATCGAGCATGCCACCCAGACCGACTACCGCCGCTACGGCATCCGGCCCGACCATCCTGCCGTGGTGAAGGGTCGCGCGGGTTCGCCCTATGCCATCAAAGACTACTACGACGTGGACCCCGACCTGGCCAGGGACGTGCCCGAACGCATGAAGGAGTTCGACTTGCTGGTGAAGCGCACGCACCGTGCAGGCCTGGGCGTCATCATCGACTTCGTGCCCAACCACGTGGCGCGGCAATACTACAGCGATGCCCAACGACATGGCAAGCAGCTGGGGGAGGATGACGACATAAGCCTCGCTTTCAGTCCGCAGAACAATTTCTATTACATCCCCGGCCAGGCATTGCAAGGGCAGTTTGACATGCAAGGCCCAGCCACTTTGCCTTACCGGGAATCGCCCGCCCGCGCCACGGGTAACAACCGCTTCGACGCTTACCCAACGGTGAACGACTGGTATGAGACGGTGAAGCTGAATTATGGCGTGGACTACCTGAACGGGGGCATCGGGCACTTCGACCCAGTGCCGGACACATGGTATAAAATGTGCGACATCCTGCTCTTCTGGGCCGGGAAAGGCATAGACGGGTTCCGGTGCGACATGGCGGAGATGGTTCCCGTGGAGTTCTGGGAATGGGCAATACCCCAGGTCAAGGCACAATACCCCGGCCTGTTGTTCATTGCCGAGGTGTACAATCCTGCCGAATACCGCAACTACCTGTTCCGGGGCAAGTTCGACTACTTGTATGACAAGGTGGGGCTGTATGACACACTGCGTGCCATCATCTGCGGCCAGGAGTCGGCCACAGCCATTACCCGCTGCTGGCAAAGCCTTTCGGGCATCGAGCATAATATGCTGAACTTCCTGGAGAATCACGACGAGCAGCGCATCGCCTCCGACTTCTTTGCCGGCGACCCCGCAAAAGCCATCCCCGCATTGGCCGTATCCGCCCTCATGAACACTAACCCAATGATGGTGTACTTCGGACAAGAGTTTGGCGAGCGGGGGATGGACGCCGAAGGCTTCAGTGGCAGAGACGGACGGACTACGATATTCGACTACTGGTGTGTAGACACAGTGCGCCGCTGGCGGAATGGCGGAAAGTTTGACGGAAAGCTACTGACGGATACCGAAAAACACCTGTACGACACATACCGGCGGATACTAACCCTCTGCAATGAGGAACAAGCCATCGTGCGCGGTCAGTTCTTCGACCTGATGTATGCCAACCTGGGCGGATGGCGTTTCAATGAGCACAGGCAGTACACCTTCTTACGCAAGTGGGGGAAGGAAGCCCTGCTGGTAGTGGCCAACTTCGACGCGGCCATGGTGGGAGTGGCCATCAACCTGCCCGCCCATGCCTTCAGTTTCCTGGATATGCCACAGCTCGAAAGCCATGATGCCACCGACCTGCTGACGGGAAGTGTGGAACGCATCAGCTTTGTCCCATACCGCGCTACCGAAACTGTGGTACCGGGATACGGGGTGAAGGTCTTGAAAATAACGTGGTGAGGATAAGCCTGTACCCCCCATTTAAGGGCGGGACAAGCTCTCTAAAAAGTCTGACAGCTGGCTGGCGGAAAGGTTCTTGGCCACGATGACCCCGTTATCATCCAGCAGATAGTTGGCAAAGCCACGGTTCAGGTGATACTCCCGGAACAGTCCGGAAGCCTCTCCTTTCGTATCTACCAGGCAGGCGGCACCTTTAATCCCATCCCTGCGGACAGTTTCCTGAAAGATGGAGGCATATTTGTCAAACGAAACGGAGACCATGGCCACGTCTGTGGCGGCAGAAGAAGTCCGTAAAGTGTGGTTCAGCGTGGCGTTCATCAGTCGTGAGGAAGCATCGTAGCTGGCCCAAAAGCTTAGCAACACGTATTTTCCCTTATAATCGGAGAGTTCATGCGTCGTTGTCCCGTTGGAAGCCAAGCTGAAGTCGGGGGCAATGTTGCCCACATTAAGTCCTTTGGTTGTTTTGTCTTTCCCCATGAAAGACGTCAATACAGTCAATAATACTATTAAAATAATCCATCTGGCATATCTCATGCGCTACGGTTTTAATTAATACTGCCCGGCGATTTCTTTTCAATGATTTCTCCACCGGGGTTATCCTGAAGCTTTGCAATACCTTAATAGGATTGATAACCAAAGCTTTTTACCTGAAATCGGGCGCAAAGGTAAGTATTTCTCAAAGCAAGTTCCAAATAAACAAACATTTTTCTCACTTTTTTGCGTCACTTTTTTATGTTGTTTAGCATAAATAGGCGGATTTTTCCTACATTTGCAACCAGAAACAACTCAAAATTTTACCCCGTATGGAACAATCTACTACCACCGAACTCATTTTGATAAGGATTACCGGCGAAGACCGTCCGGGTCTCACCGCTTCCGTCACTGAAATCCTTGCCCGATACGATGCCACCATTCTCGACATCGGCCAGGCCGATATACATAACACCTTGTCCCTCGGCATCTTGTGTAAAACAGAGGAGCAACATTCTGGCTTTATCATGAAGGAGCTGTTGTTCAAAGCTTCATCGTTGGGCGTTACGGTGCGCTTCTATCCTGTCACAGCCGATGAGTACGAAGAGTGGGTAAGCATGCAGGGGAAAAACCGCTACATCCTCACCTTGCTTGGACGCAAATTGTCTGCCAAGCAAATCTCCGCTGCCACGCGCATACTTGCCGAACAGGGCCTGAACATAGATGCCATCAAACGACTGACCGGGCGTATTCCGCTGGACGAGTGCGAGTCGCGCACCAAAGCCTGCATAGAGTTTTCCGTTCGCGGTACACCCCGCGACCGTACACAGATGCAGGCGCAGCTGATGAAACTGGCTACGGAACTGGAGATGGACTTCTCCTTCCAGCTGGACAATATGTACCGGAGAATGAGGCGCCTGATATGCTTTGATATGGACTCTACGCTCATCGAGACCGAAGTTATCGACGAGCTGGCCATGCGTGCCGGTGTAGGCGATGAAGTGAAGGCCATCACCGAAAGTGCCATGCGTGGCGAGATTGACTTCACCGAGAGTTTCACCCGCCGCGTAGCCCTGCTCAAGGGACTGGACGTAAGCGTGATGCAAGACATTGCCGAGCATCTTCCCATCACCGAAGGGGTGGACCGACTGATGTTTGTGCTCAAGAAGTACGGCTACAAGATAGCCATCCTCTCCGGCGGGTTCACCTATTTCGGCGAGTACTTGCAGAAAAAGTATGGCATAGACTATGTCTACGCCAACGAGCTTGAGATTGAAGACGGCAAGCTGACCGGCCGCTACGTAGGCGATGTGGTGGACGGCAAGCGTAAGGCTGAACTGCTCCGTCTCATCGCGCAGGTAGAGAAGGTGGACATAGCCCAAACCATTGCCGTGGGCGACGGGGCCAACGACCTCCCCATGCTGGGTGTGGCCGGACTGGGCATAGCCTTCCATGCCAAGCCCAAAGTAGTGGCCAACGCCAAGCAGTCCATCAACACCATCGGGCTAGACGGAGTGCTTTACTTCTTGGGCTTCAAAGACTCGTACATCGACGCCCCGCGCCCGTAAAGTCGGCCAGACGGCCGCAGCCGTTCTGTATGATGCTTCCACGAAGAACAGGTGAGGCTTTCATCCCTTGGAGGTGGGGCTACCATGTGCAACAGGTAAGCCTTCTGTGGGTAACAGCCCCATCTCCAGCTTGCATTTTTACCGCCAAGTAGCAAGGAACTTTGCCGCACTTTCACTATCTTTGCGGGCGAAATAGAGAGATATAGCATGAAGTTTTCCGAATTGAACCTCAACGAACAAGTGCTGGAGGCGCTCGATGCCATGCGCTTTGAAGAATGCACACCCGTACAAGAACAAGCCATACCCGTCATACTCGAAGGCCGTGACCTCATCGCCGTGGCACAGACCGGAACGGGAAAGACTGCCGCCTATCTGCTGCCGATACTGAACAAGCTCTCGGAGGGCGGATACCCGGAAGATGCCATCAACTGTATTGTGATGGCGCCTACAAGAGAACTGGCTCAACAGATTGACCAGCAAATGGAGGGATTCTCTTACTTTATGCCGGTGTCGAGCGTGGCAGTGTATGGTGGCAATGACGGCATCCTGTTCGAGCAGCAGAAGAAGGGCCTCACGCTGGGAGCCGATGTGGTCATTGCCACTCCGGGCCGGCTCATCGCCCACCTCAGTCTGGGCTACGTGGACCTTTCGCGCGTGTCGTTCTTCATTCTGGACGAGGCAGACCGCATGTTGGACATGGGCTTCTATGACGACATCATGCAGATTGTGAAGTACTTGCCACGGGACAGGCAGACCATCATGTTCTCCGCCACCATGCCGGACAAGATACAGCAGCTGGCTAAGAACATCTTGAACGACCCTGCCGAGGTGAAGCTGGCCGTGTCGAAGCCGGCGGACAAGATTATACAGGCAGCCTACGTGTGCTACGAGAACCAGAAGCTGGGCATCATCCGCTCGCTCTTTGCCGAGCAGGTGCCCGAGAGGGTCATCATCTTCGCCTCGTCCAAGCTGAAGGTAAAGGAAGTGACCAAGGCACTCAAGCAGATGAAGCTCAACGTGGGTGAGATGCACAGCGACCTGGAGCAGGCCGAGCGCGAGGATGTGATGTACAAGTTCAAGGCGGGTCAGGTCAACATCCTGGTGGCGACGGACATTGTGGCCCGTGGCATTGATATAGACGACATCCGGCTGGTTATCAACTACGACGTGCCGCACGACAACGAAGACTATGTGCACCGCATCGGACGCACCGCCCGGGCCAACAACGACGGGGTGGCCATTACCTTCGTCAGCGAGAAGGAGCAAGGCGCTTTCCGGGGCATCGAGCGCTTTCTGGAGAAGGACATCTACAAGATACCCGTGCCTGCCGAACTGGGCGAGGCGCCTGCCTACAATCCACGTTCGGGCAAGGGAGGCCATTCCGGCAAGAAGGGCGGGAAGCGCAGGTGGCGCAAGTGAGTGATTAGCGGGATAGTGATGAGTGATTAGTGGGTTGACTACGAACGCATTAATCACTAACCACTAAACGCTAATCGTTAATACCTGATACTTCATACTTCTTCTCACCGCTGCCCGATGCACGAGTAGGCGAAGCCCAATTCTTCCAAGTCTTTTTTACCGTAAATGTTGCGTCCGTCCAGCACAAGGGGATGGCGCATGGCCTTCTTCACCACTGCCCACGAAGGCAGGCGGAACTCTTTCCACTCCGTAAGCAGCAACAGGGCGTCTGCATCGAGCACGGCGTCGTACATGTCCGTGGCATACAGTATGCTGTCGCCCAAGCGGCGGCGGCACTCCGTCATGGCGGCCGGGTCGTAGGCACGTACGGTGCAGCCGGCCTTCAGCAGCAGGTCTATCAGTACCAAGGCAGGCGCCTCACGCATATCGTCCGTTTCCGGCTTGAAGGAGAGTCCCCACAAGGCCACGGTCTTCCCGGCCAGGTTGCCTTGGAAGTGAGCGGACAGCTTGTCGTAGAGGACGGACTTCTGCCGCTCGTTCACCTCCTCCACGGCTTCGAGCACGCGCATTCGGCATCCGTTCTGCTGGGCGGTCTTGATGAGGGCTTTCACGTCCTTGGGGAAGCACGAACCGCCATAGCCGATGCCCGGATAGAGGAACTTGCGCCCGATGCGTGTGTCGGCCCCTATGCCGCTGCGCACCATGTTGACGTCGGCTCCCACCCGTTCACACAGGTTGGCTATGTCGTTCATGAAGCTGATGCGGGTGGCCAGCATGGAGTTGGCGGCATACTTGGTCATTTCGGCGGACGGGATGTCCATGAAGATGACGCGGAAGTTGTTCAGCAGGAAGGGCTTGTAGAGCTTTGTCATGAGTTGCTTGGCGCGTTCCGACTCTACGCCCACCACCACGCGGTCGGGGCTCATGAAGTCGTTCACGGCATTACCCTCCTTGAGGAACTCGGGGTTCGAGGCCACGTCGAAGCCGAGGGTGGAGCCACGGCGGTCCAGCTCTTCCTGTATGGTTGCCTTTACGCGTTGGGCGGTACCCACGGGCACGGTGCTCTTGGTCACCACCAGCAGATACTTCTGCATGTTCTGCCCGATGGTGCGTGCCACCTGTAGCACGTAGCTCAGGTCGGCGCTCCCGTCTTCGTCGGGGGGAGTGCCCACGGCGCTGAACACTACGTCCACCTCGTTCAGGCAGTCCTCCAGCCGGGTGGTGAAGTTCAGTCGTCCGGCCTTGACGTTGCGGTTCACCATCTCCTCCAGCCCGTTCTCGTAGATGGGGATGATGCCTCGTCTCAGCGATTCTATCTTTTCGCTATTGGTGTCCACGCAGGTCACGTTCACGCCGATTTCGGCGAAGCACGTCCCGGTCACCAGTCCCACGTATCCTGTTCCTACTATTGCTATCTTCATAATGGTCAGTCAAAATATTCAGCGTTCTTAAATGATGTGCCGCGCAGGTCCTTGTCGGACAGCAGCATCTGTTCCGGCGCCACGGGCCAGTCTATGCCGAGGTCGGGGTCGTCGAAGCGGATGGACGCCTCGGCCTGGGGGGCGTACACGTTGTCCACCTTATAGGTGAAGACGGCTTCGTCGCTCAGTACCAGGAAGCCGTGGGCGAAGCCCCGGGGGATGAACAGCTGGCGTTTGTTGTCTGCGCTCAGTTCCACGCTGACGTGCTTGCCAAAGGTGGGCGACTGTCGGCGCAAGTCCACCGCCACGTCGAGCACCCGTCCCTGCAGCACCCTCACCAGCTTGGCCTGGCTCATGGCTCCGCGCTGGTAGTGCAGGCCGCGAAGCACGCCGAAGGTGGATTTCGACTCATTGTCTTGCACAAAGTGCACGGGGCCAATCTCCCGCCGGAACTCCTCCTCCTTGAAGGCTTCCATAAAATATCCGCGTGCGTCGCTGAACACTTTTGGCTCGATGACCCACACGCCGTCTATCTCCGTCTGGATGTAATTCATATCGTCAATGTTTGTCCCGGCAAAGTTAACGGTCTTTTTTGGAATATGCAAGGGCGGCGGACTTCTTGACCTACCTTTCGTGTACGAAGGGTTGACCTTCGGGACGCAAGAGGCAGGCCAACGGGGCGCGGGAGGCGGTCCGACGATATGAGGGAAGCGCCTGCCTTGGTGCTGATAGACCTTTAGCAAATGACAAGAAAACTTTTTATCTCTTTAGACTTGACGTAAAATAAATAAATTTTTATCTTTGCGCATTCAAACAGACGTTTAACTTAAAGCACTATTTTATGAAAGCAAAGACACTTTGGACATTGGCCACGGCGTTCTTCATGGCCATGAGCCTCGCAAGTTGCGGGGGAGACGACAACAGCAATGACCCCAACGACCCGGGTAATCCCGATAACCCCTCGACAGGGACGGAAGGACTGGACAAGGAGAGCCAGGAAATCATTGAAAAGTATGCGGACTACCGGCTGTGGATTGGGCACTGGCAACGCATGGACAAAGAGTCGGATGGCTGGGTGTTCATGAGCGGCGGAAATGCCTGGAGACTCTACTACGATGACACAGACGGTTATACCACCTGGCGCTACCTGCCGGACACGAACACATTGGTCACTACAACTGGCTCATGGAGCTGGACCATTGATTACCAAGAGTATGAAGAATGGGGAGGTACCACGCCATCAGAACACTTCTACGGTTATTCAAGGGATTGGTGGAGCGACCCCAACGATGAACTACTTGTAGGAACTTGGGTGAACGGCGAGACCGGAGCCAAGCTCACCTTCACGGCAAGCGGAAGGCTTAGCATGGAGTATGGCGGAAACACCTACAGCGGCAGCAGCGACATCAGCCAAGACGTGCCCAGAAGTTGGGAGGACAGTTACAAAGAGGAAGCAGTAGCCCGCAACATCGATATGAGGGGTGAATCATTAGCCGCCTACCTCTTTGTCACCGAGCTGGACGGTTACAAGCTGACGGTAGAAGATTGTGAACTCTACATGGATGAAGCTCCCAGCCACCAAGTATTCGAAGGCACCTACATCTTCAGTGCCTACGTAGAATGATTTTTTAAGAGAAAAAAGTGCCTCCAACCGATTGTGGGTTAGCGGAAAAAGATTAACTTTGCAGGCGGAAACCGCAGAGCGGCATTCTGTTTACATTATTATAACTAACTAAAAGAGCTGATTATGACTTATTCACACGAAGTTGAACACATGTGTGTTGTAAAGAAAGGTCCCAACCACGGACCGGCTCCAATACCCGAAGAAGGTAAATGGGTAAAAGCAAAAGAAATAGTTGACATCTCCGGCCTGACGCACGGCATCGGCTGGTGCGCTCCCCAACAGGGTGCCTGCAAGCTGACACTGAACGTGAAGAACGGTGTCATACAGGAATGCCTTGTTGAGACCATCGGCTGCTCGGGCATGACCCACTCGGCCGCCATGGCATCTGAAATCCTCCCGGGCAAGACCATTCTCGAAGCCCTGAACACCGACCTCGTATGCGACGCCATCAACACAGCCATGCGTGAACTGTTCCTGCAGATTGTGTACGGACGCACCCAGTCGGCCTTCTCCGAAGGCGGCCTGATGATTGGCGCTGGCCTGGAAGACCTGGGCAAGGGACTGCGCAGCCAGGTGGGCACCCTCTACGGCACGCTGGCCAAGGGCACACGCTACCTGGAACTGACCGAAGGCTACATCACCCGCATGGCCCTGGACAAGGACAACGAAGTCATCGGCTATGAATACGTCCACATGGGCAAGTTCATGGAGCAGGTCAAGGCAGGCAAAGACGCCAACGAGGCTCTCAAGGCTGTGACCGGCACCTACGGCCGCTTCAAACCCGAACAGGGAGCAGTAAAATACATTGACCCACGTAAAGAATAAAGGAGGACACAGATATGATTAGACCCGTACAATTTGAAAGCCAAGACCGCCGTATCAAGCAAATACTTGCCGCGTTGAACGCGAACGGCATCAAAGACATTGAAGAGGCTAACGCCATCTGTGACGCAGCAGGCCTCGACCCCTACCTCACTTGCCAGGAGACGCAGGGCATCTGCTTCGAGAACGCCAAGTGGGCCTACGTCGTAGGTTGCGCCATCGCCCTGAAGAAGGGTTGCACCAACGCCGCCGACGCTGCCGAAGCCATTGGCATCGGGCTGCAAGCCTTCTGTATCCCAGGTTCCGTTGCCGACGACCGCAAGGTAGGCTTGGGCCACGGTAACCTGGCAGCACGCCTGTTGCGCGAAGAGACACAGTGCTTCGCCTTCCTGGCCGGACACGAGTCGTTCGCCGCTGCCGAAGGCGCCATCAAAATCGCCGAAATGGCCAACAAGGTGCGCAAGAACCCCCTGCGCTGCATACTGAACGGACTGGGCAAGGACGCTGCCATGATTATCAGCCGCATCAACGGCTTCACCTACGTGCAGACTGAGTTCGACTACTTCACCGGCGAGTTGAAGGTTGTGAAGGAAACGCCCTACTCCGACGGTCCCCGCGCTAAAGTGAAATGCTACGGTGCCGACGACGTGCGCGAAGGCGTGGCCATCATGTGGCACGAGAACGTAGACGTATCCATCACGGGTAACTCTACCAACCCCACCCGCTTCCAGCACCCCGTTGCCGGTACTTACAAGAAGGAGCGCGTGCTCGCAGGCAAGCCCTACTTCTCGGTAGCCAGCGGTGGCGGTACGGGACGTACGCTGCACCCGGACAACATGGCCGCAGGTCCCGCCAGCTACGGCATGACCGACACCATGGGACGTATGCACAGCGACGCCCAGTTTGCAGGCTCCAGCTCGGTACCCGCCCACGTAGAAATGATGGGCTTCCTGGGCATCGGAAACAACCCGATGGTAGGCTGCACCGTGGCTTGCGCCGTAAACGTGGCACTGGCCTTGAGCAAGTAAACGACATTACTTTTTCTTCATCTGCAAGAATCCCTGTAGCCCCTTGTGGGTTGCGGGGATTTTTTTGTAACTTTACCCGCGCATAACACCCCGGCAACATGACACCACACATAGAAGACGGAAACGAACATCTGCTGGCCTACGTGGCAAGCCTGGTGAGGGGCAACGCGAACCCCGCTACCCTGCCCGACGGCAGCGTCCGGATGGCCGACGGACTGCCCTTGACCGACCCGTACCTGGCACTGGCCACCTTTGCCCGGCGGCACGACGGGGGCTGCATACAGTGCCCCTACACCTACGCCGGCTATCGGCAAGACGACCTCGTGCTGCCTGCCGTCACCGGGATGGGACTGGATGCCGACGCCTTCTGGCTGCTGGTGCTGTTCTGCTACGACTTCACGCGCAGCCTGGAGTTCGTGGTGCGCACGCCCGACGACACCGTCATGGCCGAAGTACAACGCTTCCTCGACCTGCAACCCGCCCCGGGCGACCCCGCCTCCAGCTTACCCTCAAGACCTCGCAAGGACGGGCAAAGACCCTCTCCTCCGCCACTGCATGGCTCATGCTGGAGCTGGTGAAGCGCGGCCTTGAAGGAGTTGATACCCAACGGCTCCGCTCCATCATCGCCACCGACACCGCCCACCTCAACCCCAAGCGCGACCCGGGCACCCTGCAAGTGGCCTACTTCGCCTCGTTGCTGCGCCGCTTCCTTGACCGCACAACGCCGACCGCCCCCAAGGGGAAACCGGGCAACCGGGGCATGGCCGACAAGCAGGTACTCTGCGCCCGGCTTGTCTACCGCACCGGCCTGAACCTCAACCCCGAGCTGCTCTACGGCGATTCGCCCGACACGCTGAAGGGCTACCTCAAGTCATACAAAGACAAGTACGTCGGCATCCGCTCGTCGGTCTACCCCACGATAGCGGTTAACGGTTAGTGATGAGTGATTAGTGGGCTGACTACGAACGCATTAATCACTAACCACTAACCGTTAACCGCTTCACTACGAGCGTATTAATCGTTAATCACTAAACACTAACCCGCTAAGTGACGGGAGCAAACTTCCCGCCGAAAACTCCTCCCAAACCTCCCCGCCGAAACTCCCTACCTTTGCTGCCGTAACAGGAAGACAAGTGGCCATCAGCCTTCCGGTTGCGGTAAATTTATTTTATAATCTTTTAAACTTACAAAATATGAAAAAGAAAAAGAACATCATGGTAGAGGTGGGAGAAATAGTAGACAACGCCAAGCTCTACGGACATCAAGACGGACGACTGAACCTGCTTTTCGTGGAAGGAAACCGCCGCAGGATAGACCGGAACAACGTGCTGAACTGCTACCACCTGCTGATGGGGCTGGACTACCTGCCGGACATGCCCATCGAGTACCTGCCTATGGAACAGGCAGTTGACAGACTACAAGGCCGACGCCTCTTCCGCGCTACCCTTGTCCCCGTAAAGGGAAAGGGAGAGGCTGCGCCGGACAACTTCAAGGTAAGGCTCACACCCGTCAGTCCCGACGAATACGCCTACTACGACGGGGTCTGCATCGACGGCCAAAGCCGCATACTGGCGTTGCAGTTCGCCCCGCTTGCCAAGGTAAAACCCACTTACAAAGAAGTCAGCATACCACAAGGCATGGACGTGCTGGCCTACGCCGCCCTGCGCAACAATGGCAAGGCGTGGAGCGGCACCGACTTCATACACTCGGGCCTGACGGCCGGAGACGGGGAAACGAACCACATCCTCACCCTGTGCCGACGCTACAAGGCCGCCTTCATCTTCGCCCTCTACAGCCTGGGCACGGCCGACCTTACCGCCTGCCAGGTGAGAGCCATGTTGCTGGGATACAAGCGGATAGGCGACTTCCCGCAACTCCGACTCGACCAACGCACACACCAGGCGGGCGACCGGCTGCTCGCGTTGCTGGCCCACCACCCCTTCCTCACGGCCGACCGCTTCAACGGCACCTTCGCACGGGGCGTGAAGCGCTTCTACCTGCACACGGGCGGAAACCTGGAACGCGTGGCCGACACGCTCACCCTCATCGACAAGGACCTGTGGGACAAGTACTTCACACCCGTACCCGGCCAATACATGTCCGCCAAGGACTATGCCGACGCCCTGCGCGCAGTGAGCGACGAGTACGAAGGCCGCCGGTGAGCGACTGCCAAAAAACCGGTATCGCCCGGTACAAAACCCGCAGGCATACTAATAACTACCTTACTACTAACATAGCTCACAGGCCCAACGGGGCTTTTGAAAATTTTTAAAATGTTGATGTAATATGATTAAACTTATTAACAATGAAGATTACCGGCTCTTCCCGCTGCGGGCGGGCAAGCTGCTGGCACACAGCGAGGCGTACAGCTACCTGCTACTCCTCTTTAAGACGGACTACGAGACGGGGCGGTCGAACGTGCTGCTCGAAACCCTGGCGCGCGAAACGGGATTCAGCGAGGCCACCGTGAGCAACCACCTGCACCGGGCACAAGAGTTGGGACTGGTGGACATCACGCGCCAATACATCAAGCCCGACCGGGGTGCGCCGAAAACGAAAAACTTTTACCAAGTGTACTTCCCACAGAAGGACTTCATCATCGTGGACCGCAGTTTCCTGGGGCTGCGTATCCCGCTGGCCGAACTCAAGCAGGAAACCGCCTTGAAGGGATTCTTGCTGCAACTGAAATGCCTGTGCCTGAACAACTGCAACCTGACGTACTACAGCCTGCACGAGATGGCAAACGTGCTGAAAATATCTTACGGGACAATACAGAAGTACATGAGCTTGGCCATCGCATACGGACTGGTGGAACGGCTCGACGGGGCCTACCGCGTGCTGCCGCCCTGCTTCGACCGGGGCAACACGGGCTACTTTCCCAAGGGCACGCAGCAACTGTATAAGGATATTTACAATTCAATCGACCTGTTCTGCCAGACACGCGGCTTGCCCACCCCGCCCTACAAGGCGGAACTGGTGGGACAGTTGGCAGTGAGATATCCGTACACCGAGCGCGAACTGGAGGAATGCGGCGATACAGGAATCATCACGCGCTACTCCCTGCGCCACCAGCTCGCCACCCGGCTGGACACCATGCAGCAGCCCGCGCAGAGCCTGAACTACTTCGTCAAAGCCCTTACAGGCAAGGATTATGACATCCCCGCCCCGAAGAAGAAGGGCGAATTCCGTCTCGATGCCTGACGTTATAGGGGCTTCGCAGCAACAGAGGGCCGTCATGCAAGCGGGACGAATTCCCCTTCCTGCAGTTTGGCCGCTGCCGGGAAAGTAGTATCTTTGCATAGGATGATAGGTAAAGCATTCGGACACGTCACGTGGGTCGTCCGTCTGCCGGAAGCCTGTCATCCACGCCGGGAAGCCCTGTCCTCCGGAAGGCGGGGTAACCCGTAAGGCATTCAGATGTTTTTACAGAACGCACAGATACACAAGTGTATGACAACCTTTTAATTGTTGCAAAGAATATGGCAGTAATTTACAAAGCACAAAAATCGAGCATCGCCAACAAGGAAGGCCAGAAGCTGTACTACCCCCGCGTCATACTAAGCGGAAGGGTGGATACCGACCAGATTGCCAAGGAGATAGCCGAGCTGTCTTCACTGACACCGGGCGACACGAAGAACGTCATTGACAACCTCGTGACCGTGATGACGCGCCACTTGCAAGCCTCGGAGAGCGTGACGCTCGACGGACTGGGCACTTTCCGCTTCACCCTGGTAGCCACAGGCAAAGGAGCTGAAAACGAGGAAGATGTCACTACCGGGCAAAGCACCTTGAAGGTACGCTTCCTGCCCGCCTCTACCCGCCACCTGGATGGTTCGCTGGCCACCCGCTCGCTGGTAAACGGGGCACGCTTCGTGCGCTTCGACAAGGTGGAGACGCCTTCTGCCGAACCCGGAACGGGCGAGGGTGAGGACGACGGCGACCATCAGTTGGGTTAACGAAGGATGAAGCATCAATAATGAAGAATTGAGGAACAGAGGTAAAAGATGCAGATAGCAGTCAGTCAGATAATGCGACACATACAGACAAGCCAAGCGAGGTGTGGAGGGAGACTTCCGCACCTCTTTCATTTTAGGGGAATAATGCGTATCTTTGCACAGAGAAACCAAACTGCAAAGCATATGATGGAAATACGCAGTGCCACATTCGTCGTGAGCAACACCGACGTGGGCAAGTGCCCCCGTGACGGGAGGCCCGAATACGCCTTCATCGGGCGTTCCAACGTGGGCAAGTCCAGCCTTATCAACATGCTCACCGGGCGGAAAGGGCTGGCCATGACCTCGGCAACGCCCGGCAAGACATTGCTTATCAACCACTTCCTCGTCAACGACCGGTGGTACATCGTCGACCTTCCCGGCTACGGCTATGCCCAGCGCGGGCGCCGCGTGCAGGAGCAGATACGCCGCATCATCGAAAGCTACGTGCTGCACCGCGAGCAGATGACGTGCCTGTTTGTGCTGGTAGACGTGCGCCACAGCCCCCAGGCTATCGACCTGGAGTTCATAGAGTGGCTGGGCGAGAACGGCGTACCCTTTGCACTGGTCTTCACCAAGGCCGATAAACTGAAGCCCGGGGCACTGAAGGCCAACGTGCAGGCCTACCTGAAACACCTGGAGGGACAGTGGGAGGAGTTGCCACCCAGCTTCGTCACCTCGGCAGAAAGCCGCCTGGGGCGGGAGGAACTGCTGGGCTTCATCGAGAACGTTAACAAAACTTTACAACAGAACCAACAGAAATAAGCGTATGAAGAAGTATGTACAAATCGTCCTTCCGGCCCTCGTGGCCGCACTGCTGGCCTGCCCAAGCGCACAGGCACAGTCGCTGAAGGACTTGCTGAACCGTGACAACGTAGAGAAACTGGTAGGTGCCGTGACGGGTGTCAACCTGGCCGAAATGACCGGCACGTGGGTGTACACCGGCGCCGCTGTGGAGTTTGAGTCGGACAACCTGCTGGCCAAGGCCGGAGGTGCCGTGGCTGCCAACACACTGGCCGGCAAGCTGGACGAACAGCTGCAGAAGCTGGGCTTCCGTGAAGGCGCACTGAGCTTTACCTTCGAGGCCGACAGTACCTTCCAGGCCACATTAGGTGGAAAACCGGTAAAAGGAACGTACACCTACGACCAGGCGGAGAACCGCGTCACCCTCAAACTGGCCCGCCTGGTGCCCTTGAAAGCCACGCTGAAATACACGTCGGCGCAGATGGACCTGCTGTTCAACTTCGACCGCCTGCTCGACCTGGTGCAACTGCTGGCCGGAAAGAGCGGAAGCGGCACGCTGGAAACCATCTCCAGCCTGGCCGAGGGATATGACGGGCTGCTCATGGGGTTTGCGCTCCGCAAGGAGGAGTAACCCCCTTCCCCGCCCCGGTCACAGCGACGCGTCCTGCGGCGTAGGCGGCTGGAACTCTACTTCCTTGTCGGGCACGCTGAAAGCCTTGTCGGCAAAAAGCTCTGCCAGTCCGGAGATTTGCTTCAGGCGCAACAGCTCGTCGCGGTCCATGCCGATGTGCTTCATAATCCACTCGTCGGACATGCCGGCTTTGTCCAGCTCGGCCACGATGTTGCACATCAGTTCGATGGTGTGTGTGCCCCTTGCGCGGTTGTGGCGGATGGTAGAGGCCATCCGGTTGGACAGGTCTTTCTCGATGACCACCACGGGCAACATGCCGTGTTCGCGCTCGTTGACGCGCTTGGAGGTCTTCAGCACCTGGTAGCGGTGGAATCCGTCCACCAGTATATACTTGTCTTCCTGCTCGTTGTAGTAGCACACGCAGGGCATGGTGAACCCGTCTTCCCAGATGGAGAGTTCGAGCAGTTTCATTTCGGGCGGAGCCACCACGTTGGGGTTATAGTCGTTGGCCTGTACCTTCTCGACGGGCACTGCCCGCACGTTGTACACCGGGCTCATGTATTCGGTCATAACTTCAGGTTTTTGAATTGTTCCATAATCTTGTCTCTCTTGTAGGCTTCCTCCTTTGTCAAGGCAAAGCCCATGTACTTGCAGGCATGGTCGTTCTTGAGGATGCAGATGCACATGCGTTTGTACGTAGGAATCTCGCGGAATTCGGAGATGTTGATGTCGTCCAGGTAGCTCATTTTGACGGGCTTCTTGGAGGTCTTGTAGTTGGTGGAGCCGCCCACCTCCATGATGACGCCCGCCTGCCGCAGCTTCTCGATGGTGCTGTCCGCCAGGCAGCCCCCTTTGGTGCGCCAGAACTCGATGCTCACCGTGAGCTTGCGGAGGTAGTTGCGGCGTGTTTCCTCGGGCAGGGTGGATAGCAGGAAGTGCATGAACTCCTTCCAGGTGTACCCCTTGGGAAGCGTGACCGATTGCCACCCCATGGCCCGCGTGCCGCCATAGATGCCGGTGAAGTTGACGCCGTTGACGCGTCCTATCATGCGGCCCCACGTGTCGGGGTCGATGGCACGGTACAGGCGGAGGCTGTCTTGCGCCTCGCACAGGAAGGGACTGGCCACACGTTGCCTTTCGAGGCTGACCCCTGCCTTGTAGTAGAGGTCGTAGAGGTGGTTGTAGTCGTAGTGGAACTTCCCGTTGGCCGTCCAGACGTCCGTGGTCTTCCAGTCGTAGATGGGATAGGCGTTGTAGATGTCGTTCCCAATCTTCGATGTCCAGCGGTACTTGTGGTACATCTGGTACTTCCGGCTGAGGTGTATGCTGCGCCAGCGGTTGAAGCTCTCCTGCGTGCGTATGCCGATGAGGAAGCACGTACGCACCGAGTCCTTGCGGGCATGCAACCACTTTGCGAAGAGCATCTGGAAGTCATAGTCCCACATGTCTTCGCGGTAGAAGGGGAAGTCCTCCTTCGTGTAGCAGTCCTCGGGCATGGGGCGCACCCAGATGTCTTTGAGGTCATCTTGCCAAGGGCGCCAGTAGCTTTGGTACATGGAGGTGCAGGTGCTTACGCGGAAGGGGACGCACACGCGGTACACGTCCAGTATGTCGCGGTTACTGGCAAGCGTCCTGTCCACGTAGTCGATGGTCTGCCGGTACTGTATCTCGTAGTCCATGTGGAACACGCACAACTTACGGTCCAGGTGGTGCTGGCGGATGTAGTCTATGCACAGGTTGAGCATCACGCCGCTGTCCTTCCCTCCGGAGTAGGACACGCACACGGTGTCAAACTCCTTGAAAATAATGGCAAGGCGTTCTTGCGCCAGTTCATACACGTTCTTCGGTTGGCTCATGTCGGTCGGCGTTTTTTCTCATCCGCACGTAGCGGGTCCATACGGTTTCTTCTTCAAAGCCCAGGCTGGCAAAAAGCTCCTTGTCTTCCTTGAAGCTGACGGCAGCCAGCACCGGACCTGCCTCCAGGTGGCCAATGGCGTAGCGGAGCAGCTGTTCCAACGTATCAGTCTGGCGGTCGCGCACGTAGTAGTTGTTGATGACGTCTTCGGCGCGCTTGTGCTCTACGGGTACGAAGCCCACCACTTCCTTCCGGTCAACGGCCACGAACCATTCGAAGCGCTCTGACGTGCGGAAGGGGAAGTTGTAGTTCTGCCTCAGCACCTTGGGGTCCATTACCAGCGGGGCCACCAGCTCGTAGAGTTTCTTGTCCGTACCGGGTAGCTGTAATATCTGCATGTTCTGTAGTTTTAGTTTTGCTGTTTATCAAGCCGTTACTCCGTTGGCCATCATGAAGGGTGTGATTAACGGGGCACCGGGCCGGGGTAACGGGAGGTTAAAGATAGCGGTTTGCACCTTTCGGCGATTATTTCTTTGTACTTTTTTAACAATAAAGAGACCTACCTCCCTGGTGCGGGAAGTAAGTCTCTCGTATGAAAAGGGTGTACCACCGGCCTCTATCGGGTGTACCCATAGCGTGCCGTGTGTAGGTCTGCCACCCTGCGCGGTTACAGCTTCACCACGCCCGAGAAGCCCATGAAGGCCATGGCCAACAGTCCGGCGGTGATGAGCGCGATGGGTGTTCCCTGCAGTCCCTTGGGTATGCTGACCAGGCTGAGTTGTTCGCGTATGCCGGCAAAGAGGGTCAGCGCCAGGCCGAAGCCCAAAGCGGTGGAGAAGGCGTACACGATGCCGGTAAGCAGGTCGTAGTCCTTTTGGATGACGAGAATAGCCACGCCAAGGATGCAGCAGTTGGTGGTGATAAGCGGCAGGAACACGCCCAGGGCCTGATAGAGCGCAGGCGACACTTTCTTCAGTATGATTTCCACCATCTGCACCAAGGCCGCAATGACGAGGATGAAGGTGATGGTCTGCAGGTATCCCAGCCCCAAGGCATCGAGCACGTACTTCTGTATGAGGAAGGTGACGATGGTGGCGATGGTGAGCACGAAAGCCACTGCGGCGGCCATGCCCAGCGCGGTGTCAATCTTCTTGGACACGCCCAGGAAGGGGCATATACCCAGGAACTGCGACAACACAATGTTGTTGACGAAGATTGCCGAAATAAATATCAGTATGTATTCCATAAAAAATCTTTTAAAGGTACAGTATTAATAAGTCAGCATCATGCCGTCAGGCCTTCTTCAGCCTGTTCACCAGGGCGATGAGGTAGCCCAGGGCAATGAAGGCGCCCGGCGCCAGGACGAAGAGCAGCATGCCGCAGTCTTCGGGGTAGACGGTGAGGCCGAAAATCTTGCCCGTGCCCAGCAACTCGCGTACGGCACCCAACAGGGTCAGTCCCACGGTGAAACCCAAGCCCATGCCCAAGCCGTCGAACATGGAGGCTACAGGCCCGTTCTTGGCCGCGAAGGCCTCGGCACGCCCCAGGAGGATGCAGTTCACCACGATAAGTGGGATGAACAGGCCCAGCGTGGCATACAGTGCCGGCACATAGGCCTGCATAATCATCTGGAGCAGTGTGACAAACGAGGCTATCACCACCACGAAGGCAGGAATGCGCACCATGTCGGGGATGAGGTTCTTTATGGCAGAGATGACCACATTGGAGCACACCAGCACGAAGGCGGTGGCCAGTCCCATGCCCATGCCGTTGATGGCGGACGAGGTTGTTCCAAGCGTGGGGCACATGCCCAGGAGCAATACAAAGGTAGGGTTCTCCTTGACAATGCCGTTCATTAAGACTTTGAAATTGTTCATAGCAATCACTCCTTTCTATTTATTGGGCAGCAGGCGCGGGGGCGTCTTCCCCGTCACCGGCAGGCTGTTCAACATTCTTTTGCGTAGCACCGGTCGCCCCGTCGGCCATCTCTTGGCCTGCAAAAGCGGCATAGGCTGCATTCACGGCATTCAGGAAGGCACGCGATGTAATGGTCGAAGCCGTAATAGCATCCACCTGCCCGCCATCCTTGCTCACGGCGAGGGGCGCTTGTCCGGGATTCATCCCCGTAATGTCGCCCTTGCCTCCGTCCTTGAACCACACATCGGCCTTCGAGCCCAGTCCGGGCGTTTCGGCGTGGGACAGCAGGGAGTAGTTCAACACATTTCCCTCGGCATCGAAACCCACCAATACCTTTAACTCTCCGCCGAAGCCCATGGCACTTGCCTCGACGGCCGCACCAATGTACTCACCACCCTTGGTAGCGGGATAAACGGCATACTGCACGCCATCCACCTCTTGCATCTTCTTCTCGGCGATGGGGTTGTTGTCGAAACCGGGTACCACCAGGTTAACGGCATCACTCAGCGCCTTGGCATTGGCCTGGGCAATAGGCTCTTTGGTCAACTCGTTCACCCAAGCCAGCAGGGCTACGGAGACCACTGTGACTCCCGTAAGCACCAGCAACATATTCGTCAGTGTAGATTCTAACTTTTTCATTTCTTCTTAGCCACCTCCCCGAAGCGTTTAGGTTTGACATAAGTATTGATAAGCGGCGTGAATGCGTTCATTATAAGGATGGCAAACGACATGCCCTCCGGATACGCGCCGAAAAGACGGATAACCACCGTCAGTGCCCCGATGCACACGCCGTAAATCAGCATGCCCCGATGGCTCATGGGCGACGTCACATAGTCCGTTGCCATGAAGATGGCACCCAGCAGCAAGCCGCCAGACAACAGTTGTACCAGAGGCGACACATACAGTTCCGGATTAACCAGGTACATGATGCCCGAGAATACGAACACCGTAACCAGGATGGACACCGGTATGTGCCAAGTGATAATTTTCTTCCACAGCATGTAAGCCAGCCCGAGTAATAAAGCTAACGCACTTACCTCACCTATACAGCCGGGATTATTGCCCAAGAACAGGGACAGTGCATCCGGAAGCTGGTCGAGCGAGAAACCTGGAGCTCCATTAATGACTCCCTTCATGATGGCCAACGGAGTGGCCGTAGTCACAGCATCAGTGTAAGCCGTCAGTTGGCCTACAGCAGGCCAGCTCGTCATCTGTACCGGGAAGGAAAGCAACAAGAATACTCGTCCTGCCAGTGCCGGGTTGAAAGGATTGCACCCTAAACCTCCAAACGACATTTTGGCCACGCCGATGGCGAAGAGAGCGCCGATGATGATAATCCATACAGGCAAGTTGGACGGCAAGTTGAAGGCCAAGAGCACTCCCGTGATAATAGCCGACCCGTCAGTAATAGAGGTCGTCTCGCGCTTCAAGATAAACTTACCGATAGCCCACTCAAAAAATACGCAGGCCAGCACGGAGGTAGCCGTGACGACCAGTGCGCCCAGTCCGAAGAAATACAACGACACCAGGAAAGCCGGCAATAGGGCAATGAGCACGCCGTACATGTTCTTCTTCACGCTATCGCCGCTGTGGACGTGGGGCGACAGGGATACAGTTAATTTATTTTCCATACTTCTACGTTATTTTTTTGCTTGGCGTGCACGTATCATGGCACCCACTTTGGCCTTGCCCAAGCGGATGTAGTCCAGCATGGGACGATTGGAAGGACAGGTAAACTGGCATGACCCGCATTCTATGCACGACATAATGTCTTCTTTCTCAACTCTCTCAAAGTCTCCGTGGGCAGAAACCGTAGCAAGCAGGTACGGCTCCAACCCCATGGGGCAGGCACCCACACACTTGGCACACCGAATGCATGGTTGGGGAGCACTGCGGCGGGCTTCCTTCTCATTCATTATCAGTATGCCGGAAGTACCCTTCACCGTAGGTATTTCGTCGCTTACCAAAGCCTTGCCCATCATGGGACCTCCACCAATAATCTTCCCGGTGTCTTCAGGCAACCCGCCGCAAGCCTCAATCAGCTGCTTCATGGGAGTACCGATACGTACCAGGAAGTTGGAAGGCTTTTGCAATGACTTACCGGTGACAGTAACAACACGTTCGAACAACGGTTTATTCTTCTGCACTGCCTGATAGACGGCAAAAGCTGTCCCCACGTTCTGCACTACGGCACCGGTGGAAATGGGCAATGCTCCTGCTGCCACTTGGCGCTTTATGATAGCGTCAATCAGTTGCTTTTCACCACCCTGCGGATATTTCACTTGCAGAGGCACGACTTCTATCCCGCTATACGATGAAGCGACCTTCGTCATTAGCTGGATAGCGTCCGGCTTATTGTTCTCTATGCCGATAAAAGCTTTGCTTACCTTTACGGCTTTCATCAGAATAGTTACTCCCACCATGATTTCCTCTGCATGCTCCAGCATCAGTTGGTGGTCGGCTGTCAGATAGGGTTCGCACTCCACAGCATTGATAATGACACACTCTGCCTTGAATGCAGGCGGCGGACACAACTTGACCTGGGTAGGGAAGCAGGCACCTCCAAGTCCCACAATGCCCGCATCGGCTATCTTTTTCACAATCTCCTCTGAAGTCAATGTGCACTCCTTGACCAACGTGTCCGAACGGTCAATGCTCTCTTCCCATTCGTCCCCCTGCACATCAATGAAGATGGCGGGTTTCGGGTATCCGCTGGCATCTACAACTGTGTCAATCTTAGCTACTTTGCCACTAACGGACGAGTGGATGGCGGCTGACACAAAGCCTCCCGGTTCGGCTATCTTAGTCCCTACTTTCACCACGTCTCCCCTGGCTACCACTGGCTTTGCCGGTGCACCAATATGTTGTCCCAGCAAGATGACCGCCTTGGCAGGGATTTCTGCCTGAATGATGGGCTGATGTGCTGAAAGTTTATTCTCGTGTGGATGGACACCACCGATTGAAAATGTCTTCAACATATATCTCTTTGCGTTAACAAGTTTACTATTCTATTCCTTATTCTCCACCACGGCCGGTTGAGGAGCCTCGCTTGCAGAAGCAGCACTTTCTTCAACCTTCGGCTTGCGCGGAGGGAAGTTGAGGGCAATGATAGCTCCCTGTGGGCAAGCTTCCTCGCACTTACGGCACGACTTGCACTTATTCGGGTCGATGTAAGCCAAATTATTCTCCAATGTAATGGCTTCAAACGCGCAGACCTTGACGCACTTTCCGCAACCGATGCAGGCTACCGCACATGCTTTGCGTGCCACTGCCCCCTTGTCTTTGTTGACGCACTGCACATAGACACGACGCGACTTCTTGCCTTGAGGACGAATTTCGATGATGTTCCTCGGACACGCTTTGGCACAAGCACCACACGCCGTACACTTGGCTTCATCAACTTCGGGCAACCCTGTCTCCGGATTCATGTGTATAGCCCCGAACTTGCAGGCTGCAACACAATCGCCACATCCCAGGCAGCCGTAGCTGCAACCTGTCTCTCCGCCATACAAGGCAGAAGCTATGGCACAACTCTTGACTCCATCATACTGATTGACACGCGGACGATTACTGCAACTGCCATTGCAGCGCACTACCGCCACCATAGGCTCGGAGGCCGTAACGGACAAACCAAGAATATCGGCAACCTTAGTCATGACCGCCTGCCCTCCCACCGGACAAAGCTTACCCTCCAGTGAACCTGCCTTGACGCAAGCATCGGCAAAGCCGTTGCAACCGGGGTATCCACACCCACCGCAATTGGCTTGTGGCAAGACTGCTGCCACCTGTCCAATACGCGGATCTTCGTACACAGAAAACTTCTTGGAAGCTGCATACAGGATAGCGGCAAGCACTATCGCTATCACTCCCAATGAGATTACTGCTATCAGAATTACATGCATAAAACTAATGAGTTATTGATTATTATTTTTTGATTTAATTACTTAGTCATTCGCTTGTCCTACTCTTTGAGGCTATTCCATAGGTTGAATGGAAAAAGCAAACCTTTTACCCAGCCACTTGCCTTTTAACCTTAATATATAATAATATGGTATAAGTAACGCAAGTGAACAAAGCGCTGCGTACAATTCATTGCCCCATAATGCCATAAAGACAAAAAGAGAAATCACGACAATGAAAAAAGGAAGTATAAAAGCCAGCAGCACCGCCATTCCTCCCATGGAGAGAGTACCAACTACCCACACATGGTCGCCTTGCCGATACTGCGAAGTATCGGCATTTGCTATGTCGATAAGCTTTTCTTTTACGTCGGCCGAAGTGCAGTGCCCTTTGATGCTACATGAAGCACATGCCGACGTCTGCACAATCCGAACCTGTATATGATGGTCTTCGATGCTTTCCACGATACCTAGATGTTTTATTGTATTTGCCATTTTGCAAAGTGAACATTACAATCGCGGCAAATTTAAGCATAATTTATGAACTACAAGTCATCCGAAAGGTTTTTCTACACCTACCTGCATGCTTTTTCCGGTTTAAGGCAGAAAAATAGGCTACCAGGTATAGTTCAAGCCAAAACCTAATGTCTCGTTCACCTGGAAATAGCTGTTACCCACGGTAGGCTTATTGCCATCATCATAACGTCCGTACACATACAATTTGGCAGACAGGTAACGGTTCAGCAAGAAGTCGATAGTATTCTCCCACTCCACACGTATCCATTTGTAACTGGTAAGGTAATCCAGTCTGGACGTCAGCTTAATGAAGGATGTCGGAGACCACGTCAAGTTGGTTTGCACCTGCGAACCGATATCATGCTTTACTCGTTTGCCTTCTTCCAGGCCATAGCTCGTTTCATTCACTTTCGAATTGCCCACATAACGCATGGTGTAAGTCAAAGGTGCCATAAAGACAGACAGGTTTATTTTCGGCTTAGATAGCTTGTAGTCCATACCAAGGCTCGTCGACCAGTCGAGGGGAGCCAGGAAAGCAGCCTTCATTACTTCGCTATTGGCGTCATAGGCCGGGCAGAATTGCGTCTTTACTTCCGTGGAGACGGTGTAGTACCACTTGGATATGGCCTGTATGCCCAACTTGCTGTAAAGTCTGAGCTGGTCGTTGTTTATCAAATAGCTGTGCACAGTGTCCGAGGGCGACGATACAAACCCCAATTTGGCATCCACCAGGTTTTCCCATTGTATTTTTTCCCGGTCGTTGTAGTTGGCCTTCAGCTGCAAGCCAGCCAGCAAAGAATGGGTACTTTGGCCACCCTTATACCAGTTGTCCGAAAAGTGGTTCTGCGTGAACTGCAACGAGCCGCTTCCTCCCGTAGTCCACCAGTTTGGCTTACGGATTACGATGCCTTTTGATTCCGTTTGCACCTGCTCTACGGGGTCGGACGCGAACAACTTGATAACCGAACGTTTTTTAGAAGAGGCTTCCTTTACAATATTATCTTTGAACATCGGGGTACTTTCTATATCGTCTTCCGTACATACCACCAATTGAGGAAAATTCACATATGCATCCAGCAGAGCACGGTCTACCCTCTCATTAATCCGCTGCTTCGCGGTGAAGGCCAACGTATCGATAGGTAGCAAACCGGCGTTCAAAGCCGTATGCCTGTCGAATGGCTGAAACTTCCAATCCACACGCGACACGCGCTCTATCGGCGCATAGTAATAAGTGAAAGGCACAAACAGACGGTAATAATCAGAATTGCAGACAATATAGCGCTCTGGCGTTGAGGGGTCATTCAGGTAATCCAAAACGCCTATGTACTTTTCGTACAATATTGACACCGTGTCCAGTTCATATCCCCCCTTGTCATTTGCACGCAATTTCAGTATCCAATAGTCTTTAAAGAAATCATCAAGTTTGGGACGTGGCTTTGCCTTTCTTTTTTTCTTGACAATAGTGTCGTTCTTAACAACTTTGTCCACTTGTATAAGTGTATCCGGAGAGACAAGTGTGTCCTGCTTTGCAGCTAACGAATCCGGCACGAGCGCCAGCATTGTAGTGTCAGCCTCCATCTCCAACCCTTTTGACATTAGCGCAATAGAATCCTGTCTGCAAGTATCAGCAGCAAGCTCTTTGTTTATCACCTCTTGCGCCCGCATTGCAGTATGGGTAAAGCACACGGCCAGCACTAAGCATGCCGCAGTTTTCAGAATGTTCATATTAGCCCGATGTTTATGTTTCGACTGCAAAAATAGATTAAAAAAGTAAGGTTACAAAATTGTTCCCCCCATCTTTTTCTTCCGAACCACAGAATAGTTTCCGGCGCCCGGTTCCCTCCCGGGCATTTACCTTTTTTCTCACTTTCATCTTTCATTCAAGCTGCTTTCACCTTCGCTATTTGTCCGTTTCTATAGAAGCGAAGCAGGAGCGAAGGAGGAACGAAGGAGAAGCGAAGGAGATAGGAACCAACATATCGGCTATAGATTTAAGCGCCACTTAGGCATGCTCCGTTGGAAAAAAAGACCCGAATGCTTGCCAAACCAAACTCTTTAAGTAAATTTGCGCCTTGATAATAACATGAATACATGTACCCCATACATTTTTGGGGAGGGAAAAGAAACTAATACTAATCTTAAATATTACAACATGAGTTTGAAAATCGTAGTATTGGCAAAACAAGTACCCGACACACGCAACGTCGGGAAAGATGCCATGAAAGCCGACGGTACCATCAACCGTGCGGCTCTACCCGCCATCTTCAACCCAGAAGACCTCAATGCTTTGGAGCAGGCTTTGCGGTTGAAGGAAACACACCCGGGTTCTACCGTGACTATGCTTACCATGGGGCCGGGACGCGCGGCCGAAATCATCCGTGAAGGTCTGTACCGAGGTGCCGATGGCGGCTATCTGCTGACTGACCGCGCCTTTGCCGGTGCCGACACGCTGGCCACCAGCTATGCATTGGCCACGGCCATCCGCCAGATTGGCGAATACGACATCATCATCGGCGGACGCCAAGCCATTGACGGAGACACGGCACAAGTAGGCCCGCAAGTAGCCGAGAAATTAGGATTGACCCAAGTGACCTATGCCGAAGAAATTTTGAACGTAGATGAGGAAAACAAAAAAGTAGTCATCAAACGCCATATTGACGGCGGTGTAGAGACCGTGGAGGCTCCCCTGCCTTTGGTCATTACAGTCAATGGCAGTGCTGCTCCTTGCCGTCCACGCAATGCTAAGTTAGTGCAGAAATATAAACGGGCATTGGGCGCACAAGAAAAAGCAGCCATAACCAAAGAGGCCGCCCTGCCCTACGCTGAGCTGTACGAACAACGCTCCTACTTGAATATTGTGGAGTGGAGCACGGCCGATGTACATGCCGACTTGGCACAATGCGGCTTGAGCGGTTCGCCTACCAAAGTGAAAACCATACAGAACATCTCCTTCCAAGCCAAGGAAAGCAAGACGCTTACCGGAAGCGACCAAGATGTAGAAAGCCTGATTGTAGAACTATTAGAAAATCATACCATCGGATAACCCAGCTACAACCTTAACAGCTGCCAGCTACAAGAAAGTCCCAACAACTATGACTCGTAGCTCGTAGCCCGTAGCTTTTAACTAAAAAGAAATGAACAACGTATTTGTATATCTCGAAATAGAAGGCACTACTGTTGCCGATGTCAGCCTGGAGTTGCTGACTAAAGGTCGTAAGTTGGCCAACCAATTAGGCTGCCAGCTGGAAGCCATTGCCGCAGGCTCGGGCCTGGCAGGCATCGAAAAACAAGTGATGCCCTACGGTGTAGACAAGTTGCACGTGTTCGACGCACCGGGCTTGTTTCCCTACACTTCTTTGCCCCATTCTTCTGTACTTATTAATCTTTTTAAAGAAGAGAAACCTCAAATTTGCTTGATGGGTGCCACTGTTATCGGGCGCGACCTCGGTCCCCGTGTATCATCAGCCTTAACCAGCGGACTGACTGCAGATTGCACAGCTTTGGAAATCGGCAGCCATGAAGACAAGAAAGAAGGCAAACTGTATGAAAACCTGCTCTACCAAATCCGTCCTGCTTTCGGTGGAAACATTGTGGCTACCATCGTGAACCCTGAACACCGTCCGCAAATGGCCACCGTTCGCGAAGGCGTAATGAAGAAGGAAATCCTGGACAAAAACTATCAGGGTGAGGTCATTAACCATGACGTAGCCAAATATGTGCATGAGACAGACTATGTGGTGAAGGTCATCGACCGCCATGTAGAGAAGGCCAAACACAACCTGAAGGGAGCTCCCATCATCGTGGCAGGTGGCTATGGCATGGGGTCGAAAGAGGGATTCGACATGTTGTTTGAACTGGCCAAGGAACTTCATGCTGAGGTAGGTGCAAGTCGCGCCGCCGTAGACGCAGGCTTTGCCGACCACGACCGTCAGATAGGTCAGACTGGCGTGACGGTGCGTCCAAAACTCTACATAGCCTGTGGCATCAGCGGACAAATACAGCATATTGCCGGCATGCAGGAGAGCGGCATCATCATCTCCATCAACAACGATGAGAATGCGCCGATTAACACGATTGCGGATTATGTCATCAATGGCACCGTCGAAGAGGTTATTCCCAAAATGATTAAATACTATAAATCTCACAGCAAATAACCATGGATAATTTCTATACAGAGATACCTGAACTGCGCTACCATCTTAACAATCCCATGATGGAACGCATCTGCGAACTGAAGGAACGCGGATATCAAGATAAAGACCAATATGACTATGCACCGCAAGACTATGCGGACGCTATAGACTCGTATGACAAAGTATTGGAAATCACCGGAGAAATCACCGGACAGATCATTGCACCCAATGCTGAAGGTGTAGATGCTGAAGGTCCTCACTGTGCAAACGGACGTGTAGAGTATGCCAGCGGAACCAAGCAAAACCTTGATGCCATGGTGAAAGCCGGACTGAACGGTATGACCATGCCCAGGCGCTTCGGTGGACTAAATTTCCCTATTACGCCCTACACCATGTGTGCTGAGATTGTGGCTGCTGCCGATGCAGGATTTGGCAATATTTGGTCGTTGCAAGATTGTATTGAAACACTATACGAATTTGGCAACGAGGACCAGCATAGCCGCTTTATCCCCCGTATATGTGCCGGAGAGACAATGTCCATGGACTTGACGGAACCGGACGCAGGCTCTGACCTGCAAAGCGTTATGTTGAAAGCCACCTACGACGAGGCTAACCAGTGCTGGCGACTAAACGGGGTAAAACGCTTCATTACCAACGGTGACGCCGACTTGCACCTTGTTTTGGCACGTAGTGAAGAAGGCACTCGCGATGGCCGTGGTCTGTCCATGTTCATCTACGACAAGCGTGATGGAGGCGTAAACGTGCGCCGCATCGAAAATAAGTTGGGCATCCATGGTTCACCCACCTGCGAATTGGTGTACAAGAATGCCCGTGCCGAACTTTGTGGCGACCGCAAGCTGGGTCTCATCAAATACGTAATGGCACTGATGAATGGAGCCCGCCTGGGTATTGCCGCACAAAGTGTAGGTTTGAGCCAAGCGGCTTACAACGAAGCACTTGCCTATGCAAAAGACCGCAAGCAGTTCGGCAAAGCCATTATCGAGTTCCCTGCAGTCTACGATATGCTCAGCACTATTAAAGCTAAGCTGGATGCCGGACGTGCTTTGCTCTATCAGACTGCTCGCTACGTGGACATCTACAAGGCTTTGGACGACATCGCCCGTGAACGTAAGCTGACACCAGAGGAACGCCAGGAGCAGAAGAAGTATGCCAAGCTGGCTGATTCTTTTACCCCGTTGGCTAAGGGCATGAACTCGGAATATGCCAACCAAAACGCTTATGACTGTATCCAAGTGCATGGTGGTAGTGGCTTTATGCTGGAATATGCTTGCCAACGTATTTATCGTGATGCGCGTATCACAAGCATCTACGAAGGTACAACACAATTGCAAACCGTAGCCGCCATCCGCTATGTAACCAATGGCGCTTATTTGGCAACGCTTCGCGGCTATGAGCAAATTCCTTGCTCAGACGAAATGAAGCCCCTATTGGAACGTGTCAAAGCAATGACTGATAAGTTTGAAGCCTGCACCAATTTGGTAAAGGAAGCTGCCGACCAGGAATTGCACGACCTGATGGCACGCCGTCTCTATGAAATGGCCGCCGATTGCGTAATGTCGCACCTCATCATTCAGGATGCTACACGCGCACCGGAATTGTTCACCCAATCCGCCAAGGTATATGTCAATTACGCTGAAACCGAGATAGAGAAACATAGCACTTTTATTCGGAATTTCGAAAAAGAAGATATAGCTTGCTATCGTAAGTAAAATGCTTTGATAAGTAATGAATCCACCTGCATTCATTTTTGAGTGTGGGTGGATTCTTATACATGCAATATTCTTAATCTATATGAATAAAAAAAATATAATATTCAGCCTATTGCTGACAACGAGCCTGACATCAGCCTATGCCGATGAAGGAATGTGGATGCTTACTGATTTAAAGGAACAAAACGCCGCTGTAATGCGTGAAATGGGGTTAGAAATTCCTGTTGATGCTATATATAGTCCCGACAGCTTATCACTAAAAGATGCTGTAGTACATTTTGGTGGAGGATGCACGGGTGAAATCATCTCACGTGAAGGTCTGGTATTAACCAACCACCATTGCGGATATTCATACATACAACAGCATTCCACGGTGGAGCACGATTATCTGACGGATGGTTTTTGGGCAATGACACGCCAAGAAGAACTGCCATGTAAAGGTTTGTCTGTTACAATTATCGACCGGATTCTTGACGTCACTGCCTTTGTCCAAGAACAATTGGTAAAAGACCCCGACCCGCAAGGTACCAACTTCCTGTCGCCAAGCTATCTGAAGACTGTAGCACAGCGCTTTGCTCTCGTTGAAGGAATCGCATTACCTCAAGGAAAAAGTATAGAGTTGAAGGCTTTCTATGGAGGCAATAAATATTACCTTTTTATTAAAACCACTTATACAGACATACGTATGGTAGGTGCACCTCCCAGCAGTATTGGAAAGTTTGGTGCGGATACTGACAACTGGATGTGGCCACGGCATACAGGTGATTTTTCATTGTTCCGCATCTATGCCAAGCCTAATGGGGATCCTGCCCCTTATTCCATTACCAACATGCCATTACATGTGAAACGTCCTTTACGTATCAGCCTGCAAGGTTATTCCGAAGGTGATTTCGCCTTTATAATGGGATTTCCTGGACGAAATTGGCGTTATATGATAAGCGATGAAGTGGAAGAACGCATGCAGACAACCAATTTCATGCGAATCCATGTGCGTGATGCCCGCCAGAAGATTCTGATGAAGGAAATGCTCCACTCCGATTCCATACGCATACATTATGCAGCTAAATATGCTTCAAGCGCAAACTATTGGAAAAATGCCTTAGGAATGAACGAGGGTCTTATTAGACTAAAAGTACTGGATACAAAAAAGGAACAACAAGAACAATTGCTGGAGCGAGGACGCCAATTGGGTGACACGACCTATCAATCTGCATTTGATGTCATACGGAAGATTGTACAACAACGCCGCCCTGCTCTTTATCACCAACAAGCTATCCAAGAAACAATGGTAAATGGCATGGACTTTTTAAAGATTCCGAATACAAATGGGTTGGTTACAGCTTTGAAGTCGAAAGACAAGAAACGTATCCTCCAAGCTTCCGATAGCCTGAAAACTGCAGCTCAACGCTATTTTGCTTCTGTTCCATTTCCTGAAGTAGAAAAACTGGTTGGCAAAGAAATGATGCGGTTATATGTACAATATATTCCGAAAGAGCAGCGAATTGCTATTTTTCAGGTTATAGATAAACGTTTTAAGGGGGATGCGGACAAGTTTATTGACGCATGTTTCGAGCATTCCATTTTTGGCAATCAAGCCAATTTTGACAAATTTATCCGTAAGCCCAGTTTATACAAAATAAATAATGACTGGCTGGTTCTATTCAAATATTCTGTAACTGACGGATTATTGAAAACTGCCTTGGACATGCACGATGCCAACCGTGATTACAACAATGCTCATAAGGTTTGGGTAAAAGGCATGATGGACATGAAGAATGAAAACGGCCAATTTATCTATCCGGATGCCAACAGCACTCTGCGTTTAACGTATGGCAAGGTAGCATCTTACTCTCCCGCTGATGGCATTGTCAATGAATATGCCACAACTCTACGCGGTGTAATGGAAAAAGAGGATCCTAACAACTGGGAATTTGTTGTACCTGAAAAGCTTAAACAATTATATCGTGCTAGGGATTATGGGCATTATGCACGCCCTGAGGATGGTGAAATGCCTGTTTGCTTTATTGTTGACACGGATAATACAGGGGGAAATTCCGGCAGTCCTGTATTTAATAGTCGTGGCGAACTCATAGGTACGGCATTCGACCGTAATTATGAAGGCCTGACCGGAGATATAGCTTTTCGCCCGTCTTCGCAACGGGCAGCATGTGTAGACATCCGTTATACCTTATTTATAATAGATAAGTATGCTGGTGCTTCCCATCTTTTAAAAGAGATGGATATAGTGGGGCAATAAATGCATACAGTAAGCGAATGGGTATGCGGCTTAATCATGCCCATTCGCTTAATTCAAGCCAACGCATAGTTTTCTCATCTATCAATTCGGTGAGTTGAGGTAAACGTTTCGATTTCTCAGTAAGTTCATCCACCGATAGTGTACCGCTGCACAAAGCTTCTTCGATACTCTTCTTTTCGGCTTCCAATTCATTGATTTCTTGTTCTAACTGTTCAAATTCACGGCGTTCTTTAAAAGACAAACGGCGTTTTTCATTTTCACGCGGCTTGATTGGAGCGGACGTTTGAGACTTTACCGTGGCCGCTTGCTCTTTCTCCCGACGGTCTTTTTCTTCTTTCCAATGCCGATATTGAGTGTAATTGCCGGGAAAATTGCGTATATCTCCATTTCCATTGAATATAAGCAGGTGGTCTACTATCTTGTCCATAAAGTAGCGGTCGTGGCTGACTACAATAACGCATCCTTTAAAAGCTTGCAAATACTCTTCCAATATATTAAGCGTCACGATATCAAGGTCGTTGGTTGGTTCATCAAGAACTAAGAAGTTGGGATTGCGCATCAACACCATGCACAAATATAAGCGCCTGCGCTCTCCGCCACTCAATTTGTATACATAATTATATTGTGTCTCAGGTGTAAAAAGAAAATGTTGCAGAAACTGACTGGCGGTCAATCGTTTCCCATTGCCTAATTCGATGACTTCAGCTATATTCTGCACCACATCTATCACTTTCATCTGCTCGTCAAATTCCAATCCTTCCTGCGAATAGTATCCAAAGCGTACCGTTTCACCGATGTCAAGCGTGCCACTATCGGCTTGTTCTTTCCCCATCAGGATGCGAAGGAAGGTCGATTTTCCCGTCCCGTTATTTCCTACAATACCCATTTTTTCATAACGGGAAAATATGTAGGAGAAATCATCCAGTATTTTTAATGAACCGAATGATTTGTACAAATGGTCGGCTTCAAATATTTTGCTACCTATATAGGCGGACTTGACATTCAGTTTTACGTTATTGTCGTTAATATGTTGCTTAGCCACTTTTTCAAGTTCATAAAAGGCTTCTTCCCTATAGCGGGCTTTATGCCCACGGGCTTGTGGCATGCGGCGCATCCATTCGAGTTCGGTGCGATAGAGGTTATTGGCACGGGCAATCTCGGCGTTTCTTGCATCGATACGTTCTTGGCGTTTTTCCAGGTAATAGCTGTAATTGCCCTTATATTGATAGAGGGTCTTATTGTCTATCTCAATGATTTCCGAGCATACCCGGTCGAGGAAATAACGATCGTGCGTCACCATCAGCAAGGTTAGGTTGGTGCGTCTCAAATATTCTTCCAACCACTCGGTCATTTCCAAGTCGAGGTGGTTGGTCGGTTCATCCAAAATCAGTAATTCGGGTTCTGTAATCAAGACGTTGGCCAAAGCCACTCGTTTCAGCTGTCCTCCGGAAAGTGATTCTATTTTTTGAGAGAAGTCGCGTATATTCAGTTTAGAAAGAATCTGTTTGGCTTTCTGTTCATAATCCCAGGCTTTTTCATGCTCCATGCGGGCTAACAAATCGTCCAGACCTGGATGTCCGGGATTCTCCATGCAGCGCTCATACTCTTTGACAAGATTGACTATGGCATTACCATGATAGAAACAGGCTTCCAATACGGTCAATTCACCCGGATAATAAGGAGTTTGCTCCAAGTAGCCTATACGCAGGTCGCGCTTCATGGAGATGGAGCCTTCGTCATACCCTTCTTTGCCGGCTAATATATTCATCAAAGTCGATTTACCACTTCCATTTTTAGCAATCAATCCCACCCGTTGCTTTTCGGAAAGCCCGAAGGACAGATGTTCAAACAAAACCAAATCGCCAAAGGATTTCGTCAGATTCTCAACCTGGAGTATAGAATTAACAGTTGCCAAAATATATCAGATATTACCGTAAATACTTGTTTCCTCACAATCTCTTGCAAAGCCTTCGCCTTCGCCAAACTTTTGGTACGTCTCCGCCAAACTTAGTGTTTCACCAGCCTTTACCTTACTCCACACCAGTTTCATGGGGTCAATCCACCTTCCGGTGGGTACATGGAGCAGTACAGGTGCCTCACGGTTGCCATCCATCAATGTACGCCACTCCATGCCGTCTACTTCGTTGGCCCAAATAACGCACAACACAATGCCAAAGGCTATCCAAGCCTCACGTTTTTTACAGCTGATGCCTCCAAGGTCCACCACTTGCTGCATGGAAATCACGTCTGCTTCCGAACCTTGGAAGTCTTTTTTCAGCAAATCCTTCACACGGGTTTCCACCCATTCGTAGGCTTCATTGATTTGGTAGATTTCGGAAAGACGAACGGGTATGATTTCAGGCGGATATTTCTTGCCATCCGTGCGTATTTCAAGCGAAGAGATAATATCCTCAGCCTCTGCTACGGACGCACCTTGAGGCACGGTAAACGAACATTCAAAAGCAACATTGCCAATGCCGGTTATCCAAATGTGAGACGTGTAGCAAGTGCCATCTTCTTCAAATGTTTCTTGGCTATAAGCACAAGCCATCCGGCCTACTTTCATATGTTTGGACAAAGGATTTTCGTCCAACTCCTGGCGGATGCTTTCTTTACCGTATTCCGGATTTCCCTTATAAGCCGAGATACGGAAATTTCCTGTCCATTCGGAAGGGTTATAAAACAAGAAAGCGCCTTCACCACCTTCAAACTCACTCCACGTCTCCGGGTAAACCATAGAGAACCATGCTCCCGGAGAAATAAACTTTTTGCCTTTTTCCATACAATGTCTTTCCTCGTAATCCGTGCAAAAGTAGCACTACTATAGCTTATATGCAAACAAAATGATGTACATTTGCAAAAGAAACAAGCTTGTCATGGAAGCTAAAATGGCCATAAAAATGCATTGTAACAATATTGTAACATATATTTCACTACTCCGTAACAACAAGTTCTCACCTTTGTCGTGCAATAATAGCAAAACCAAGCATTATGAACAATTACCGAATTTTAGCCGTAGACGATGAAGAAGATTTGTGCGAAATCTTAAAGTTCAACCTTGAAAATGAAGGTTTTGAGGTAGATACTGCAAACTCTGCCGAAGAAGCCCTCAAAATGGATATCGCAAGCTATAACCTATTGTTGCTGGATGTGATGATGGGAGAGATATCCGGTTTCAAGCTGGCCAGCATGTTAAGAAAAGACAAGAGCACTGCCAAGATTCCCATCATATTCATTACCGCCAAAGATACGGAAAACGATACCGTCACAGGATTCAATGTGGGTGCCGACGACTATATTTCCAAACCCTTCTCACTGCGCGAAGTCGTGGCACGTGTCAAGGCCGTACTGAGGCGCACCGCACAAAACGCCCCCACGCAACTGCCCGAGCAATTGACGTACAAATCGCTAGTGCTGGACACCATAAAGAAGAAAGTGAGCATCGACGGCATGGAAGCGCCGCTTACCAAAAAGGAGTTTGAAATACTGCAACTGCTCTTGCAGAACAAAGGGCGTGTGTTCTCGCGCGAAGATATCTTAGGGCGCATCTGGAGCGATGAAGTCTATGTGCTTGACCGTACCATAGACGTAAACATCACCCGCCTGCGCAAAAAAATAGGCATTTATGGCAAATGCATTGTAACACGTTTAGGATATGGATACTGCTTTGAAGCCGAATAAAGAAAGACGCTTCCTTTCATACAGCAAAAGACTGTTTCTTTCCGTCATATCATTATTCCTGATATTTGCCGGCTGTTTTATAGCCTATCAATACCAGCGTGAAAAAGAATATAAGGTAGAATTGTTGGATGTGCAATTGCAAGATTGCAACGACAGATTGCACAGAGAACTCCATCTGCTGCCGGACAGCCTTTGGCGGCAAGCCATCGAAGGCTATATCGTCCGCTATATAAACGAAGACATGCGTGTCACCATCATCGACCGGCAAGGGGTGGTGTTATTCGATAATTATCGTCCCGGCTATCCATTAGGGTTGGAAAACCACCTGAACCGTCCCGAAATACAGAAAGCCTTGAGCTTGGGCAAAGGGCATGATGTAAGGCGGACATCGGAAACAACCGGTATCCCCTACTTCTATTCGGCTACCGCTTATGACGATTGCATTGTCCGTTCGGCACTACCATACACAGTCAACCTGATAAACAACCTGTCTGTCGACCCGCATTATCTATGGTTCACCATCGGCATTACCTTGGCGTTGATATTCATATTCTACACCTTTGTCTCAAAGTTGGGCACGGCCATCAACCAACTCAGGGAATTTGCCAAGCGGGCAGACAAGAACGAGCCGATAGACATAGACTCCACCTTCCCGCACAACGAGCTGGGCGAAATATCCCAGCACATCGTTCAGATATACAAGCGGCTGCGGGAGACCAAGGAAGACCTCTACATCGAGCGCGAGAAGCTCATCACCCACCTCCAGACGTCGCGCGAAGGCCTCGGCGTGTTCACCAAAGACAAGAAAGAGATACTGGTGAACAACCTCTTCACCCAGTACGGCAACATCATATCGGACTCCAACCTGGAGACCACCGAAGACATCTTCGCCATCGACGAGTTCAAAAGCATCACCGACTTCATCAACAAGGCCAAGCGCTGGGACTACAAGGAAGAAAAGCGCATGTCCATCAGCATCAACAAGAACGGCCGGGTGTTTGTCGTGGAGTGCATCATCTTCCAAGACCTCAGCTTCGAGATATCCATCAACGACATCACCCAGGAGGAAGAGCAAGTGCGCCTCAAGCGACAGTTGACGCAGAACATCGCCCACGAACTGAAGACCCCCGTCAGCAGCATACAGGGCTACCTGGAGACCATTGTGGACAATGAGAACCTGCCCCGCGAGAAGATGCAGGTGTTCCTGGAGCGGTGCTACGCCCAAAGCAACCGCCTGAGCCGGCTGCTGCGCGACATCTCCGTACTGACGCGCATGGACGAGGCGGCCAACATGATTGAGATGGAGAAGGTAGACATCAGCCTGCTGGTGACCAACATGGTCAACGAGGTGGCCCTGGAGCTGGAGCAACGGCAGATAACCGTGGTCAACTCCCTCCGCCCCAAGATACAACTCAGGGGCAACTACTCCCTGCTCTACTCCATCTTCCGCAACCTCATGGACAACGCCATTGCCTATGCCGGCACCCACATCTGCATCGACATCAAGTGCTTCCGCGAAGACGACAACTTCTTCTATTTCAGCTTTTCGGACACCGGCGTTGGCGTTCCGCCCGAGCACTTGAACCGCCTGTTCGAGCGCTTCTACCGCGTGGACAAGGGCCGATCGCGCAAGCTGGGCGGCACCGGCCTGGGGCTGGCCATCGTGAAGAACGCCGTCCTCATACACGGCGGCACCATCTCCGCCAAGAACCGCCAAGGAGGCGGGCTGGAGTTTGTCTTCACCCTTGCCAAAGAGAAATGAGGCATGAGCCTACCCATTCATGTAGGCTTGTGAGGGTATACACATGTAGGCTTGTGAGGGTACACACATGTAGGCTTGTGGGGGTACACACATGCAGGCTTGTGAGGGTGCACACAACAGTCGAAAGGCAAACTTCATATCCAGTGACCGACCTCCCTACACGAAGAAACGCCCTCTTCCCTTGTTTATGTCGAAGATTTTAGCGAATATTGCACCGCAATCATGAGTAAGTATCAGGATGAACAAGTTTGAATTGATATCCGATTACCGTCCCACAGGCGACCAACCGGAGGCCATCGAACAGCTGACAGAGGGCGTGCTGCAGGGCGTGCCCGCGCAGACGCTGCTGGGCGTCACCGGGTCGGGCAAGACGTTCACCATAGCCAACGTCATTGCCCGCATCAACAAGCCCACGCTGGTGCTGAGCCACAACAAGACGCTGGCCGCACAGCTGTACAGCGAGTTCAAGGGCTTCTTCCCCAACAACGCGGTGGAGTACTACGTGTCTTACTACGACTACTATCAGCCCGAGGCCTACCTGCCCTCGTCGGACACCTATATAGAGAAGGACCTCGCCATCAACGACGAGATAGACAAGCTGCGCCTAGCGGCCACCTCGGCACTGCTGTCGGGACGGAAGGACGTGGTGGTCATCTCCTCCGTTTCGTGCATCTACGGCATGGGCAATCCGGCCGACTTCTACAACAACGTCATCGAGGTGCGACAGGGCAAGGCGTTCAGCCGCAACGTCTTCCTCCGCCAGCTGGTGGACAGCCTCTACACCCGCAACGACGTGGAGCTGAACCGGGGTAACTTCCGTGTCAAGGGCGACACCATAGACATCTTCCTGGCCTATACGGACAACCTGCTGCGCGTGGTGTTCTGGGGCGACGAGGTGGACAGCATTGAGGAAGTAGACCCCGTGAGCGGCGTTACCATCAACCGCTTCGACGACTACAAAATCTACCCCGCCAACCTCTTCATGACCACCAAGGAGGCTACCCTGCGCGCCATACACGACATAGAGGACGACTTGCACAAACGCGTGCAATGGTTTGAAGAACAAGGACGTATGCTTGAAGCCAAACGCCTGCAAGAGCGCGTCACCTACGACATGGAGATGCTGCGCGAGCTGGGCCACTGCGCAGGTATCGAGAACTACTCGCGCTACTTCGACGGCCGCGCCGAGGGCACCCGGCCCTACTGCCTGCTCGACTTCTTTCCCAAGGACTACCTGATGGTGGTGGACGAAAGCCACGTCAGCATCCCGCAAATCCGTGCCATGTATGGAGGCGACCGTGCCCGCAAGGTCAATCTGGTGGAATACGGCTTCCGCCTGCCCGCCGCCATGGACAACCGCCCGCTCACCTTCGAGGAATTCGAAGCCATGACCCACCAGGTCATCTACATCAGCGCCACTCCTGCCGATTATGAGCTGAAGAAATCGGAGGGCATCGTGGTCGAACAAGTCATCCGTCCTACAGGCCTGTTGGACCCCATCATTGAAGTGCGCCCCAGCCAAAACCAGATAGACGACCTGATGGAAGAAATACAGCTGCGCATAGAGCGTAAAGAGCGCACGCTGGTCACTACCCTCACCAAGCGCATGGCCGAAGAGCTGACCGAATATCTGCTGAACAATCACGTGAAGTGCAACTACATCCATAGCGACGTGGAGACCCTGGAGCGGGTGAAGATAATGGACGACCTGCGTGCCGGCGTCTACGACGTGTTGATTGGCGTCAACCTGCTCCGCGAAGGACTCGACTTGCCCGAAGTCTCCCTCGTGGCCATACTCGATGCGGACAAAGAAGGTTTCCTGCGCTCCCACCGCTCGCTGACACAGACCGCCGGACGCGCTGCCCGAAACATCAACGGCATGGTTATCATGTATGCCGACACCATAACAGAGAGCATGCAGAAAACCATAGAAGAGACCAACCGCCGGCGTGAAAAACAATTGAAGTACAACGAAGACCATGGTATCACCCCACAACAAATCAGAAAGAACAAAAGTTTCAACGTCTTCGCCAATAATGCCACAACAGTCAATGCCTCCCGCCCTTATGCCGACCAAGAAAGCGAAACCGGTATCGCCGCCGATCCGATTATGCAATACATGAATCGCACTCAACTGGAAAAGAGTATTGAACGCACCCGTAAACTTATGAAGGAGGCAGCCAAGAAACTGAACTTCATTGAAGCTGCCCAATATCGGGATGAGATATTAAAAATGGAAGATATACTTAAGCATAAGACCGAAATCTCTTAAAAAAGCTGTAGTATAAGCGTGTATATTATAACGAATGTTATTAATTTGCTGATACATAAAGAAAAACATTGCACATATCAAAAATATAGCTATCTTTGCTGTGTGTTTTTCATAGTATTAGATTTAAGGTTAACAAAAGGTTGGAGTACAGCGGTACTCCTTTTTTTATGCCCTTTTACGAAAAAAGAAAGAAGGGAATAAATGGAATTTTGCCTACTTTTGCAATGTAAAAAACATTTGTATGGAGAAAGACGCTAAAATATACGTGGCCGGACACCGGGGAATGGTGGGGTCGGCCATCGTGCGCGAACTGCAAAGACAAGGATACACCAACATCGTCACCCGTACCCATGCCGAACTGGACCTGTGCCGGCAGGAAGCCGTGGAGCAGTTCTTTGCCGACGAGAAACCAGAGTATGTATTCCTGGCAGCAGCTAAGGTGGGAGGCATCGTGGCTAATGAAAGCGCATTGGCCGACTTTATGTATGTCAACATGATTCTGGAGATGAACGTCATTCACTCGGCTTGGCAGAACGGCTGTAAAAAGCTGGAGTTTCTGGGCTCGTCGTGCATCTATCCGCGCATGGCTCCCCAGCCCATGAAAGAGAGCTGCCTGCTGACATCGGAACTGGAGAAGACCAACGAGGCTTACGCACTGGCCAAGATTTCGGGATTGAAGTATTGCGAATTCCTGAACCGGCAGTATGGGACGGACTACATCAGCGTGATGCCTACCAACCTGTATGGCCCCAACGACAACTACCACCCTACACACAGCCACGTACTGCCTGCCCTGATAAGGCGCTTTCACGAAGCTAAAGTGCAAAACCTGCCCTTCGTGACCTGCTGGGGAGACGGAAGTCCGCTACGGGAATTTCTCTACGTGGACGACCTGGCCAACCTGTGCGTATTCCTGATGAACCACTACAGCGGCAACGAGACGGTAAACGCAGGCACAGGAAAGGAGCTGACCATAAAGCAGCTGACTGAACTGGTAGCCAAAGTGATAGGCTACGAAGGAGAAATACGCTGGGACAAGACAAAGCCCAATGGAACGCCCCGCAAGCTGCTGGACGTGTCGAAAGCCACCGCCCTGGGATGGACCTACAAGACGGAACTTGAAGACGGCATCCGCCTGGCCTACCAGGACTTCCTGCACAATCCCATGCGTGCTGAAAGGTGAGTCCAGCCCATGCTTTTTACCCCACATCGTGAAAGAATCCTCTCCGAGCCGTGCATCGGAGGGGATTTTTTTTTGCCCCATTCTGCTGTCAACTGTGATTTTTTTCATAGTTTTGGCACTTACTAATTTAGCGGGCTTTGCCCGCAGCTACAAGTTACGAGCTACAAGCTACAAGTAAAGTTTCTAGGTACTCAGTGCGCAGCTACTCGTAGCTCGTAGCTTGTAGCTCGTAGCTGCGCACTTCGTGCGCTAAATTATCATTTATTCAAATAAAACGCTTTATTATGATGAAAACATTGAAATTGAAACTACTCCTGCTGCTACTTGTTCTGGCAGGATTGCCTTTTACGGCATCGGCGCAAGGGCTGAAGGCTTTAAAGCTGAAAAACGGACTTTCCGTCTACATTTGGGAAGATGACACAAAATCGGACGTGTTTGGCATCGTGGCCGTGCGCACTGGTTCGGTGAACGACCCGGCAGAATACACCGGATTGGCCCACTACCTGGAGCACGTGATGTTCAAGGGCACGGACAAGATAGGGGCGCTGGATTGGGCTGCCGAAGAGCCCCTCTACCAGCAAATCATCGCCAAGTATGACGAGATGGCGGATGCCACCGACCCTGCGAAGAAAGAATTCATCAGCCAGGAAATCAACGACCTGACGGTACAGGCAGGCAAGGTGAGCGTGTCGACTGAATTCTCCAACCTGATGGAAAGCATGGGCAGCAAGGGCATGAACGCGGGCACCAGTTTCGACCTGACTTACTACTACAACTCTTTTCCTGCTTACCAGATAAACAAATGGCTGGAAATTACTTCCGAACGCTTCCGCCACCCGGTATTCCGCACCTTCCAGTCGGAACTGGAGAACGTATATGAGGAGTACAACATGTATCAAGACAACCCCTCGAGCTTGCAGAGCAACTTCATCCGCGCAAAAGCTTTCGAAGGCCATCCTTATGCCAGGGATATCATCGGTCTTCCCGAACACTTGAAGAACCCGAGGTTGAGCAAACTCATTGACTTCTACAACGACTGGTATACGCCTGAAAACATGGTGCTCATCCTGGTGGGCAACATCAAGGCGCAACAAATTGTGGGACGCATCAACGCCGCCTTCGGCCGGCTGCCGCAAAAGGCCACGCCGGCACGCAAGACGTATCCCGACCTCGAGATAAAAGGGCGCACCCAATACACCGCCAAGATAGGCTATTACCCCAACGTGTGCCTCATCTACCCGGGCGTACCTGCCGGACATCCAGATGAGAAGCCTTTGGAGATAGCTATGTCCCTGCTGAGCAACAGCAGCAATACGGGCACGCTGGACAAACTCTCACTGGACGGGGAACTGACCGGTGCCGGAGCTTCCCCCATGACCATGCGCGAACAGGGGCGCAACATCGTGCAATGTATCCCCCTGTATGACGAAAACCAACGTCGCTTTGAGTCGAACAAAAGCACCGAGCGCAAGGCACTGAAAGCCATAGAAAAGATTGCCAACGGCGAGTTTGAAGACTGGCAGGTGAATGCCATCAAAGCCAACCTGTGCCGCGACTTCGACCTGCAAATGGAGTCGAACAACACCAAGGCCATGCTGCTGATGAACGCCTTTATCTACGAGCAAGACTTGGGCAAAGTACTCAACTATAAGGATGAAGTGTTGGCCGTAACCACTGAAGACATCAAGCGCGTGGCAAGCCAATACCTTTCGGACAACTACCTCGCCCTTTACATCGAAGAAGGCAAGCCCGACAAGGGCAACAAGATAAAGAAGCCCGGATACAAACCCATCGAACCACCCGTAGGCCAAGAGTCGGAATATGCCAAACAGTTCAAGCGCATGAGCATCGGGCAAGTGGAAGAAAAGTTCATCGACTTCAACGACGTGAAAGAACAGAAACTCAACGACCGCTCCAAATTGTACTACACGCAAAACCCCGAGAACAACGTGTTCAGCCTTACCCTGCGCTACGGGGCAGGCGAACGTGAATTCCCCCAGCTGGGCATTGCCGCCGAACTGATGAACAATGCCGGCGTGATGGGTGCTTACGAACCCCAGCAACTGAAGGAAGAACTGAGCCGGCTGAATGCCACTTGCCAAGTAAGCGCCAACGACGATTACTTGTACATCACCATGCGCGGATACGAAGAGACCCTTGTGCAAGCCTGCCAATTGCTGTCAAGACAAATCTTGATGCCCGCCCTCGACGAGAAGCAACTGAGCAGCCTGAAAGGTTCACTGCTAGGCACGCGCCAACAACGCAAGGAGAATGTGAACATCCTGGCCGACGCCCTTTCGCAATACTTGCGTTATGGCAACCGGTCATCGTACCTCACCGAACTGACGGACATGGAGATACTCGAACTGCAAGTATCCGGGCTGACGGGTGACATCAACCGTGTCAGCAACTACGAGGCGGAGATATTCTATTGCGGCACGCTGCCTTTCGAAACGGTGTATGACATCCTGAGCAAGAACCTCCCGCTGGTGGCCAACGAGCGTCCCGCCGTATCGCCCCAAGACAAGCCGCTGGCACCGGCCGAGGAAAACACCATCTACTTCCTGCCGAACAGCGATGCCGAACAGGCGCAAATTTTCCTCTGCTTGCCCATGGATGCTTACGACAAGCAGGACGACGTGTTGCGCGATGCATTCAACCAGTACTTTTCGGGCAGCTTCAACGGACTGATGATGAACGAAATCCGCGAGAAACGCTCCATGGCTTACTATGCCGACGCATCCGTCATCACCCCTGCCCTGCCGGGAGGTCAGACTTTCCTCTATGGTCACCTCGGTACACAAAACGACAAGGTGAACGACGCCATGGACGTATTCATGTCTCTGCTGACCGACATGCCGCAAAACCCCGACCGCATAGACAACATCAAGAGCTACCTAAGACAAGAGGCGCTGACCAGCCATCCGGACTTCCGCACCAAGGCGCAGTATATGGAAGTATTCCGGCGCATGGGCTATGAAGGCGACCCCGCCAAGGAAAACTTGCCTAAGATTGACGCGCTCACCTTTGACGACATTGTGCGCTTCTACGAGCAGCATATCAAGGGAAAGAACTACCGCATAGGCATCATCGGCAACCCAAAGCTGATTGACACCGACCGCCTGGAAAAGTACGGCAAAGTAGTGAAGCTGAGCGAACGCAAGCTGTTCAACACGAAGGACGCACTTTTCTGAAATGGAGAATTGAGAATTAAAAAATGAGAATGGGCGTGGGTTCACCTTGAATCCGCGCCTTTTTTATGCCCTTTACCCACCTATCTTCTTCATAAACACTTCCTGGTAAGCGGGAGCCACCGGTATCAGTTCATCGCCTATGCGAATGCGGTTGTGCTCTACGCTCTCAATCTTGTCGAGCGCCACGATGTACGAGCGGTGCACGCGGCAAAAGCGGTCGGCAGGCAGACGGTCTTCCACACTCTTCATGGTGCTCAGGGCTATCAGGGGGCGCGGCGTGTCCGCGAGATGAAAGCGCACATAGTCCTTCAAGCCGCTGACAAACAATATGCGGTCGAAGTCCACCCGCACCAGCCTGGAGTCGTTCTTCACAAAGAGATACGAAGAGGGGGAAGCCGCCTGCACTGCCTCGCCCTCCGCGGACTGGACGGGGCGGTCGAGCACATTCCGTGCGTGGGTGGCAGCCTTCAAAAAGGCCTGGTAGGTGATGGGCTTCAGCAGATAGTCCAGCGCGCGGACCTCGTAGCTGTCGTAGGCATACTCCTTGAAGGCGGTAGTGAAAATGACCCGCGTGGGCGGCTGCACCAGTCTGGAGAGCTCCATCCCGGTGAGGCCCGGCATCTGTATGTCCAGGAAAAGAATGTCAATCTGAGGGCTGAGGGCAGCCACCGCCTCCAGGGGGTCGAGGTACGTCCCCGCCAGGCGGAGGAAGGGAGTCCGTTCCACAAAGCTGGCCAAGAGTTTGACGGCCAGCGGCTCGTCATCAACAACCATGCAAGTCAATGTCATGTCAGCCATAGGTCACTTATCTTTTCGTTTTTATTCTTAAAGAAGCCTCGTAAGCCGGAATGTCCAGCATCTCTTCCTCGAAAGGCAGACCGGCCCTCTCGCCCACCACCAGGCTATAATCGGCCTCCTTGTAGAGCAGGCGGAGGCGGCGGCGAAGGTTCTCGATGCCCACCCCTCCTGCCCGGCCGGATGCCTGGCGTTCTTCGGGCGGCAACAGGGAGTTGGCCACCGTGAAGCAGAGCCAGCCGCCCTCTTCCTCGCCAAACGATGCGCGGATGTAGCAGGCATGCCGGCTGCTGGCCCCGTGCTTGAAGGCATTCTCCAGCAACGAGATGTAGAGCAGCGGCGGCAGCTCGCCCTCCACCGGATCCAGCGCGAGGCTCACCTTCAGCGTGTCGGCATAGCGCAGGCGCATCAGCTCCACGTAGTCTTCCATAAAGGCCATTTCGTCGCGGATGGGCGTGGCGGGCTTGCTGCCTTCGTAGAGCACGTAGCGCAGCATGTCGCTCAGCCGGCTGATGGAGGCTTGGGTGGCATCGGGGTCGAAGGCGGCCAGCGAGGAGATGTTGTTCAGCGTGTTGAAGAGGAAGTGCGGGTTCAGCTGGCTTTTCAGCCGCTCGCGTTCGGCCACGGCGGCCTCCATCTCCAGCTGCTGGTTGCGCTTCTGCACGCGCAGGGCAATGGCGGCCAGGATGAAGAGCACGATGACCAACGTCCCCAACAAGTCGGAAGCCACACGCATTCCTGCGGGAATAGGCGGAGTCTCGCCCAGCTGCCATTGCATAACGGCATCGCGCAGAATCTTCAACAACCACACCAGCCCGACATTGCCAAGGACGAAGGCCCAATATTGCTTACGGAACAGGAAGCGGGGGATGAAGAAGAAATAGTTGGCATAAAACACCAGCATCAAGTACAACACGTAGGGCAAGGCATAGCCCGTAACCATGAAAGCAGTGCCCAACGACTGCTCGCTGAAAAGCACGCCGAGGAAGGGGGACAGCAAAGCCATCGCCCACAGCAGCACCTGCACGGCTACATCCAAATGTCTTGTCCACGCTTTCATGCAGCGAATATACGTAATAATAATGAACTATGCAGTATAAAGCCGCAGAAAGTTGGCCGACTTTCATACCCTTTTGCGCTACCTTTCCACCCGTCCCACTGCAGTGGGACAGTCGTCCTATTCCAGTGGGACGGTCGTCTCACTCCAGTGGGAATGTCGTCCTACTGCAGTGGGACGGGTGGAAAAGTAGCACCTACTCCCTGTAAAGGACAGGATTACAGGCCGCCAAGGTTGCGAATGTCGTCGGACGAAAAGCGGAGGTTGGTCGAACGGGAGTCCGACGTTGGTCGGACAAATTTGCCACGCCCGGCGGCAAGCACTTACTTTGCGACAGGAAAAAACAACTAAAAACTGCATTATGAACATGAAGACTGCATTGATTGCTTTATTGACTGCTTGGCTTGGATGCGTATCGCTGCAAGCCGCACAACCCGTAGAAACCGTTGCCCGTGTAAAGGGCTTGTTGGTAGACTCGCTGACACAAAGCGGAGAACCTTATGCCACCTTGCGCGTGGTGCAGAACGAGGCCGAAGCCCCCGTGGCCATGGGGGTGACCGACATGGACGGCCGCTTCAGCATCGCCCTGCCCCGATATGGCACCTACGTGCTCCACGTCACCTCCGTGGGGCGCGAGCCGCTGGCCAGGGAGTTCAACGTCAGCTCCGCCCGTCCCGAGGCCGACCTGGGCACGATGTACAGCCGGGAGTCGTCCGAAATGCTGGAAGGCGTGGAAGTGGTGGCGCAAAAGCCGTTGGTGAAGATGGACATCGACGAGATATCGTATAGCGTGGCCGACGACCCCGATGCCAACACAAACACCACGCTCGAAATGCTGCGTAAAGTGCCCATGGTCACCGTAGACGGCGAGGACAACATCAAGGTGAACGGCAGCAGCAGCTTCCAGGTGTACGTCAACGGCAAGCCCAGCGCCATGATGAGCGCCAATCCCAGCCAGACGCTGAAAGCCCTGCCCGCCTCCAGCATCAAGTCGATAGAGGTGCAGACAAACCCCGGCGCCAAGTACGACGCAGAGGGCGTGGGCGGCATCCTCAACATCACCATGGACGACAGTAGCGGACTGGAGGGCTACAACCTGAGCCTGAACGCCTCGGCCGGCAACCTGACCCAGGGCGGTGGCGCCTATGCCATGGTGCAGAGCGGCAAGCTGACCCTCTCGGCCAACGTGAACGCCACCCACGTCCGCATCCCGGAAATGGATATAACAAACCTGCGCGACGAAGTGCAGACGGGCAACCGCCTGGACTATGCACAAAACATAAAGGGAAATACGCAACTGCTCTTTGGTAACTTCGACGCCAGCTACGAGATAGACACGCTGAACAGCCTTTCGGTATCGGTAGGCCTGTTCCATATGCCGCAACAGACGGACGGCCTGGGCACCACCCTGCTTAGCAACAATGGGCAAACCCTCTTTGGTTACGACACCTATCTGAAGAACCGCAACAAGAGCCTATCGGTAAACGGCAGCGTGGACTACCGGCACACCTTCCGTAATAATCCGCGCCATAACCTCTTGCTGGCCTATCGCATCGGTACGCAACCCAAGAAGAACAAAGCCACCAGCCTCTTTACCATTGACGGCAGCAGCGAAGAGGCCCAGGCAGCCGGACTCGTCGACCGCTACTCCACCGACCGTAACAACATGCTGGAGCATACTTTCCAAGCAGATTATACTTTACCTTTCGGCACAAGGCATGAAGTGGAAATGGGGGCAAAGTACGTATTGAGGCGCAGCAGCAGCGAGAGCGAAGAAGTGGATTACCGGCACAACAGCGATATTGCGGCCGCTTACGGAAGCTACAACTTGCGGGCCGGGAAATGGGGCATGAAAGCCGGCGTGCGCTACGAGCATACCCATCAGAAGGTAAGCTTCCTGCGCGGCAATGGCACGGACTTCAGCCTGAACTACAACAACGTGGTGCCTGCCCTCTCGCTGAACTACAACTTCGGCAACGGCCACCAGCTGGGCGCCGGATACAACCTGCGCATCTCGCGCCCCGGCATAGGCTATCTTAACCCCTACGTCGACGACCAAGACCCCACGCACGTCACCTACGGCAACCCGGCACTGGAGCCCGAGAAGGCGCACAACCTCAACTTTAACTACAGCCTCTTTACCACGCGCTTCATGCTCAACGCTTCGCTCAGGCACTCCTTCTTGAACAATGCCATGGAGGAGTTTACCCGCTACGACGACAACGTGCTCTACACCACCTACGGCAACATAGGCAAGCGACGCACCACGGAGCTGAGCCTCTTCCTCAACTGGAGCATCCTGCCACAGACCAGGCTGACGGTGAACTCTACGACGTCTTACATCGACCTGCGCTCGCCCTCGCTGGGATATAGCAATCACGGGTGGCAACAATCGGTCATGGCCAGCGTGCAGCACACGCTGCCCTGCAAGATTAAACTGAGTGGAAATTACTTCGGCAGCACCTCGGGCATCACTCTGCAAGGCCGTTCAGGAGGCTTCAATGTCCACACGCTGGGCATCAGCCGCGCCTTCCTGAAGGACGACAGGCTCAACATCAGCCTTAACGCCATCAACCCCTTCAGCCGGAGCATGAAGATTACGTCGGAAACCGCCGGCGCCGACTTCACCAACCGCATGCGCACCAGCGTACAGAGCCGCGCGTTCATGGTAGGCTTCACGCTTCGCCTGGGCAACCTCAAGCCTTCGCAAAAGAAAGTGGCCGCCTCCTCAACGGATATCCGCGACCGCGAAGACTCGAGCCTTCCGCTCAACAGCATCATGATGACAGGCGGAGGAGGGGGCAACTAATGTTCGTTTCCCGAAAGGACGGGCAGGCATATCTGGTACTTCACCGCCAGGATGCGCGTCAGGAAGACCACCACGCCACACACCACCTGGCACACCACGTCGTCCAGCCCCACCAGCGCGCAAAGCCAGTAAGCCAGCCCGCCCACTACGCATGCCATGGCGTAAATCTCCTTGCGGAAAATGAGCGGGATTTCGTTGATGAACACATCACGAAGCACACCGCCCGCTGCACCGGTCATACTACCCATGATGATAGCCACCCAGAAGGGGAAGCCCAACGCCAGGCTTTTACCTACGCCTACCACGGTGAACAGCGCCAAACCGATGGTGTCGAATATAAAGAAAGTATTGTTAAGATGAATGAGATACTTGCCAAACAAGATGACCCATAGCAAAGCAAGGCCGGTGCATATCAGATAGATGGGGTCGGTCATCCAGCCGGGGGTAACGTCCAGCAACAAGTCACGAAGCGTACCTCCGCCAATGGCTGTGACGAATCCCACCACATAGGCGCCAAACCAGTCGAACCGCTTGGCCGAAGCCAGCCTTATGCCGCTGATGGCAAAGGCAAAAGTACCAATGAAATCCAATATTTGTACGAACGTAGGCATAAAAATGAGATAAATTTGCCGGCAAAGTAACAAAAAAATCGCGTGGAAAAGCGTAATTTTGCCCGTGAAAAAAACTTCGAGACTATGAAAGTAACCATTGTATCGGCTGCACGCCCCAACTTCATGAAGATAGCTCCCCTGTGCCGCGCCATGGATGCCGCACGGAAAGCGGGTGCCGACATCACGTACCGCATTGTTTATACAGGTCCGGCTGATGACCCTTGCCTGGAGGCTTCACTCTTCTCCGACCTCGACATGCCTTGCCCCGACGCCTGCCTGGGCATCAACGTGCGCACCCACTCGCAGGTTACTGCCGATGTGATGCAGGCCTTCGAACGCGAGCTGGACACCCACCCTGCACACGTAGTGCTGGTGGTGGACGATACGACGGCCAGCATGGCCTGCTCTGTAGTGGCCAAGAAGCGGGGGCTGAAGGTGGCACACGTCATTGCCGGCACCCGCTCGTTCGACATGAACATGCCGCGCGAGGTGAACCGCACCATCGTCGATGCCATCTCCGACTACCTCTTTGCCGCCAGCATGACGGCCAACCGCAACCTGAACCGCGAAGGCATGATACCGGAATACATCCACTACGTGGGAAACATCCTGATAGACACCACGCGCTACAACCGCCACCGTCTGGTGCAACCCCGATGGTTCTCGGTGCTCGGCTTGCGGAAGGGGCACTACCTGCTGCTCACACTGAACAGGCGCGACCTGCTGGAGAAGAAGGCCGTGCTCCGTGACCTGCTCCAAACTCTGCTCGACAAGACGGGCGACCTGCCCATCGTGGCTCCCCTGCATCCCTATGTGGAGGAGGCCATCAAGTCGCTGGCACTCTCCTCGCCCCGCCTGCACATATTGCCTCCGCAAAGCTACCTGCACTTCGGCTTCCTCATCAACCAGGCCACAGGCATCGTGACCGATTCGGGCAACATTGCCGAAGAAGCCACCTTCCTCGACGTGCCCTGCATCACGCTCAACACCTATGCCGAGCATCCTGAGACCTGGCGCAACGGCACCAATGAGCTGGCCGGAGAAAACGCCGTCACCCTTGCCCAATTGCTCGAGCGTCTGATGAAAGGCGAATGGAAGCACTGCACCACCCTGCCCGAGCGCTGGGATGGGCGCACCGCCGAACGCATCGTGCAGACGTTGCTGGAGGGGAAATAATATAGTGTTTAGTGATTAGTGATTAATGTGCTGAGGCAACTGAATTCTCCTCCCCGGAGGCGGGGAATCAGTTACCGCCTACTTATTGCACGGATTAATCACTAATCACTAAACGCTAATCGCTAAACTCAATTCCCATTTTGTATCACTCAAACAACACGCAATATGAAGATAGTAGTACTGGACGGCTACGCCGCCAACCCCGGAGACTTGAATTGGGGTGAACTGAAAGCCCTGGGCGAATGCACCATCTACGACCGCACAGCTCCCGATGAAGTCTTAGGGCGCGCGGCAGGCGCAGAAATCGTGCTGACCAACAAAACAGTTATCAACGCCGGGCACATAGACGCACTGCCTGAGCTGAAATACATCGGCGTGCTGGCCACGGGATATAACATTGTCGATGTCGACGCTGCCAAGGCGCACGGCATCATTGTGACCAACATCCCCGCCTACAGCACGGCCTCGGTGGCGCAGATGGTGTTTGCCCACCTGCTCAACATTGCTTCGCAGGTGCAGCACCACTCGGAGGAGGTGCACAAAGGGCGCTGGACGCGGAGCAAGGACTTCTGCTTCTGGGACACGCCGCTCATCGAACTGCGGGGCAAAAGGCTGGGCATCGTGGGCTTGGGGCACACCGGCATGGCCACCGCACGCATTGCCCTCGGCTTCGAGATGGAAGTGTGCGCCTACACCTCCAAGTCGCTCTTGCAATTGCCGCACGGCATCAAGAAGATGGAGCTGGACGAGCTGTTTTCCCAATGCGACATCGTGAGCCTACATTGCCCGCTGACCGATGCCACGCGCGAAATGGTGAACGCCCGCCGCCTCGCCCTGATGAAGCCCACGGCCATCCTCATCAACACCGGGCGCGGGCCGCTCGTCAACGAGCAAGACCTGGCCGATGCCCTGAACAGCGGGCGGCTCTATGCCGCCGGCGTGGACGTGCTCTCGCAAGAGCCGCCCCGAGCCTACAACCCCTTGCTCACAGCACGGAATTGCTACATCACCCCCCATATAGCCTGGGCAAGCAGCGCCGCACGCCAAAGGCTGACAGACATCATGCTGGACAACATCCGCGCCTACCTGGCCGGAAAGCCAGCAAACAACGTGGCGAAATAGAAGCCCTCCACCCCTACTCCTCCCCGCCGAACAGGTATTCATAATCGCGCTCGGCAGCCCGTGACACCCAATCTTCCGGTATGAACTTCCACAAGCCCAACGCATGGGGCATGATGGTGCCCTTGCGCTCGATGTATTGCATCAGGTAGAAGCGCAAGTCCTTGTCGGTAGAGCTGATGATGCGCCCGGCCAGCTCTTCCTGCGGGATGCCTGCCCCCCGGGTGAGCAGCTCGCCCCCGCCATTGCCCCGGTAGGAATTGACGGCCACGCGATACTCCCGCGCAGGGTCGAAGGGAGTGCCGTCGGCCATGCTGACGATGTGCACGCGCTGCCCGGCAGGCTTGCTGACGTCTACCGTGTAGCGGATGCCAGCCGCCGAGTCGAAGTTATAGCTGGGGTGCTGGAAAGCCGCCCGCTCGTCCGGGGCACCCTCACCGGCAGGGCGAAGCAGGAGCAGGTGGTCATCGGGCGAGCGCATCTGGCCCGTCCACAGGCCGTAGGACATCTCCAGCGCATCGTGCACCTCCTGCCCGGTGAGGCGCATGGTGTAGAGCAGGTTTTCGTATTTGTAAAGCTTGAACATGTCGCTCACCCACACGTCGCCCTCCGCAATCTGCGTGTCGAGCGACAGAGGTGCGGCCAGCGAGATTTCGGCCTCGCCTATCTCCAGCTGGAGCTCGTGGATGAGGTCGACAAAGGCCGAAGGGCCGAAGTAGGCGGGGCGTGTGGAGATAGCCTCCACCAGCCGGCCGATGCGCTTGCCTACGAAGGCCTGCACGGCCTCGCGCTGGGGCTGGAAGCGGCGCAGGAAGTCGGCGTCGGGCGGTAGTTGGCCCACGTCGGCCAGCGAACCCTCCACCTGCTTGGCCTTCACCTCTCCGTCCTCCAGCGTCAGGGTAATGTCCACACAGGCCACGGTGAGGGCATTGTTGGCTGGGTTGACCAGCACCACCGAGTCGCCCTCCGCCCCGGCCACTTTCTCGCAGGCACGCACATGGTCGTGTCCCATCAGCACAGCGTCGAATCCGGGCACGCGCTCGGCCACCTCGGCCGAAGCATTCTCGCGGTACTTGCCGCCCATCACATAGGGCTCCCTGCCTGCATGGAAGAGGCCTATCACCACGTCGGCACGCTCTTCCCTGCGTATCACCTCCATCCAGCGGCGCGCCGTCCGCTCCATGTCGTCGAAGCGCAGGCCAGCCCAAAGGCTACGTGGAAGCCACATGGGTATGGCGGGCGTCACCATGCCCAGCACTGCCACGCGCACGCCCTTCCTCTCCATCACCACGTAGGGCTTGAAGCGCGGCCGCCCCGTGGCTTCCTCGACGATGTTGGCGCCCAGCACGGGGAAGCGGCATTGTGCAGCCCAGCGCTCGAACACGCCGCGACCCGTCTCCACGTCGTGGTTACCCATGTTCCCGGCGTCGTAGCCCATGTAGTTCATCATCGCTGCGCCCACGTGCGTCGACACGGTGTCCATGTAGTTGTAGTAATAGGCCGAGGGCTGGCCTTGCAGGAAGTCGCCGTTGTCCAGCAGAATCAGGCCGTCGTCGCCGCACTCCCGCCGTTGCTCCTTCACGAAGGTCGATACACGCGCCAGGCTGCCCGGTGCATCGTGCTGCTCGATGAAGTCATACGGGTAATAATGGCCGTGCACGTCCGAGGTTTCCACGATTTTCAACTTTACCACCTGCTTCTGGGCAAGCAGCGCGCCCGGCACGAGCAGGAGGATGCATACTAAAAGGAGGAAGTTTATAAGTCTTTTCATATCAAAAAAAGGAATGGATGAATCTGCTTGGACAAAGATACGGATTCTTTTCCATCCACGCAAAAAATGGCATGCCTTAACAGACGCGTATTATCGGCAAGGCAGGTTAATGTTTTCAAAAAAAATCGCAGTACAAAGGTACAGTAAGACAGATTCCCGCCAAGCGAACGCGATGCTTCTTGTGTCGACAAACGACAGTCGACAGTTAGTTTTTTCGTGTTCTTACTTCCATCCGACTTCCATCCGGTTATACTGTAAATATATTTTATATTATAATATATATATTATAATATAAATTTTAGATAGTAATGAAAATGAGGGAGGTGTGCATACCGAAAAAAACTAACTGTCGACTGTCGTTTGTCGACAGAAGAGGCAAAACACGACACTGCGTGCTCAGCAACAACTACCCGTCCACATGTCAAATTATATTTCCGCTTGTGCACACACTCTTGCAAAGGCCGCCCCTCCGCAAAGGCTTCGCCGGGCCTTTGCACTGCCCTCCGCGCGCGGGATGGAAAAAAGACGTTCAAATTAACAGTTTTTTACGCCTTATCCCCTCCCTTTTTTTGCCCCTTTTGCACAAGGTGGTTACCTTTGCGTTGGAATCAGGATGATACGCGGATATAGGGGGGACTATTCGTAGCGCAGGGAATGGGCAGGATGGATGCGCGCGATGAGGAACGAGGGCCCCACCAGCATGAGGAGGGAGGCGGCAAGGGTGCCCGCGTTGAGCAGCAGCAGGTGCCAGGGGCTGAGCGATACGGGGACGGTGTCCATGTAGTACGTGGCGGGGTCGAGCTGGAACACGCCAGTAAGGCTTTGCAGCAGGTAGAAGCCCAGGCCGAGGACGTTGCCCCACACCATGCCTTTGCCGATGAGGAATACGGAGAGCCACAGGAACACGCGGCGTACCAGCCCGTCCCCCGCCCCCAGGGCTTTGAGCAGCCCTATCATGGAGGTGCGCTCGATGATGAGGATGAGCAGGCCGGAAATCATGGTGAAGCCTGCCACGCCCGTCATTAGGGCCAGGATGACCCACACGTTTACGTCCAGTATGCCCAGCCAGGCGAAGAGCTGGGGGTTGAGCTGCTCCACGTTGCGCACGCAGTACTCCGCACCATACCTGTCGGCATAGCCTCCCAGCTCGGCGCCCAGCTCCCAGGTGGCTGCATCCAGCTGTCCGTAGTCGCTCAGCTCCACCTCCAGGCCGCTCACCTGCCCGGGCTTCCAGCCGTTCAAGCGGTTCACCAAGCAGAGGTCGGCCAGGATGAAGAGGTTGTCATACTCCGCAAAGTTCGTCTCGTAGATGCCGGCCACCTGCAGTCGGCGGGCGCGCACGTCGCTCCCGCTTCCGCCGCCGTTGCCAAGGTAATAGGTGTCCAGCTTGTCGCCGGGCTTCAGCCTGAGCTTGCCTGCCATCGCGCGGGAGACGAGCACCCGCCCTGCCGATGCCGTGTCGCTGAACTGGGGCACTTCGCCCTCCACCAGGTGCTGGCGCAGGAAGCCCAGGTCGTACTCCGGGCCCACGCCCTTCAGCATCATGCCCATGAAGGCGTCGTCGGTCTTCAGCATGCCGGGCTTCATGGAGTAGCGCTGCACGTGCTTCACCCCGGGGCGAGAGGATGCCCAGGCCATCAGCGAGTCGTCGGCCACCACGGGATTGCTCTCGTAGGCACTGGCTCCCTGCAGGCCCGACAGGCGCAGGTGCGAGCCGAAGCCGGCCACCTTGCTGCGCACCTCGCTCTTGAAGCCCACGATGATGGACACGGCCACAATCATCACCGCCAGCCCTATGGCAATGCCAGCCATGGCTATCAGCACGGCGGGGCGCGAGGCTTGCCGCCTGCCTCCCTCTTCGCGGTAAAGGCGCCTGGCTATGAAAAAAGATAGGCTCATCCGTATGTCTTTACTCCGTCCGTCCGGGATATGCTTCCAGCGCTTTGCTCAGTATGAACAACGCACGGGTCAGGTCATCCTTGTTCAGCACATAGGAGATGCGCACCTCGTTTCGCCCCGCGCCGGGGGTGGTGTAGAAGCCCGAGGCAGGCGCCATGAACACCGTTTCGCCTTCATACTGGAAATCGGTGAGGCACCAGGCGCAGAACTTGTCGGAGTCGTCCACGGGAAGCTTGGCCACCGTGTAGAATGCTCCCATGGGGATGGGCGAATACACGCCGGGGATGCGGTTCAGCCCGTCGATAAGGCACTTGCGGCGCTCCACATACTCGTCGTACACCTCGCGCTGGTACTCCTCGCCCGCGTCGAGCGAAGCCTCGGCCGCAATTTGCCCGATGAGCGGTGGACTGAGGCGCGCCTGGCAGAACTTCATCACGGCGTCGCGAATCTCCTTGTTCTTCGTAATCAAGGCCCCGATGCGGATGCCGCACTCCGAGTAGCGCTTCGACACCGAATCGATGAGCACCACGTTCTGCTCAATGCCCTCCAGGTGGCACGCCGATATGTAGGGCGAGCCCGTGTAGATGAACTCGCGGTACACCTCGTCGGAGAAGAGGAACAGGTCATACTTCTTCACCAGGTCGCGTATCTGGTTCATCTCGCGGCGCGTATAAAGGTAACCCGTCGGATTGTTGGGGTTGCAGATGAGGATGGCGCGCGTACGCTCGTTGATAAGCTCCTCAAACTTCTCCACCTTGGGCAGGGAGAAACCCTCGTCGATGGTCGTGGCAATGGTGCGTATCACCGCCCCGGCGGAGATGGCAAAGGCCATGTAGTTGGCATAGGCAGGCTCGGGCACGATGATTTCATCGCCCGGGTTCAAGCAGGCCAGGAAGGAGAAAAGCACCGCCTCCGAGCCTCCGGTGGTGATGATGATGTCGTCGGCCGACAGCCGGATGTTGAACTTCGCATAATAGCCCACCAGCTTCTCGCGGTAGCTGCGTATGCCCTGGCTGGGGCTATACTCCAGCACCGTGCGGTCAATGTTGCGTATGGCGTCGAGCGCCACCTTCGGCGTAGGAAGGTCGGGCTGGCCAATGTTGAGGTGATAAACGTGCACCCCGCGTTGCTTGGCAGCTTCGGCCAGCGGGGCATACTTCCGGATGGGCGATGCGGGCATTTCTTCCCCGCGGATGGATATCTTAGGCATGAGTCTATCTATAAAATTACTTTATTAAGCCGCAAATGTACGCATTTATTTGAAACGCGGGGATGCTAATGGCATAAAAACTTTAAAATCATAAAAACGCTATGCAATGTGGAAAGAAAAGTTTATCTTTACCCTGTCAAAAACGGCAAAAGCCCGTGAAGCCCCTAAAACAACCTGAAAAAACGAGAACAAGGACATGGTTATAAATCTGATTACCTTCGCTTCCATCCTGCAAAAGCACACCACCGTGCGCAGCTCGCACGAAGTCATACTGACCGAACTGGAGAAATACTTCACCGTCAACTTCATTGACTACCGCGACATGGAGCGGCTCACCGAAAACGACTTCAGCCTGGTCTTCATAGCCACCGGAGGAGTGGAACGGCTGGTCATACAGCACTTCGAGTCACTGCCCCGCCCCACCATCCTCCTTGCCGACGGCATGCAAAACTCACTGGCCGCCGCCCTCGAAATATCCACCTGGCTCAGGGGCAGAGGCATGAAAAGCGAAATACTGCATGGCGAACTATCCGAAATCGTCAAACGCATCTTTGTGCTACACAGCAACTTCCGCGCGCAACAAAGCCTGAAAGGCATGCGCATAGGCGTGATGGGCACCCCCTCCGGCTGGCTCATTGCCAGCAATGCCGACTACCTGCTGGCCAAGCGCCGTTGGGGCATCGAATACGTGGACATCCCCCTGGAGCGCATCAGCGAACGCTATGCACGGACCACCGACGACGAGATAGGCGATGCCTGCCTCCGGCTGGCTTCGCAAGCCCTGGCCTGCCGCGAAGCCACGCCCGAAGACATGCTCAAAGCCATGCGCCTGCACCACGCCCTCAAGTCCGTCATCCGCGAAGAACGGCTGGACGCCATCACCCTCAGCTGCTTCCGGCTGGTGGAGGCCGTGGGAGTGACCGGCTGCCTTGCCCTCGCCCTGCTGAACGACGAAGGCATCGTGGCCGGATGCGAAGGCGACCTGCAATCGGTCTTCACCATGCTCGTGGTCAAGGCACTGACGGGCAAACCCTGCTTCATGGCCAATCCCTCCATGATAAACGCCCGCACCAACGAAATCGTTCTCTCCCATTGCACCATAGGCCTCAAGCAGACGGAGCAGTTCATCATCCGCAACCACTTCGAAACCGAAAGCAGCATCGGCATTCAAGGCATCCTGCCCACGGGAGACATCACCCTGGTGAAGTGCGGAGGCGAATGCCTGGACGAATACTATCTCTCCACCGGAACGCTCACCGAAAACACCAACTACATCAACATGTGCCGCACCCAGGTGCGCGTGCGCATGAACACCCCGGCCCGATACTTCCTGCAAAACCCGCTGGGCAACCACCACATCCTGCTGCACGGCAACTACGAAATCATGCTCAACGAGTTCCTGCAACTCAATGGGTGCAAACGGATGGAATGAAGTGTGCGCACTAAGTGCATGTGACCTGAATCAGCGAAGCATCATCTTCCGTTCAAAAAAATATCACTCAATACTCCTCCCCACTGTCCAGTCAGGCTGCATTTTTTTCCCAGTTAGGGAAAAATCGCTGCCCGGTTAGGGAGCTGCAATGCCGCCACGGGCCGGGAAAGGCCACGACCGCAGGATTGAAAACCCGCCAACGTAGCGTTGAAAACCCACCGTGGTAGGGTTGAAAGGCTACCGTCGTGGCGTTCCAACCCCACCGTGCGCGCCCTGCGTACTTTTTGACACCACGTTATGACTAACTGGCACTCATTGAACAGCTTCACCCCTACCGCCCAATTGCGATAATCACTACTTTTGTCCCGAATAATTACACAGATACCTAAGAAAAGTATGACAACGAATAAAATGAATCCAAAAAAGAAGTACGCTAAACCTACGGTGAAGCTGGCGAAGTGGGAACTGAATGAGGCGATTTGCAATAACCCTGTATGCTTGAGTTACAGAAAATGTATCACTATTGAACATGGTTCAAAAGGATCTATAACCGAAGATAGAAGAGATTTCACAGGCGATTGGGAGAGAGTAAGAGGAGGATCTAGATAAAGATTGGTTTATACCGCAATATTTAAACATTATTACCAAAATGAAACGACACCTGACTTTAATTTCTGTTTTAATTATTTGTTTAGCTGTTACATCTTGTACTGATAATAGTACAAAAGATTATAACTCTAAGGAATGGATAGAACCTGGAGAATATTATATAGAAATGGGGCTTGATGCACAGAAAGCTGCGACAAAAGGAGTAGTAGAAAACAATGATGACTTTGATAACGAATATACCCCAGATTATATATACTTGCATTCAACGACGGATGATAACCTTGCTGTAAAGTTCCCTGTTTATGAATGCGACGAGTGTCCGACTAATGGAAAAGCCATCCGTTATCGCATATGCAAATTCGACGATGGGATAGTGAAAATTACTCCTATTGATAGCGACGGAAATTATGTACAAGATGAAATGAAAGAAATTAATGAAGAGGAGACATTCTATTTTTCATCATGGTCTACGAATGATTGGCAATTAGAAAAAGAACAGATAGATGAAAGGCAGGAGATAAATGACCCAAGCCAAACATACAATTTCTTTTACCGGAAAAATAATGTAAATCAAGAAATTTATCGTAGCAAAAATAATTTTACTATATCAACATTAAGGGATAATAACGACTTGGTATTAGTAAGAGCATGTGCTGGCTTTAGCTTAGTAGGCTTTTTCTATGATGAGTCTACGCTAACAGAAGACCCATATGATGAGACTGGAGAATCCTATGTAACGAACTTAGGGGCTGATGATTTTAAAACTATTATGGGTTCTCCTTATTCTGAATGGTATATTAAAATTTATATCGGAGATGCACAATTTACTAATAGTTATGATTTAGCTGAGCAAAAATCTACTGGAACAGAAACTGGTTATTATTCAAGTGGTGACAATAAAGTTTTTGAAGAAGGCCAGCTTACAGGTCAGGAATTCTTACCACTAAGACTTCGTAAGTATGGTGATAAATCTTTAACTCATAATGGAATAGGATATTTTACCTACAAAGGGAATAATCTCTTTACTCCTATTGCAGAGAGCGATCAAAAACTGAATATATACATATTGATAAAACATTGGAATTCAAATGATGACCCTCATGGTACTGCAGACCACCCTTCTGAGGAATGGTTAAACAGCGATATTGGTGCCTTACAGACAAAAGTTAATGAATCTATTAGCCTAAGTCCTGTTAATAACATTTTTTACACTGCAGGATTACTTATGGACATCCACCAATTCAAAGCCGCATGGGATGCTTCCGGAGGCGATAATTGGCAGGAAGGAACTTCCACAGTTTCCACCAAGAGCCCATCCGGTGCCACAGTACGTGAATTCACCTTGAAAGACGCCAAAGTAATCTGCGACGTGTACTAAAAAAGAAACTTTTTACTTTTCATAAAGGCCACAAGGGCGCCTGCCAACGCCCGCAGGCCAACACTGCTTTACATCACTTTTTCGACTGGCGCAGCCGGGGAATCTACCCACCACACCGCTCTACACACAGCAAGCGGGCGGGGGAAAAGGTTTCCCGGCTGCTGGGTTTTAGGGTTTTAGGGAAAGATAAAGCAATATGTCATTTTTTTATCGTACCTTTGTCGAACGCAGTGTATATAAAAGTTAAAATCGCTTCTATAACCATGAACAAACTTGAACTAATCCAAAGCAAGATATACGAAATCAGGGGACAGCGGGTGATGCTGGACTTTGACTTAGCAGCAATGTATGGAACTGAAACCTCACAACTCAAACGAGCCGTAAGACGCAATATAGAGAGGTTTGAAGGAGATGATTTCATGTTTGAAGTAACCCGCGATGAACTTTCAAGATGCCAAATTGGCACCTTGAACAAAGGGAGGGGAAACAACATCAAATATCTTCCGTTTGCTTTCACCGAATTGGGAGTGGCCATGCTTAGTAGCGTGCTCAATTCGAAGACAGCCATCGAAATAAACAGAGGAATTATGCGGGCATTCGTAGCCATCAGGCAAATGATAGCCAATCCTCCGGCTGACAAGTTCGATGAACTTCAGCATGAAGTGAAAGAGTTGAAAGACTATGTTGAGGAAGTCTTTGCCGACCAGAACGACATCAACGAGGATACCCGTATGCAGTTGGAGCTCATCAATCAGACCTTGGCAGAATTGCAGGCTCACAAGCGAATGACAGAAAAGCCACGCAGGCCGATAGGATTCATCCAATCCAAGAATAATGAAGATCCCCACAGAATTTGAGATTACTGCAGTTTTTCCAAGAATAAATTTTGAGATTCGTGCATCAAGGCCTAAAAAATGGGATTATGAGATTCTTTCTCCAGAAACATTTTGAGATTTGTGCAGTCCCTCATATATGACCATGTTCCTTTGAAACGGTTTATTTCCCTGGAAAATTTCGATTTCCGCCCGATTATTTCCTTGGATTTTTTCATTTCTCCCCGGATTATTTCCTTGGAAAAATTATTTTCAGTACTTTTGTAAGCAGTAATTCAAGGAGTTATTTCCGGTTGTAATGTTTTGGATATCCGGGGATTTGAGTAACTTTGCAAAGAAAGAAAAGAATGCAAGTATGGACGGACTGAAAGACAGATATATCCGCTTTGATTGGGCCATCAAGCGCCTGTTGCGGCAAAAGGCCAATTTCGATGTGCTGGAAGGCTTCTTGACGGTGTTTCTGAACGAAAAGTTTGTTATCCAGAATGTTAGTGAAGGAATAAATATCCAATTGATGACAGGTGATCATTTGAATCGGATAGCTATTAGCGCTTATGATTCAAATGGCGAAGTTGTATTGATTGAAATACAGGCTACGCACGAGTTACACTATTTTGAATGTCTTCGTTTTGGAATGTCTCCTATGAATACATGTATCAATTATTCGGAGCGTTTTGCTAAGGTATATTTTATAAATTTACTTTATTTCCAATTGGGACAACATCAAGATTATTCATATGAAGGGTTAATCCCTTGGGTAGGAATTCATAAAAAAGACAATTTATTATTGCGTGAAAACCAAGAAAAATGCCTTTTGATGTTGGGGGAGTCAATGCATATATGTTCAAAATATTATATTGTATTTGTACGAGATTTTAATGAAACGCCAGTTACTGCATTAGAAGAATGGATGCGTTACCTGAAAGATGGAGTCATCCGTCACGATACTACAGCTCCCGGTTTAGGAAAAATCCGTGAAAAACTGCAATATTATGCCATGGATGTGAAAGAACGTCGGGCCTACGATGAATATCTGAATGCCATTATGATTCAGAATGATGTACTGGAAGCCGCCAAGCTGGAGGGGTATATCAAAGGCCATGCAGAAGGATTAGCAGAAGGGCGTGCAGAAGAACGTCTTTGTAACGCACGTAAATTTAAGGCTTTGGGTGTGCCTACGGATCTCATTGCCAAGGCTACAGGCCTATCGCAAGAAGAAATTGAAAAACTGTGACAGACTTATGACAACAGCCACCATCCACCCCGACTTCCTCGTCCGCACCATTGCCGGTGAAAACATCCTGATAGGATGCGGCGAACAAATCAACTTCTCCAAGATGCTGATGCTGAACGACACTTCGGCCTTCCTCATCCGGAAGCTGCAAGAGGCCGGTACCACTACCGACGAGGCTCTGGCCCAAAGCCTGGCCGATGAATACGAAGTGGCCTATCCCGAGGCTTTGGACGACACCCGCCAACTTCTCCGCCAATTGGAGGAAATGGGGGTAATCACAATAAATGAAGAATGAAGAATCGCGCTCCGCGCAAAATGAAGAATTCTGGAGGAACTTTTTTTTGCACAGGGATACCCCATAATTCTTCATTCTTCATTCTCAATTCTTATGCTTTGTCCGCACCGTGCCGCCACTGCCGCATGGTGGGTAATGAAAATCACAGTCCGGCCGGCATACTCCCTTTCCAGGTTCTCCATCAGTTGGCGTTCCGTGTCTTCATCGAGCGCTGAGGTTGCCTCGTCCAGCAACAGGATGGGGCGATTGCGCAGCAAGGCACGGGCTATGGCTATGCGTTGTGCCTGCCCCTCGCTCAGACCGCTACCCTGCTCGCCTATGAAGGTATCCAGCCCCTGGGGCAGTGCAAACACAAAGTCGGCTGCCGCTGCGTGCAAGGCACGGCGCATCTCCTCGCTCGTGGTCTGGGGATTTCCCATCCGCAGGTTGTCGCGCACCGTTCCGCTAAACAACGTATTGCCTTGGGGCACATAGGTGAAGTTGCAGCGGGTGCGCGACGACACCGGCACCCCCTCCCCACCCTGCGGCGGACAGAGCTTGATGCTGCCCGATTGAGGCACATCGAACGCCAACAACAGACGCAACAAGGTGGTTTTCCCCTTGCCCGTTTCTCCGACGACTGCCGTCCGGCTTCCTGCCGGGAAACGGCACGAGAAGCCGCTGAACACAGGCGTATCGCCCTTGGCATAGGTAAAGGTGATGTTGTTTACAACTACATCGGGAATCTCCTTAAACCGGATGCCGTCTCCATCCTCTTCTGCTGCCAAAGTTTCCAGTTCCCTCAGGCGTCGTACCGATGTTCTCCCCTCTACCACCGAAGGAACAAGGCGTGCCATGTCCCACACGGGCTGTTGAATTTTGCTCACCAACTGCAGGAAGGCAGCCATGGTTCCAAAGGAAATAGTGCCGGCCGACAATCCACACACTCCCCACAGAAATGCAGCCAGATAGCCGCCCGCAAAGGCTGCCGATACACATATACGCGACAGTATGGAAAAGCGTGTGCGCTCCATCAGCCTTGTGCGCAGGGACTCCTGCTGCCTGTCCAGTTTATCCAGTCGTCCTTCACCCAGTTCCAGCGCTTTCACCACGCTGCGCTGCTGCAGGCTTTCCTGAATGATGGCTTGAATGCGGCTGTCGCTCTGCCGCAACTTGCCGGTATGCCTGTACATGCGCTTCATGTACACCCGACCACCCAGCAGGAACAGGGGCAGTACACCCACCACAATCCAAGGCAGGCGGGCATCCAGGTAGCAGAAGAACGCCAACGCCGCCAACAGCTGTAGCCCCATGATGACAAAGGCGGGCACAGAGTTGGTCAGCAATCCCACCAAGGCCGAGGCGTCGCTCTCCACCCTGTTCACCACATCGCCCGTATGGAACCGCTCCAGTTCACCCCAGCGGCTATGCAGAAGGTGTGCAAGCAATCGGCTCCGCATGGCATTGCCCACCCGGATCTGGGTGCGCACAGCTATCCAATTGTCTGCCGCATTACAAGCCAGTTGCAACAGCGTGGTCATTACCAACATGGCTCCATACCGGAAGATTTCTTCACGCTGTCCGGCAGTTGCCGCATCTATGGCCAGCTTGGAAAGGTAGATAAACAATAGTCCCAACCCTACGGAGAATATTCCGGTCAGGCAACTCAGCAGTACGCTCCACCGGTATCCATCCAATATCCGCCACAGATAGGCCAGCAGGTTCTTGCACCGACATCCCAAACAGCGGCATGACATCCTCGCCATCCAGCCACACGAATACAGGCGCCACTGCCATCCGCCCACCGGATACGTCGCGCCCTTGCGCACCATGGCTATGGCCACGCCTGCCACGTCCTTCACATCGGCCGCCTCTTTCTCCCGGTTATTGTCTCCCTGCAAGGTCAGGCGATTGCCACGGCGTGCCACGATGCGGTGCAACACCCAGGTCTGTCCGCCTCTCACGGTAGCCAGCACCACGTCGCCACGCTTCAACCGGTCCGCTTCGCCACGTTGCAGCACCACACTGTCCCGCCCGTCGGCCAGGAAAGGCCGCATGCTGTTTCCCCTTACGGGAATCGTCACCGTCTTGCCTTCGCAAAGTAGTCCTGCCACTTCCGACAGCAGGATGTCGTTGTCAAAATACTGTTTCATCATGTAAATGATAATTTACTAGTTTGACAAGGGGACAAGTTGACAAGGCAACGAGGGAGTGATATTGAGGACGGCCACGCCGTCCAACTATGCTTAACCGCTATGCGGCACACAGCGGTTAAGCATAGTTGGACAGTTTCACTGTCCTTGTAGCCTCGTTAACTTGTTTCCTCGTCAACTAAAGCGCGCTTGCGCGCGCTAAATTCCTATTTCCCTACTAAAAAATAGAGGGTGCGCCTTTCGACGCACCCTCCGCAAACAAAACAAACAAACACTTACCGCAATGCGGCAAGCGATACCTGCGGCTTCGCTAAGCACTACAGGCCGGGAAGTCGCCTCACGGCGACTTTTTCTATAATTAATCTATGGCATAGTAAATGCGCACCTTCACGCTGCGTCTTACCTTGGAGTTCAGTCCACGGGTACTTGCATCGTTCACTTCAACCACCGGATTGACCAGTGCATTCACGATGAAGGCATTGCCCGGCACTTTCTGGAATTTGTCATTCGTCTTCAACCAGTTCACCACCGTAAAGGCACGATTGTAAGCCAATGCCTTGTTACGTTCCAAACCGATTTCTTCGGCATTCTCGCCAATAAAGTTATCCTGGCTGGTAGCCAAACCTTCGGCCACGACGTAAAGCACGCGTCCTTTTTCAAAAATATCAGTCAGGCGGTCTACGGCAGCTTGGTCGCTGGCCTGTGCCACATTGCCGGTATTTTCCTCAATGGCCCCATAGACATCTGCAAAGCTATAGAGTTCTGCATCGGGGTCAGGCCTCATGTTTTGCTCCACAATGCCCAGGCCGTCGTGGGTATTCAGGCCAAACGATTGTGCCTCCTTGTAGTTTTCTCCGTCAATCAGGCGCTGCATGGCCGTTTCCTTGTCCACACGGTAGTACCACGTATTGCCTTGGCAATATATCGGCGCATAGTAGTAGCCGGTCTGCTCCTTGAAGCGGTTCATGCTCTCCTCGTCCATCGGGAGCGAAATGGGCTGTTGCGACATTTCGTAACCGCGTGTCAGTCCGGTAATCTCGACCACCTCGCTGCCCTTCTCGGTGGGCACGTCAGAAGTGCGCAACCCCTTCAGCGAGCTGCCTGCTGCCAGCCGTCGGGCCACAGCGTCGGCATCGTCAAACTTGGTCTGCGTAAAGATGCCCGATGCCAGGTAGTCGATGGCGTTCACAGGCTCGTCCACCATGGTGGGCGCATCGTTGCGGCCGGAGTAGTTGTTGGGGAAGAACACAAAGAACTCCAGCACGCCGTATTCCGGACAGTCGCTTACCGGAATCACAGCCGGTGCAATCACGTTGTTGATGTACACGGGATTCTCGCACGGCAGGCAGCGGTCCCAATGCCGTTTCTTGAAGTAGTAGGTGAAGCCCACGCTCAGCCCGATGTTCGAGTCGAACCACACGCTCTTTTCCCCGTTCTTCTTCAGCGTGATACCGTCAAAGTTGGTCTGATACACCATGGCACGCGCCTTCAGGTCCAGCGAGAAGCTCTTTTCTTTATTGAAGAAACGGCTGTATTGCAGCTCAAAGTGCCCGCTCCACTCGTTGCGCTGCTGCGGGATGCCGTAGTGATGCAAGGCGCCGATGCCGACCGAAGCAATGAACTGGTTCATCAGCTTGTCCGAGTTCTTTCCCTCGTAACCCTTGAACAGGCGCGACAGGTTGAACATGGCGTTCACGTTCAGGTCCCACCACTTGGTTTTCGATTTCAGGTACTGCACCCCGTCGCCATTGGTCAGCCAGTCGCCGTAGGTGAAGAGGGTGCTCTCCTTGCTGTACCCCTTAGAGTTTCCGAGGCCAAACTGCACCTTGGCACCGATGCCCGGCGTAAACCATTTACCTACGCCCACGTTGAAGTCCGGCGACAGCAGTCCCGACAGCTTCCCCACACTGCCATAGTCGCCAAAGAAAGCGTGCCCGCCTACATTGGCCAGCACGAACCAGTTGTCCCAAAAGCGGTTGGTCACAATCCGGTAGTGGTCGTCCGTAGGCTGCGGCGTACATTCGGTTTCAACGATTGTCGTATCGCTACGCACAATGTCCTGTGCCTGCATGCTGCCACAGCATCCAGCTAGTAGCAGCATTCCAAATACAAATTTTCTCATCTCTGTTTTTACTAAAATTTGAAGTTTAACAATTGTTCAGTGTTTACATACATATAAATTCTTCCCTAACCGGGCCGCGATTTTTTCCTAACTGGGAAAAAATTGCTGCTTGACTGGGGGACAAATGATAATTAATCGGGTTATGCATTTTGATGGCACGCAGATGACGCAGACGAGCGCAGATTTACGCAGATTTTTTCTTTTCGTCATGCTGAACGCCAGTGAAGCATCTCTCACACACGGTTCTTTCATTTAAAAATGCTTTGAATTTTCAATGTTTGTGGCTGATAGGCATTTAGGAGCAGCCAAACGTCGCTATTGATACAACATAGACTAAATGCCATCTGTCTCTGTTGATGTAAAATCAATATAATCAGTGGTTATCAGTTTGTTCCGAGTTTAAATGAAAGAGCCGTGTCTCTCACATAATAGGAGATTCTTCGTACCCCCTCAGGCTCCCCCGTTATCGGGGGAGAACAACGCTCAGAATGACAGATACATGGCGCAGCCCTTAAGAATCTGCGGTCATCTGCGCTCGTCTGCGTCATCTGCGTGCCATCGTAAACACACAACTAAAATCCCATTTCCCTAATAAGCCTTTTCATCAAAATAGAAACAGCTTTTGGCTGTCTTCAGAATGATGTACAAGTCCAGCCGGAAGCTCCAATGCCCTATGTACCACAGGTCATACTTCACCCGGTTCTCCATGTCGGCCAGATGGGCGGTTTCGCCACGGAATCCGTTCACCTGGCTCCATCCCGTCACCCCGGGTTTCACCTCCAGGCGCCTGGCATACCCGTCAATCAGGCGGGAGTATTCCTCCGTCTGCCTCACCATGTGCGGACGCGGGCCCACGATGCTCATGTCCCCCATCAGCACGTTCCAGAACTGCGGAGTCTCGTCCAGGTTGGTCTTCCGCAGCACATGCCCCCAGCGCGTTATGCGTTCATCCGTCCGGGTGGCCTGCCGCGTGTCGGCCTCCGTGTTCTGCCGCATCGTGCGGAACTTGACACACCGGAAAGTCCTGCCCTTCCATCCCGTCCGTTTCTGGATGAAGAACAGCTTGCCGGGCATGGTGCACTCCGTCACGATGACCACAATAATCAGCAATACCGGAAATACCGTGCAGAGGAACAGCAGCGAAAACACGACGTCAAACGCCCGTTTCAGCCATCGGTTCCCTCTTCGGTTCAACGGTGAAATCATGTTCATTTCTTTCATAGGTTAACTGTTAAAAATTCTTCTCCATGCCAGATGCCACCAGAAACCGCAAGTCTCGCCCGGCAATATGCCGAACAGCCTGAGGCTGCGACGTGCCCAAAACCACACGTTGCAGGCTATGCGGGCCACTGCCGAACGCCGGTTGACGGCCTGCGCCTCTTGCTGCTTCTTCTGGAGATAACCGTCGTTCATAATCACATCGCACAACACATCGAACTGCTTTCCGGACGTCACCGGTGGTAAAGGATATTGCCTTATTCCCCCAAGATAGACATCAATAAATCCGAACAACAGCCTACTGAATGCGACGGCATGCAGCCTACGCAGCATGCCTGCCGTCCGCTCCCTGTCCGGCGCAGCGGCATGCAGCATCACAGCCACGTCGCACACCTGCTTCAGCCCGATGCCATACGTCAGGAAATGGCGTTGCAGGTGCAGAATCAGGCACACCAGATACAGCTCCCTGTCCTTCTCGGCAGCTTTGCCCAACAGCCGCTGCAGCCTGCTGTTTACCAGTGGGTTGTACACATACTCCCAGCGCTTGTGCAGCTCTACGGGCACCTGGTCGTTGTCCTGCACCACCAGGTCGCCATGCTCATTCCGGTAGGCTATGTCGGCCTCCTTCAGTGCCGGGACGAGCTTCTCCCACCCCTCTTGCACCACGATGTCCACGTCGCCAAAGCTGCGGTGCAACGGCTGGCCATACCACGATGCCACCGAAGTGCCCTTGAACACGAACGCCCGGATGCCCTTCTCCCCAAGCCACGACAGCCACCGCCTGCCACACTGCACAATGCGCCGGTTCATCTGCTCCACATACAAGAGGTGCCACACCCATTGCTCCCACAGGCTCCTGTCCGGACGCATGCCGGTTCGTGCAATGCCATCCATCACCACCCCCGTCACCGCCTGCAGCTGCGCTGTCCGGAACATCCGCTCCCAGTCCTCCCGCCCGGGTGCCGCTCCGGCGTACACCTCCTCTGCTTCCCACAGCCCCATGCGCAAGAAGTAAAAGAAAAGACTATCACGTTGGTTCATGTTTTCTCACCCAAAGAATTGTGGCACCTTCCAAGCCATCTTCTGCAATTTCGTCCAGACGGGAGGCAGACCGTGGCTGCGATACATGCGCACATCTTCCTGCCACATCATCCGCATGCGCCTGCGGTCGGTGCTCAGTCCGCCCATGCGCATCCTCACGATATAACGGTCCAGATAGGCCACCTTCAAGTCCGCCTCATACAGGTAGCGGAACAGCCAGTCCGAGTCCGCCGCAATGCGGTAGCTCTCGTCATACAGTCCCCACCGCTCCAGGCACTCCCTGCGTATGTAGCACGTGGGGTGCAGTGGCAGCCAGCCGTGCCTCACCTTCCACTTGCTATACTTCCCGCTCACCCAGTTGCGCACCACCTTGTCCGTATTTTTCGCGTCGACAAACAGCCCGTTGCCATACACAAAGTCCGCCCCCGTGTCCTCAAAGCACTGCACAATCCGGCTGATGACACCGGTGTCAAACAGAAAGTCGTCCGAGTGCAGCAGCCCCACCACGTCCCCCGTAGCGGCCCTTATTCCCTTGTTGATGCCCTCATACATCCCCTTGTCCGGTTCCGATACAATCTTGGCTATACGCCCCTTATAGCGCTCGATGACCTGCATAGAGCCGTCCCGGCTTGCCCCGTCCACCACGATGTACTCCACGTGCGGATAGTCCTGCCCCAGCACGCTCTCAATGGCCTGCGCAATGGTTTCCTCCCGGTTGAAGCAGGAGGTGATGATGGAGACTTTCATTACAATATCTGTTCAAAATACTGTATGGTTCGTTTCAAGCCTTCTTCCAGCTTGACTTTCGGTTCCCAATCCAGCTTTTCTTTGGCCAGCGTAATGTCCGGTTTCCGCTGCCTGGGGTCGTCTTTCGGCAAAGGCATGAATACCAACCGAGATTGGGAATGGGTCAGCTCTATGATTTTCTCGGCCAGCTCAAGCATGGTGAATTCTCCCGGATTGCCTATGTTTACCGGGCCTATGAAGTCATCTCCCGTATTCATCATGCGCACCATCCCTTCCACCAGGTCGTCCACATACTGAAAACTGCGTGTCTGGCTTCCGTCTCCATAGATGGTGATGTCCTCGCCCTTCAGTGCCTGCACAATGAAGTTGGACACTACGCGCCCGTCATTCTTGCTCATCCTGGGCCCGTAGGTGTTGAAGATGCGTATGATTTTTATCTTCACCCCGTTTTGCCGGTAATAGTCCATAAACAAGGTCTCGGCAGCCCGTTTCCCCTCGTCGTAGCACGAGCGTATGCCTATGGGGTTGACATTGCCCCAATAGCTCTCCACTTGGGGGTGCACCACGGGGTCGCCATACACTTCGCTCGTCGAGGCCTGCAGAATCTTTGCCTTGGTGCGCTTGGCCAGCCCCAGCATATTCATAGAGCCATACATGGATACCTTCATCGTCTGAATCGGGTCATACTGGTAATGTATCGGAGAAGCCGGACAGGCCAGGTTATATATCTCGTCCACTTCCGCATAATACGGCATGGTCACGTCGTGGCGCACCACTTCAAAATAGTGGTTATCCAGCAGGTGCCTCACGTTGTCTTTACTGCCCGTGAAGTAGTTGTCTACGCACAGCACGTCGCAACCTTCGGACAATAACCTTTCACACAGGTGGGAACCGATAAACCCGGCTCCACCCGTAACCAAAACTCTTTTCATATTTTATGTTGTTAAATAGCTACTGAAATGATAATTTAGTTGACAAGGAGACAAGTTGACGAGGCAACGAGGGGCGGAGTATTTGCGGACGGCAACGCCG
>CALUJC010000004.1 GCA_944320865.1 uncultured Bacteroides sp. | reverse complement strand
CGGTTAAGCATAGTTGGACAGTTTCACTGTCCTCGTAGCCTTGTTAACTTGTTCCCTCGTCAGCTAAATTCCCATTTGTCATTAAAACTCTATCACAACATCCTCCCCCCCACTCGGTGTCAATCTGCACACCGCCCGGCGTCTTTCCTGCCGTGAGGAAGTGGCCCGTAACGGTGGTGAGATGGCCCCGCTTGTAGGATATCTTTACGTGCTGCACGGTGGTGACTATATCGCCCGTGTTCGTGTCCACCATCTGTATGGTGACGTTGACAAACGATTCCTCGCCGTTGGTCAGCACGAAGTCCGCGCCCACCTGCCGGTTCACTTTTGCGTCATATCCCTCGGCCACGGTAGGCACGGAGGTGTAATGTATGCCCGTGTTGAGCGCATCGTTGGGCTTGCCCGTGGCCACGTTGAAGCCCGTGGGGAAGAAGCCCTCGTAGGTGACGCGCACCTGCAAGTCCTCGATGGGAGGCAGGGCTTCGCCCTTGTCCATCAGGTTGTAATACGCTTCCACGTCGGTGGCAATCAGGCGGTACTTGGCGAAAGGACGCTCAAGAGAAACAGCCCCCTCAACTCCCCCCGTGGGGGATTTTGGAATGCTCAACGCTGTGGTCGCATAACAGGCATCCTTCTTGTCCGTTTCGCCATTGGCCACATAGTTGTCCGTGAGGACAAGGACTTTGCCGAGGTCATTGGTGTTGTAATAGCCGCCATCCCGGTCCGCCCACAGGCGCAGGTCGTAGTCGCCCGGCATCAGGGAAAGTTCAGCCAAGAATGTGCCGTCCGATTGCAAGGCGCAGTCCTGCACACGGCGGTGTACGCGGTTGCTTGTCCCGGCCTGGTAAACTTCCGCCACGCAGCGCAACGGCTTGCCTTCACTGCCAGCACGGGTGGCCGTGTAAGCCGGCAAGTCAAGCCCCGGCACAGTGAGCGCAAGGCGCACCGTGGAAAGGAGGATGCCACTCGTGCCGTCCGTCAGCATCAGGTGCAGCCGCTCGATGTCGCCCGATGTCATCTCAACCTGCTCCGAGGCGGTGAGCATATAGGGGAAGTCGGCGGCGTGGGCCTTCAGCCATTCCACCAAGTCGGGAATGGTTGTCTGCCGGGGTAAGGCATCGGCCTTCGTAGGAGTGGCTGTCCCCGCATTGGCTACCACAACCAACGTGTAGCTGCCCACCGGAACGGGGATATGCCCCGAAGCCAGCTCACGGGGATTGCCGTAAGTCTCGCAGAGGGCGGCGGTGCCGTCGCTGCCGAAGAGGTAGAGCGTGAGGTCCGCAACCTCCGCTCCGCTGCCCAGGCCTATAATCATCGCCCCCTGGCCTTCCGAAAGGGGGTATTCATTCTCGTGTATGCCCTTGTCGCAAGAGGCCGGCAGCAAAAGTATCAGCATCGCCAGCATGAGCAACAGGTTACGTTTCATCAGGTATCTCACAGCTTTAGTATTCATTGTCTGTCCTCCTTTCCTTTTGTGCCGAAGCTCCATCCGAGCCTCAGTCCGGTTTCCCAGATGTAGTTCGCCTTGTGCAGGTACTTCGGCGTGCCGTCCATCGGCTTGCCCGTGAGGTATGTCATCCCTGTGTAGATGCCGAGCTGCAGACCAACGGGGAATGTATAGGAAGCCTGCACGTTGCCGCCCGCACCGAAATGCCACCGTGCATCGCCTTGCAGGACATCGGCCTTACCGTCCACAAGGCGGAAGTCAGACTCCGTGCCAATGGCCGCGATGTGTGGCGAGAGGTCGAGGCTCCAGCGGCTGTCCCGTGTAGCACGAAAGAAGCCGAGCACGTTCACGTTCAACTGCGCGGCATAACGCTGGATGAAAGTGCGGCTCTGGAAGTCGGACATATACCAGCCGTCCATGCCAGCCACGGCAGCTTCGTAGCGGTTTCCATCCGCTCCCATCCAGTAGTCGGGGCAGCAGTCCCGCCGGTTCATGGCGAGCTGTCCCCATGCCGCCTGAAGTTCGAGCGAGAGCACGGGATTGAAGCGGTAGCCGCCGTAGACGCCCGCACTCCAGCCCGGTGTGGTGCGGTCTGCGCCGAAGCTGCTCATCGCGCTTGTGCCGAAAGGCATTCCGACCTGAATGCCGGCATACCATGAGGCCGCAGGCTTCACGGCTGCAGGTTCCGTAACGGGGGCATCGGTGATGCGCTGGAAGCGGAAGGTGTAGACCGTATCCGTCTTCTCCTGCGCCGACAGCGGCAGCAGGAAAAGGGACAGCCATACGGTCAATAATGTTCTCAAAATTTTTCTCATATAGTACATGTAATAATTCCAAAATCATCCGGTACAGATACAAAAAGTCCCGGATACATGCGTCTGGGTTTCGACCTGCACGGCGCGGTTCCGGGGATATTAGGAATAGATGCCTGCGTTACCCCCATTTGCAAAATTTCACTATCATTGTACTTCGTATTCTATCGTCACAATTAGCTATAAGAAAACGATACAAAGGTATGGATTTTTTTTGTGCTACAACGGCAAAACAGGCATTTATTTTCGCCGGAAGTACATTTCTTTCTTTATTTGATGGTATGTTACGTCCGTGTTCAGATAAAAGGCTATTGGCAAATCCACAGTTCATTCTTCATCCGCAGATGACATGGATGACACGGATGACAAGTCATACAAGAGCGAAAATGTAAACATATTAAAAATCCCGCATTCTCCGTACGGAAATCCATAAATATTTACATAAAAAATTCCAATTATTCATTTTTTATTACAAAAAAATATCACAAGAAGCATCCATAACAGCCTATAATTCAATATATTGACGGAACATATACAACCCGTCTACGTACCACCTCCGACTCTCCTCCGATACAAGTCCGACTCAAGTCCGATAATCCATGGACGTATTGGGTCGGAGGTGGACCGTAGGAAATACGGACATGTTCGGGAGGGAATAAGGAGACGATGGCTTTTAAAATGGGCGTTTTTGTAAATATTTCTTTTTCCACATCAACCTCTTGGAGGGAGGTGCTATCTCCAAGCGCAAATGAAAGAACCGTGCGTTTTTGCTCAATCTGTGCCGCCGCCATACCCGGCATTCAGAAAAAAGCCGTATTTTTGTGCCGCAATCAAGAATAAACGTAATAACAGATATGGAAAAGAAGAAAATCATCCTTACCGGAGACCGCCCCACCGGACGCCTGCACATAGGACACTACGTGGGCTCGCTGCGCCGCCGCGTGGAACTGCAAAATGCCGGAGACTATGACAAGCTGTTTGTCTTCATTGCCGACGCACAAGCATTGACCGACAACATGGACACCCCCGAAAAGGTGCGCCAAAACGTGATAGAAGTAGCACTGGACTACTTGGCCTGCGGGCTCGACCCCACGAAAGCCACCCTGTTCATACAGTCGCAGATACCCGAACTATGCGAACTGACCTTCTACTACATGGACCTGGTGACCGTGAGCCGCCTGCAACGCAACCCCACCGTGAAGACCGAGATACAGATGCGCAACTTCGAGGCAAGCATCCCTGTGGGCTTCTTCACCTACCCCATCAGCCAGGCGGCAGACATCACCGCCTTTAAGGCGACCACCGTGCCCGTGGGCGAAGACCAGGAACCCATGCTGGAGCAGGCACGCGAAATAGTGCGCCGCTTCAACTTCATCTATGGGGAGACGCTGGTAGAGCCGGAAATACTGCTGCCCGACAACGTCGCCTGCCTGCGCCTGCCCGGCACCGACGGCAAGGCCAAGATGAGCAAAAGCCTGGGCAACTGCATCTACCTGAGTGACACTGCCGACGAGGTGCAGAAGAAAATACGCGGCATGTACACCGACCCCGACCACCTGCGCGTGCAAGACCCCGGCAAGATTGAGGGCAACACGGTGTTTACCTACCTGGATGCCTTCTGCCGGCCCGAGCACTTCGAACGCTACTTGCCCGACTATCCTAATCTGGATGAACTGAAAGCACACTACCGACGCGGCGGTCTGGGAGACGTGAAGGTGAAAAACTTCCTGAATGCCATCATGCAGGAAACGCTGGAACCGATACGCAACCGCCGCAAGGAGTTTGAAAAAGACATTCCGGGCATCTATGCCATGCTGAAAAAAGGTTGTGATGACGCACGCGAAACTGCCGCACAGACTTTGGACGAGGTGCGCCGCGCCATGAAGATAAACTACTTTGACGACGCCGAGCTGATTGCCGAACAGGCCAAGCGCTTCCAGGAAAAACCATAAAGACGGAACCGGCACCGCCGAGAATGGAAAAGAGGGCGTATCAGAAAGCAAGCTGACTATCATTTTATCCTGCCATCCTGAACAGAGTGAAGGATCTCTTCCTTATTTCGCTTTTAGGAGATTCTTCGCTTGCGCTCAGAATGACAGGGCAATATGAATTCAGTTACTGTTACTTTCTGATACGTCCTCTTCTTCCTTTTTACCCCGCTCAGCGGGTAAAGAGCTTCTCAATATCCTCCTCCTTGATGGTGGCTAGCACGACGTGACCGTCGGGTGTATAGTTGGGCGATGGGCAGGCAAAAAGGCTGTCTACCAAGTTGGCCATCTCCTCGCTGCTCAACACTTGGCCGTAGACAATGGCTGCGGCGCGTGCTAGCGTCAGGGCAAGTATGGACTGTACTTCCTCCTTTACGTCGCCCCCTTTCTCCATGGCCGTATGGAGCATGCTCTGTACCAGTTCTACTGGATTCAGTCCCTCAATGCCGGCAGGCACACCGTTGATGGCATAGCTGCCGCCGCCCAGCGGAGACAATTCGAAACCTACAGCAGACAGGTCGTCCTGGATGGCCTCGAGCACAGCAGCCTCGGAGGCCGGCAATTGTATCATTTCGGGGAACAGGACGCCTTGCGACACACCTTGCTTTTGGGCTATCTGTGCCATGTATCGGTCGAAGAGCACACGGACATGGGCACGGTGCTGGTCTATCACCAACAATCCCGACTTGACAGAGGTCAAGATAAACCTTCCCTTGAACTGAAAGTGCTGGGCACCTTGCTCTTGCCGGGTGCCTGGCATTCCGTGCCCGATGAGTGCCTGGCTGCCAGTAGCCGGATGGGATACTTCCCCGGCATCCACTTCATCGGGAGCGGGAGTATTCATTTTGCTGGCTTTCGACACGCCGGAATACAGTGCCTCCCACTCGATGGGACGACGGGAATACCCCTCACCGCCATAGGAGGCCGACGAGGACTTGAACGGATTGTAATCGGCATTGTAATGCAACTGGGGGGCATGCAACGGGGCATCGGCATTGAAGGCGGGGATGTCGGGCATGTCTTCGGTATCGAAATCAATAGAGGGCACGGCACTGGATTTCCCCAATGTCTCCTTGACTGCTGCCGAGAGTATTTGCCAAATGGCTTGCTCGTTCTCAAACTTGATTTCGGTCTTGGTGGGATGGATGTTGACGTCGATGTTGGCGGGGTCCACGTCGAAGTAAATGAAGTAGGACACCTGCTCGCCCACGGGGATGAGGCGGTCGTAGGCCTCCATCACCGCCTTGTGGAAGTAGGGGTGGCGCATGTAGCGGCCGTTGACGAAGAAGTACTGGCGCAGGCCCTTCTTGCGGGAGGTTTCGGGCTTGGCAATGTAGCCGCTGATTTTCACCATGGAGGTCTCCACTTCCAGCGAGAGAAGCTGCTGGTTCATCTTCTTGCCGAAAACGGCCATGATGCGCTGCCGCAAGGGGGAGGCGGGCAGGTTGAACAGCTCGGTGTCGTTGCTGTAGAGGTAGAAGCTGACATCGGGGTGGACCAGCACAATGCGCTCGAACTCGGCCAGCACGTTGCTCAGCTCCGTGGAGTTGGCCTTGAGAAACTTGCGGCGCGCGGGGACGTTGAAAAACAGGTTCTTGACGGAGAAGTTGCTGCCCTTGGGGCACGACACGACTTCCTGGCTCTCCACCCGCGAGCCGGCCAGCAGCAGGCGCGTGCCCAGCTCGTCGTCGGCCTGGCGGGTCTTCAGCTCCACCTCGGCCACGGCGGCTATGGAGGCCAGAGCCTCGCCACGGAAGCCCATGGTGCGGAGGGCAAAGAGGTCGGCCGCCGCCTGTATCTTGGACGTGGCATGCCGCTCGAAGGCCAGGCGCGCATCGGTTTCGGACATGCCCCGGCCGTCGTCAATCACCTGGATGCAGGTCTTCCCGGCATCGGTCACCAGCACATGTATTTCCTTTGCGCCGGCATCCACGGCATTTTCCACCAGTTCCTTGACGACGGAGGCGGGGCGTTGTATCACCTCGCCGGCGGCAATCTGGTTGGCCACCGAATCGGGCAACAAATGAATGATATCGCTCATAAATGTTGAATCTTTTGTCTTGAGAATAAAGAATGGAAAGATAGTTTAGAAAAGCCACCTGGATAGTCTTGAAAGCCCACCGGGGTAGCACAGGACGCCCACCTGGATTTTTCACCCTGCCCATATAAAATCGGCAAGAGGGTCAGATAATCCCGTTGGAAAGGGCATGCCACAGCCATATCAGCAATATGATGGCCCCGATGAGGATGCCCAGTTTAGCGGGTTTGCGCCCGCTCTCGCGGCGGCGGCGCACATGCTTGGTCTGGGCAAAGATTTTGCCCCGGATGTCTTCGGGGGAGAACTCCTTCGGCGGCGCCATGCCCAGTTCGCGCTTGGCGTCTTCCTTCATTTTGTCAAGCTTCTCCTTGCGCTCGTCCACATAGATATAGTTATGGTGGAAACCGCGCGGCTTTTGCATTGTAAACATTCCCATAGTCGTTTTGCTACTTTTTAGTTCGTTCTATATGCATATCTCTTGGTGAAGCGGCCGGCCTGCGGTCGGACTTCTGCAATACTTGGTCGGCCCGTTTCCCCCGCCAGTTGAAGATGTCTTCCTTGTCCACCGGGCGGATGTAGTCGAACCACACAAAGGCGGGCAGGCGCATCTTGTCGGGCGGAATCTGGTCCATGGGGTACATGGTGCCCGTGGCTTTCCCGATAAATGAGCCACGCTCCATACGCCGGTCGCGAAGCAGCATGCGCAGGAAGCTGCCCTCCGTGTAGTCCATGCCGATGAGCGAGCTGTCCCGCTCCTCCACCGGATAGTAGACGACGAGCACGTTGCCATTGACCTCCACACGGCGCATCTCGCCCTCTTGGAAGTAGGCCATCATCTCCTTGCCGGACACTTGGTTGTAGTGCACGCTGTCTTTCTGCTCTATGGCCAGCGCCTGGCTGATGATGTGTGCCCAGTCGATGGTGCTGTCGTTCATGTACACCTTGATTTCCTCGCCAAGCAGTTGCTGGGGACCTTGCCACAGGATGGGGTCGGTGTACATGGTGAGGCACGAATCCTTGGAGTTGTACACCATGGAGTCGCACACGGCCTGCACGTCCGTGCGGTAGGCACGCACCTTGTGGTAGGCACGCATCTCGCGGTAAACGGAGTCGGTATTCAGGTTGAAAGTTATCAGCCGCAGGGTATCGGCGTGCATGAACAGGCTGTCGCCTTGCGAATAGTCCACGGCCACCGCACGGCGGGTAGCGACGGCGTTTTCCGTCAGCTCATTGTAGAAGCAATAGTCGCCCGTCAGCATGTTGCGGTTGACGGTGTCATTCATCTGCACATTGTCGAAAGCCTCACCGTATCCGGCCCGACGGTCGTAGAAGAGGCTGTCGCCCGTCAGCTTCCTGCCTCCATTGGTCAGCACGGAACGGTTCAGCAGCTCAGCCTGGTCGGTATTGGTGTCATAGATGCCGCGCTCGGAATAAATGTGGTTCTCCTCGCTCACAATGTCCGATGGGCCTAAGATGGTGGCCACTTTGGTCAGCGTGCTGTACTTCAACGTGTCGGAGGTCAGCACAAACTGGGGGTTCGTCAGCTCCACCTCGTGATTGAACACGGCCAGCTTGGTAGCCGGACTGTATTCGCCCCACACGGAGGTAAGCACGTTGTCCTCATCGGTCAGCGTGCCGCCGGTGAAGTAGTAGCCCAGGTTGAATACCCGGTCGTAGTTCAAGCTGTCGGTAGTCAGCTCCGCCGTCCGGTTTATCAGGCGGACATGCTCGCGCAGCATGGCCAGCTGCGACATACCGTCGTAATACAGGTAGTCACCATAGATAAACAGCGTGTCACCCTGCTCCATGCGCACATTACCGAAAGCTTCCACCGAGTTTATTTTCTCATAAATCAGTGCACTGTCGCAGTACATGTACATGCTGTCGTGCCTCAGCTTGACGGAGCCGATAAGCACCTGCACGTCGGGCAGCACCTGCTGGTCGGTCCACGCCCGTTCGGCAAAGAGCAGGTCGATGCGGGTCTTTTTCCTCTCGGGTTCCTCGTCCGCTGTCTTGTCCCGCGCACTAAGCAAACCTACGCCAAGCAGGCACAGGACACCTACCAATAGTGCCTTATGCCTGCCTGCGAGATAAAATCTTCTATTCCTTTCTTGCATACAATATCAGGTAAAGCTTTGCGGAGCGCAAGGTGCTCAATCTTTAATCCAACCGGGATACTTGAAGGCGCAATTGTTCTTCCAGCCATCCTTGATGCGGACATAAGTGCGTTTCTGCTTTTCGCGTATCCACTTGTCCAGCACCTCGGCACGGCGCTTCTCGAGCACAATGTTCTTCAAGTTCTGGTAATCATCGGTAATCGTTGCCTTATGACCGTTGGTTCGGCTTTTCAGTTTTACTATCACACAGACCTCCTTGCCCGTCTTCTGTGGAATCATGGTGAAGGCATCGGATATCTCACCCACCTTCATGTTGTCCACCACCTTGGCTATTTCTGGAGGAAGTTCCTGCATCTCAAACTTAGAGGTATTGGTGTTAGGGTTAGGCAGCAAGCCGTGGTTATTACGCGTATCCTTGTCCTGCGACAACACGGAGGCCGCCTCCTCAAACGTAAACTTATTATTGCGAATATCATCGGCAATAGAGTCCAGGCGGGCATTGGCAGCCTGCAAAGCGGCCTCGGGGATATGGGGTTTCAACAATATATGGCGCACCTTGATGCGCTCACCACGCTTCTCTATCAACTGGATGATGTGGAAGCCGAATTCCGATTCCACAATCTTAGAAATCTTATTGGGTTCCTGCAGGTTGAAAGCCACATTGGCAAAAGCCGGGTCCAACTGTCCACGCCCGTAGAAAGGCATCTCGCCACCATTAATGGCCGAAGCACGGTCTTCCGAATACATGCGTGCCAACGTGGAGAAGCTGGTTTCACCTTTATTCACACGGTCGGTATACTCACGCAAGGTGCGCTTCACATTCTCAATTTCCTCCAAAGGTATTTTAGGCTCTTGAGTGATAATCTGCACTTCTACTTGCGTCGGGATATAAGGAATGCTGTCCATAGGCAAGTCTTTGAAATAACGGCGCACTTCTGCCGGTGTCACCTTGACATCACCCACCAGCTCTTGCTGCATCTTCTGCACCCGCAAGCCTTCACGGGCATTCTCCCGCAAAGTTTCACGAATCTGGCTGGAAGTCTTGTTGAAATATTCTTCCATCTTCTCGCGCGAACCAATGTTGGCAATATACATGTTTGTCATATAGTCAACACGTTGTATCACTTCAGTTTCAGAAACCTCGATACTGTCAAGTTCCGCTTGGTGGAGGAATAACTTCTGCACAGCTATTTCTTCAGGAATCACGCAATACGGGTCGCGGTCAAATTTACGTCCTTCATATATGGCACTCATTCGGGCTTCTTCCACTTCAGACTTCAAGATAGCCTCGTTGCCTACCACCCAAACAACTTCATCAACAATATTGTCTTGCCCGTATGCAGCAGAACAACCTGCCAAAAGCATCGCAGCACCTAAAACAACCGATTTAAAGTTCATAAACTTTCTCATGTTTGTCTATATATATTCTAATAATATTTTTTTATTCTGTTCTTTTCTTCCGCCCGCTGGTACAGGTCATCTTTAACCTGTTCAAGATATTGCACTTGTTTCACGTTGAACAACATTTCCTTAACCTGCCTACGGGCATAATCATAGGGAGCCACATCGCCCACAGCACGATAATCACTGACATGCAAGAAATAATAGAATGCCGTGTCTTTCAACTCCACCTGCCGATGTTTCTCTATATAAGCATCTGCATCCGAACCTTGCAGCGGGAGCATACCGATAATTTCGGCCAGCGGCATCCAGCGATCATAAAAGTATTCGTACTTCACAGCATGCTGCAGGCTGTATTTTTCCAGTTTTTCCACAGCTTCCCCTTCTTCCTGCTTATACCAATGCCGCACTTCTGCCAAACGGGGAGCCGTAAGAGGAACCTTTATGAATAATCCCTTTATCAGAGGACGTTCTACTTTAAACAGTTCCGGATTATTCTGATAATAAGCCTGCAACTCATCCTCGGAAATTTCTTTCGCAAGTTTTTGATCTATCAAAGCCTGTTGATAAGCATGCATCACCAGCGCTTTCCGGTAGTTAGCCACTTGCCTATCCAATGTCTCGTTGTCCGAAATATTGTCTTGAGCCTTATCGTAAAGCAATGTCTCTTCTATCCAATGACGGATGTATTGTTCTGAAAACAAAACGCTATCCTCTTTTGACAAACCGGACGGAAGCGCCCCTTGCAAATCTTCAAAGTAAAGGAAATTTTCCCCGACTTCCACCAATGGAGTCTTTCCCTCATGGTCATGTTTTTCACGACATGACACACAAAGAAATATTACCAAAAGCCCCAAACATGCTATCCGCATCGCCTAAATTGACATTTACGTTGTTTTTGAACTACGAAGATACGGCTTTCCATAATTACCTAAGGCTATTATTAACTGTTTTTAAAACCTCTTCGTTTATTTCAACCTTACCTTTTGCACACAAAGCAGCTTGCCATTGCTCCTCCAAATACAACCGGTAATCCGCAATAAGCCTCTCGCGTACTTCCCAATAATCATCCGGCCCTTTCATCAATTTTCCGAACAAGGCGGTGTAAGGAAAATCCCGAAGTCTTTCCGGCTTAACGCCACCAAACACATGGTAGTCCACAAATGCATTCTCGCCCAAAGAAAAAAGTCCCTGTTCAGCCTGTACTTTCGGGCGTTCTCCATCGTTGAAGACCAGCCTGACAGCATCCAACCATTCATTGACAGGCACTTGACTCAGCAGTTTTTTCACTCGCTTGGCTGTCCGCCTATTGACACAATGCAGTACGATTCCCTTGTAGCGGGGAGTATCCCAATAATAGTCCGACTGATGTGCTTTGAAATATTTCTGCAACGCTTCCTCATCCGATATTCCCTTTTGCGTCACTTCCTTATCATAGATGGCACATGCCAACAAACTATCCCGGTGCATTTGCATCTGCAACCCGAAAGTCATACCCCTTTGTTCCATGCAAGCATATTCACAATCGAGCAATGACTTCACCACAAATGCATCCAGTTGTTGCCTCACTCCTCCTGGATAAGCAGAGGCAAACAGAGAAAATTCAGCACCTGTATATGCCTTTCCATTCAGCGTAAACAAAACCCGCTTTGTATTGCCCCGGCGCACCAGTTCATTCATTCCCTTCTTATCCGGTGTAAAATGATAAGCCTGTTCCAACCGTTTCAGCAAGCCACCCGGAAGTACTTTAGAAGTCTGCACCTGCCTCCGGAAGTTATCCAGCACAAGCCGCTCCCTCACCTTTTCAAACGGAGCCACTTCTTTCCGCGCAACGACCTTTACGATATGAATGCCCTGGGGGGTAAAAAACGGACGGGAAAAACTACCGGGCCGCAAAGCCCAAACTGTATCCTCAAACTCTATCGGCATTTGCAAAGAACGTACACAAAACGTATCTTTCTCATCCGAAAACTCCTGCACATAAGCTTCAAAGCCAGCTCCCCCTTCTTGCACCAGCCTATTATATATCGTATCCATCCGGGCTTCCACCTCACACAGCACTGTGCCAGGCACATTTTGGGGAAGCCGCTTGAAGATGTGTTCCACACAAATGGTCTCGGGGCGATGCATGCGGGACATCCGGTCGTAAAGCCGGCGTGCTTCGCCCTCCGCCACCGCCTCTTTGGCCCACACAGCCTCGGCCAACTGCTTCCGGTAGCCGGCCATTGCCTCCTTAAAATCGGTCAATGTATCCAAGCCTGCCTCTTCGGCCGCCATTGCCCTCAGTTTACGATTGACGAAGCGAGGCACAAAGTCGCTCACTTCCAGTCCCGTCGTCTCCTGCTGTAGACTATCGCACCGGTAAGCCAAGTAAAATTCGCCCAACGACACTTCACGGCCATTCACACGCATCACAACAGACTGCTGGGCAAAGGCATCACCTACCGCCAGCAAAAGAGCCAATCCTAAGCATACATGCTTCCACTTCTTCATATCACTCCTTTATCGAAAACCATGAAAAAGAAAACCACGAGAGCGTGTCAAAACGTGGTTTAGCGCGGATTCCCCTCCTCCCAGGAGGAGGAGAATTCAGTTACCACTGCATTTTGACACGCCCTCATGGCATTCTTCTATATTTTCCGTTTCACCGGCAAGGCGTTTTATTCAGGACGGCTATAGTTGGGCGCCTCGCTGGTGATAGCCACATCGTGCGGATGACTTTCCAGCACGCCGGCATTGGTGATGCGGGTGAACTTGGCATTGTGCAGCTGTTCTATGTTCTTTGCGCCGCAATAGCCCATGCCCGAGCGTAAGCCGCCTACCAATTGGTAAATCACCTCGTACAGCGTTCCCTTGTAGGGCACACGAGCCGAGATGCCTTCGGGCACCAATTTCTTCACATCCGTCACACCACCTTGGAAGTATCGGTCTTTCGACCCGTTCTCCATGGCCTCCAACGAGCCCATGCCACGGTATGACTTGAACTTACGTCCGTTGAATATAATGGTGTCGCCCGGCGACTCTTCCGTACCGGCCACCAGCGAGCCTATCATCACGCTGTAACCGCCTGCGGCAAGCGCCTTGACCACGTCACCCGAATAGCGCAAACCGCCATCGGCAATAAGGGGGATGCCCGTGCCTTCCAACGCCTTGGCCACGTCGTACACGGCCGACAATTGGGGCACACCTACACCTGCCACCACACGGGTTGTACAGATGGAGCCCGGACCAATACCAACCTTCACGGCATCCGCACCGGCTTCCACCAGCATCTTGGCGGCCTCGCCTGTGGCAATGTTACCTACTACAATGTCTATCTGCGGGAAGCGGGCTTTGGCCTCCTTCAATTTTTCTATCACATACTTGGAATGCCCGTGAGCCGTATCGATAACAATGGCATCGGCACCTGCGTCTACCAATGCCTGCATGCGGTCGAGGGTATCAGCCGTAACGCCTACACCGGCAGCCACCCGCAAGCGGCCCAACGCATCCTTGCAAGCCATGGGTTTATCTTTTGCCTTGGTGATGTCTTTATACGTAATCAAGCCCACCAGCTTGTTGTTCTTGTCCACCACAGGCAGTTTCTCAATCTTATGCTCTTGCAAAATTTGGGCCGCAGCTTCCAAGTCTGTAGTCTGGTTGGTCGTCACGATGTTCTCCTTCGTCATCACCTCGTCAATACGCTTATTTTGGTCTTTCTCGAAACGGAGGTCGCGGTTGGTGACGATACCCACCAGGTACTTTTCGTCATCTACAACAGGAATACCACCTATCTTATACTCGGCCATCAGCGCCAAAGCATCGGCCACAGTAGACCCCCGCTTAATGGTAATGGGGTCGTAAATCATACCGTTCTCCGCACGCTTCACAATGGCCACTTGGCGCGCCTGTTCTTCAATCGACATGTTTTTGTGGATGACGCCGATGCCGCCTTCGCGAGCAATGGCAATAGCCATCTTTGCCTCGGTTACCGTATCCATGGCAGCCGTCACAAAAGGTATTTTCAACTCGATGTTTCTTGAGAACTTTGTCGTCAACTCGACAGTTTTGGGGAGCACTTCGGAATAAGCGGGGATCAACAATACGTCGTCGTACGTCAATCCGTCCATCACAATCTTATCTGCAATAAATGACATAGGGCTATGTACGATTAGAATTTATTGCGTGCAAATATACGACTTTCTTTTGAAACAAGCACAGGCGAGTTTCATTTTTCTGCTCCTATCTCCATATTTGCCCGTCTTTACACCCTCAGCAGGTGGCATAAACCTGATTGCTTCCTCCTAAAAAACGTAGAACAGAACAATATTTTCTATCATATTGTTATCCGCCATTCCTTTTCATCAAGTAACTTTGCATGCAAGAAAAACATTAATAGGAGGATAAAGAAATGAAATTAACGTATCACACCCCAATCACCCTGCGGTTAAAACACATGCTCATAACATTGACATTAACCCTTTTCTGTATCAATGCATGGAGTCAAACCGATTCTACGTTTTACGTCAAAGGCGCCATGGGGCGGCTCGCCACGCGATTACAGTTGCCGACTCTGGACGCAGGAGAAAAATGTCCTATGGTTGTTCTTTGTCACGGTTTCACAGGCAACATGGGCGGGCCACTGTTCGATAGCATCGCCGATAAGCTGTTGAAAGCCGGAATAGGAGTATTGCGCTTCGACTTCAACGGGCATGGGCAAAGTGAAGGCGACTTCATCAACATGACTGTGCCCAATGAGATAGAAGATGTGATGAGCATCATCGCCGCCACACGCAACTTGCCTCAAACGACCAGTATCTCCCTCCTCGGACATTCGCAAGGAGGCGTAGTAGCCGCCATGACAGCAGGCAAACTTGGTAAAGACGTAATAAAAAGCGTAGTACTGATGGCTCCGGCAGCCGTATTGCGCGATGATGCTCTGCGGGGGAATACCATGGGCGTCACCTACGACCCTTGGCACGTGCCCGAATATGTGGCCATGCCATCCGGCCACAAATTGGGACGGAACTACATCCAGACAGCACTTGAATTGCCCATCTACGAAACGGCAGCAAAATACGAAGGGCCGGCGCTTGTCATACACGGCATGGCCGACCGCGTAGTGCCCTATACCTACGGCGAGCGTTTCCACCATGAAATGCGCCACTGCAGCCTGCGCCTTATCCCGGGCGAAGACCACGGATTCAGTACAAACACTGCCTATGCCGCCTCGTTGGCATCCGAATGGCTCGCCAAAAAACTGCGGTAACCGCCCTCCCTACCCACAGGAATACAGACTGCACAGTCCCATAATATAGCAGCCGCATAAGTGCACTCACACACCTATGCGGCTGTTTTTTTATTCCGCTAACCGGAAATTTACGCAATTACTTCACAAGCGATGGCTGCATTTCTGAAAAATAGACCGGAAAGAGGCTCAAAAGGGGCTGAATAAAAATCTTAAAGAGGAAAATTTAAATGACAAGCTCTAAAGTTCCTTCTTCAAAAGGTTAATAAAAAAAGGAATATTTACAGAAATACTCATTTCAAAGGCTATCATCCCCTCATTTTCTCCCAGACATGTCCGTATTTTCTACGCTCCACCTCCGACCCAATACGCCCATGGATTATCGGACTTGAGTCGGACTTGTATCGGAGGAGAGTCGGAGGTGGTACGTAGATGGATTATGCCAGCTACGTTAATATATTGAATTATAAGCCATTATAAATGTTTTCGGGAACGATTTTTGTAAGGAAAAGCGAATAATCAAGATTTTTCATGTAAATAATTATAAATTTCTACTAGGAGAATCCAGCATTTTTAATATGTTTACATTTCCGTTCTTGTCCAGCTTGCTGTCCGTGGCATCTGCGGATGAAGGATGAACTATCAATGCCTCTTAGGCAACCCGGAATGGCAATGACGGTCCTTATACCCAAGTGTGGATGAAAGTGCCGTGCGCTTTACCCGCACATTCCCGCGTGTCCGGCAAATATCAAAATAATGAATAGCATGAGCCTGAAGACTAAGGTAAACGACATCTAAATAATAGCAATTTCCCGCCAATGGATTTGACTTGTCGCACAGATATGACTATATTTGCGTAGGAACTCAAAAGCATAGCAATAAAATGATAACAAATGCACAAACCATTATTTAATTAAATCCGAATCGGCCAAACCATGAAAACAATAGTAAGCGAAGAAACAATAAATGGCATCAACGCCGGGGAAGAAAAGGCTTTCGCCGTGCTGTACGACTGCTACTTCAGCTACTTGTGCGCCTATGCCACCACGTATGTGTTCGATGAGGAAGATGCAAAGGATGTAGTGAACGAACTGTTTGCCAGCCTATGGAACCAGCGCGGGCACTTGGGCTGGCCCATACACAACTATCTGGTGCGGAGCGTGCAAAACCGCTGCCTCAACTACCTGCGTGCCTTGCGCATACGCGAACAGGCGCTTGATGAATATCAAGAGGAACTGCTGCACTTCCGGGAAGAATTCTGCAAAAGCGATGACGACCCGTTGCAACTACTGGAGGTGGAAGAACTGAGACAGCAGGTGGACATGGCGGTACAATCGCTGCCAGAGAAATGCCGCCGCGTGTTCGAACTGTACTTATGGCACGACCTCTCGCCCAAAGAGATTGCACAAGAGCTTTCCCTCTCGGTCAACACAGTGCGGGTGCACATTATGAATGCCATGAATCACATCAGGCAACGCCTGGGCTATCCGGCAGGCATCTTACTATTGTTTTTATTGAAAGAGGGATTGTGACACCCTTTCCCGCTTTTTCACGTGCGGATAAAAAAAAAGCGTTTTTTTCTAAATGTTTTCTTCCCCGACGTGTATTTATTATAAACGACAGGAAGAAATATGGAAGACAAGCAGAAAACATTCGACGAACTCATGGTAGATTACCTATCGGGCACGCTGACGAAAGAAGGCGAGCACGAGTTACTAGCCTTGCTGAAATCGGATTCGTACTATCGGAAACGGTTCAAAGAGCTGGCAAGGACGCATGCCTATGCTTCTGCTACCCGCTTTGAACAGGAGAAATGGGACAACTACAAAAAACTTTCTGCTACACTAAGTTTTGGGAAACCGGAGAGAAAGATAGTTCGGCGACTATGGCACAATTTTACGCGGGTGGCAGCCGTTGCACTCATCACACTTGGAATCTCAGCATTGAGCATCTACATCTACCAGCGCAATACATCAGATTGGCTACAAGACAAAGCATTGTGCCACATGGAAGTGCCCCTTGGCTCGCAGACAAAACTGACATTGCCCGACGGAACAGTTGTCCGCTTAAACTCAGGCAGCACATTGCAATATGCCGCCTCCTTCCAAACTGGCAAGACAAGGGAAGTCTACCTGCAAGGTGAAGGCTATTTTGAGGTAGAAAAAAATCCGCAGAAACCCTTCATCGTCCATGCAAATGAACTGGACGTAAAAGTATTGGGTACCACGTTCAATGTGCGGGGATATGAAGAAGACACCCAGATAAAAGTTAGCCTTTTGGAGGGGGAAGTCAACGTCTATGCACTCGACAATCCCAATAAAATCATTGCTTTGAAGCCGGGCGAGCAGGCTACTTACAACAAACAAAGCAAAGGTATAAGCCTCAGTCATGCAGACGTTTGGCAAACAACACAATGGACCACCGGCAGACTGAGCTTCGTCAACGCCCGCATCCCGGAAATACTGAAAGAAGTAGAGCGACGCTATGACGTGAAGTTCCACATACAAAGCAAGCAGATGGAAGAGGAGATATTCTCGGGAAGCATCAGCACCAAGCTTTCGGTAGAAGAAATTTTGGACTACATTGATGTCGACAACAAATACAGCAGAAGCCGGAAAGGCAATGTCATTGTCTTGACCGACAGATAAAAAGAGAATTGGTAAAACACACAGAGTATTAACCCTTAAAAAACAAATGCCATGAATAAATGTACATAAAGTAAAAAGCGGAGAAATATGTTGGGGCATATTCCTCCGCACCTGACTTCAAGTTATCGCTTACGAAAATCTTTAAATCACTACAAATGTATGAAAAAACAACGTTACTACAACGGAATAGTAGACATATTTAACTATTCCGGAGGCAGTTTCTTGCCTGCAAAGTTTGTCACTTTATTCTTTTTAGTCCTCTTTCTGGCAATTGCGCCAGCTACGGCCTCTCCTTTGCAAGAGATACGCATCAGCATCCAGCGGACAAACGTGCCTTTGGGCGAAATCTTTAAGGAAATCGAACAAAAGACGGACTATTCATTCCTTATTCGCAGAAATGATGTGGATACAAACCGTAAGGTAAGCCTCAACGCCCAAGATAAAAGTGTTGCCGAAATTTTGGGAATGCTCTTCGATAACCAAGGAATAGATTACAAGGTAGACGGCAAGCGCATTTCTGTCTATAAGGCTATCGACAAAGAAGGGCAACCACGTAAAGTAACCGGGCGTGTAGTGGATGCCTCACGAGAACCGGTCATCGGAGCCTCGGTAGTTATAGAGGGGACTTCCATGGGAACCATCACAGACATTGACGGCAATTTTTCACTGGAAGTATCGGATGATAATGTTATGCTGACCATCAGTTACATCGGCTACAAAACGCACAATGTTCGTGTGCAAGGAAAGAACAATATAAACGTCGTGCTACAAGAAGACAGTAAAGCCCTGGATGAAGTAGTCGTAGTGGGCTACGGCACGCAGAAAAAAGTGAACCTCACCGGTTCGGTAGAAACAGTCAAGTCCGATAAAATTGCAGGAAAACCTGTGACTTCCCTGCAAGAAGCACTGACAGGTGAGGCTGCCGGTATGACAATTACCCAAACCTCCGGACAACCGGGTAGGAACAGTACATCTGTACGTATCCGTGGCGTTGGCACATGGGGTGATGCCGACCCGCTGGTATTGGTAGACGGCGTAGCCATGAATATGGAAGACGTGATGCCCAGCGATGTGGAGAGCATCTCTGTACTGAAAGATGCTGCTTCGGCCGCCATTTACGGCTCGCGTGCTGCCAATGGCGTCATCCTGATTACCACCAAACAAGGAAAGAAAGGAAAAGTGTCCATCAACTATTCGGGCAATGTAGGCATACAAAGAGCTACCCGCGTGCCCAAGATGGCAAAATCATGGCAATATGCTGAGTTGTATAATCAATCGATGGAAAACGAGGGCAAATCGTCCACACTGTTCCCGCAAGACCGCATTGACCGCATGAAGGCCGGCGGAGACCCAGATGTGTTGGAAGGCAGTACCGACTGGTTTGATGAAATTCTACACCCGGCAGTACAGCACAGCCACAATGTAACGGTTCAAGGCGGGGGCGAGAAGACGTCTTATATAGGTTCTTTAGGCTACACATACCAAAATGGCGTCATTTTCTCCTCTTACAAGCGATACAATGCCCGCATTAATACAACTACCGACTTAACGTCTTGGTTTAAGGTTGGTATGAATCTGGCTTACATCAACGACATCAGCAGCGAGTCTGCAGCAGGAGCAACCGCCGCCTATTATAAGGTACCAAGAGCTTTGCCATATATGCCGGTGAAATTCTCGGACGGCACATGGTCTTTCCACTCCACACCTACCAATCCTGTACGGATGGCTTCGGATGACTATGGCATGCATTACAACAAAGGGAGCAAGATATCTATGCTACTTACCCCAGAGCTGAACCTTTTGGATTGCCTGAACATAAAAGGTATTTTCGGTTATGAATCAAATACCTACAACGACAAGACATTCCAAAAAACGGTGCTTTACGATGCCTTTGAACCCGCCGGGCAAGCCAGCAACCAGTTTGTGGCACGCAACAAGCAGACCGACAAATGGGAACAGTACAACAACATGACAGCCTCCGTGACCGCCACTTTCGACAAGACATTCGGGAAGCATGCCCTGACTGTATTGGCCGGTGCTTCAGCTGAAACCCACAAATACAAATATACCACAGGTTCACGCCAGGATTTCCCCAACAACGATTTCAGTGAAATCAATGCGGGCGACCCCAACACATCTTATGCCGAAGGCAATTCCACCTATTCATCCTTAGCCTCCTTGTTCGGACGTGTAAACTACGTCTTTGCCGACAGATACCTATTTGAGGCCAACGTACGCTACGACGGTTCTTCCAAATTTGCTCGCGGCCATCGCTGGGGTGTATTCCCCTCCTTCTCTTTGGGCTGGAGAATTTCAGAAGAAAAATTCTTTGGGAACCTCAAGGAATACATCCCCAACCTGAAGTTGAGAGCCTCTTGGGGACAGTTGGGTAACCAAGAAATAGACAACTATTTAAGCGTCTCCACCTACGGGGCAGGCAACGCTTGGATGTTTGGCAACAGCATCGCTTCCGGATATACAGAAACAGTGATGGGTAATCCGCTGATTACATGGGAAACAGCTACCAATTGGAACGTCGGACTCGACTTCGCCCTACTGGACAACCGACTGAACGTCACCTTTGACTGGTACAAGAAGATTACGGATGACATCCTGCTGTCTTTGGAGGAACCTGCCACACTGGGCATCGTGCCTTCCATGCAGAATGCAGGCTCCATGGAAAACAAAGGCTGGGAAATCACCCTGAACTGGCGCGACCAAATAGGTGAAGACTTCTCTTACAGCATTGGTTTTAACCTGTCCGACGTAAAGAACAAGGTCACAGACCTGAATGGTTACCAATCACCCAGCTCCAGCCTGACAGCGCGCATTGAAGGCCAGCCATTGGATGCCCTGTTCGGCTGGGAAACCATAGGTATTTGCCAGAACGAGGAACAATACAACCAATACAAAGACCTGATGCAAACTTATAACCCTAATTGGGGCATTGGAGACCTCATCATTAAAGACCGCAAGAAAGATGGAGTCATCAATTCAGACGACAAAACCGTGATAGGCAACCAGATTCCCCGCTTTACCTATGGCATCAACCTGGGCTTAACGTGGAAAAATCTCGACTTCTCCTGCTTCCTGCAAGGTGTAGGCAAAAGAGATGGTTTCTTAGGACGTGATATCATCGAACCATTGGGTGTAATGTCTGCCTTGGAAGAACATTATACAGACTCTTTCAATCCCAAGAATCCTAACCCGGATGCTTATTATCCTCGTATCTTAAGCTCGTGGAGACATAATTACGACAACTTCTCCCATTGGGTACAGAATGCCTCCTACCTGCGCCTTAAAAACCTACAGATTGGCTACACATTCTCCTTCCCCAAAGCAAAGATAGAAAAACTCCGCCTCACATTGTCCGGACAAAATTTGCTGACGTTCACCAAGTATCGCGTATTTGACCCAGAAAGCGCACTCAACAACGTATCCTTCCCCAATGTGGCGGTGTACTCGTTTGGCGTAAATATGACTTTGTAAAACCATATAAACTGAAAAAAATGAAGAAACTATATTTTAGCATAGCTTTGCTGCTGTCAGTCCTATCTTTTTCTTCTTGCGAAGATTTCTTGGATGCAACTCCACAGGACAGCGTATCAGACAGCAATTTTTGGCAGTCGGAAAACGACCTGACCAAGTTTATCACAGACATCTATGCCTCCACTTTCCCGATAGTATATGAAGGTAATATCTTCTTCGACGAAGCGCTATCCGACAACTCATATCTTGTTTGGGACAGTTGGTATACTGATGTAAAACTTGCCGCCAATGGAACACAAGACGCCTATGGCACCATGCCTCAGAATTTATGGTGGATGTACTATTCCAGTGTACGCAAATGTTGCCAAGTGTTTGCCAATGCAGATAAGATTATCAACATAAGTGAAGACACAAAACAACGCTTATTGGCGGAAACTAAATTCCTGCTGGCATGGGATTATTACCGCTTGGTATCTTTCTTCGGCGACGTACCCCTGGTCACCAAGGTTCTGAGCATTGAGGATAGCAAAGCGCTGACTCGTACGCCATCTACAGAGATTTTCTCCACGATATTGGGCTGGCTGGACGAAGCCTCTGCCGTACTGCAAGGAGTAAACCAGGAAAAAGGACGCATCAGCTGGGGTGCCTGTCAGTTGCTGAAAGCCCGCATCTACCAAATGCAAAATAACCACAGCGAAGCACTGAAAGTAGTAGAAGGACTGATTGGGCAATACTCGTTGTACACAGAAGGCGAGACACCTTACATCAACCTATTCTCCGGCGAGGCGGAAGATGCTCCTGAAATCATCCTGTCCATTGTGCGTGCACAGAGCAGCGGCAGCATTGCCACCGGGCATTATTCCAATCAGGCATTCTTCCTGAAAGGTATGTCGGGCGGCGATGCACTGCGGGCCATTACGCCCACAGGCTCCATAGTGGATGCTTACCCCATGGCCGACGGACGCCTCATCCATGAAGCAGGCTCAACCTACAATCCGGCCGACCCTTACAAGGATCGCGACCCGCGCCTGCTACAATCCATTCTGTGTCCCACCATGCAGATGAAATACCTGGATGCCGCAACCGGCACTGTGCAAGAGACCCTGTATGACCCCGAGGATGCCAGCACCATCCCCGACCAACAGTACAATGCCAAAGAACCTTCGCCTACGGGATATATGTGGAAAAAGTACGTAGACTGGTCGCCTTACGCCATGACCAACATCACGGACTGCACCAACGACATCATCCTGATGCGCTATGCCGAAGTGCTGCTCATCAAGGCCGAAGCCCTGGCAGAACTGGAAGGTACCAACAAGAAAGCCGACATCATCGGCATCGTCAACCAGCTGCGCGACCGTGCCCAGTGCGGACGAGTGCATGAGGAGAACTACAACACCCAAGAAGACCTCATCGACCTGGTGCGCAACGAACGCCGCGTAGAACTGGCCAATGAAGGCATACGCTACTTTGACCTGCTGCGCTGGCGCTTGGCCGAGAAAAATGCTGTAGCGGACGGTGTTGGCTTGGAGGGTGATGTTTACGGAGCCTATATGCGCCTGGACGGCGTTGGTGCCACCGACCGTACCGTCACCGTAGACGGAGTAGCCCGCCGCTATGTGGAAACCCGCTTCTTCAACCCGGAGAAACACTACCTGCAGCCTATTCCGCAAAAAGAAATAGACCTGAACTCCAACTTAACACAAAACCCCAACTGGTAAAATCAGGATGACCAAGCATGGATTGGCGCAATAAAAGGCATAACATTTCACCGGATATCCGCGCCAATCCATGTCTTAGGCAAACAAACATCAATAAAATTCCCATTCTTCTAACCCGGAAAACGCAAAAATATTATGTACAAATTATACAAAGTTTTTTTCATCTACCTGATTTTATCAAGCTTGCATTTACAACTTGCCTCACAAGTAACGCTAGTAAATCCCATGAGCGACATGAAGTTGCTTGAACAATTCCAAGATGCCAAATTAGGCCTGTTTGTCCACTGGATGGCTTGCCATTCGCCCGGCACAGGCGACTCATGGAACATCGGCCGGGGAAAGACGAAAACCCAGGCCGACTCCATTACCCTGCACTGGAATCCTGTGAACTTCAATGCCAAAGAGATTGTAGACGTAGCTGTCAAAGGCGGTTGTAAATACATGGTGGTCATCTCCAAGCATCATGACGGCTTCTGCATCTGGCCGAGCAGTTACTCCGTGTTCGACATAGACCGCATCCCCTTCAAGAGAGATATCCTGAAAGAGTTGGGCGATGAATGCCGCAAACAAGGGCTGCTCTTCGGCATCTATTACTCCATTGCAGACATTGACTACTGCGGCTGGAAGCGCATGCCCGAATTAGGGCAAGAAGTCGAGACACCCCGATTTGGAAAAGAGGACTTCGTCCAATTTGTCCACAACCAAACAAAAGAATTAATCACCCGTTATAACCCCGACATCCTGTGGTTCGACGGGCACTGGTTAGACCCGGTATGGGGTCCCCAAGAAGGCAGAGAACTATACCGTTTCGTCAAATCAGTAGATAAGCATATACTCTCCACCCGCTTATCCATTACCCGGGGGGCTGACGGACAAGAGACGTTTTGGACAGATGGGGCTTCGGGCGACTATTTCTCCATGGAAGCCAAGACAACAGAAGGCCCGGCATTCCCTTGGGAAGCCTGTACAAGTGTCACCTACCCTGTATATGCCTACGAGCCAAATGCCAAGATGTTGACTTGCGAGGAACTGTTAAACATGTTCAGCAAAACCCTATGCGGCAACGGCAACCTGCTGGTCAACATAGGCCCTAAACCCGATGGCTCGATGCCTGCTGAACAGGTGGCACGACTGCATGAGTTTTCGCAATGGGTTGCCCGAAACGAAAAAGCCGTCTACAAAACCAAAGGAGGTCCCTACAAACAAACCGATAACATCGGTAGCACTTACGCCGGCAACGTCATCTACCTACACCTGCGCAATGTTCCCGACGACCTCGAAATCGCAGCCCTGAAAGGCTATCGCTTAAAGGATGTCCAACATTTATCCACCGGAACAGACTTAAAGTTTGAAGCCAATGCCAATGTTTGGAATATCAATGTATCTCCTTTAAAAGAAGAAGAGGCCATCCCTGTTATAGCTTTAATACTCGACAAAGATTACAAGTTTACGGATTGGCTACCGTTATCAGAATAAGCATTAACTACATAGATTCAAGGACACTATGAGTAAGAACTATTATCACCGCATCTTAACATATTTCATCTGCCTATGGATGGCAATATTCACCGGGAGTGCGCAACCCATACAGAACCCCATCATCCCCGGTTTCCACCCCGACCCCTGCATCGTCAGGGTACAAGGCGACTACTACATCGTGACCTCCACTTTCGAGTGGTTTCCGGGCATTCCCATCTACCACTCCACCGACTTGGAGCACTGGGAACAGATAGGCAATGTGCTGACCCGCAAAAGCCAGCTCGACCTCACCGGCATCCCCGATGCCGAAGGCGTATACGCCCCCTCCATCACGTGGCACGACGGGCTGTTTTACGTCACCTACACCATCGTGCATCCTGGCCTACAGTGGAGCAGCAAGGGCTATCCCAACTATATAGTCACGGCCACCAATCCCGCAGGGCCTTGGTCAGAGCCTACTTACATTAATTCTTTAGGTTTCGACCCTTCCCTATTCATTGACGAAAACGGGAAAGGCTATATCGTGGTACGCATCTTTGACCACCGGAAGGGGCATCCCTCTTCGCCGGGCATCGGCATCCACGAGCTGGACATGAAGACGCTGAAGCCCATCGGCCAGCCCCGCTTCATCTACTCCGGGTGGGGCAAGCAGTCTGCCGAAGGCCCCAAGTTGCTGAAAAAAGACGGCTACTACTATTTGTTTACGGCAGAAGGCGGCACCGGCTACGGGCACTACGAGGCCGTGGCACGCTCGCGCAACATCTACGGGCCTTACGAAAGGGCACCGCACATCTTCTACACGGCAAAAGACAACCCTGAGTGGCCCGTACAGAAAGCCGGCCACGGCACCATGTTCTCCACCCCCGGCGGTGAATGGTACACCACCCACCTGGCCTCGCGCCCGCTGACCAAGCAAGGCCATTGCCCCTTAGGACGCGAAACCTACCTCCAGAAGGTGGAATGGAAAGACGGATGGCCTCAACTGGCGGGGGGCGGCACTTTGCCCGTGCCCGCCGTCGCCCGCCCTGCACAAAGTTGCAGCAACACGCCCCAGCCCCCCACGGCGGCATGCGACGACTTCTCCGGCACAACCCTGGCCGACAAATACATTACCACAAGAGAACCCTTCCTGCCCAGCTGGATTAAGTTGAAAGAAGGTAAACTACACCTGCGGGGGCGCGAAGCCTTGGGCTGCCTGTACCACCAAAGCCTGCTGGCACAGCGCGTCACGGCATTCAACCAAAGCTTTGAGACCCGCCTGACTTTCCGTCCCGTCCACTACCGCCAAAGCGCCGGCCTGTGTCTCTACTACAACACCACGCACTTCTATGCCCTGGGACTGACACACGACGAGCAGAAAGGCCTCGTGCTGGAACTGACAGGAGCCGACAAAACCTACCTGGAGTACCTGTCCGAACGCATCCCTGTACCGACAGCGGACGTATGGATGAGGGCAGCCATTGACTACGGAAAATTGCAATTCTATTACTCGACAGACGGGAAGGAATGGACGCCCATCGGCCCCGTGCTCGACTTCGGCAAGCTGTCCGACGACTACACCGGAGGCTTTACCGGCGCCGTAGCCGGGCTCTTTGCCCAAGACGGCGTATACGAATCCACTTGGGCTGCCTTCGACTACTTCTCCTGCAAAGAAGAATAAACCCAAATCGGTCATTAGAGATTTGGAATAAAAAATAAAGCCGCACAAGGAGCTTCTGAAAACACCTGTGCGGCTACGTCTACTTTATCTACCCGAAATCACTCTGCATGCAGAGGCTGCATTTCTGAGAAGTATACCGTGCGGAGAGGAAGTGAATAGCTATCGCCCGTCAATGTAATGGTGTCCGACAACCGGATATCCGCAGACGATGCACCCACTTTTATTTGGTAGTCGCCGCTGTCCACCGTCCATTTACCCGCATTATAATAGCCAAACTGCTGCGGCGACATCAGGAATTCCACAGTAGCCGTTTGCCCGGGTTCCAGATGCACCCGTCCGAAGCCTTGCAGACGGATGGGTTTCAGCGGCTGGGCTTCCGTAGTGGGCGATACATACAATTGCACAATCTCTTCTGAAGCATACTTGCCTAAGTTCGAGACATCAAAAGACACCCGGATAGCGTCACCGGAAGTAGCTACCGTTTTCTCAACCGCCAGATTGCTGTAGCTGTATTCATTGTAACTCAACCCGAAACCAAAGGGGTAAGCTATCCGCTTATCCGGCTCACAGGAATAATTGTAACAGATGTTTTCATTCAGTTCCACATTGGGATAGCTGACACTCAACTTGCCGGAAGGACTGATATGGCCATACAGAATATCAGCCAGGGCATTTCCGCCTTCTTCACCCGGATACCAAGCTTGTATCACCGCTGCGCATTGTTCTGCCAAGTCTCCAATGACTTGTGCCCGCCCGCCAAAGATTATCAATACGACAGGCTTCCCGGTAGCAATCAGTTGCCTAACAAACTCTTCCTGCTTTCCCGGTAGTCTGAGGCTGCCCCGGTCGCGGTTTTCACCACAAAGCAAGGTATTCTCGCCTACAGCCGCCACAATCACGTCGCTCTGCGCGGCCTGCTCAAGAGCTTTCTCCCGGTCGATTTCCTCACCCGTTTCAATACGCCGGTTCATGAAGTAACGTAATATCATGGCCCGTTCATCCCCACCGTCAGCAATGGTCGTTTCAGTCTTTTCCGTCCAGTCGCATCCCCGGGTATAGGCCAAGGTTGAGCCTTCGGGTAACTTGGCCTCCATTCCTTCCTTCAAAGACACTATCTTAGGACACTGGTCACTGGGGTTACGACGATGCCAGAACATCGACATGCCCTGATAAGTATAGTCGCCCAGCATAGCCCACATGGTATTGGCATTAGGACCGGTAAGCGCTATTCTCTTCGGGGCGGACAAAGGCAGAATGCCGTCGTTCTTGAGCAACACTACCGACTGGGAGGCCAGGCGATAAGCCGTTTCCCGCTCTTCCGGCGTATCAAAAACAATGTTTCCCTCTTGATAAAGCACCGGTTGTTCATCCAGCAGGCCAAGGCGGGCTTTCAGCGTAAGCACACGCTTCACGGCCTTCTCAAATGTCTCCTGGCTGACAAGTCCTTTATCGATGGTTTCTTGCAGGTGCGGATAGTTGACGCCACTCTGAAACTCCACGTCATTGCCCGCATTGAGGGCAGCAGCCGCCTTGTGCAGGGCGTCTGTCTCCGAGTCTATTTGTCCGACGGAGCCATAGTCGCTCACCATTACGCCGTCAAACCCCAAGTAATCGCGTAAAATGCCTTGTTGCAGTTCGGCATTGGCTACCGCCTTGATGCCGTGGAAAGAATGATAGCCCGTCATCACCACCTTGCTCCCGGCAATACGTATCATTGCCTCGTGGGGCAGCAGGATTTCTTCCATCAGCTCCTTCTCCGGCGATTCGGCTCCGCCGCCATATCCCAGGAAGTGCTTGCTGCATGCGGCTATGCCTTGCTCCAATCCGCCGTCCTGCAAGCCTTTCACAAAAGCCGTGCCCATAGCGGCGGACAGGTAAGCATCTTCCCCATACGATTCTTCCAGGCGGTTGAAATAAGGGTTGCGCACCACGTCCACCATGGGCGACAAGGCAAGCATTCCGCCTATTTTGCGCATGTCACGAGCCGTCTGCCGGGTCTTTTCCATGGCCAGTTCGGGGTTGAACGAACAGGCCAGCCCTATCTGTTGCGGATAGACAGTGGCCCCGAGCGTGGCGATGCCCGAAATGACTTCTTCGTGAAACAAGGCCGGAATACCGTTGGGCGTATGCTCCATCAGCCAGGCCTGCACCTGCGCCACTTGGTTCCGCAGGCTGTCGGGAGAGATTTCCTGCGTACTTCCATATTGCGAAAAGTGCCCTACTCCGTTGGGAATCTTCTCTCGGCACTTCGCCGTATCCAGGCGCCCGATATCGTCAAACAACTCGGTCACATACATGCCGTGAAGTTGGGCTATACGCTCGGGCTGACTCATTTTGTCGTACAACGCATTGACTTTCTGCTCAACCTCTGCATTGGACAAAGGCTGCTCTTTAGCCTCCCATTGGAACTTGGCGGGAGCATCCTGGCACGATGTGCAACACAGTGCACCACCCATCATCATTGCACTCATTAAAAACATTATTGGTTTCATAAAACTATTCCTTCAAACTTTTTTTCAAGATATATACTGCAAAACTTTTGGCAGGCAGCTCTACATCCAGCCGTTGCCCGCCCACATTCAATGTATTTTCTACCGGCACAATCCTTTCCGGGTTTTCCAACGAATTATCCGCATCAAGGTCATCACACGAGAGCATGACTACACGCCCTTCAGCCAACGCCTCGCGTTTCTTCAATCCGTCGAAGGCTATGCCCAGATGCTGTGCCTGGCCGCTCGTATTGGCCACCTTCACGATGTATTCTCCTTTACCCTTGTCGTACACCGCGCTGGCATAGAGTCCGTTCTGCCCTTTGGCGCCGGTGACGGCCTTGCCGTCCATGGTCAGGGGCAATACATGCGTGCCTTTATAGAGGCTGTAAAGCTGCTGCACATAGTAGCTGGCAGAGCCCACGGACCGCAGGTTGTCGAACCAAATGAGGTCGGGGCGCCATTGCCAGCCTTCCACATGAGCCAGTAAGGGGGCGTAGGTAGCCATGTGCACGATGTCGGCATTCCGTTCCAATCCCGTCATGAAGGCGGCTTCTACCAGCGAGGCGTTGAAGTGGTTCCACTTCTTCCCCACCGCATGGCAGGCATACTCGCCGGCAAACACCTTCGGGCCTTTACGGTCGTACTTATCATAGCGCCCTGCTTGGGAAAGAAGCCAAGACTCCGGGCTGTAATAATGCTCGTCCACCAAGTCGACTTTCAGTTTTTTCATCTCTGTCCACAAGTAGTCGAACTCCGCCTTCATCCAGTCCGGCGAAGGCCCTGCCGAGCCTACAATCTGAATTTCAGGGTGAGCCTGGCGCAAGGCCTTGACGAAAGGCTTCAGCCGCTCCACATACTCCGGTCCCCATTGCTCATTGCCGATGCCTATGTACTTCATGCCAAAAGGTTCCGGATGCCCCATCTCTGCCCGCACTTTACCCCAAGGAGTAGAGGGGTCGCCGTTGGCAAACTCTATCAAGTCAATTGCATCTTGAATGTAGGGCTGCAAACTGTCCACCGGGACATGGGCTTTAGGGTCAGTATTTTGAAATTGGCAAGCCAAACCCACACTCAAAATGGGCAGAGGCTCCGCCCCTATCTCCTCGGCAAACTGGAAGAACTCATAGTAGCCCAGCCCGTAGCTTTGATAGTAGTCGGGGAAAAAGCGGTAGGTAAAGGAATGCTGCCAGCGGTTGCCGTTCAACGGGCGGTTTTCCACCGGGCCAACGGAATTCTTCCACCGGTAGCGCGTCTCCAGGTCGGTGCCTTCCACGATGCAGCCTCCGGGAAAGCGCAGCACGCCCGGCTTCAAGTCGGCCAGCTTCTGCGCCAAGTCTTTGCGGAGGCCGTTTTCATGCCCCATCCAGGTATCTGTGGGGAAGAGGGACACATGCTCCAGGTCTACCCCCTCGGGCGAGTCGAGGAAGATGCGCAGGCGCCCCTTTGCCTCCGTCTGCTTAGGGGTCAGCACGGCGGTATATTTCGCCCAGCCGGAGCCCTTGATGTCGATGGTTTGCGTAGCCATGGCCTGCTCTTCCTCCATGGTATCGGGGTCTATCAGTTCCACCTTTATCTTAGAGGATTGCCCCGAGGGGACACGCGCCCATACGGAGAACCGGTAGCTTTCGCCCTGGCGGAAGGCCACCCCGAAGTAGCCCTCATTCTCCAGCCCCGTGCGCCTTTCCTTGTGGCCGGGATTCTCCAAACGGACGTAATGCGGATTGCGACTGAACGGCCCGTCGTCGCGCACCGACACGTTGCCGAAGGTGCTCCATCCCATCAGCGTCTGCGGGAATTCGAAGGAACGGTTCTTCACCAATTCGGCATAAAGACCGCCGTCGGCCGCATAATTGATGTCTTCAAAGAAAAGGCCGTACATGGTAGGTTGTATCTCCGCGCCCGGCTTGTCGGTGCGCACCACCATCTCGTTGGTCTCCGCAGTCCAAGCGGTGGCCAAAGCTGCCAATGTCAATAAAAAGGTATTCATAAGTTCTTCTATTTAATAAAGGTATTAGTTGGTGAGGACAAAGATATAGAAAAAGATTGGCATCCGCCCATCGTGTGCCGCAATAAAATGCGCTATCCCGGCATGGTTGCTTCAGCAAGTTTATACATAAGCTATAAAAGCTGGCTCTGATGAATTATAAGAGCTGGCTCTGATGAATTATAAGAGCTGGCTCTGACGAACTATCAGAGCTGGCTCTGACGAACTATCAGAACGGTTCTGACGAACTATCAGAAAGATTTCTGATGAATCGTGAGAAAGGTTTCTGATGAATCGTGAGAAAGGCTCTTGGGCAGCACTCACCCACCCAAGAGCCTTTTTGTTATCCCTCAAACCTCAAATAATATTCAATCTTTATCCTCTTTCAAACTAATGGATTTAATCTACCGCCTGGAAGCTCCAGAAGGTGGCGGCGCCGGCATTCCCGGGGTCTTGTACAGCCAAGGTGAGGCTGCCATCCTGGCTTACCACAATGTCGTAGGCAAAGGCCTCGGCCCCGGGCGTGTAGGTCACAGCGCTAAAGGTGTAGCCATACAGCACGGAGACATCCTGCGTGTAGAGCTTGCCGATGGACCAGCCGTCCACGCCTTCCTCAAGGTTGAACGACCAGGTGCCCTTGCGGCCACTGCTCAGCTCCAGCTCGCCGGTAATCTTGAAGGTCATGGTGCCCGTCAGTTCCTCGCCACGGCCCAGCGCTCCGGCCAGTGCGCTCAGCGTGGCTGAGTCGAAGGCAAACCACGATGGCGTCGTATCGCTGCCATAGCCGCCCAGGCCATACATGGGCACCGGAGGAGCCACCCACGTCCAGGTGCGCTCGCCCGATTCGCCGGTAAGGTTCACCAGGAAGTCAGGCTTATAGGTATAGGTCTGCACCTCGATGGGGTCAAACGTATGCTCCACTACCGTGCCATCGGCCTTCGTGAAGGTGGCGGAAAGCGGCATTTCGCCCAGGCTGAACACGTAGAGCGTAGCCACGTTCTTGTCCGAGGTCTCGCCGGCAAAGTTCCACTCCGTCAGCACGGGGTTGGGGTTGCGCAAGGTCACGCGGTTGCCGGTCAGCCCGTTGGCATCCCGTTCCACAATCACCTCTATCTTGTCCACGTCCAGTTCCGTGCCGAAGCCCGTGGCTCCGCCTTCCTGGCCGATGCACAGGCGGGTGGCAAGGTCGGCAGGCACTTGTGTAATGGCATCTACCTGCACCGGCAAGGTAGCCTCCACATAGTTGCCCGTAGAGGGGTTGAAGCCGCGAAACTTCACCTCATTGCTCCCCAGCCTGGAGGCTATCAACGTGTCGTGTGCGCTGGTAGACACCTCGGCAGTCGAGGCCAGTTGCTCCAGCGTCCATTCCGACAACACTGCCGAATGGTTTTCCACCACAATCTTATTGCTGTTCACGCCGTTCTCCACCACGGGGGTTGCCGTAATCTCCAGCCGGTCGGCGGCAATGTCCGCCAAGCCGTGCGTATCGTCATCTTCAATAGGGCTGCAAGCACCCAGCAAGGCCAGTGCGCCCAACGTCATGTATTGTATGAATTTCATAATCTTCTCTATTCATTAATTTGTTATTCAAAATCCCAATTGGTATAGCGGGCGTCCGTGCCATCCCAGCCTTTGTTCTGCACCAGCACGCCGTTCGACAGCTGTATCTGTGCCAAGGGGATGGGGAAGAAGCCGTCCGTAGCCTCGTAGCGTGCGGCATAACGCCCGTCGCGCATCACCACGTCGCGGCCCACGTTGTTCATTGCCGCCCCATTCTGTGCAGACAAAGCCTCCGGAGCAATGCGCCAACGGCGGATGTCCATCCAACGCACACCCTCGAAGCAAAGCTCATGGCGGCGCTCACGCTGCAAGGCCTCCAGGCTGTAACCCACGGCAGGCAGGCCTGCACGCTGACGCACGCGGTTCATGCCCGAAGCATCGCCCGTCAGTTCGCTGTGCATCAGCAGCACGTCGGCAAAGCGGATGATAATCAGGTCCTGGAAGTGCGCTCCCCAGTTGGTAATGCCATAGTTGTTGGCCGTGTCAAAGTTGGGGTCGGCTGCCCAGAAGATGCTGTTGGCCCACGTGCCTTGGCGCTCAAAGGCTTCGTATGCCAGCACAGGCATCATCTTCTTGCACCGCAAGCCCGTATCTTCCCATTGTCCGGTCATGTCGCCGGAAGGCCATATCGACATGTCGTATTCATCCTCCATGCGCAATATGGAAGCCGAACGCCGCAAGTCATTAGGCTCACTGGCCTCCCATTCTTCCCAAAGGTTGGGAGCCACAGTACCCCAGCCATTGCCCATGCCGTAGGGGAAGGTATTCTCATCGAGCGACACGTTATAGAAACCGAAGTAGGGTACATAGAAGTTGCTATATCCCTGCTGGTTCTCGAAGGTATAGCCGCAGAAGTTGCAGTACTTGATGGCAAACACTTCTTCCTTGTTGCCATTGCCTGCCCAAAGCAGCGGTTGCCCGTCCACGCCGGTCACGCCTTTCGTGTAGTCGTAGTCGTCTACCGTGTACTCGTTGGTGTAAGCCCACAGGTTGCGGAAGTCGCCCACCAGGTCGTGTCCCGAGTTATTGATGCAGTCTTCCAGCCAAGAAACGACTTCTGCTTTCGCTACAGTCCCTCCGTCGGCCAGCGGCAGGCTTTCCTGCTGATAAAAGCCCGTGTAGAACAAGAACACGCGTGCCATCAACGCCTCGGCTGCCCACTTCGTGGCATGTCCGCCTTCTACATAGGCATCATAGCGCTTGCTGCTCATCAACTCGATGCCGGCTTTCAGGTCAGAAGCTATCTGCGCATACAGCACGTTGGCTTCCGCCCTCGGCTGGTTCACCTCTTGCGTAGTAGAGGTAATCAAAGGCACCGGCCCGAACAGCACGGCCAGCTGGTAGTAGTAGTAAGCCCGCATAAAGTAGGCCTCGCCCAACATCTGGTTGAAACGTTCGGTATCTTCTACCCCATCCTGCATGCCCAGCAAGCCCTCGATAGCCGTATTGGCATTAAAGATACCCCTGTAGTGCATCTTCCAGCAGAAGTCAAACTCCGTATCGTTGAACACCATGATGTGGTCCCAAGCCTGATTACTGCCCGCACCGCCACCACCGCCAAACGTGTCATCGCCAGCAATCTCCACCGTCATGTAGAAAGAAGACTGTGGTTGTGCCGACATATGGTTAAGATTGGCATAAACACTCGTCAGCAACATTTCCGCATCCTCAAACGTAGCCGGATAGTTGGCCGTGTTGGACTGCGTGTAATTTTCCGTGTCCAACATGTCTTCGCAGCCGCCCAAAGCCAATGTAGCCAATGCGGCTGCCGTATATATGTATTTTCTTACCTTCATATTCGTAGTCTATAACAAGATTAATATTTAAGATTAACACCTACCAAGAACGTGCGGGCTGCCGGATAAGAGCCCACATCGATGCCCGATACCCAAGCATTGCTGCTATTCGTCTGGTAATCTCCGCCGCCGTATCCTACCTCGGGGTCCATGCCCGGATACTTGGTGAACGTGAAGAGATTCTGTGCCGACACATAGATGCGTGCCTGCGACAAAGGCATCCGTGGGAACAGCTTTTTGAAGTCATATCCAAACGTCACATTCTGTATCCTCAGGTAGCTGCCGTTCTCTATATCGATATCGCTGACATTCCCCGTGAGCGTAGCCCCCGTGCCACTCCGTGGGAAGCGGTCCGACGTACCCTCGCCACGCCAGTGGTCCAAAGCATCGGTCGTATTGCCACGATAGCCATAGAACAACTGCTGCCCGAAAGCGCCTTGCGTAGTTACCGACAAGTCAAAGCCTTTGTAAGCCATGTTGAAGCTGAAACCCAAGCGGTAATCGGGGTTCGGGTCACCAATCATCGTCTTATCTTCCTCGTTAATCTTGCCGTCATGGTTGCGGTCCACATATATCAAGTCGCCCGGCCTGGGGTTGCTTTGCGCGAAGCCGTCACCCGTAGCACGCCAAGCGTCTATCTCTGCCTGGTTTTGGAACACGCCTGCCGTCTCATAACCATAGAAGTAACCGATGGGATAACCCACCTGTGCCCGGTAGAACTCGGTCAACTGCCTGCCCATACCCAGCGCATTGGCATCTCCATGTATAATGCCCTCTTCATTGGCAATGCGGGTCACCTCGTTCTTGTTGTACGACAAGTTCAAGTTTATGCCGTAGCGGAAGTCTTTGCCCATCTGGTCGTTCCAGTTCAAGGCAATTTCAAAACCTTGGTTGCGCACGTCGCCGCCGTTAATGAAAGGTGCATTCGTGCCTGCCGTGTCAAGGATGGGCGCCTGCACCAACCAATCCTTGGTGTTCTTAATGTAGTAGTCGAAAGCCAAGCCCAAGCGGCTGTTGAAGAAGCGCGCGTCGATACCAAAGTCAAACTGCTCGGAAGTTTCCCACGTCACGTCCTCATTGGCCAGCGTCGTCACGTAGGCACCCGGATTCTTTTCGCCCGTAGTGTTCACAATGGTCGGCCCGAAGTTGTACACGTGGCTCTGGTCAAAAGCTACCGGAGAGATGTACTGGAAGTTGTCGATAGACTGGTTACCATTCCGTCCCCAGCTGGCGCGAATTTTCAGGAAGTCGAGCCAGTTGCGCGTATTCTCCATGAACTTCTCGCCGGTCACTACCCAACCTACGGAAGCCGAGGGGAAGTAACCCCAGCGATGCCCGCGCGCAAAGTTGCTCGAGCCATCGGCACGCAGAATAAAGGTAGCCATGTACTTCTCCGCATAGTTATAGTTGATACGCCCGAAGAAAGAAGCCAATGCCCACTCCGGCCACGGGCTACCCTTCAACTGTGTACTGGCCAACACATTGCTGGCATTGTCTAACCAAGCGTAGTCGAAATTCCCGTTCAAAATAGGCAACTGCGAGCCATCGGCTACCGCATTCTGCGCGCTCAATTCCTCGCCGATAGCCGTCTTCTCAAACGATTGTCCCAGCAAGAAGTCCAGCCCGTGGTCGTTAATCTTGGGCATCACGTAGGAGATGGTGTTCTCCCACGAAATCTCATGCCCCAACGAAGCATCCTGGTGCACGATGTAAGAGTCGCTACCCGTATTGATACTTGCCCGGTAGGGCACCGTCAGGCTGCGGTAACTGCTATTGGTCATGCGGTAGCTGAAGGCTCCACGGTATTTCAGGTTCTTGATAGGCTCCACTTCCAGGTAAGCCGTGGCGTTCAACCCGTAGTTGCGGCTCAGGTTATTGCCGTGGTCGTTAATCATTTGCAGCAACGGGTTGGCAGCCTCCGCATTGTACACCCAGCCGTCGGCCTCCTTATCGGCCTGCGTGTACAAGCCGCCGTCGGCGTTATACATGGGCAAGAAGGGCACTGCGCTAATGGCATTCGTCACGTCGTTGTATGTAGCCCCTTGGGCAGCAATGCCGCTCCGGTCGCTGTAGTAGAAGGTCAGGTTCTCGCCCACCTTAATGATGTCGCGGTCTTTCCCCTTCAGGATGACGTGGCTGGAGTTCAGGCGCGCCGTGTAGCGCGTGTATTCCGGCGTCACAGGCTTACCCAAAATACCGTCCTGCGAAGTGAAGGAGAAGCCTGCCGAGAACTTGGACATCTCGTTGCCGCCGGCTATGTTCACGGCATGGTTCTGCGTCAGGGCATTCTTCACGCGCATAGCCTCCAGAAAATTAGAACCTTGCCAGCCGTCCTGTATCATGCCCCACACACGACTGCCCAAGCGTCCTTCCCAATCCACAGCCGGATTGCCGTCGTTAAATGTAGACTCATTGATTTGATTGATGCTCTGCTGTGCCGTCAGCAGCGCGGGCATCTTGTACACGTTCTGCCAGCCCACGTAGCCGTCATAAGTCACCTGCATCTTGCCTTCCTTGCCTTGCTTGGTGGTGACCAGGATAACACCGTTGGCGGCACGCGACCCGTAGATAGCTGCCGAGGCGGCATCCTTCAGCACGTCGATGCTCTCAATGTCGGCAGGGTTCAGCGTATTGATGTCGCCGCCTGCCACACCGTCGATGACATACAGCGGCTCCGAGTCGCCAATGGTGCCCAAGCCACGGATATTCACCTTGAAGCCCTCGCCCGGCATGCCGCTGGACGACGTGATGTTCACACCCGGTGTCTGGCTCTGCAAGGCGCCCAAGGCGCTGGTAGTGTTCAGTTTAGCCACATCGTCGCCTTTCACTTGCACGGTGGCGCCCGTCACCAGTTTCTTCTTCTGCACGCCGTAGCCCACTACCACTACTTCGTCCAGCATTTCATTGTCTTCCTCCAACACGATGTTGAAATCGGTCTGGTTGCCCACCTCGATGACTTGCGTCACGTAACCGATAAACGAAATCTCCAACTTACTTCCCGGCTGTACTTCCAGCGAGAAGTGCCCGTCGATGTCCGTAATCACACCATTGGTCGTGCCTTGTTCAATCACGTTGGCGCCAATCACCGGCCCCATGGCGTCGACCACTGTTCCTGTCACTTTCTTGGCCTGCTGCACAGCCTCCACGCCACTCACCGAAGCGGCAAACGCCTGCGGTGTCCAGCCCATCCAAGCCGTAGCCCCGCAAAGGGCAGCAAGCAGCACTGTCTTTCTTACATTCATAGTATTCCTTTGTTAAGTTGATAATAAGTAATTAGTCTCTATTTCTTTTCTACCCGCTTCAGTTCAGAGGTGAATGCCTGCCCATCTACCTTGATGGTAATCTTCACCACTCCTTTTTCATCGGCGGCAATCTCCATCTCGGTTGCCAGCCCTGCATAAGAAGAGGTAAAAAACAGCGCGCCGTTGTCACGTTCCTTCAGCTGTTGGCGGTCGCCATACTGGCTCATCCACCAGCCGTCTTCATTCTTTTCAATGACAATTTCACTCTGTACCGGATAATTCATTACCATCATGTCCATGTACCAGGTACCTTCCAATGACACCGGCCCGGCGCACACCGTCTCCATAGCCACGGCATCCGCTTCACCGGCCCAAGCATATCCGCCGCCCAAAGCCAGGCAGCAGCATGCAGCCAAAAATGTTTTTCTAAGATTCATTGCGTTTGTTTTAAGGGTTATATGTCTATTCATTGTTTTTCATTGGTCTGTTTCAAACATGGTATTCCGGTGAATGGTCTTTCATGGCCACTATTCAACGGACAAATGTTCTGCTGCAAAATTATCCGTTACCCGCGCTCACAAGGCCTGCCAGTAAAAAGGATTAGTAGAAAAACAAAAATTGCAACGCACTATAAAACAATGCATTGCAATTCCAATAGAGACAAAAAATAGTAGGGGAAATAAGAGTTTATGTACTTTTCTTTTTGCCTTGACGCAAAAAGAAAAGATACCAAAAGAAAAAAGTCAAGCGCTGAATCTCCGGGGCTACTCCGAGCACGTTTTTGCTAAACGGCAGGAAATTACTTCGTGAAAGCCCTACGCTCGACAAAGAAGAACAAGTTCTTCTCTGTTCTCGCTTAAACGGGCTTTTCGCTACGCTCAGACAACCTGCCGTTCTTCACGCAAAAACGCACTCTCCGCTTCACGCCCCTCCGCTTAGGCGCGGCCATTCGGCGTTAGGCGGCAGGCCTCACGGCCTGTGAGACGCAGCACGCCACGTCTCTACATAGCACAGCTTGATGCCGCACGGCCCTCCGGCATTGACCGGCGGGCGTGAAGCGGAGGACAGTTTTCAGCCGTGAAGAGGGGCAGACTGTCTGAGCGAAGCGAGTTTCTGCCCCTTAGGCTGAAAGCTGGCCGGAGTAGCCCGACGGGCACAGCCGGGGCCCTTTCTTTTTGGCATCTTTTTCTTTCGGGCAAGCGAAAGAAAAAGTGCATGACAAAATCACTTTCCACGCCCCAGCTTCGTCACCCGCTCCTTAAACTCCTTCAAGGGGATGGCCAGGCGGCCATACATCAGGCGGCGGCTGTTGTACACGCTCTGCGTGGAGCAGTGCAGGAATTCGGCAATTTTGTTGGCGTCCGTGAAGCCCAGGCTCATCAGGGCCACAATGCGCAAGTCGGTGTTCAGGTGGGCCTCGTCTTTCAGCTCAATCTGCTTATCGGGCAAGAGCAGCGCGTTCAGGTCTGCCACAAAGGTGGGGAAAAGGAAGAGAAACACCTCGTCGAACGTGCGGTAAAAACCTTTCAGCTCGCCCTGCATCATGGTGTCCGAGGTGAGGAAGTGGTCAAGGTCTTTCAGTTGCCCGGTCTTCAGCTTGCGGCTCACTGTTTTGCGGAACTCGTCGAGCTTACTCATGTAGTCCGCACAGATGGAGAAGGCGTAGCCTATGTACTCCTCCTTCACCACATTGGCCTGCTGCAGCAAGGCATTGGTCCGGCTAAGTTTGTCGTTCAACGCAGCCTGCTCGCAGTTGGCCTGCCGGAGTTCCTCGTTCAGCCGCCGCTGCCCCGCGTGCAGTTGCTCCTTTTCCACAAGGCTCGCCTGCAAGGCAGCGTTGGCCTCTTTCAGCTGCCCCCCTCTCAGCCGCAGCTTCCGCACCTGGCGGTAGATGTAGAAGAAAGCCCCCAGCAACCCCAGCAGCAGCACGCTGATGGCCGACAGCGAGCCGCTGATGAGCACCTCGTGCTGCTGCTCGCGCGCCAGGTACTGCTTGCGGATGTCTTCCTGCAACCGGGCTATGCGTACAATGTACGCCCTGTTCTTAAATGAATAAATATTGCTTGAACAATAATTGATATAGGTGTACGCCCGGCTCAAGTCGCCCAGCCACAGCAGCACCCCGCTCAAGTCCTGTATGCTCTCGGAGGCATAGTTGCGGCTGCCGCTCTGCACGTAAGCTATGGACGAACGCACCAAGTAGTAGATGTAGTCTTCCTGCTCGCCATCTTCGCGGCACATGGCAGCCAGATTGTAGGCGCTGATGGCATCCTCGGGCGTGTTCAGAGGCGAATGGTCCACCCGCTCCCTCAGCTGCTGCTTGATACCGTCGTAGTCGTGTGCGTCAAAGCTGTCCCACGCCTTGATGTTCAGGTATTCCGGCCAGTCGGGCTTTACGTACAGCAACACCGAGTCCCTGTAGAGCAATGCCTGGTTGAAATAACGGCTCCGCTCCACAGTCCCCACATCCTCTATGTAGATGGAATAGGCATGATTCAGTCGCATCATCTGCGCATAGTAGTAAGGCCACGTCTTGCCCGTCAGCACTTCCTTCTTTATTTTGTCCAACACCGCCCATGCCTCGTTCAGCTGCCCCGTCTGTATCAGCACGGCCGCCCGCTCTATGCGCCAGCGCTGCACATCCTCCGGCCTGCCCATCCGCGCGGCCAAGCCGATGTTCTGCTCCACATAGTAGCCCGCCGAGTCGGCGTCAAACTCCAGATAGGCAAAGTAAAGGTCCTTGTTTATCCAGTAGCGTTCCTCGTCCTGCACGGCGCGGGCCAGTTTTTCGCGCAGCTGCGCTATGGCATGCTCCTTGCGCGTCACCCACTCCTCGTTGCGAGCCAAGGCTTCATCCAGGCGCTCCAGTTCTTTTTCATAACGGGGAGCCTGGCGGCAACCTATCAAGACAAGGCAGATAAAGGCACACATGCCCCACACACGTATATTCATGATATATGCATTAAAGGTTCATCCAAGACGCAAATATAAGACAGTTTTTCTATCCTCAAAAATTTCTCCGGCTCATTTTCTGCCCCATAGGACAGATAAACGGCGCAAAACGCCAGTTCCGACAACATCCGAAATAGTAATCATATTTTACAAATAAAAATTTCTGAAAAATGCAGATTTTCCCGGCAAACCGTCTGAAAGTCAACAGCAAGCTACTCATACACAAGATATTAAGTCCAGAAATTCACTCAAACCGGTTTTCCGACGTACCTCCTTCGTACCAGGTTCGTACCATGTTCGTTCCAAGTTCGCTCTCTTAGGACCGAACAAGGAGCGAAGATGAAGCGAGGTTGATGTAAGAAAAATGCGTACAAAACAAAGATTGAAGAGCAATGCCGTCCCCGCAAGGCACGCAGTAGGGAGATGCTTCACTGACGTTCAGCATGACTGAATGATAAGGCATCGATGCTTTTCGGACAGTCTCCCCCGCTCAGCAAGGCGGAAGACATTGATGCCCGGCATGGAGAAAAACTACTAAAACGCGAAACAGATGAAGAGATATTACATTGTCACACAACACAATGCAGATTCTGCAAATCTACTAATCCCCCTTAACAAGAGGTGGCAGGAAGCTATTTATGGGCTACATTTGCCTTGGGCTAAGGGAATGGTCCGCAGAAAAACAACAATCAATTTCAATCATATCAAAACAATTAATGTCATGAAACGATTCACTACTTTTGCCTGGGTGGCGGCCCTCATGCTACTGGCCACCGCCTGCTCAAAGAAAGTCTCCCTTGAGGGGACATGGTACGGGAAGCAGTACAACAGCCTGCTGACCGTGACGTTCAACCCCGACTCCACGCTCAACATACAGAGCGAGGCCTCGTCGAACGTGTCGATGCAAGCCCGGTACACGCTGAACCAGGCCACCACGCCCATGCAGATAGACCTGACGCGCACAAGCAATGGTATGCCGGCGGCAGGCATCGCGCGCGTCAACCCCGACGGGACGTTGGAACTGTGCATAGACTTTGGCGCCATGGGCACGCCCAAGCGCCCGGCCACGTTTGACAGCGTGCCGACCTCGATGACCACCCAATACTACAAGCTGACGCGCGACAAGCAGAGCGTAATGTCCGACATTGCCCCCAAAGTGAAGGCGCCGGCCGAAGCCCAACTGGCCTTTGAGCGCAACAAGCGCCTGGGCACGGGCATCAACCTCAACGCCGTGGTCGACGGCAACCTGCACCCGGGCTATGAGCGCGACGCGCCGCTGCCGGACTCGGAAATAAAGTCGATAGCCGACGTGGGCTTCCAAAGCATACGGCTCAACGTGTGCTGGTCTAAGCATGCCGCTACCGAGAAACCTTATACCATAGACCCGGCCTTCTTCAAAAAGGTGGACCACATTGTGAACGAGTGCCTGAAAAACGGCATGGCCGTGTCTATCGACGTGCACTATTACCCCTACATCAACATGGACGAACCGGACGAAAACGTGCCTTATGAAGAGAACTTCGAGCGGCTGTACTGCCTGTGGGAGCAACTGGCCGAACACTACAAGGACTATCCGCCCGAGGTGTACTTTGACCTGCTGAACGAGCCTAACCTGCGCCTGGGCGCCGAGAAGTGGAACGAAATAGTGGCCAAGCTGGTGAAGATAATCCGCAAAACCAACCCCGACCGCACGCTGCTGGTGCTCACCCCCAACCTGGGCCAGCACTGGACGCTGAACCAGCTGGAGCTGCCGGCAGACGACTGGAACATCATCGTGCAGTTCCACTACTACCTGCCCCACCTCTTCACGCACAACGGACTGGCCTATGCCCATGCCGAAAACAGTCAGCAAGCCGTGTGGATGGGCACCGACGAGGAGAAGGCTCCCATTTTGTATGATTTCGACTTCATCCAGCGCTGGAGCGAGGCGCACGGCCGCCCTGTCAACATGGGTGAGTATGGCACCGTGAACACGGTGAACAAGGCATCGCGCGCCCGCTACCTGGGCTTCGTGCACGGCGAGGCCGTGAAGCGTGGCTTCAGCTCGCACCTGTGGGGCTACCGTGAGGTATTCCAGATACGCGACGAGAAGACCGGCGCGTGGGAGCAGGAGATACTTGACGCACTGGATTTGAACGGGAAGAAGAAATAAGTGGGAATTTATATGCACTTTTTCTTTCGCTTGTCCGAAAGAAAAAGATGCCAAAAAGAAAGGACCCCGGCTGTGCCCGTCGGGCTACTCCGGACGGCCTCCTGCCTAAAGGGCAGAAACTCGCTCCGCTCAGACAGTCTGCCCTTTTTAACGGCATCCGGCCGTCCTCCGCTTCACGCCCGCCGGTCAATGCCGGAGAGCCATGCGGCATCAAACCGTACTATGTAGAGACGTGGCGTGCCGCGTCTCACAGGCCGAAAGGCCTGCTGCCCAACGCCGCATGGCCGCGCCTAAGCGGAGGGGCGTAAAACGGAGAGCGCGTTTTTGCGTGAAGAACGGCAGGTTGTCTGAGCGTAGCGAGTTTCCTGCCGTTTAGCAAAAACGTGCTCGGAGTAGCCCCGGAGATTCAGCGCTTGACTTTTTTCTTTTGGTATCTTTTCTTTTTGCGGCAAGGCAAAAAGAAAAGTACACAGATAAGTTATCATTTAACAACACCAACATTATGAAAAAACATTGGTTATACACTCTTTCGCTGGCCACTGTCATGGGGCTGAGCAGCTTCACCGGCCAGGCGGAAGACAAAGACATGGACAAGTTTGTAGACAACTTGCTGGAACAAATGACCCTGGATGAAAAAATAGGGCAGCTCAACCTGACCATCTGCTCGGAGTTCGTATCCGGACAGATAAACGACAACACTACCGCCGTGCACGAAGCCTTGAAGCGCGGCGAGCTGGGCGGACTGTTTGGCTTCAAGGACGCGGCCCGCATCCGCGAACTGCAACAAATGGCGGTGGAAAACAGCCGCCTGCACATCCCCTTGATATTCGGGTATGACGTGGTGCACGGCTTCGACGTCACCTTCCCCATCCCCCTGGCATTGGCTTCTTCGTGGAACATGGAGCTGATAGAAGGCATGGCGCGCACGTCGGCCAAGGAGGCCAGCAGCGACGGCGTGTGCTGGACGTATGCCCCCATGGTGGACATCTCGCACGATGCCCGCTGGGGCCGTGTGGCCGAGAGCGCGGGCGAAGACCCCTACCTGGGCAGTGAAATAGCCAAAGCATACGTGCGCGGCTTCCAAGGCAACAACGACCTGACGCAGGACGATAACATCATGGCGTGCGTGAAGCACTACGCCCTTTACGGTGCCGTGGAGGCCGGGCGCGACTACAACACGGTGGACATGAGCCGTCAGCGCGCGTTCAATGAGTACATGATGCCCTACAAGGCAGCGTGCGATGCCGGCGCGGGCAGCTTCATGGTGTCGTTCAATGAATTTGAGGGCATTCCTGCCACGGCAAACAAATACCTGATAGACGACGTGCTGCGTAAGCAGTGGGGCTTTGACGGCTTTGTGGTGACCGACTACACAGGCATCATGGAGATGGTGGCCCACGGCATAGGCGACGAGGAGGAAGTGAGCGTGCGCGCCCTGAAAGCCGGCGTGGACATGGACATGATGAGCGAATACTACGTGAAGTATCTGAAGAAGGCGTATGAAGAAGGCCGCGTCAGCATGGATGACATCGACACCGCTTGCCGCCGCGTGCTGGAGGCCAAGTACAAGCTGGGCCTGTTTGAAGACCCCTACAAGTATTGCGACCCCGAACGCGCCGCCCGCACGCTGGGAGCCGACGCTCATGTGAAGCAAGCCCGCGAAATGGCACAGGAATGCCAGGTGCTGCTGAAGAACGAAAACAATCTGCTCCCCCTGAAACGGGGCAGCCGCATTGCCGTCATTGGCCCCATGGCCAACAACAGTTGGGACATGGTGGGCAGCTGGAGCGGCAGCTCGAAGAAGGTGCAGCCGGTATCGCTCTACGACGGACTGAAAGCCGCCATGGGCCCGGAAGGCAGCGTGACGTGGGCCGAAGGAAGCTGGCTGGTGGACGATGAATTGCTGGAATACAAACTTTGCAACAACTTTGTGGGCGCCCTGGGCGAGGGACGCAAAAAAGACGTACACACCCGCACGGAGGCCGACCTGCTTCAGGAAGCCCTGGCGGTAGCCAAGGATGCCGACATCATCATCGCCGCCCTGGGTGAGAACTTGAACATGAACGGGGAAGGCGCATCGCGTGCCAACCCCACGATTCCTGCACCCCAGCAACGCTTGCTCAAGGCATTACTGGAGACAGGCAAACCCGTAGTGCTGGTGGTATTCACCGGGCGGCCGCTTGTACTGACGTGGGAAGCAGAGCATGTGCCCGCCATACTGAACTCGTGGTTTCTCGGTGTGCAGGCCGGACCGGCCATTGCCGACGTGCTGCTGGGCGACGTAAACCCCAGCGCCAAACTCACCATGACCTTCCCCCGCAGCGTGGGACAAATCCCTATCAGCTACAACCACAAGAATACCGGCCGTCCGTCCGAGCCCGATGACGCGCACTTCATACGCTTCCGCAGCAACTACATGGACGAGGTCAATGCGCCGCTCTACCCCTTTGGCTACGGGCTGAGCTATACCACCTACGAGTATGGCGACGTGCAGCTCTCCGCCACCACCATGGATACCGACGGGCACCTTACCGCATCGGTCACCGTGAAGAACACGGGCAACCGCAAGGGCAAGGAAACGGTGCAAATGTACATACACGACGAATACAGCACCAGCACCCGCCCCGTAAAGGAACTGAAAGGCTTCCGCCAGATAGAGCTTGAGCCGGGCGAATCGCAAGTGGTGACTTTCGACATCACCCCCGAAACGCTGAAATACTACAACCATGACCTGGAGTACGTGTGCGAGCCTGGCAACTTCGACGTGATGATTGGCCCCAACAGCCGCGACCTAAAGCAAGCAAGGTTCATGCTGAAGTAAGCTCTATATACTACAGAGGCAAAGCAAAGGTGGCACCTTTAGATACCAAAGGTACTACCTTTGCCATCTCTTTGCAAAAGAAAGAGGATGAGAGTGTGTCGAAATGCTGTTTAGTACGGATTCCCCTCCTCCCGGGAGGAGGGGTGGCACGAAGTGACGGGGTGGTAGGTTATGATAATACCTTATTCTTAATATGTTATATTCTACCTACCACCTCCCCCTTCGGGTACTCCTCCTCCCAGGAGGAGGAGAATTCAGTTACCGCCGCATTTTGACACATCCCCAACCCCTCGCCCAAACATTAAGAACCCTTATCCCAACAGAAGAAACATGAAACGCATTATCTATACCCTGCTGTGCGGCTTATGCCTCGCCCTGAACGGAGCTCAGGCGCAAGTAGCCAACCCTGCCCTTCCCCACCTGGACAAGAGGAATGGCACGACGCAACTCATAGTAGACGGAAAGCCCTTCCTCATGCTGGCCGGAGAGCTGCACAACTCATCGACCGGCAGCGCGCACTACATGGCACCCATTTGGCAACGGATGGCGGCCAAGAACTTGAATACCGTGCTGGCCGTCGTCAGCTGGGAACTCATAGAGCCCGTGGAGGGACAATTTGACTTCACCCAGGTAGACAACATCGTAAACGGTGCGCGCACCGCCGGGCTCAAGGTAGGCATCCTGTGGTTTGGCAGTTGGAAGAACGGTGTATCCACCTATGTCCCGGCATGGGTGAAACAAGACACCCGCCGCTTCCCGCTGGCCTGCTTCAGTGACGGGCAGAAGATGAACACCCTCTCCACCCTGGGCACGGAGACGATGAAAGCCGACGCCCGTGCCTTCTCCGCCCTGATGGCCCACCTGAGGGAGACGGACACCGACCACACCGTCATCCTGGTGCAGGTGGAAAACGAAATGGGCGCCCTCGACTCTGCCTCCACCTTTGCCGGAAAGCCCAACCGCTCCATGCGCGACTATTCCCCGCTGGCCAACCGTACCTTCGAGGGGCAGGTGCCCGAGGCGTTGACCGGCTACCTGGCCAAGCACCGCAAGGCCTTGCACCCCGCCATCCGCCAGGCTTGGGAGACCAACGGCAGCAAGCGGCAAGGCACTTGGGAAGAAGTCTTCGGCAAAGGGCAACCCAGCAGCGGCACCGACGAGTGGCTGACAGAGTTTCCCTACCTGACGGAAGAAATCTTCATGGCTTGGCACTATGCCACCTATGTGGGCTATATCGCCGCCCAAGGCAAGCAAGAATACCCCCTGCCCATGTACGTCAACGCCTGGCTGAAACAAAGCGGAGGCCGCGAGCCCGGTCGGTATCCCTCGGGCGGGCCGTTGCCTCATGTGTTCGACATCTGGCGGGCGGCAGCACCCGGCATCGACTTCTTTTCGCCGGACATCTATGCCATCGACATTTTCGACGAGACCTGCAGCTCGTACACCACCGGAGGCAATCCGCTGTTCATCCCCGAGACGAAGGCCGACGCGGCCGGAGCGGCACGGGCCTTCTATGCCTTCGGGCGATACGGAGCCATCGGCTATGCTCCCTTCGGGATAGACGGCAAGGGACTGATTGCCAGTTCGGATGAAGAGGACAAGTCGTATGACAAAGCCTACGGTTGCCTGAAGCACCTCATACCCTACATACAGCAACATGCAGGCACCCCCAGGCTGACGGGCTTGCTCATCGACGGCGACCGGCGGACGGACAGCATCGAGATGGGAGAATATGCCATCAGCATCGCGCCCTTCTCCGCCGAGAGGGCTATGGCGGTAGCCGGCATTGTCGTAGAGGACGACCCCAACAGGCCGAAGGACGGCACGGCAGGCCTGCTGGTCATCGAGATGGGGAAAGGAGATTTCCTCCTGGCAGGCTTCGGCGACATGATGATTGCCATAGAAAAGGGCAGCCACTGCAAGGCGGACAACATCGGCCTGCTCTCTGTCGACGAGATTATCTTCACACCAGAGGGTGAAATGCTGTCCCATCGGCTCAACGGAGACGAGACAGCCCTGGGCGGAGTGGTCATCGGCAAAGACGAGGCCAAGGTATTCCGCGTCAAGATGTATGGCTACTAAAGACTACAGACATTCCAAACATACTACACGCATATGAAACTACGTAACACACTGGCCGGCTGCATGCTGGCCCTGCTGTGCCTGCTGCCCGCCACGGGCGGACATGCACAGACTGCTGTCCCGCAAGGTCGTCCGGCCATTGCGCGGGATGCCGCCATAGAGAAGGCCGTGGCGGAACACCTGGGACAAATGACCCTCGACGAGAAGCTGGGGCAGATGATTCAGATTGAAATCAACCTTATCGCCTACACCGACCCGGCCTTCAGCATCCAGTCGCTGATGAGCAAAGGCAGAAGCGAACTGGAGGGCATCTTACAGCGTTTTGACCTGGAGAAGCAATACCCCATAGAGCGGCTGACGGATGCCAACGGCAAGGTAAAGCCGGAAGCCGCCTACGACTTCTACAACCTGTCGCAACAAATCAATGACTCGTTGGGCTTCAGACTGGACGAAGAAAAGCTGCGCATGGCTTTCGAGAAATACAAGGTCTCCTCGGTACTCAACATGCTGGGCGGCATACACGGTGCCGACTTGCAGACCTGGCAACGGGCTACCACGCAGATTCAAGAGGCGGCCATGAAGTACCTGGGCATCCCGTGCATGTACGGGCTCGACCAAGTGCATGGCACTACCTACACCCTGGGCGGTACCTTGTTTCCCCAGCCCATAGGCATGGCGGCCACGTTCAACCCTGAACTGGCACACTGCATGGGGGAGATTTCGGCCTACGAGACACGGGCCAGCGGAGTGCCCTGGGTATTTGTTCCCGACTTGGACCTGGGCAGACACCCGGCATGGTCGCGCCAATATGAAGGCGTAGGCGAGGATGCCTATCTGGGCAGCGTGATGGGCGAAGCCTACTTGCGCGGGCTGCAGGGCGACGACCCCAACCACATAGACCAATACCACGTAGGAACCAGCCTGAAACACTTTGTGGGCTACGGGGTGACGGGCAACGGCATCGACCGCAACCCGGGTACCATCACCGACATGGACTTACGCGAAAAGCAGTTTGCCCCCTTCCTGCGGTGTTTCCGTGCCGGGGCATTGTCCACCATGACCAATTCGTCCATACTGAACGGCATGAACGGCGTGGCCAACAAGCGCCTCCTGACCGGCTGGCTGAAAGAAGAGCTGGACTGGGACGGCATGATTGTAACCGACTGGGCGGACATTGAAAACCTGCGCCTGCGCGACCACATTGTGGAGACGAAGAAGGAAGGCATCATACTGGCCATCAATGCGGGAGTAGACCTGATGATGGTGCCCTCGGAGTGGAACTATGGCGCGCTGCTGAAAGAGGCCGTCCTGGAGGGCAGCATACCCATGACGCGCATAGACGACGCAGTGAGCCGCATCCTTCGAATGAAGCACCGGGTAGGCTTGTTTGAGCACCCCGTGGTAGACCCCTCGCTTTATCCAGACTTCGGGAGCGCGGAACATAAGCAAGCCGCCCTGCAGACCGCCATAGAGTCGGAAGTGCTGCTGAAGAATGAAGGAAACATCCTGCCCCTGGCACGAGGGAAAAAGATACTGGTGTGCGGCCCCAATGCCCACACCATGCGGGGACTGAACGGCGGCTGGTCGTACACCTGGCAGGGCAGCAAGAGCGAACCTTTCACCGGGGAATATAACACCATACTGGAAGCCATGCAAGCCAAGTTTGGCGCAGAAAATGTGATTTACGAGCCGGGCGTGGAATATGACAACGCCGGTCACTTTGAAAGCGAGCTTGAACCGCAAATAGCCAAGGCTGTGCAGGCTGCCCAAGGCGTAGACTACATTGTGGTCTGCGTGGGCGAGAACTCGTATGCCGAAACCAGCGGCAACATGCAAGACCTGCACCTTTCGGCCAATCAAAGGGAACTGGTGAAACAATTGGCCGCCACGGGGAAGCCGGTCATCCTTATCTTGAACCAAGGACGGAGCAGGCTCATCTATGACATCGAGCCGCTGGTAAAGGCTGTGGTCAACGTGATGCTGCCGGGAAACTACGGCGGAGATGCCCTGGCCGAACTGCTGGCCGGGGACGAGAACTTCAGCGGGCGCCTGCCCTTCACCTACCCATCTTATCCGCAGACGTTCACCACCTACGACTATAAAGTATGCGAGGTTCGCGAAACGATGGCCGGCATCTATAACTACGAGGCCAAGACGCATGCCCAATGGTGGTTTGGCACGGGACTGAGCTACACCACCTTTGCCTACAGCAACCTGCGGCTTTCCCAAAGCCACTTCACGGCAAATGATGACATTGTGGTGAGCGTAGACGTGACCAACACGGGCAGCCGGAGCGGGAAAGAGGTAGTGATGCTCTACAGCAGCGACCTCTACGCTTCCCTCATACCGGATAACCGCCGCCTGCGCGCCTTCAAGAAAATCGAGCTGCAGCCGGGAGAAACCCAAACCGTGCAACTGACACTGAAAGGCAGCGACCTGGCCTTTGTGGGTGCCGACGGGCATTGGATACTCGAGAAAGGCGACTTCCGCCTGACCGTAGGCACGGAAAAAGCCATGGCCACCTGCACGGAGACAAAGCGATGGGAAAGCCCGAATATTGAATAAATCTCACCTTCGCCCCACTTTGTCCGCTCTTTTTCCTTTCCATAGCGAAAGCCTGCAAAAGGAGCAGGTAAGGACCGGGTAAGGAGCAGGTAAGGAGCGGGTAGGAAGCGGGGGGGTAAGAATATTTTTAAAATAAGGTTTTGTCCGGGCGAAAGGGGAAAATGATAATTTATCTGTGTACTTTTCTTTTTGTCTTGCCACAAAAAGAAAAGATACCAAAAGAAAAAAGTCAAGCGCTGAAGCTACGGGGCTACTCCGAGCGTGTTTTTGCTAAACGGCAGTCAACTCGCTGCGCTCAGACAAACTGCCGTTCTTCACGCAAAAACGCACTCTCCGCTTCACGCCCCTCCGCTTAGGCGCGACCATGCGGCGTTGGACAACAGGCCTTGTGGCCTGTGAGACGCGGCACGCCACGTCTCTACATAGTGTTAATACGGTGTCCAATGCCGCATGGCTTCCGGCATTGACCGGCGGGCGCGAAGCGGAGGGCGGCTTGAAGCCGTTAAAAAGGGCAGACTGTCTGAGCGCAGCGAGTTTCTGCCCTTTAGGCTGAAAGCCGAACGGAGTAGTCCGACGGGCACAGCCGGGGTCCTTTCTTTTTGGCATCTTTTTCTTTCAGACAAGCGAAAGAAAAAGTGCATATAATTTCCCATTTACAGCTACTAAAATAAACACTATATACAGCCGTGTCATTGTACGCGTGACTCCTTAACATTAAAAGCATAATCATCATGAATAAAACAACTTTATTACTTTTAGCCTTATTAGCCGGCAGCAGCCCAAGCATGGGACAACAGGAACCGACAACTCCCGATAAAGAGCTTGACGCTTTATTTCAAACGCCTCCTGCCGAGGCACGCCCCCGCGTGTGGTGGCACTGGATGAACGGCAACATCACCAAAGACGGCATCCGCAAAGACCTGCTTTGGATGAAGCGCGCCGGGATAGGCGGCTTCCAGGTATTCGACGCAGGCATGGCTACCCCGCAAATCGTGGAAAAACGATTGGCCTACATGACTCCCGAATGGAAAGATGCTTTCGCCTATGCCACCCACTTGGCCGACTCGTTGGGACTGGAAATGACCATCTCCTCCAGCCCGGGATGGAGCCTGATGGGCGGCCCGTGGGTGCCGCCGGAAGACGGGATGAAGAAGCTGACCTGGCGGGAAACCATCGTAGAAGGGAACGGGAAAGCACAAACCATACACTTCCCAAAGCCTTTTGACACCACAGGCCCCTTTCAGAACAAGCCGATAGAGCCCAATCTCCTGTTGGGGGAAGTCATTCCGGAAGACTTGCCTTCGCTTTACAAAGACATAAAGGTACTGGCCATGCCCGTATCAGGCGAGGAGCACTCACTGAGCGACCTGAATGCCACGCTGACCTGTGCCGGGAAGCGCCTTGACTTGCAGGCACTGACCGACGGCGATTTGTCTACCAAGCTAACCCTGCCCATAGACTCCGTGACGGGAAAGGCGGTTATCGACATCACTTTGCCCCAAGCACAAACTTTCCGTTCACTCAACTTGTGCGACGGACGGGTGCGCCCGGAATTTGATGCGCTGAAGGCTGACACTCCATGTCGCCTGTTGGTGTGCAACGACAAGGGCGAATGGAAAGAAGTGCTTGAAATACCTTCCGGAGGTGCCCCCTTGCAGACGGTTGCCTTTCCGGAGACTACAGGGAAACACTTCCGTCTGGAGATAGACCGCCTCATGCCGGACGGAGTTGCCATGATGCTGGGGCTGGGCAATGCCCCGCTGCCGAAGGAAATAAGCATCGCTGAGTTCAATATGATGACGACTTCCCGCATCAACCACTCGGAAGAAAAGACCGGCTTCATGGCCACCATGGACGTGGAAGATTTTCCGACACCTGTCACCAAAGAGGCATTTCCTTCTACACAAGAAATGATAGACTTGACCGATAAACTCCAGCCGGACGGCAGCCTGCAATGGAAAGCCCCTAAGGGGAAATGGCGCATCATCCGTTTCGGCTATTCGCTCACCGGGAAACGCAATCATCCCGCCTCGCCGGAAGCTACCGGACTGGAGATAGACAAACTGGACAAAGAGGCCTGGAAACGCTACTTCACCCACTACTTAGGTATATATAAGGATGCCGCCAACGGATTGATGGGAGAAAAGGGCATACAGTATATGGTGACGGACAGCTACGAAGCCGGAGCCTCGACATGGACCACCCGCATGCAGGAAGAGTTCAAGAAACGCCGGGGCTATGCTTTGGAGCCCTGGATGCCGGTATTGGCAGGCTACATTCTGGAGTCTGCCGAAGCCAGCGAACGCTTCTTATGGGATTGGCGCAAGACCATCGCCGAACTGACTGCCGAGAACTATGACCTGCTGACGGAAATCCTGCAAAAGGATTACGACATGAAAGGTCGCTACACGGAGTCGCACGAACACGGGCGCCTGTACATAGCTGACGGCATGGACGTGAAACGCACGGCCGCCATCCCGATGGCTGCCATTTGGGGGCACGGGCTGGAGGCTCCCGGCTATGACAACCCCATGACGGCTGCCGACGTGCGCGAGTCGGCCTCCGTGGCCCATATTTACGGGCAAAACATCGTAGCGGCAGAGTCGTTCACCGTGGTAGGCTACCCCAACAAGGCTTGGAATTCCTGCCCGGAGAGCCTGAAGCCATTTGCTGACTTCGGGTTTGCCAACGGGCTGAACCGCATTGTGGTGCACACCTCCCCCCATCAGCCCACCGACACGCACATACCGGGCCTGTCGCTGACCGCCGTAGGCCAATGGTTTGACCGGCACGACACTTGGGCAGAGCAGGCATCGGTATGGACAGACTACCTGGCTCGCTCGTGCTACTTGTTGCAGCAAGGGCATTTTGCCGCTGATATCGTCTACTATTATGGCGAAGACAATAACATCAGCGCGCTTTTCGGGCATCATGCACCGGACATTCCGCAAGGATATGCTTACGACTACATCAACCCGGATGCCCTCGTCAACCTGTTGCAGGCCAAAGACGGGAAGCTGGTCACCCCAAGCGGCATGAGCTACCGGGTACTGGCGCTGGACAAGAACGTGCGCCGCATGTCTATGCCCGTGCTCCGCAAGATAGCGCAACTGGCCGATGCGGGAGTCATTATCTGTGGCGCCAAGCCCGAAGTGCCGGCATCCCTCACGGATGATAAAGCTGAGTTCCAACAGCTGGTAGAACAGGTATGGGGCAGCGGGAAGCCTAATGTAACCACTGGCATAAGCCTGGCTGAAGTGCTGGCCGCCCATGGCATTGCACCCGATGCCACCTTTGCCACTTCGGCCAACAGCCCCATGCGCTTCGTGCACCGCACGTTGGGAGATGGAAGCGACATCTATTGGCTCAGCAACCCTGCCCCGGAAAGCATAACCGTCAACGCTTCACTCAGGATTACCGGACGCCGCCCTATGCTTTACAATCCGGAGGACGGGAAAATAAGTCCTGTAAGTTACCGCATGTCGCCCGAGCGCACATTGGTAAAGCTGGACATGAAACCCAATGATGCCGTGTTTATCGTCTTTACAGAAAAGACCGACATGGCTTCTTTCCAACTTCCGGAGGCAACTCGCACGACATTGGTATCCCAATTCCCCGCTTGGAAGATAGCCTTCCAGGCCGGACGGGGCGCACCGGCCACGGTTCAAACCGACACGCTAAAGTCTCACACAGCATCAACCACCCCAGGCATCCGGTATTTTTCGGGCACGGCTACCTATACCAACACATTCACTTTGGGCAAGTCACAACTAAAAGACAACAGACGCATCTTGCTTGAGCTTGGCGATGTGAAGAATCTTGCAGAGATATACGTCAACGGACAAAAGATAACCACCCTGTGGAAGCTGCCTTTTACAGCAGACATTACCAAAGCCGTAAAAGCCGGCAAGAACCAACTTGAAGTCCGCGTGACCAACCTCTGGCCAAACCGCCTGATTGGGGACGAGCAGCCCGGCGTAGACCGGCGCATCACCTACGTGCAGATGCCCTTCTACCAAACCAATGCGCCGCTATTGCCATCGGGGCTGCTGGGGCCGGTAAGCATTGTGGGCGAAGAGTAAAATAGACTACGCTTTTGTTTGGAGAAGGCGCCGCCTTTGTTTGGGAAAGACTACTCCTTCTCCAAACAAAGACATTGAGAAGCAATACTAAAATATAAGAGACCATAACAATTGAACTAAAAAACACAAAGCATTATGATTAAACAACTGATGATGTGCTTAGGACTACTGGCCGGAGTGTCCTGCCTGGCACAAAACACACAGGGGTATCAGAACCCCATTGTCCCCGGCTTTCACCCCGACCCCAGCGTTTGCCGCGCAGACGATGGCTACTATCTGGTGACCAGCAGTTTCCAGTACTTTCCTGGAGTTCCCTTGTTTCACAGCAAAGACCTCATCCATTGGGAGCAGATAGGCCATTGCCTCACCCGCCCATCGCAACTTCCCCTACACGATGCCAGCACTAAGGGAGGCATCTACGCCTCTACCATCCGCTACCACGAAGGTACGTTTTACATGATTACCACCAACACGACGGATAAGGGAAACTTCCTGGTATACACCACCGACCCGCGTGGAGAATGGTCGGAGCCGGTGTGGCTGAAACAAGGCGGCATAGACCCCTCGCTCTACTTTGAAGACGGGAAGTGCTACATGGTCAGCAATCCGAACGACGGCATTTTCCTTTGTGAAATCAACCCCAAGACCGGCGAGCAGCTGACGGAATCGAAGCGCATCTGGGACGGCATCGGGGGACGATACCCTGAGGCGCCGCACATCTACAAGAAGGACGGGTGGTACTATCTGCTCATTGCCGAAGGCGGAACGGAGTACGGGCACAAAGTCATCATAGGCCGAAGCCGCAACATCGACGGCCCGTACCTGGGAAATCCGGCCAACCCAATACTGACGCACATAGACTTCAACGCGCAGTATAACCCCATACAAGGCACGGGGCACGCCGACTTGGTGGAAGCGGCCGACGGCAGCTGGTGGCTGGTATGCCTGGCTTTCCGTCCGCAGATAGACACGCATCATTTATTGGGACGCGAAACTTTCCTTGCACCCGTCCGTTGGGATAAGAATGCCTGGCCGGTAGTGAATGGCGACGGCACCATTGCCCTGCAAATGGATGTACCTACTCTACCCCAATATCCGGTGGAGAAAGCTCCTGTACGCACCACCTTCAAAGACGGGAAATTGGGACATGAATGGGTATATCTGCGCAATCCGCACACGGAAAACTACACCTTCAACAATGGAAAATTGCGCTTGCATGCCACGACTTTCAACCTGGACCAAGGGCCTACGGACAGCCCTACCTTCGTAAGCCGGCGCCAAGAGCACATAGACTTTACCGCCACCACCTCCCTGCAGTTGCACAAAGCCCAAGTGGAAGACCAGGCAGGAATAAGCGTCTACATGTCCGAGACATCCCATTATGACCTCTACGTCAAGCAACTTTCCAACGACAAGCAAGCCATCTGCCTGCGCTACCATTTAGGCAACATCACCCATATAGAGAAGGAAGTAATCATCCCTCAAGGTGAAGTGCAGCTCCGCGTTGAAGGAAGCAATGAATACTACACATTCTATTACTCTACAGACGAAAAGCAATTCACGGAATTAGGCACAGCCGACACCCGTTATCTGAGTACAGAAACCGCAGGAGGCTTCACAGGCATCATGCTGGGGCTATATGCAGTTTCCGCCTCGGATGCCTCCAAGGCTTATGCCGACTTCACGTACTTCGACTATGACGGGAAATAGTGTGCAGTTTCCCATGTGTTTGCTCCGCTCCTGTTTGCCCACATAGGAGCGGAGCCACACCTATCGGGTAGATCCCCAAACGACTCGCACCCCATAAAGCCGTCGGGAGAAGCTGATGTTCTCTTTGCAAAACAATGCCATAAAAAGCCCAATAAAGTGCTGTTTTTTCCCCGTTAGTTGCTATATTTGCCGCATAAACCCTTAACAACATAAACTCTTATGAAAAAACAAATCTTACTGACAGCCCTCAGCCTCTGCCTGCCCTTGATGGCCGGCGCGCAGGCCAACGAGTGGCTGGATCCTACCGTGAACCAGGTGAACCGACTGCCCATGCACGCCGCTTACTTTGCCTACGAGGACCGGGAGCTGGCCGACGCGGGCGACCCGAGGCAGTCGGACAACTACATGAGCATCAACGGCACGTGGAAATTCAACTGGGTGCGCCATGCCGACCAGCGGCCTACGGACTTCTATGCCGTGGGCTACGACGACCGTGACTGGGGCACCATGCCCGTGCCCGGTATCTGGGAGGTGAACGGATACGGTGACCCGCTCTACGTGAACCAGCCCTACGCCTGGCACAATCAGTTCAAGAACAACCCGCCACAGGTGCCCACGGAGGAGAATCACGTAGGTTCCTACCGCCGCGAAGTGGTGGTGCCCGCCTCGTGGAGGGGGAAGGACATCATTGCGCACTTCGGCTCCGTTACGTCAAACTTGTACCTATGGGTCAACGGCAAGTATGTGGGCTACAGCGAGGACAGCAAGCTGGAGGCGGAATTCGACCTGACGCGCTACCTGAAACCGGGTGAGCGGAACCTCATCGCCTTCCAGGTCTTCCGCTGGTGCGACGGCACTTACCTGGAGTGCCAGGACTTCTGGCGCCTCAGCGGCGTGGCGCGCGACTGCTACCTGTATGCCCGCGAGAAGCGGCGCATTGAGGACATCCGCATCACGCCCGACCTGGACGAGGAGTATCGCGATGGCACCCTCTCCGTGAAACTGCGGCTCAAGGGACGCGGGCGCGTCAACCTCAGCCTGCGCGACGGGCAGGGCCAGGAAGTGGCATCGGCCTCTACGCGCGGCGAAGACGTGCTGATGCGCATCAGTAACCCCAGGAAGTGGACGGCGGAGACACCATATTTATATACGTTGTACGCCGAGATGGAGGGCACGGATGAGGTGATACCCGTCCGCGTAGGGTTCCGCAAGGTGGAAATTGAGGGCGGTCAGCTGCTGGTAAACGGCCGTCCCGTGCTGATAAAAGGCGTCAACCGGCATGAGATGGACCCTGACGGCGCCTATTACGTATCCCGCGAACGGATGGAGCAGGATATCCTCCTGATGAAGCAATTCAATATTAATGCCGTGCGCACGTGCCACTATCCGGATGATAATTACTGGTACGAGCTGTGCGACGAGCATGGACTCTACGTTGTGGCCGAAGCCAACATCGAGTCGCACGGCATGGGCTACGGCGATGAAACCCTGGCCAAGCGCAAGGATTATGAGCGCGCCCACCTGGAGCGCAACGCGCGCAACGTGCAGCGCAACTTCAACCACCCCAGCGTAATCGTATGGTCGCCCGGCAACGAAGCCGGCTACGGGCCCAACTTCGAGAAGACCTACGAGTGGACGAAGGCCGAGGACCCGTCGCGCCCCGTGCAGTATGAGCGCGCGGGAAGGAACGGCATGACGGACATTTACTGCCCGATGTACCTGCCATATGATTGGTGCGAGAAGTATTCGGCGGACGACACGGCCACCAAGCCCCTCATCCAGTGCGAGTATGCACATGCCATGGGCAATTCGATGGGAGGCTTCAAGGAGTACTGGGACCTGGTGCGCCGCTATCCCAAGTACCAGGGCGGATTTATTTGGGACTTCGTAGACCAGGCGCTGCGCTGGCCGGGTAAGAACGGGAAGACCATCTACGCCTATGGTGGAGACTTTAATCCGTATGACGCGAGCGACAATAACTTCAACAACAACGGCCTCATCAGCCCCGACCGCGTGCCCAATCCCCACATGTACGAGGTGGGATACTTCTATCAAAGCATCTGGGCCGAGGAGATAGATGCATCTACCGGCGAGCTGACGGTATTCAACGAGAACTTCTTCCGCACGCTGGACGCTTATGCTATGGAGTGGGAAATCGTGCGCGACGGCACCCCCATGCGCAACGGGCGCATCGAGCAGCTGGACATTGCACCGCAGGCCACCGGGCGCATCAGGCTCGACCTCTGCCCCATCTCCGCCGCCGACAATGCGGAATGGCTGCTGAACGTGCGCTTTATTCTGAAGGAAAAGGAAGGCTTTCTGCCTGCCGGGCATGTCGCTGCGTATAGTCAATTGGTGCTGAAACCCTATGAGCCCCGGCCGCTCGAGGTGGCTTCCGCCGGACGGGACGACGTGAACGCCATCTCTCCGCAGCTTGTAGACAATGACCGGAACTTCTTGCGCGTGATGGGGGACGGCTTCCTTACCGACTTTGACCGGCGTACAGGCTACCTGTGCCGATACGACGTCCAGGGCGTCCCCATGATTGAAGACGGCCATGCGCTGACGCCAAACTTCTGGCGCGCACCCACGGACAACGACATGGGGGCCTCCCTCCAGCTGAAATATGCCGGTTGGCGCCATCCGGAAATCAAGCTCCAGTCACTCGAAAGCCGGGTTCAAGAAGAATGTGTGGAAGTCTGCGCGCAATACGAACTGCCCGCGCAAAAAGCCTCCCTGACGCTGACGTATACCATCGGGCATACCGGCAGCATCCTGGTAAGCCAGAAACTCGTCCCGCAGGGAGAGGCTACAAACATGTTCCGCTTCGGTATGCAGATGGCTATGCCGCAGGATTTCGAGTACATCACCTACTACGGACGTGGCCCGGAGGAGAACTACATCGACCGTAACCATGCCACTCTCCTTGGGCTTTACCGCCAGACGGTGGACGAGCAGTTCTATCCCTACATCCGTCCGCAGGAGACAGGCAACAAGACAGACATCCGCTGGTGGAACATCTGTAACGCTGCGGGTCAGGGTCTCCGCATCACAGCGGCCCGGCCCTTCTCGGCCTCGGCATTGCATTACACCATCGACTGCCTCGACGACGGGGCGCAAAAAGACCAGCGCCACTCCTTCGAGCTGGAGCCGATGCCTCTTACCAATCTTTGTATAGACTTGAAACAAATGGGGTTGGGGTGCGTCAACAGTTGGGGCGCCATAGCTCTGCCGGAATACCAACTGCCTTGCCAGGAGTATGAATTTACGTTCTTAATCGAACCCGTCAGCAGGAAATAACATCTGCAGGGAAACGGGCATCAAGCAATTGCTTGATTCTTTTTCTTGAAGCGCGAGGTGTGCGTCCATATCAGTTGCACACCTCGCGCTACACATTCGGCACATCAGCCCTCAGCAAAGGTAGGCCGACAGAGAGGTGCAAGCCGCATTTTGGGTCATCCGAACATCGAAACGGCTCAAATCCATGTGAAGATAACCGATTATATGCATGAGGCCCGTATGCTAATCCAATTCCACAAGTTCATATTTCTGGCTTCCCAATCCGAGTTGTTCGGCGTATTCCAGATTATGCATCCCGTGTTTGGAGTCGATGCGTTCAATAAGATGTATCTTGCCGTGGTCTGAAGAATTACGCACGGCATCTATGCAAGCACGGTCGAGAGCCACCGGATCGAGGGAAGCGAAGATGCCGAGGTCGCCCATCTGAGGGTCGGCCGGAGTGGCCACACAGTCGCAATCCACTGAAAGATTGTTTGCTACACTGATATAAAGCACCTTGTCGCCGATATGGTCAATGATGGCTTTGGATGCTTCCGCCATAGATTCTTGGAATACGGTATCTGCCGGAATCATATTCCATACTTCCGTCACATTTCGAGTTTTCCCTCCAGAATGAATATACGCTTTACCCTCCGGCGAAGCGATGCCGATGGAAATATTCTTCAATGCACCGCCGAATCCAGCCATCGGGTGTCCCTTAAAGTGCGACAACACCACCATGAAATCATAATCCATGAAGTCTTTTCCAACGATGTCCACTTTCAAGTGCTTGCCACCGTTCACTGGAAGCTCTACCTGTCCGTCGGCATCCATGATGTCCACATCGGCAATAGCGGTGAATCCATGCTCCTCGGCTACTTTCATGTGGTCGGCTACATTGGTACGCTTGCCACCGTAGGCAGTATTGCCCTCAATAATCGTACCTTTGACCAGATGCACCAAATCTTTAATCAGGGCAGGTTGCAGGTAATTGGGGTTGCCCGCTTCTCCAGTCGACAACTTGACGGCCACTTTCTTGCCTTCGGCTTTCCGGCCGAGTGCGTTATAAATCTTAATCAGGTTCTCCGAGGTGATGTCTTTGATGAAATACACTTTGGGCAGCGATGAACTGCCCTCTTCCGAGACTTGCTTTTGCGCATTAGCACAACCAACACCCGTCCACATCAGGACAGATGCCAACAGAACTGTAAAAATTTTGTTCATAATCCAAACGAATTAAAACGGTTAAAAGTTTATGTTTATTCCTGCCATAACCGTTGCACGGGGCATCGGGTATCCGGCATTGATTTCATAGCTTTGTGCAAGCAGGTTTTCCCCTCTTGCCCAAATGCCCAGCCAACGGGCGGCACGGAAGGAAGCCCGCAGGTTCCACAACGTGAAGTATTCTTTGGCCACCGGGTCGATAGAGGTGTACAGGCCGGCAATGTATTGCACGCCGGTAGACACGTTCCATCTTCCTTTTGAGAAGTTGACCCCGGCATACAGCTTGTGTTCGGGAGCGGCCACCACGGGATTCTCCATGTGCAGGAAGCTGTAATTGGCGTCTGCCGACCATTCCTGACTGATACGATAAGCCGCTTGGACTTCCACACCCGTATTGTCTATTTCCCCGGAGTTCTGGTTGAGCATACCACTTCCGCTGGGGTTGGGTAAGGTCATAATCAGATTCTTCCCGTCTATGTAGAATACGTTCACGCCATACGAGAAGCGTCCGTCCCATAGTCTTTGTGAAAAAGCGATTTCATAATTCCACATCGACTCTGGCTTCAAGTTCGGATTTTGCGGAGGAAACATATACATTTCCCTTAGAATAGGATAGCGAAAGCCTTTGGAAGCAGATACTTTCAACTCCATACTGTGAGGCAAATGAAAAGCCAATCCTGCCTGTGGCACCCATTCCGTCCCGATGCGCGAATGGTGGTCGATGCGCAATCCGGCATTGAAGGTCAGCCACGCGCCGATGTCCTGACGGAAGTCCACGTAGCCTGCCACTTCATTCTCGTGCTTATCCACAATGTCCGCCCGTGTCCCGGCCTGCTCGCCTTTCACATACTTCGTCCATGCTTCGCCGCCATAGCGGAACCAGTCGAAACCGAAGGTGATTCGGTTTCCCGTGAAGAACCGGGCGCTTTGGTAAATCGAAATGCCCATCATGTCATCGAAGGAATTGAAACGCCCGTCTTGCGGCTCCTCGCCGGCGTTGGGCGTATAGCCGTCGTTTATCCAGTGGTCGCCCCAGTTATAGAAGAAGCTCAAGCCACCGGAGGTGCGGTCGTAGTCGTTTTCGATGGCGAAGGAAGCCATGCCGCGCGTGATGCGCTGGTCGCCTTCCTGCAAGGGAGCGGACACCGGGCCGGGATAAGTGGCGTTGAAGTGCGTCACGTTCACATCGGCGTAAGTGTTCCAGTGGTCGGTCAGTTCATAGCCTAATTGGGCATAGCCACCGTACTGTTCGAAAGGCATGTTCTCCCGGTGTCCGTCCGTGCGGTTGTAAGAGCCGCTGATGACGCTGGAGAAACGTCCTTTGCGGATACGGTTGGTCAGTTCCGTTTCCAACGTGTTGTAAGAACCATACCCGGCACGGATATCCGTCTTTATGCCGTCTTCGTGCATCTTCCGGGTGACGATGTTTATCACGCCTCCCATCGCATTCGAGCCATACAGCACAGAGGCAGGGCCTCGCAACACTTCCACTTTGTCCGCCAATAATGTCTGGTAGGCATCGGAAATCGGATGGCCGAAGATGCCCGCATATTGCGGATGTCCGTCAATCAGCACCATCAACCGGGCGTTACCGCCTGAAAGTCCGCGCAGGGAGATACCTCCAGCAGCACCGTTGGACACTCCGTAGCCCATGATGCCACGGGAAGTGGTGAACAAACCGGGTATCTGTTCCGTCAATACGGGCAAGAGTGAGGATTGCTGAGACTGTTCTATTTGGAGACGGTTCAATACTGACACGGTCTGCGACAGATGCCGCACATCCGTTTCGCTGCGCGTGCCGGTCACCACCACCTCATCCAACGGGATATTTCTTTCGGAAAAAGTAGTGTCACGTGCAGCATCTTGTGCCAACATCGTTCTCGGCATCCACAAAATTGTTGCGAGGAGCAACAAGGACAATTTGACATTCATATTTATTGCTCGCACATATTTTTGTTTTCTACATAACGGATTACTCTCACCGGATTGCCAACAGCCACTGCATTATCGGGTATGTCATGTGTAACCACTGAACCTGCGCCGATAATGACATTGTTGCCAATGGTCACTCCCATCACGATGGTGGAATTGCCGCCCACCCATACATTGTCGCCGATGGTTATCGGTTTGGCTATGCCAAGCCTGTCCATACGCCCGGCAGCTTCCATCGGATGGGCTACGGCGTAAATCCCCACGCCCGGTCCAATCCAAGTGTTGTTGCCGATGGTGACGGGAGCCATGTCGAGAATGGTTACATTGTAATTGGTCAGGAAATTGTCGCCCACATGCAGATTGATGCCCAAATCGCAGAAGAAGCCCGGCTTGATGCTGAGGTTCTTCCCGGCAGAGCCGAACAACTGACGCAACACCTTCTCACGCTCTTCATTTTCAGTAATGGGCAACGCATTGAATTGCTGGCAAAGCGTTGCGGCACGATAATGGATTTTTGCGATTTCGGGGTCATCCATGCTGTAATATTCCCCATTGTTGAGTTTTTCTAATTCTGTCATAGTCTTTATTAAATAATAATCATAATGATTGTCTCGTGGATTTCACGTTACAAACGTTGCAAAGTTACGTCGGGATTGGTCTTACTTATTTTCCCAAACGTCTTTTGAGACTTTGCTGAAACGTCAATCTGCTAACAATTATAAATCCCTGACGGTGAAATGCCGAACTCTCTTTTGAATGCAGTGGAGAAATGGGACAGGTTTTTGAACCCTACCTCCAAATAAACATCCGCAGACTTTTTCCCCAGTTTCTCCATCAGGCATTTAGCTTCCTCCAAACGGCGCTTGACAATCCAGCGACTGGGTGTGTTGTGGAATACCTCTGCAAAGTCTTTCTTGAATGTGGAAAGGCTACGCCCCGCATAATGGGCAAACTCTTCTACGGTAAGGTCGCACTTATAGTTCTTGTTCATGAAATCTTCCAAATTGATTTTCCACGGTTCGGAAAAATCAAACAGTACCTGTCCCAAATCAGGTCTCAGTTGTAACAACGTAAAGACGGCTTCCTGCAATTTGGTTTCCATCAGTTCCTTGGAAGGATACTGCTGGGCATCAAAATACTGTTCCAACGAAGAGAACAGCCCGTTTAGGAAGGGATGTTTTTCCAACATCACATAAGTGGATTTAGCCGTCACCGGATTGCTTACCAAAGGCACTGTGATGTTATGTTCATGCAACATCCTTTTCAAGAAAGGCATTTTCAGTTGCAGGAACAAGCCTTTGAATGGCTCGCCGTTTTTTGACGGTTGCTTGATTTTCTTCACCAGGTGGTTACGCTTGATAAAAAAGGAATCTCCTTTTTTCAAATGATACTTTTTGTCGGGTGCAATCAAATCCAGCTCCCCGGAACACAAGTAAACCAGCATATGTTCCGAGACCATTTCCTCACACCATTTGTTTTTTTCCACCTTGCAGCAGAAAAAAGTATCCATGTAATTGTAAACTGTTACACCGGCATCCATAAAGCTTCATCTATTTAAATCCGGTACAAAATTAAGCGTTTTTATCATCAAAGGAGTTTTCTCAAAAGTCTTTATTTGTTTTCTCAAAAGTTTTCACCGACATTATTTATTCATAGCCCCTATCAGGAAGTGCCTACGAACTACGCCAATCGCTGCCAAATGCTTCCACGAGACTGCCAACCCATATTGTTTGGGGGCGCGATCCCCCTTTACTTTGCTGGCAAAACCGAGTATCAACATTAAAAACAGTATTGACAATCGAAGTTTTGATTATTCAGAAAGAAGCGTTAGAGGATATGGCGGCGAAGTTCTGCCGTTTCACGGAACGAATGTTACTTGTTTTTCCGACGGGCGAACTTTGTGGGTCCTGTTCCACCAAAGGCGTCCTTTTCTTTTTCACGATAGTTCCCGTTTCACAACACTAAATTTAGCACATGGATATAAAAAACGAAGGATAACCCATTGTCGTAAATAGATTATCCTTCACACAGTTGCGGAGGCCTGACTCGAACAGACGACCTTTGGGTTATGAGCCCAACGAGCTACCAACTGCTCCACTCCGCGATATTTCGGGTGCAAAGGTACGGCTTTTATTTGAAAAAGCAAGCGAAAGGAGAATATTTTTTTCAAAAAGCCCATTTCACCCCCCCTTACTAAGCCAAGATTCTGGCCTTCCTAAGCTACCGACCTGGCTTTCCAACGCTAAGACGCTGGCTTTCCAACGCCAAGTCCATGCCTTTGCAAGGGAAAGACTTTAGCACTTCAACGACGAATCGGCAAAGAAATTTGTGAATCTCCAAGAAAAGCCTTACTTTTGCCCAAATAATCAAGCAATGTGCATTAGAAAACATGAGTGCATCGGAAACAAAAGCTAAATTGGTAGATGTAGCCCGCCAGCTCTTTGCCAAAAAAGGTATGGAAAATACTACGATGAACGACATTGCTGTAGCTTCCCGAAAAGGCAGACGCACGCTTTACACCTATTTTAAAAATAAAGAAGACATCTACATGGCCGTGGTGGAGTCGGAACTGGAAAGGCTGTCGGACATGATGGAGAGTGTAGTGCAAAAAGACATGCCGCCCGATGAGAAACTCATTGAAATGGTTTACAACCAGCTCGATGCCGTAAAAGAAGTGGTATATCGCAACGGAACCCTGCGGGCCTACTTCTTCCGCGATATATGGAAAGTGGAACAAGTGCGCAAGCGGTTTGACGTGAAGGAAATACAGCTTTTCAAACAGGTGCTTCAGGAAGGAGTAGAAAAAGGCATCTTCCAGATAGATGATATCGACCTGATTGCCGAATTGCTGCACTATTGCCTGAAAGGAGTGGAAGTACCTTACATACGGGGACACATAGGCGCCCACCTGGATGCCGCCACACGCAAAAGATATGTGGCAGACATCATATACGGCGCTTTACATAAATCAAAAAACACTAATCAATAATTTTAGCAATATGGGATTACTTAATGGAAAAACAGCCCTTGTCACAGGTGCCGCACGCGGCATCGGCAAGGCTATCGCCTTGAAGTTTGCCGCCGAAGGGGCAAACGTGGCATTCACAGACTTGATGATTGACGAGAACGCAGAAAACACCGTAAAAGAAATTGAAGCCTACGGGGTAAAAGCCAAAGCCTACGCCTCGAATGCCGCCAGCTTTGAAGATACGGCCAAGGTTGTGGAAGAAATACACAACGACTTCGGGCGTATCGACATCTTGGTAAACAATGCAGGCATCACGCGCGACGGCCTGATGATGCGCATGAGCGAACAGCAATGGGACATGGTCATCAACGTCAACCTGAAATCAGCCTTCAACTTCATCCATGCCTGCACCCCCATCATGATGCGCCAAAAAGGCGGCAGCATTATCAACATGGCCTCTGTAGTAGGCGTGCATGGCAATGCCGGACAGGCCAACTATGCAGCTTCCAAGGCCGGACTGATAGCCTTGGCAAAGAGTATCGCACAGGAACTTGGCTCGCGTGGCATCCGCGCCAACGCCATTGCCCCGGGCTTCATCATGACAGCCATGACCGATGCCTTGTCCGACGAGGTGAAAGCCGAATGGTGCAAAAAGATTCCTTTGCGCCGTGGCGGTACGCCCGAGGACGTGGCCAACATCGCCACCTTCCTGGCTTCGGACATGTCGTCTTACGTATCCGGCCAAGTCATCCAAGTAGATGGCGGCATGAACATGTAAAAACGTTATGACCGTCCTATACGAAGATAACCATATTATCATTGTCAACAAGACCGCTTCGGAGATTGTCCAAGGAGACAAGACGGGCGATACGCCGCTTTCGGAAACCGTGAAGCAGTATCTGAAAGAGAAGTACCACAAGCCCGGCAACGTCTTCATCGGTGTGACCCACCGTCTGGACCGCCCCGTGAGCGGTCTTGTTGTCTTTGCCAAAACCAGCAAAGCCTTGGCACGCCTGAACGACATGTTCAGAAACGGCGAAGTAAAGAAGACCTATTGGGCCATCGTAAAAGACATACCGGGCCAACAGCCCGAAGGCGAACTGGTGCACTACCTCACCCGCAACGAGAAGCAGAACAAAAGCTACGCCAGCGACACCGAGAAGCCCGGCAGCAAAAAAGCCGTGCTGCACTACCGCCTCATCGGGAAGTCGCAAAACTACTTCCTGCTGGAAATCGACCTGAAGACAGGACGCCATCACCAGATACGATGCCAGCTGGCCAAAACGGGTTGCCCCATCAAAGGCGACCTGAAATACGGTGCCCCACGCTCCAACCCGGACGGAAGCATCTGCCTCCACGCACGACGGGTAAACTTTATCCACCCGGTATCCGGCCTACTTATCGACATCGAAGTGCCGGTTCCTCCCGGAAACCTGTGGAACAGTTTTGAAATGTTCCGTTAATCAGAAACTCATTTCCCAATGAAAAAAATCTCCTTTTTAATAGGAGGGTTGCTTGTTGCCGCAACCACCCTCCATGCCCAACAACGGATAACGGCGTACAATGCACGCCCGGCCATCTATGTGAAAATGCCTTTACAAGGCGATAGCATCAACTTCACCGGAGAAAAATACACAGTATCCAATCTGCTCAAGACCGACATCAAACTCGATTTTACCCCGTCAAACAGCCAACGTTTGGTAGCCGATACGGCAGGCTATGTCACCATGGCCAAAGCCGACGGAGACAACGTGTTTTACCTGCTTTCTACCCGCCTGCGCGCCGAGCGGTTTATGAAAGGTACGCTAAACATCTTGTCGCCTACCCGCTTGGAAGTATTTATCAATGGAGAGTCCAAGCAAGTCAAAGAAAGCTGCGAAGACAGCCTTTCACAAGCACAACCGGTAAGCATAAACCTGCGGATGGAGCCGGAAGCTAATTATGAGGTAGTCATCAAACTGCTCTCCACGCCCGACGACAAGATGGGACCTACACTAAAATGTGAATTCGTGAAAGACAAAGAATACGCCGATATCCTTTGCCACATCGCTCCAGATTTAAAACGACATTTATCATTACACAATACCAACTTCCTTGACCGTGTAGTTTCTGTATCCTTATCGCCCGACGGCAAATACCTGAAGACCCGCTATTGGGATAACTACGACTTGGAACGTTCGCGCACCCATACCGAAATAACGGAAGTAAAGACCGGGCACACCATTCTGCCCAACGCCCCCGAAAACATGAACTGGATGCCGCGTGGCCATAAGCTCTATTACACGGCAACAGGACGGGAAGGAAACGACCTGATAGTTTTTGACCCTGCTACCTCGCAAGAAGAAGTGCTGTTGCGCGACATCCCCAAAGGCGGCTTCACCTGGTCGCCCAACCACGACTACCTGATTTATACCCAAGAGGACGAAGGTGAGAAAGTCAGCGGACCTATCAAACGGCTGTTGCATCCCGATGACCGCATTCCCGGTTCACGCGACCGCAACTACCTGGTGAAATACGACCTCAGCACAGGGGTGTCCCAACGCCTGACGTATGGCAGCCACAGCACCTACCTGAACGACATCTCGCCCGACGGTAAGAAGCTGTTGTGCAGCACGTCCAAGTCCAACATCACGCAGTTCCCCTTCTCCCAGTCGGCCATCTATGAGATAGACCTGGCCACCCTCAAGGCCGACACACTGGTAGCATGGGATGCCTACGTAAACAGCGCTTCCTACTCGCCCGACGGCAAAAAACTGTTGGTGCTGGGCAGTCCCTCAGCCTTCGGAGGTATCGGAAAGAACTGCGGCGACCTGCCCATTCCCAACGACTTCGACATACAGGCTTTCATTATGGATGTGGCGACAAAGGAGGTAACGCCCATTACCCGCGACTTCAACCCCTCCATCATCTCCGCACAATGGAACCGCAAAGACGGCTGCATCTACTTCAACACCACCGACAAAGACTGCCAGCACATCTACCGCTACACCCCGGAGAAGGCCACCTTCGAGATGCTGCAACTGGAAGAAGACGTCATCTCCTCCTTCAGCGTAGCCGACGACAGCCCCAATACCCTGGCCTACATAGGTGGCGGCAACTACAGCGCAGGCGCAGCCTACCTGTACGACGCCAAGAAGAAAGCCTCCACTCTGATTGCCAACCCCATGAAGCCCACCTTGGACGGCATAGAACTGGGACACATGGAAGAATGGAATTTCACGGCTTCCGACGGCACCACCATCGAGGGCATGATGTGCCTGCCGCCGTCTTTTGACCCCAACAAGAAATACCCCCTCATTGTATATTACTACGGCGGCACTACCCCCACGACACGTGGCATCACCAGCCCCTATTGCGCCCAGTTGTTTGCCTCGCGCAACTACGTGGTCTACGTCATCAACCCGAGTGGAGCCATCGGCTACGGACAAGAGTTTTCCGCCCGCCACGTCAATGCATGGGGCAAGTGGACTGCCGATGAAATCATAGAAGGCACCAAGAAGTTCTGCGAAGCGCATCCCTTTGTCAATCCCAAGCGCATAGGCTGCATCGGCGCCTCTTACGGCGGCTTCATGACGATGTACCTGCAGACCAAGACCGACCTGTTTGCCGCAGCCGTCTCGCACGCCGGCATCAGCAACGTCACCAGCTATTGGGGCGAAGGCTACTGGGGCTATTCGTACAACGCCATCGCTGCAGCCGGAAGCTATCCGTGGAGCAATCCCAACCTTTTTACCAAGCATGGCGCCCTCTTTAATGCAGACAAGATAAACACACCCATCCTCTTGCTGCACGGCACGGTGGACACCAACGTGCCCACGGGCGAAAGCATCCAGCTGTACAACGCGTTGAAGATACTGGGCAAACCGGTGGAATTCATCACGGTAGACGGCGAAAACCACTTCATCAGCGACTACGCCAAGCGCGAATTGTGGCACAACTCCATCATGGCCTGGTTTGCCCGCTGGCTGCAAGACAGTCCGGAGTGGTGGAACGACCTCTATCCCGAACGGCACTGGTGATGCCGCCGAAAGGCACACTCTGACGGAAACTTTTCGAGACACCCCGATGAAACTCTCCAACATCGGGGTGTTTTTTTATGTCCTTCGCGATGAAAGTTATAAACCAAGGCTTGGTTTATATAAACTAAAGCTTGATTTATATAAACCAAGGGTAGGTTTACATAAACCAAAGCTAAACCTATAGATTCTTCCCTTATCCACATAAAAAAACGCACCGATGCGGGATTCTATTCCCATCGGTGCGGACGATTATTCTTCCCGGCATCCCGGCAGGGACGCCCCGCTATGCCTGCACATAGGCTGCGGCAGCCTCCGCACAACGCTCGCCATCTATACCGGCCGAAACGATGCCGCCCGCATAACCGGCGCCTTCCCCGCAGGGGAAAAGCCCTTGCAGACGCACATGCTGCAGCGTGTCCTTGTCGCGCAGGATGCGCACAGGCGACGAAGTACGCGTCTCCACCCCTATCATCACCGCCTCGTTGGTAAGGAAGCCACGGGCATTACGTCCGAAAGTGCGGAAACCTTGCGCCAACCTGCGGGCTATGAAGCCCGGCATCCAGAAGTGCAAGGGCGATGCCACCAGCCCCGGAGCGTACGAACTCTCTGGCAAGTCGGCGCTCAACCTGCCGTTGCAGAAGTCTGCCATCCGCTGTGCCGGCGCTGTCTGCTTCCGGTTGCCCTGCAGCCAGCATAAGCGTTCCAATTGTTCTTGGAAAAACATCATTTTTAATGAAGAATGAAGAGTGAAGGATGAAGAATTTGCAGCAGAGTCGTCGCCCGGTAATTCTTCATTCTTCATTCTTAATTCTTCATTCCCCAAGTCTTCCGGGTGCAACTCCACCACCATCCCGCTGTTGCTCCAGCGCGAACCACGGTTGCTGGGGCTCATGCCGTTCACTACAATTTGCTCCGGTCCGCTGGCTGCGGGCACCACAAAGCCGCCGGGACACATGCAAAAACTGTACACGCCCCTTCCCTCCACCTGGGTAACAAAGCTGTACTCGGCGGCAGGCAAATACTTGCCCCGCCCTTCGCGACTGTGATACTGTATCCGGTCTATCAGCTGCGCCGGATGCTCCAGGCGGACACCCACGGCTATGCCTTTTGCCTCAATCTCCACCCCGTGCGCCGCCAGCCAGCGGTACACATCCCTTGCCGAGTGGCCTGTGGCCAGAATCACCGGTCCTTGGAAAGTCTTGCCGGTATTCGTTTCAATGCCCAGCACCCTGTCGCCCTCCACCAGCAAGGCATCCATGCGGGTCTCGAAGTGCACCTCGCCGCCGCATTGCAGAATGGTGTTCCGCATCGCCTCGATGACGCGCGGCAACTTGTCCGTCCCGATGTGCGGGTGAGCGTCTACCAGAATGGATGGCGACGCGCCGTGCTGGCAGAACACGTTCAGTATCTTGTCCACATTGCCCCGCTTCTTGCTGCGGGTATACAGTTTGCCGTCGGAGTAAGCCCCCGCGCCCCCCTCGCCAAAGCTGTAGTTCGACTCCGGGTCCACACCTTGCGTGCGGCTTATCTGCGCCAGGTCTTTCTTGCGGGCACGCACATCCTTGCCCCGCTCCACAACGATGGGGCGCAGCCCCAACTCTATCAGCCTGAGGGCGGCAAACAGTCCGCCCGGGCCTGCGCCTACCACCACTACCTGCGGGCGCCCTTCCACGTTATGGTATAAGGTACGACGAAATTCCTCTTCGGCCGGCATCTCGTCTACATAGACGCGGACAGAAAGATTGACATAGATAGTGCGTTGCCTGGCATCAATACTCCGCCGGATGATGCGGACTGCAGCCATGTGGTTCATGTCAAGTCCTTTTTCCCCTGCGATGTATGCCTTCAAGTGCTGCTCGTTGGCTGCCGTTTCAGGTAGTACCCTCAGTTGGTATTCGTGTATCATATCCGCTCCCTCTTTTATCCAAACAGTGCCCTGAAGGCTTCTTCCACCTTGCGCACGGGCACCAGTTCTATCTTTGTTTTCTTCGTATTCAGTCCCTGCAGATTGTACTTGGGCAAGACAAAGCGTTTGAATCCCAGTTTCTCCGCCTCACCGATGCGCTGCTCAATGCGGTTCACCGGACGTATTTCGCCCGAAAGCCCCACTTCGCCCGCCATGCACACCTCCGGCTCGATAGCCACGTCCATGTTGCTGCTCAAGATGGCACTGATGACGGCCAGGTCTATGGCAGGGTCGTTCACCTTCAGCCCCCCGGCAATGTTCAGGAACACGTCTTTCTGCGCCAACTTGAAGCCCACCCGCTTTTCCAGAACAGCCAGCAGCATGTTCATGCGGCGAATATCGAAGCCCGTGGCCGAACGCTGCGGATTGCCATACACGGCACTGCTCACCAGCGCCTGCGTCTCTATCAGGAAAGGCCGTATACCCTCCAGTGCCGAAGCAATGGCTACCCCGCTCATGCCCTCGTGGTCCTGGCTGAGCAGTAGTTCCGAGGGATTACTTACTTGGCGGAGACCGTCTTGCCGCATCTCGTAGATGCCCAGCTCGGCGGTGCTGCCAAAGCGGTTCTTTATGCTGCGCAGAATGCGGTACATGTAGTGCTGGTCGCCCTCGAACTGCAGCACCGTGTCCACAATGTGTTCCAACACCTTGGGTCCCGCAATACTGCCTTCCTTATTGATGTGCCCGATAAGGATGACCGCCGTATGCGTCTCCTTGGCAAAGCGCAAGATTGAGGCCGAGCACTCCCTCACCTGTGCGATGCTGCCCGGCGAGGAGTCGAGCATGTCTGTCGATATGGTCTGTATGGAGTCGATGACCACCAGGTCGGGCTGCACGTTCTTAATGTGCACATAGATTTGCTCAAGCGATGTCTCGCACACAATCAAGCAATTGTCCGACGTACCCGACAAGCGGTCGGCGCGCAGTTTCAACTGCCGCACACTCTCCTCACCCGACACATAAAGGATGCGCTTCTCGGGCATGCGCAACACTGTCTGCAGCACCAGCGTAGATTTCCCTATGCCCGGCTCGCCTCCTATCAGCACCAGCGAACCTCTCACCAGCCCGCCGCCCAACACGCGGTTCAGTTCCTGGTCGTGCAGGTCGATGCGCGGTTCCTCGCCACCCTCCACCTCGCCAATAGGCATGGGCTTCATCTTGACCGACGCAATGCCCGGCGCAGGACGCTTGGCCGCAGGTTCCGGCCTCACCACTTGCTCCACATACGTGTTCCACTGCCCGCATGCAGGGCACTTACCCACCCATTTGGGCGACTCCTGTCCGCAATGGCTACATACATATACTGTTTTTTCCTTGGCCATAGTCCACTCCTGTTAATTCTTTGCAAAGGTAATGTTTTTCCTACAAAAGGGAATGTCATTTAGCGATTAGTGGTGAGTGATGAGTGATTAATGTGCTGTGATGAAAATTAAGCTACCCTTGCATTATGGCACATAGATGAAAAGTTCCATTTTTTTCACTTCCGACGCAGAAATATCATTTTTTTGCATAACTTTGCCATGTTTTCCATACCCAAGCTTCTTTTACAGAGGGCGGGAAACGGACATATAAAGAAAGGACGTTTACTTGACGTTTTGTCTTTGACGCATTAGAACTTCGCAACTTCTTAACTCAGTCAAAAGCAAAGCAACGGTAGATGTCTGCGGGATATGTTTATGTCCTCAGTGTACCCTTTTGCCAAGGGTGCAGTGAGCCATTATACATATCAGCGTGGGCCTCTGCGTTGCTCGTTCAGACTGAGTGGGCAATGCGAAGGCCTTAATGCGTGGGACGAGTAACAGGTACAGATTCCCGCGCTTTTTCTTTATATATACCTTATCTTCAAATGCTTATAAAAACCGTCCGGGTTGGGGAATCTGCAAGGGCACAAAACACATTCATCGCTATGAAGATTGCTACAGCAGGCCTCACGTGCTACTTGGTAGTACTATTATCTTTCATTAATCTTCCCCTGCACGGGCAAGAAGCGAACCAACTGCCCAAAGGGGCAAAACAGGAAGCCGTGCTTTACAAGAACGCCGATATGGTGGGCATGGGCTACCGCTACAAAGAACAATTTGTAGAAAACCAAAAGGTTGAGTTTTTCAAGCTGTACAAAGCCTCGGAGTACAAATTGAAAAAGAAGAAAGGCAAGTACCACGTGGTGGGCAGAGGCAAAACGCAGCCTGTCACATCGCTAGAACCGCTTCTGCAAGGCACTTATTTCACTGCCAACGGAATGGCTTACGTTGAAGGGGAATGGCATCCCGGAGAAAAAAGTATGTATCAGGGTACATTCCTTATCAGCAATGCCGGAAATGACATAAGGCCTGTTGACATACAGGGATTTTACATTGAAACAAATAAGGCTACCCTGTCAGGAGACTGCCTTGGCAACATGATGAATTACCAACTGGAAATAAAATTCACAGGCAAGAATATAAGAAGATTGAAATGCGAATTTCCCAAAGATGTCCTCATTAAGAAAATGCGTGAAAAATCTCATAACTTTTATGCCAACCAACAGATTGGATGGGAGATAATATACGACTGCCTACTCCACATCGAACAGAAAGAAATACCTGTAAACATATTGTTCAAGAATTTAAACCAATTTCATGGAAACATAAGATTGGGTTCGAGGGATGATGTCATTCCGAACAAAGGAATATGTAAATATTTTACCGGAGAAACTTTCGACGGCATATATGAAGACATCTTCTGGGACAGCCAAAATGGAACACTTCATATTCCAACTCAAGGCACCATGACTTTCACGGATGGCACAACAGCTACGGGCAACTGGCTCGAAGCAGACAATTTCACCAAAGAAGATTGGGAATCAATCTATACACAAGGAGATAGCCCTACGGCTATTCACAACAAAGTTCTCCGCAAGCAACGGGAATTGGCAGAAGTAAAAAGGAGGCAAGCACTGGAGGAACAACGCAAGAAACAAGAAGAACTGCGAAAGAAACAAGAAGAACTACGCAAAAAGCAAGAACAGGAAAGGCGGGAAATGTTGCGTCGCCAGCAACTCATTGCAAAATATGGACGACACTATGGGCCATTGATTGAAAAAGGAGAATTGGAACTGGGCATGACAACCGCCATGGTGAATGAAATATGGAGCCAAGATTTTTTTGATCGTAGCGAAGCCATAGAATACGGACAAAGAATCGAATTGTGGACTTTCAATGAGAGCAAAATGAACATGGCTATCGCAAAGAAAGAGGACGGAGAAACCGAACTCCTGGCCATGCTATTCATTGACGGGGTTGGAGAAATGTTTGGCATAAGTGGAATAACGAAAAAGGACATTCCGTATCAATTGGTATTCACCAACAGGAGGCTGACTAAAATTATCAGATAAAAACATTAGGAGAAGTTGTTTATGGGAAAAATCGAAAAAGCGCATCTCGAGGCAATGAAAGCCTTGGAGCGAGCCAAAGAGAATCCGGACATTTCGGAAGAAGCCGTTGAAGACATCAAGCAGGCACACCGTGAGTTTATGGAAAGGCAAGAAAAGCGGGAGCAAGAAACGGCATCATCCCGATTTTCTGCAACGCAAGAACGCCCTAAAGGGGGATATGCCGCCAGCACGTCTGCTCCCCATACGCCTAAACAAGGTAAAGGGAAGTGGATGTGGAAGGCGGGAGGCATTGTAGCTGTCCTACTATTAGTTGGGGTGGGATACTACCTGTTTACCAAACAAAGCGCACCTGTAGTTTATGACACTATCTGGATGAAAAATGATGTTTGGGATGAAAATATGGAACAGAGTTATCGACGAGAGTTCAGCATGACGTACCCGACAGAAGTAGGGAAATATGACTTGACAGGATTCTATAAAGAACTGTTTGAAAGATATTTTTCAGGCTCCCGACTTCTATCCAATGGAAAAGAGACGTTGAAAAAAGAAGCAGAAAACCTTGACTTCAAAGAAGCTGCCCGGAAGATAGTGCAAGAAGAACAATTTATCGATATTTATAACATGAGAATTGGTTGTGACTATGATGCAGATCGTAGGTGGGTGGCAGTAAGTGCCACTGAAATCACTTGCCCGACAGGGCATTGCTATTATAATAGCTCATTTTTCTATAGTTTGGAAAAGCAGAAGGTATTGGAGTTTAATGACATCTTCCTACCGGAAAAGCAAGACAAGTTGATGAAAATGATTCGGGAAAGGATTATGGATAACCACAGACTTGATCCAGGAGAATTACTTCGAAAAGATTGGGAACCAGACATACGCACGTATGACTTAATAAAAGAAGATTCGGTCTGGTGTTGGCAATTTGATTGCGTGACAAATCCGGACATAGGTTTACCCTACGCTTACTATCCCCTGCGCGTGACAATACCGGAAAAGGGGTTAACGGGATACCTGGCTTACCCAGTACCTAAAAATGAATGAAAAAATACATAAGACACATTATTCAACTATCTAATTGAAAATCAAATGACGAAATATATACAACATCACCCAATAATAAAGTTCCTGATTCTTGCTGTCAGCATAACCTTTTTTACAGCTTGTAATAGTAGCAAGAGCGAACAAGAACTCTACAAGACATGCTCAGCCGGACTTGTCTGCATAGAGCATTCATTCTACTATGAAATACGTATGGGGAATACTGCAATCTTATTCAGTCCCTTAACAAACAAGTTTTACAATCCGAAAGAGACTGTGGATAAAGCTAAGACATACGGCACAGGCGCCATTGTTTCAAACGACACCATTTTGACCAGTCGAAGTGTAGTGACCGCACCACCACTAAACGAACAGAAGCTTCGCGATATGCTACTAACAGAATTTAAAACCTCAAGGGAATGGCTAAACTTATCGATAGAGCTTGAGTTTTCATTAAGTGTGTATGCTCAATTGCAACAATTAGAACAGGCTATCAAAGCTTTGGAAACAGGAAATTTGGAAATTATCCCGCACTCGAAATACCGGGCAAAGTACATGTACCCGGAAACCCATAACCAAATCTTTGTCAGCGTAAAGCAATTGGACGATTCATCAGATTTACCATATACCAAGTTGAGTACGTATGGACGCATCTGGGATTCCTACATTTTCCCTTTGGCTTCTCAGACAAAACAAGATAATCGTTTCGTCAAGCAGATACAGAAGCTCTTCGAGGGGGAGCAAGAACTATATATTCTTGGCTATGAAGGGGTAACAGACTTGAATGCCAAGTTGCCCATGCCGACCATGAGTAGCAAGTTTGAAGACAAGAGCATAGACGAGCTTTATATACCACTTCCCTCAGGCGAGGCGAAAGGCAGAAACGGCAATCTCATTATCAACCGGAATGGAGAACTTGTAGGCATCATCAATGAGTCTCAAGAGGGGGCGCAAGGCATTAATCTTGAAGCATTGGATGTAAACATAGTCCAAGAAGAAGACAAGAATTAAATCACCATTTAAAACAAAATCAGTATGGAAAACATTGTAGACAATGTGATTAGGAACGCATTTCGCGACTTAATCGAAATGGAGCAAGAGGACGGGAACATCAAGTTGATTTATCCCACACTGCGTGACAATGAAAAACGACACAGCGAACAGGAATTCAAGCAACTGTTCATAGACAACTTCTGCAAGGCGACAACAGACCTTAAATATTCTGTTGAAACGCCTACTTTGCATGGGTATTCCACAAAAGAAGAAAAGACTGTTATTGATGATGAGAATGGCAGGTCCGGCAATATAGACCTTTGCATTCACCAAAAATCGGATGGGGAATGGAAGCGTTTGCACCTTGTTGAGTTCAAAGCACACAATGTGCCACGTCCCAACATCGAGAAAGATTTGTTGAAATTGAGCGCATCCCTTACCAGCAAGGAGCCGAATAAGACGAACTACTTCATTCAGCTGATTTATTCGGCAGATACAAGAACTGTCGATAATCTGAAAAAGAAGTATCACGAGCTTAAACCCTCCATTAAAGAGGGTATACAGAAACAAATTGTGGTGTACATACTTTTCGTGAACGGAATCAAAAGGCTGAACAATGCACCCGGCTATTATTCTTTCGACATATCGGAAGGACTTGATGCAAACAACTACAAACCCATTATGCCATGACAAAAAAGTATTTACTTGCACTCATCGTGCTTCCCTTTATCCTTGCATCGTGCAGGATGTCCACAGAGGCGTTGGAGGAAGCTGTGAAAAAGAACATGGAGGAAACCATCGGGCAGAACAGAAGCAATAACGCGCTTGGCACCCTATGGGAGGACATAGGAGTGGACAGCTCCATTAAGGTGAAAAGCGTAGAGTTGGTGCACCAGCAAGGCAATAACTACAGCGGCATTGTAACAGTAGATACGAATATTGGCGGATACATCACGGAGGAGAAATACACCCTAAACGTGGTGTATGACGGTTTCAAATTTGTTTGGCAAATCAACAATATTATATACTAAAGGATAGGAGGACAAAAAGTATGGCTTTGATTAAATGCAAAGAATGCGGCGCAATGATATCCGACAAGGCAGGGCATTGCCCACACTGCGGGGCACCGGTTGAAATCCAAGCAACCGTATGTAAAGAATGTGGTGAGCCTCACCCTAAAGGAGCTGTAACATGCCCGCACTGCGGGGCACCACTAAAGATGGTACATCACATGGGATTCCAAGAGGCTGTCAGTACTTGCTTTAGAAAATATGCCACCTTTACCGGAAGGGCACGGCGGACGGAGTACTGGTATTTCAATTTATTTCAGTTATTATTTGGCCTGCTGATATATTTTTTACTACGTTTTGTTCCCTACAACACGATTGGTGCTATCGTCATCATAGCGAATATTTTTTTATTTATTCCATGGTTGGCTGTGTCTGCCCGTCGCCTGCATGATATTGGAAAAAGTGGATGGTATATCGTGTCACTAATGATAATTCCGAGCATTGGTGTCCTTTTTACAAATTTGTCAACTATGATGTACCTTTGGCTTTTCTTTTTTATTTGGGCACTACTTGGACTTATCCAACTACTTTTGTGGAGCATAAAAAAATCATCTGAAGGCGACAACGAATACGGTCCTTCGCCTATGTATAAGGATATAGACTGAAAGGGCTAAGCAAGTGTACAGAATTATTCATTAGACTCTTTGTAGAAACGTGGCGTGCCGCGTCTCTTCATTTTCGATGGGTATTATAGAGACGCGGCACGCCACGTCTCTACAAAAAACACCCCTGTTCAATTTCCATTTAGTACAGATGCCACACAGCCACATAGAATGTAAATACATTTCTATTCCCAGATATTTCCACTTATACACAAATAAATATTTACATAAAAAATCCTGATTATTTCTTTTTCTTTACAAAAACACACACATAATACACACGTAATATATTCATAAACAGCTTATTAGCGTACATCATACGACTCCACTATATACCACCTCCGACTCTCCTCCGATACAAGTCCGACACTGGTCCGACTGTGGGTGCGCGCTATAGATCGGAGGTGAGTGGTAGGAAATACGTACATGGTACGGTCTAAAAGGGGGCAGAATGGGGTGTGGAAGTGGAGGAAATGTCGAGATATTTTCTTTCATATCCTTGATAGAGATTGCAAATTTCGCTCCCATGCTTGTGAAACCAAGATTTTCTTGATAAACTTGTCGCGGTTTTGAAAGGGACGATTGCCGGGCGGCGAGAGGTAGACTTCATTTAGCGTTTTATATGCCCAAGCGCATTTTTTGCCGGAAAAAACGGACAGCATCCGTTTTCTTTTCTTACTTTTGCATTTTGTAACGCTTAAGATAGAGATGAAGACTGACACAAATACATACCCTCTGCTTGCAGCTATCGGCACGCCGGCAGACCTGCGGAAACTCAATGCAGAACAGTTGCCGGAGGTTTGCGAGGAATTGAGGCGGGACATTCTTGAAGAAGTCTCGCACAATCCCGGGCATGTGGCTTCCAATCTGGGTACGGTAGAGCTGACGGTGGCACTTCATTATGTCTTCAACACGCCTTACGACCGCATTGTATGGGACGTGGGACACCAGGCCTACGGACACAAGATTCTGACCGGCCGACGAGAAGCCTTCCACACCAACCGGACATTCAAGGGCATCCGCCCCTTCCCTTCGCCCGACGAGAGTGAATATGACACATTCACCTGCGGGCATGCTTCCAATTCTATTTCCGCAGCTTTGGGCATGGCTGTGGCCGCCGAGCGCAAAGGCGAACACGACCGCCACGTGGTGGCCGTGATTGGCGACGGGAGCATGAGCGGCGGACTGGCTTTCGAAGGACTGAACAATGCTTCGTCCACACCCAACAACTTGCTCATCATACTGAATGACAACGACATGTCCATCGACCGCAGCGTTGGGGGCATGAAGCAATATTTATTCAACCTGACTACTTCGCCCTCTTACAACCAACTACGGTTCAAGACAGCCCGACTGCTGTTCAAGATGGGTATCTTGAATGAAGAGCGGCGGAAGGCACTTATCCGCTTCGCCAACAGCCTGAAGTCGATAGCAGCACGGCAACAGAACATTTTTGAGGGGATGAACATCCGTTACTTCGGTCCTATTGACGGGCATGACGTAAAGAACCTGGCCAGGGTGCTGCGTGACATCAAGGACATGAAAGGTCCCAAGATACTGCACCTGCACACTGTAAAAGGGAAAGGCTTCCTGCCTGCCGAACAAAACCCGGAAATATGGCATGCTCCCGGCCGTTTTGACCCGCATACAGGCGAACGCTTCACCACCGACGATAAGCATTTGCCCCCTCTCTATCAAGACGTGTTTGGCGAGACATTGGTGGAATTGGCACGGCTGAATCCGCGTATTGTAGGCGTTACCCCCGCCATGCCTACGGGCTGCTCCATGAACAAACTGATGGATGCCATGCCCGATCGTGCTTTCGACGTAGGCATTGCCGAGGGACATGCGGCGACCTTCTCGGGCGGCATGGCCAAGGAGGGACTGCAACCTTTCTGCAACATTTATTCCTCATTCATGCAAAGGGCTTATGACAATGTCATTCACGACATCGCCATCCTGCGCCTGCCTGTAGTGCTCTGCCTGGACCGTGCGGGCTTGGTAGGCGAAGACGGGCCTACGCACCACGGGGTGTTCGACCTGGCTTATTTCCGCCCCATACCCAACCTGACCATTGCATCGCCCATGGACGAACGTGAACTACGCCGGCTGATGTACACCGCGCAGTTGCCGGACAAAGGCCCGTTTGTCATCCGCTACCCCAAAGGCAGGAGCGAGCATGCCGACTGGCGCTGCCCGCTGGAAGAAATTCCCGTAGGCCGGGGGCGCAGGCTGAAAGACGGGGAAGACCTGGCCGTCATCACCTTAGGACCGATAGGCAATGTGGCGTCACGCGCCATCCGGCGGGCCGAACAAGCGCAAAGCCATACCATTGCCCATTACGACCTGCGCTTCCTTAAACCGCTGGACGAAGATATGCTACACGAGATAGGCCAACGCTTCCACCACATTATTACCGTGGAAGACGGAGTGCTGAAAGGAGGTATGGGAAGTGCCATACTGGAGTTTCTGGCCGACAACGGCTATCCCACAAAAACACACCGCATCGGAGTACCCGACACTTTCGTAGAACACGGAGCTATGAAAGAACTACATCACCTGTGCGGCATGGACGAAGACAATATCTATCAAACAATACTTAACATTCTTACCATAAAGATATGAAAATTGTGATAGCAGGCGCCGGTTCGGTTGGCACACACTTGGCAAAGCTTTTATCCCACGAAAGGCAAGACATCATCTTGATGGACGATAATGAAGAAAGGCTGAACACGTTGAGCTCTAATTTCGACTTGATGACCGTAGCTGCCTCACCGACTTCCATCAAAGGACTAAAAGAGGCCGGCGCCGACAAGGCCGACCTATTTGTTGCCGTAACACCAGACGAAAGCCGGAATATGACCGCCTGCATGCTGGCCAGCAACTTGGGAGCCGCCAAGACAGTAGCCCGTATTGACAACTATGAATACCTGCTGCCCAAGCACGCGGAATTCTTCCGCAACCTGGGCGTAAACTCCCTCATTTACCCCGAAATGCTGGCTGCCAAGGAGATAGCCGCTTCCATACGCATGAGCTGGGTGCGCCAATGGTGGGAGTTCTGCAACGGCGCCCTGATACTGATAGGCACCAAGATGCGCGAAAAAGCCGAAATTCTGAACATTCCCCTGCACCAGCTGGGCGATCCTGCCCTGCCCTACCACATCGTAGCCATCAAGCGGGGAGGAGAAACCCTTATTCCACGAGGAGACGACTCCATACAGCTGCACGACATAGTATACTTTACCACCACACGCAAATACATCCCCTACATCCGCAAGATAGCGGGCAAGGAAGACTATGTGGACGTGCAAAGCGTCATGATTATGGGAGGAAGCCGCATCGCCATCCGTACCGCCCAATGCGTACCCGACTACATGCAAGTGAAAATAGTGGACAACGACCTGGCACGTTGCAACCGATTGGCAGAATTGTTGGACGACCGGATAATGATTATCAACGGCGACGGGCGCGACATGGACCTGCTGATGGAAGAAGGACTGCAAAATACCGATGCCTTCGTGGCACTGACGGGAAACTCGGAGACCAACATACTGGCCTGCCTGGCCGCCAAGCGCATGAAAGTAAGAAAAACCGTAGCCGAAGTAGAGAACATTGACTACATAGGCATGGCGGAAAGCCTGGACATAGGCACCGTCATCAACAAAAAGATGATTGCCGCCAGCCACATTTACCAGATGATGCTCGACGCCGACGTCAGCAACGTGAAATGCCTCACCGTGGCCAATGCCGACGTGGCGGAGTTCATTGTCAAGGCCGGCTCCAAAATCACCCAACATCCCGTAAAAGACCTGGGATTGCCCAAAGGCGTCACCATCGGCGGACTGGTACGCAATGGAGAAGGTATCGTAGTAATGGGTAACACGCAGATTCAGCCGGGCGACCACGTCGTGGTATTCTGCCTGAACATGATGATAAAGAAGATAGAAAAGTACTTCAACTAAAAGAAGGTCAAAACTCTCTGAATGCTTTCTTTTAGGCGCGGTGGCCTTCCTAAGCCAGGAAACCGGCTTTCTATCGGTAAGACAGAGGCTTTCTATCGACAAGTCAACGGCTCGCCGAGAGAAAGGGAAAGGCACCGGGATATCAATCTGCCGGGGAAAAGAAGCATTTGTTAATTTGATATAGGATAAAAAGTGTAAAAGCATGCATTTTTTGTCACCCAAAGATAGCAAACGGGCAGAAATCTTACCGTATCTTTGCACGCCCAAACAGGCAAAGCACCTAATTCTATACATTAAAAAGCGAGTGTATGAACTTTACGTTTTTAGTTACCGTCGTGCTGACGGCCATTATTTTCGTGGGACTCGTAGTGGCCATAGCGAGGGCCATAGCACCGCGCTCCTTCAATCCGCAGAAAATGGAGCCATACGAATGCGGCATTCCCACACGCGGCAGGTCATGGATGCAATTCCGCGTAGGATATTACCTGTTTGCCATCCTCTTCCTGATGTTTGAAGTAGAAACCGTATTTTTGTTCCCTTGGGCTGTCCGGGTTCAAGCAATGGGGCCTGACGCCCTGCTGAGCGTAGCCTTCTTCTTATTCATCTTAGTGCTGGGATTGGCCTACGCCTGGCGGAAAGGAGCGCTGGAATGGAAGTAATGAAAAAGCCCAAGATAAAGTCCATCCCTTACGAGGAATTTCAGGACAACGAGACATTGGAAAAGCTCATCCAAGAGCTGAATGCCGGCGGAGTAAACGTCATTGTAGGTGCTTTGGACGACCTGATAGACTGGGGGCGAAGCAATTCACTGTGGCCGCTGACCTTTGCCACCAGCTGTTGCGGCATCGAGTTCATGGCCGTATGCACCGCCCGCTACGACATTGCGCGGTTTGGTTTTGAAGTGACCCGCAACAGTCCCCGGCAGGCAGACGTCATCTTGGTAAGCGGCACTATCACCAACAAGATGGCCCCTGTGCTGAAACGCCTGTACGACCAGATGGGCGACCCCAAATACGTGGTGGCCATCGGCGGATGCGCCGTGAGCGGAGGCCCCTTCCGGAAATCATACCACGTGGTGCAGGGCGTAGACCAAATATTGCCGGTAGACGTGTATGTGCCCGGATGCCCCCCACGTCCCGAAGCCTTCTTATACGGCATGATGCAACTGCAACGGAAAATCAAGGTTGAGAAATTCTTCGGTGGAACAAACCGGAAAGAAAAGAAAGAAAAACAAGCAGCAACGGACTTATGATGGAGAAAGAAATACATATAAAACCGCAAGACCTGCATGCGGAAATGCTGCGCTTGCGGCAAGAAGAACAAATGGACTTCCTGGAAAGCCTGACCGGCATGGACTGGGGGCTTCCTGCCGAGGGAGACACGGAGGAAACGATGCGCGGCCTGGGCGTGGTATACCACCTGGAGTCGACGACAAGCGGCAAGCGGATGGTTGTAAAAACCGCCACATTGGACCGCGAGCAGCCGGAACTGCCTACCGTGACCGACATTTGGAAGGGAGCCGAACTGCCCGAACGTGAAGTGTACGACTTCTTCGGCATCGAGTTTACAGGGCATCCCGACATGCGCCGCCTGTTCTTGCGCAACGACTGGGTAGGCTACCCCATGCGAAAGGATAATGACCCGGCCAAAGACAACCCCTTGCGCATGACCAACGAGGAAACCGAAGACACCACACAAGAGGTGGAACTGGACGAAGAAGGCAGGCCGAAGACCAAGACCAACGTGCTGTTTGGCGACGAGGAATATGTGGTGAACATCGGCCCGCAACACCCCGCCACGCACGGCGTACTGCGCTTCCGCGTATCGCTGGAGGGAGAAAACATCCGAAAGATAGACGTGAACTGCGGCTACATACACCGGGGCATCGAAAAGATGAATGAAAGCCTGACCTACCCGCAGACATTGGCCCTGACCGACCGTTTGGACTACCTGGGTGCCATGCAAAACCGCCATGCCCTGTGCATGTGCATCGAAAAGGCCATGGGCGTAGAGGTGAGCGAACGCGTGCAGTACATACGCACCATCATGGACGAGCTGCAACGCATCGACTCGCACATACTGTTCTTCTCCTGCCTTTGCCAGGACCTGGGCGCCACTACCGCTTTCCTCTACGGCTTCCGCGACCGCGAAAAGGTGCTGGACATCTTTGAAGAGACTTGTGGCGGACGCCTCATCTTGAACTATAACACCATCGGTGGCGTACAAGCCGACATTCACCCCAACTTTGTGCACCGGGTAAAGGAGTTCATCCCCTACATGCGCCGCAACCTGCAGGAATACCAAGACATCTTCGGCGGCAACGTCATTGCCCACCAGCGTCTGAAAGGCGTGGGCGTGCTGAGCCGGGAGGATGCCATTTCGTTTGGTGCCACCGGAGGCACAGGACGTGCCAGCGGCTGGGCTTGCGACGTGCGCAAGCGTATGCCCTATGCCGCCTACGACAAGGTAGACTTCAAAGAAATACTCCACACGGAAGGCGACAGCTACGCCCGCTACCGGGTGCGCATTGAGGAAATCGAAGAAAGCCTGCACATCATCGAGCAACTGATAGACAACATTCCCGAAGGGCCTTATCAAGAGAAGATGAAACCCATCATCAAGGTGCCCGAAGGCTCGTACTATGCAGCTGTGGAAGGCAGCCGTGGCGAGTTTGGCGTGTACCTGGAAAGCCGTGGCGACAAGATGCCCTACCGCCTGCACTACCGCGCCACCGGATTGCCGCTGGTAGGCACGATGGACACCATTTGCCGTGGCGGCAAGATTGCCGACCTGATAGCCATCGGCGGAACGCTGGACTACGTTGTCCCCGATATTGACCGCTAAACACTAATTCAATAAACACTCAAAAGAAATGTTTGACTTTAGTATTGTAACAAACTGGATACACCAACTGCTGACATCGGTGATGCCCGAAGGGCTTGCCATCTTCATCGAGTGCGTAGTCATCGGGGTGTGCATCGTGCTGCTATATGCCATATTGGCCATCATACTGATTTATATGGAGCGCAAGGTCTGCGGCTTCTTCCAGTGCCGCCTGGGCCCCAACCGCGTAGGCCCTTACGGGACGCTGCAAGTATTCTGCGACGTGCTGAAGATGCTCACGAAGGAAATCTTCCGCCCCAAGGGCGCCGACAAGCTGCTCTACGACCTGGCCCCCTACATGGTGCTGCTGGCCTCGTTCCTCACCTTTGCCTGCCTGCCCATCAACAAAGGGTTGGAGGTGCTGGACTTCAACATCGGCATCTTCTTCCTGCTGGCCGCATCGGGCATCGGCGTGATAGGCATTCTGCTGGCGGGATGGAGCTCCAACAACAAGTTCTCGCTGATTGGCGCCATGCGTAGCGGCGCACAGATTGTGAGCTACGAGCTGTCGGTAGGCATGAGCATACTGACCATGGTGGTGCTGACGGGCACCATGCAGATTTCGGAGATTGTGGCCGGACAGGCCGACGGGTGGTTCATCTTCAAGGGACACATCCCGGCCATCATAGCCTTCATCATCTACCTGATTGCCGCCAATGCGGAGTGCAACCGCGGCCCCTTCGACCTGCCGGAAGCCGAAAGCGAGCTGACGGCCGGCTACCACACGGAGTACAGCGGCATGGGCTTCGGCTTCTTCTACCTGGCTGAGTACCTGAACTTGTTCATCGTGTCGGCCGTGGCAGCCACCGTGTTCCTGGGCGGATGGATGCCGCTGCACATACCCGGACTGGACGGATTCAATATGGTGATGGACTACATTCCCGGCTTCATCTGGTTCTTCGGGAAGGCATTCTTCGTAGTGTTCCTAATGATGTGGATGCGGTGGACGTTCCCCCGCCTGCGCATCGACAACATCCTGAAGCTGGAATGGAAATACCTGATGCCCATATCGATGGCCAACCTGGTGCTGATGGCGCTGCTGGTGGCTTTCGGGCTGCACTTCTAATGTATCACTAAGAGATGTTCTGAGAATTATGGAAGAAAAAGAGACATACTTCGGCGGGCTGTTCCACGCGATAGGAAGCCTGGCCACGGGACTGAAGACGTCGATGCGCGAGTTCTTCACCCCGAAGATTACGGAACAGTATCCCGAAAACCGGCGGGAACTGAAAATGTTCGACCGCTTTCGCGGCACGCTGGTCATGCCCCACAATGAGCGCAACGAGCACCACTGCATAGCCTGCGGACTGTGCCAGATGGCCTGCCCCAACGGCACCATCAAGGTGACGAGCGAGACCATCACCACGGACGACGGCAAGAAGAAGCGCATCCTGGCCCGGTATGAGTACAACCTCGGCTCGTGCATGTTCTGCCAGCTGTGCGTCAACGCTTGCCCGCACCACGCCATCACGTTCGACCAGCAGTTCGAGCACGCCGTGTTCGACCGCTCCAAGCTCATCATGACGCTGAACCACCCGGGCAGCCACGTGGAGGAAAAAGCCAAGCCAACTACTGAATAATACACGTCAATCAACACATAAGATATGGATATAAGTCTTGAAACCATCGTATTCTTCGCCCTGGCGGCATTCATCGCCGTGTTCTCCGTGCTGACGGTGACCACGCGCCGCATCGTGCGCGCCGCCACCTTCCTGCTGTTCGTGCTGCTGGGCACGGCGGGATTCTACTTCCTGCTGGGCTACACCTTCCTGGGAGCCGTGCAAATCATGGTCTACGCCGGGGGCATCGTGGTGCTCTACGTGTTCTCCATACTGCTGACCAGCGGCGAGGGCGACCGGGCGCAACGGCTCAAACGCAGCCGCTTCTGGGCCGGACTGGGGGCGACACTGGCGGGCGCCGTCATTGTGCTCTTCATCACGCTGAAACATAAATTCGTGGCCGCCGCCACGGTGACGCCTGCCGAGCTGGACTTCGACCTGATAGGCCGCCAGATGCTCAGCAGCGACAAGTATGGCTACCTGCTGCCCTTCGAGGCCGTGAGCGTGCTGCTGCTGGCCTGCATAGTGGGCGGGCTGCTCATTGCAAGAAAACGATAATACTGATACATTGCGATTATGATACACTTGGAATACTACCTCATCGTCTCGGCCATCATGCTCTTTGCGGGCATCTACGGCTTCCTGACGCGCCGCAACACGCTGGCCATGCTTATCTCGATTGAGCTGATTCTGAACGCCACCGACATCAACTTCGCCGCGTTCAACCGTTACCTCTTCCCCGATGGCACGGAGGGGCACTTCTTCGCCCTGTTCTCCATCGCCATCTCGGCAGCGGAGACGGCCATCGCCATCGCCATCATGATAAACATCTACCGCAACATCCGCAGCATCCAGGCCGACCGGATTGAGGACTTGAAATGGTAGCAGTGGCAAGCGGACTGGGGCGCAGCCGGAAACGGACTATAGCGCCGTTGGAAACGGACCGTAGTGTCGTTGGAAACGGACGCGCATCCATTTTGAAACGGACGCGCATCCAGTTATAAACGGACGCGCATCCATTTTGAACGGGACCATAACGCCTTATTAAACGCGCCCCGATGGGGTGGCAAATATGACTGATTGAAACATAAAATACACTATAGAATATGGAATATACGATTCTTATCCTGCTGTTGCCTTTCCTGTCGTTCCTCACGTTGGGGCTGGGGGGCAAGTGGATGTCCCACCGCACGGCGGGGCTGATAGGCACCGTGGTGCTGGGCGCCGTGGCGGTGCTGTCGTACGTCACCGCCGTGAGCTACTTCGGCATGCCCCGGCTGGCGGACGGCACTTACGAGACGCTCATTCCCTACGACTTCGCGTGGCTGCCCTTCACCGAGCGGCTGTGCATAGGCATGGGCATACTGCTCGACCCCATCTCGGTGGTGATGCTGCTGGTCATCAGCACCGTGTCGCTCATGGTGCACATCTACTCCTTCGGCTACATGAAGGGCGAGCGGGGCTTCCAGCGCTACTACGCCTTCCTGTCGCTGTTCACCATGTCCATGCTGGGGCTGGTGGTGGCTACGAACATCTTCCAGATGTACCTGTTCTGGGAGCTGGTGGGCGTGTCGTCCTACCTGCTCATCGGCTTCTACTACACCAAGCCGGCGGCCATCGCGGCTTCGAAGAAGGCCTTCATCGTCACCCGCTTTGCCGACCTGGGCTTTCTGGTGGGCATCCTTATCTACGGCTACTACGCCGGCACCTACACCTTTGAGCCGGACACGATGATGCTGGCCCGTGGGGGCGCGGCCATGATTCCGCTGGCCTTGGGGCTGATGTTCATCGGCGGTGCGGGCAAGAGCGCCATGTTCCCGCTGCACATCTGGCTGCCCGATGCCATGGAGGGTCCCACGCCTGTCTCCGCACTTATCCACGCCGCCACTATGGTGGTAGCGGGCGTGTACCTGGTGGCACGCATGTTCCCCCTGTTCATTGCCTATGCGCCCGACGTGCTTCACCTCGTGGCCTACGTGGGGGCGTTCACTGCCTTCTACGCCGCGTCGGTGGCCTGCGTGCAGAGCGACATCAAGCGCGTGCTGGCCTTCTCCACCATCTCGCAGATAGGCTTCATGATGGTGGCCCTGGGCGTGTGCACCTCCGCCGACCCGCACGAGGGAGGGCTGGGCTACATGGCGGGCATGTTCCACCTGTTCACCCACGCCATGTTCAAGGCGCTGTTGTTCCTGGGCGCCGGCAGCATCATCCACGCCGTGCACAGCAACGAGATGTCCGCCATGGGCGGCCTGCGCCGGTATATGCCCGTGACGCACATCACGTTCCTCATCGCCTGCCTCGCCATTGCAGGCATCTGGCCGCTGAGCGGCTTCTTCTCGAAGGATGAGATACTGGCCGCCTGCTTCCAGTTCAGCCCGGCGATGGGCTGGATTATGACTGCCATTGCCGGCATGACCGCATTCTATATGTTCCGCCTCTACTACGGCATCTTCTGGGGCACGGAGAACAAGGAGCTCCACGCCGAGCACCGTCCCCACGAAAGCCCGCTGAGCATGACTATCCCCTTGATAGTATTGGCCGTCATCACCGTGGTGGCCGGATGGGCATTGCCTTTCGGGCACCTGGTCAGCTCCAACGGCACGGCCTACGACATACACATCGACTGGACAGTGGCCGGCACCAGCATTGCCGTGGCCCTCGTCGCCATCGCCCTGGCCACGTGGATGTATGCCCGCGACAAGCAGCCCGTTGCCGACGCCCTGGCACGCCGCTTCCGCTCGCTGTGGACGGCTGCTTACCACCGCTTCTACATCGACGAGATTTACCAGTTCATCACGCACCGCATCATCTTTGCCTGCATCTCGCGCCCCATCGCCTGGTGGGACCGCCATGTGGTAGACGGCTTCTTCAACTTCCTGGCCTGGAGTGCCAACGCCACCAGCGACGAGATACGCGGCCTGCAAAGCGGACGTGTGCAGCAATATGCCTTGGTATTCCTGCTCGGTGCCCTGGCCCTCATCCTGATACTACTAATCTAACAAAACAATAGATACAAGAAGATATGAACTTCCTTAGTTTATTCGTACTCATCCCCCTGCTGATGTTGCTGGGACTATGGCTCAGCCGCAACCTTGCGCAGATACGCGCGGTGATGGTAACCGGTGCCTCTGCCCTGCTGGTGCTGGCGGCCACGCTGGTCGTGATGTACCTCAACGCCCGCCACGCAGGCGCTACGGACGAAATGCTGTTCTGCGCCGACATGGTATGGTATCCGGCTCTCAACATCCACTACTCCGTAGGCGTGGACGGCATTTCGGTAGCCATGCTGCTGCTGTCTGCCATTATCGTATTCACCGGCACGTTTGCCTCTTGGAGGCTGCAGCCGCTCACCAAAGAGTTCTTCCTGTGGTTCACCTTCCTGTCGCTGGGCGTATTCGGGTTCTTTATCTCCATCGACCTGTTCACCATGTTCATGTTCTACGAGATAGCCCTCATCCCCATGTACCTCCTTATTGGCGTGTGGGGCAGCGGGCGTAAGGAATACTCCGCCATGAAGCTGACGCTGATGTTGATGGGAGCTTCCGCACTGTTGCTCATCGGCATCCTGGGCATCTACTTCGGTTCGGGTGCCACCACCATGAATGTGCTCGAGATAGCCCAGCTGCACAACATCCCCATCGAGCAGCAACGCATCTGGTTCCCGCTCACGTTCATCGGCTTCGGCGTGCTGGGCGCCCTGTTCCCCTTCCACACTTGGAGCCCCGACGGCCACGCCTCGGCGCCCACGGCAGTATCCATGCTGCATGCCGGCGTACTGATGAAGCTGGGAGGTTACGGTTGCTTCCGCGTGGCCATGTACCTGATGCCCGAAGCCGCCCAAGAGCTGGGCTGGATATTCCTGATACTGACCGGCATCTCGGTAGTGTACGGCGCCTTCTCGGCTTGCGTGCAGACCGACTTGAAATACATCAATGCCTACTCCTCCGTATCACACTGCGGCCTGGTGCTGTTTGCCATCCTCATGGTGAATCAGACTGCCTGCACAGGCGCCGTGCTCCAGATGCTGAGCCACGGACTGATGACGGCCTTGTTCTTTGCCCTCATCGGCATGATTTACGGGCGCACTCATACACGCGACATCCGCGAACTGTCGGGCCTGATGAAAATCATGCCTTTCCTCTCGGTGTGCTACGTCATTGCCGGTCTTGCCAACCTCGGTTTGCCGGGCCTTAGCGGCTTCGTAGCCGAGATGACAATATTCAACGGTGCCTTTGAGCATGCCGACACCTTCCACCGCGCATGGACTATCATCGCCTGCACCTCTATCGTCATCACGGCGGTCTACATTCTCCGACTGGTAGGTAAAATTTTGTACGGCACTTGCACCAACAAGCATCACCTGACGCTGACCGATGCCACGTGGGACGAACGCACGGCTGTCATCATCCTCATAGCCTGCGTGGCAGCCCTTGGTCTGGCACCTTGGTGGATTAGCGGCATGATTGGCGACAGCGTATTGCCCATTGTAGAACATGTAGCAATGATTCAATAACTACTAACATAGAAGATACACAAACATGGATTACAGTCAATTCCTTGTCATGAAAGAAGAGCTGTCGCTGATAGCCGTCATCGTCATCCTCTTCATTGCCGACCTCTTTATGAGCCCCGATGCCCATAAGCACGACGGCAAACCGGTGCTGAACACCATGCTGCCCGTGGCATTGCTTACAATACACACCTTGATAACCATTGTGCCCGGCCCGGTGGCCGAAGCTTTCGGCGGCATGTACTACAACTCGCCGATGCAGCACATTGTGAAGTCCATCCTGTCCGTCGGTACCATCGTAGTGTTCCTGATGGCTCACGAGTGGATGCGCCGCCCCGACACCGCCGTAAAGCAAGGCGAATTTTACGTGCTGACGCTCTCCACCCTGCTGGGCATGTACTTCATGATTTCCGCCGGGCACTTCCTGATGTTCTTCATCGGACTGGAAACCGCCAGCATCCCCATGGCTGCTTTGGTGGCTTTCGACAAATACCGCCACCATTCCGCAGAAGCCGGTGCGAAGTACATACTGACCGCACTTTTCTCCAGCGGCCTGCTGCTGTATGGCATCTCCATGATTTACGGTACGGTGGGCACGCTTTACTTCGATGACATTCCCGCCCATTTGGACGGCAGTGCTTTCCAAATCATGGCATTCGTATTCTTCTTCACCGGCATGGGATTCAAGATTTCACTGGTGCCCTTCCACCTTTGGACTGCCGATGTTTACGAAGGTGCCCCCAGCACGGTGACCGCTTATCTCAGCGTCATCTCCAAAGGGTCGGCAGCCTTTGTACTGATGGCCGTATTGGTCAAGGTTTTTGCCCCCATGGTGGCACAATGGCAGGAAGTATTGTTCTGGGTTACCATTGCCTCCATCACCGTGGCCAACCTCTTTGCCCTGCGCCAAAACAACCTGAAGCGACTGATGGCTTTCTCCAGCATCTCGCAGGCAGGCTACATCATGCTGGGCATCATTGCCGGAACGCCACAAGGCATGACGGCGCTGGTGTACTACATACTGATATACCTGTTTGCCAACCTGGGCGTGTTTACCGTCATTAACATCGTGGCCGAGCGCTCCAACAAGGTTACGCTGCAAGACTATAACGGCCTGTACGCCACCAATCCCCGCTTGGCATTCCTCATGACGCTTGCCTTGTTCTCGCTGGCAGGCATCCCGCCGTTTGCAGGCTTCTTCTCCAAATTCTTCATCTTTGCGGCAGCCTTCCATGGCGGATTCCACCTGTTGGTATTCATAGCCTTGCTCAACACCATCATCTCCTTGTTCTACTACCTCAAGGTGGTGAAGGCCATGTACATCAATCCCAACGATGCCCCCATCGCTACCTTCCGCAGCGACAACTACACGCGTGCCAGTCTGGCCATCTGCACGCTGGGCATCATTGTGCTGAGCATTGCCAGCGTAGTATACGACAGCATCGGGCAATATGCCTATGGGCTGTAGAAGATGATTTTACTCCTTATAGTGCAAAATAAGGCGGATACAACTGCTGTGTTGTACCCGCCTTCATTATGTTTAAATTTTACTCAGCTCGATTTGGGGATATTCAATTACAGGTTTTCCCGTTCTTAAGAGGCTTATCTTATGTTAATCTGATATTTCTTTAACCCGCAAGGAAGGTATTGTCATAAAAAAGAGCCTAAAACGATAAAATATCATTTGAGGCTCTTTTTCATTGAGCCGATAGCCGGACTTGAACCGGCGACCTACGCGTTACGAATGCGTTGCTCTACCAACTGAGCTATATCGGCATAACTTGATTACGGGGTGCAAAGGTACTGCTTTATTTCAAACTACAAAAGGATTCACGTATTTTTTCTCAAAATGCCTGGTTTTAACCGACTATTTGCTGCACAAATTAACCGATATCACAATTATTAAATATCAAAACAAGCGAAATAAAGCGGCTTGTATGAATAATATTTATAACTTTGCCCCCATTATAATATAGGGATTCAAAACAAGTAACGAGAAACTTATGCGCAGGCTTATTACATTATTTTTCTTGGCATTTATTTTAGGCGGAACCGCTATAGCCCAACAAATGACAGATGATCAGGTCATTCAGTATATACAAAATGCACAAAAAGCAGGCAAGGCAGAAAAACAAATTGTTTCGGAACTGATGCGCCGAGGCATCACCAAAGAACAAGTGGAAAGAATCCGTGAAAATTATGAAGCCGAGCAATCAGGGAACTTTACGGATGAAGGAAAATTAGACAACCGCTCACGCCAAAGAGGGCAAAAGAAATATACAGATAAATCCAATCAACGCCGGTCAAACAATATCCAAACAGACTTGCGCGCCACCAATCGTTTAATGACTGATGAAGAAATGGCACAAGAGGATTCTCTTGCCATGTATGGTGAAATGTATCCAACTATGGAAGAAGAGGAGGAAGAAGATCCAACTGAGCAGATTTTTGGGCATAACATATTTGACAATCCAAACCTGACATTTGAACCAAGCATGAATATAGCCACGCCGCTCAACTATCGTTTGGGGCCTGGTGATGAGGTAATCATTGATGTTTGGGGAGCTTCTGAAACGACTATCCGCCAAACCATTTCGCCTGAAGGAAGTATATTAGTCAGCAACTTAGGCCCAGTATACCTAAGTGGTAAAACTGTAGAAGAAGCCAACGAATATTTGAAACAAGAATTTGCACGCATTTATTCCGGTGTATCCGGCAACTTGCCGTCCACACAAGTAAAATTAGCTTTGGGAGAAATACGGTCTATTCAAGTGAATGTGATGGGTGAAGTTACCGTCCCTGGCACCTACACATTGTCTGCTTTCGCATCTGTATTCCACGCCCTATACCATGCTGGAGGAGTGAATGACATTGGAACTCTACGTGCCATTAAGGTTGTACGTGGAGAAAATGTCATTGCCACTCTCGACGTATACGACTACATCATGCAAGGGAAGATTAAAGATGATATCCGCCTGCAAGATGGTGATGTGATTCTTGTCAGCCCATACCAGTCTTTAGTACATATCACTGGTAAAGTAAAACGCCCTATGTTTTACGAACTTAAGTCCGAAGAAACAATGCACGATCTGCTGAATTATGCCGGAAATTTCACCGGAGATGCCTATAAAAAGGCTGTACGAGTCATCCGGAAAAGCGGACGTGAGCAACAAATCTACAATGTTGACGATACAGACTATACCATCTTCAAAATGGATGATGGCGATGAAGTAAGTGTAGACTCTGTTTTACAACGTTTTGAGAACCGTGTAGAAATACGTGGTGCCGTCTACCGGGAAGGACTATATCAAATAAACGATGAAATAAGTACCGTAAAACAACTGATAAAAAAAGCGGAAGGTATAAGAGGTGATGCATTCTTGAATCGCGCCATCATTGACCGTGAACACGAAGACCTGACACATGAAATCATATCCGTCGACGTAAAAGGAGTGTTGAATGGCACTTCAACAGACATTCCCTTGCAAAAGAATGATGTATTATACATTCCCAGCATACACGATCTGCAAGAAGAGCGTACATTAACAATCCATGGAGAAGTTGCCAATCCGGGCACTTACCTCTATTCAGACAATATGTCTATAGAAGACTTAGTACTACAAGCCGGAGGTCTTTTGGAAGCAGCAGCCACCACTAAAGTGGAAGTCGCCCGACGTGTAAAAAGTCCTCGCAGTGCCGAATTCAGCACAACCATAGGACAAACTTTCGTTTTTGACTTAAAAGATGGTCTATTAATCGGACAAGGCAGCGAAAATTTTCACCTCGCCCCATTCGATGAAATATATATCCGCAAAAGCCCAGCATATCATCCACAACAAAATGTAACTGTAGAAGGTGAAGTTCTGTTTAGCGGAAGTTATGCATTGTCAAAAAAGAATGAGCGCTTAAGCGACCTCGTCAAAAAAGCCGGAGGCATTACCCCCGACGCCTACGTAAAAGGAGCCCGTTTAGTACGCAAAATGACCGAAGAAGAACTGCGACGCAAAGACGATATGCTACGCATGGCACGAATGAGTGGCGACTCTATTGCCATGGACAAACTTGACGTAGCAGATACCTATTCTGTAGGTATCAACTTGGATCTTGCTTTAGAGAAACCAGGATCTGATTATGACATGGTACTGCGTGAAGGAGACCTCTTAATGGTACCTGAATATGTAAATACAGTAAAAATAAACGGGGCGGTAATGTATCCGAATACAGTATCCTACAAAAAAGGTGAGAACCTGCGCTACTATATCAACCAAGCTGGTGGATATGGCAATAATGCAAAAAAACGCAAAGTATATGTAGTATATATGAATGGAACTGTATCTCGATTAAAATCAAAATCGAAAGCTATAGAACCGGGATGCGAGATTATCGTTCCACAAAAAGACAACAGAAACCGGATGAGTCCAGCCGAAATTATAGGCATGGGGACTTCCGCTGCATCACTAGCCACCATGGTTGCTACATTGGTTAATCTCTTTAGATAAAAATAAGTTTTATGAACGAAGAGCAAAACAAAATACCGGAAGAACAGGAAATAGACCTGATAGAACTTGCTAAGAAAGTATGGAGCGGCCGCAAATTAGTACTGAAAGCTTGTGGCATTGCAATAATCGTTGCATTGGTGGTTGGGTTCAGCACTCCCAAAGAATATTCAACAACTGTCACATTAGCCCCTGAAACCGGAGGAAGTACAAGCAGAGGAAGCATGGGCGCTTTGGCTGCCATGGCCGGAATCAACTTGGGGAGCACTACTGGAGAAGATGCCTTATCTCCAGAACTTTATCCGGATATCGTCAGCTCCACCCCATTCCTGGTCGATTTGTTTAACATCCATGTGAGAGACGAAGAAGGCGAGATAGACACCACCCTGTATGCCTATCTGAAAGATGAGCAGCGCAGCCCCTGGTGGAGTGCTGTAATATCCGCCCCCTTCAAGGTGGTAGGCTGGACACTGTCCCTGTTCAAAAGCGATGACGATGCAGAAGGAGAAGAAAGCGAAGGGTTTAATACCTTCCGCCTGACACCGGAAGAAACCGGCATAGCCAATGCTTTGAATAGCCGCATCGCCGTCTCTGTAGACAAAAAGACCGGAGTCACCACCCTGTCTGTAACCATGCAAGACCCCCTGATTTCTGCTTCCCTTACAGATACCGTTATGCACTGCCTACAAAACTACATAACAGATTACCGCACCAACAAAGCCCGGCATGACTTGGCTTTCACGGAAAAACTTTATGCAGAAGCCAAAAACAATTATGAAGAGGCACAACAAAAATACGCCAAGTTTGTAGATGCTAACCAAAATATCATTTTAAGAAGTTTTGCCGTAGAGCAAGAACGCCTGCAAAATGAAATGAACCTGACATATCAGGTTTATACGCAGGTCTCCCAACAATTGCAAATGGCCAAAGCCAAAGTACAAGAAATTACACCGGTTTATACGGTAGTACAACCGGCTACAGTGCCCCTGCGGGCATCCAAGCCCAATAAAATGATGATTCTGATAGGTTTTGTATTCCTGGCAGGCGTGGGTAGCGTCGGCTGGATATTATTTGTCAGAGATTTTATCCTCTCATGGAGAAAACAAGCCCCCAAGCTCGATGCATAGAGAAAATTCCTGACACAATACTTATAAAAAACGGGAAGCGGGTAATGACAGATGGTCTACTACCCGCTTCCCGTTTTTTATTAACTTCCAATGATTCTAATCAAAGAAACTCTTGAATTTTCTGAATATCTTGTCTTTTATCGAAAGGTTAGGTTTGAAGTTCTCAGAATTCTCCATGCTCTCCAACGCCTTCTTCTCATCTTTGCTCAACGTTTCGGGCACATAGATGCTGACGTTTACCAGCAGGTCGCCCGTGCCATAACCATTGATGTTGGGCAATCCCTTATTACGCAATCGCAATACTTTGCCGGGTTGCGTGCCGGGTTCTATTTTTACTTTCACCTTACCATCTATGGTAGGAATCTCAACCGCGCCACCCAAAGCGGCAGTCGGGAAACTGAGCAGAAGATTATAAATCAAGTCACTTTCATCCCGTATCAATTCCTTGTCGGGTTCTTCCTCTACCAATATAAGCAAGTCACCCGGTATTCCGTTGTGTTTTCCTGCATTACCCTTACCACTCATGGAAAGTTGCATGCCATCTGCTACACCTTTAGGAATTTTCACCGTTATTACTTCTTCCCCGTAAACTATACCCTCACCGGCACACTCCTTACACTTGTTCTTTATAATCCGCCCTTCACCGCCGCATGTAGGACATGTCATGCGCGTCTGCATTGTCCCCAATATGGTCTGTTGGTTGCGGATAACAGTACCGCTTCCTTTACATGTGGGACATGTGTCCGTGCCGCTATTACCTTCAGCACCCGTACCATGGCAATGACTGCAAGGCACATACTTCTTCAACTTGAATTTCTTTTCTACACCGGTAGATATTTCCTTCAGAGTCAGTTTCACTTTCACGCGCAAGTCCGAGCCACGATAACGCCTTTGCTGGGTAGAGCCACCGCTAAAGCCACTAAAACCGCCGAAGCCACCGCCATGGCCTCCGAAGATATCACCAAACATGGAGAAGATATCATCCATCGACATGCCTCCGCTGAATCCTCCAAAAGGCCCGCCATTGCCGGCTGCGCCTCCCAAACCTGCGTGGCCAAACTGGTCATAACGTGCACGTTTGTCCGGATTGCTCAACACATCATAGGCCTCCGCTGCTTCTTTGAATTTTTCTTCCGCGTCCTTATCGCCGGGATTCCTATCCGGGTGATATTGAATGGCTTTTTTCCTATAGGCTTTCTTTATTTCATCGGCCGACGCATTTTTCTCGACCCCTAAGACTTCGTAGTAATCTCTTTTTTCCATGACTCCGCAATGCTCTGTGAATTATTCTCCTACTACTACTTTAGCGTGGCGTATCACTTTATCGTTCAATGTGTAGCCGTTTTGCACACAATCCAAAACCTTACCTTTCAAGGCCTCCTCCGGAGCGGGGATTACGGCAATAGCCTCATGAAAATCGGTATTCAGAGGCAACCCCTTGGCCTCAATGACTTTCACGCCATTTTCCTTTAGCACTTTCATGAACTTGTTATAGATAATTTCCACTCCTTCTTTAACGGCATTAACATCGGTGGTTTTCTCCATATTCTGAAGTGCACGCTCAAAATCATCCAACACAGGCAGAATGCTGCTGATGGTCTTTTCACCGCCATTCAGCACCAGTTCGGCTTTTTCCTTCATGGTGCGTTTACGATAATTATCAAATTCGGCAGAAAGACGCAGGTATTTGTCCTTCTGCGCCTCCAACTGCTCTTTTACCTCTTCCAATTCTTTTGCCTGTACATCTTCCCCACTTTCAGAAGTTGTCTCCCCAGAAGCATTTTCTTGCGCTTGCGCAGCTTCAGCGTCCGGAGTTTGAGAAGTAACATCTTCCTTTACTTCCTCCTTTTGTTCAAAATCTTTTTCGTCTTGGTTCATATTATTATATTTTTTATTCCGATTGTGTTTTCTGCTCATACCTTCTCTACATAAAATGCTTTAAATACCCTTTTCTCTACAAAAAGTTTGCCAAATCACCCTCCCTGGCAAAAGCCGTACATAAATAGTCCGCTTATGACAGAGTGGCAGACTAATAGAGCATACATACCATGCTGCAAAGGCACAAAAACAAAAGTCGGCCACCGGATACACGGCAACCGACTTCAATGTCCTCACGCCTCCACATCGGTGCAAAGACGATGGAAGGCATAATGATTATTCAAACATTTTGTTGAAATCTTCTACAGAAACAGTCTTGGACTCCAGTGTCACCTTATTCTTCAAGGCTGCCGAGAGTTTGGACTCAATGACACGGTTTACCAAGCCTTCCACGCTTTCTTTCTTCTTCAGCATTTCCTTGGCGTAGTTTTCCAGCAATTCATCGGGTACTGTAAGCATGCCATATTGGGCAAACTGTGCACGCGTAGCTTCTTTGGCCATGGCGGTGATGTCGTCTTGCTCTACCTTGATATCGTTGGCCTTCACCAACTGCTCCTTGATGAGATGCCATGTCAGTTCCTCGATGCTCTTGTCGTAATTCTCGTCCACAAATTTTTCATCCTTAT
>CALUJC010000003.1 GCA_944320865.1 uncultured Bacteroides sp. | reverse complement strand
CATCGGCACCGTACATCACGAAATCAATTATACCATACAGGAAGGCCTTGATGCCTTGCGCGATGTCATTTATTACATCGAGACTTATGACGTGACCACCGTACGTGCCTCTACCCCGATGTACCTGCTGGCACGCGTCATCAAGTCGATGGGCATCAAGATGGTGCTTAGCGGTGAAGGGGCGGACGAGGTGTTCGGCGGTTACCTGTACTTCCATAAAGCTCCCAACGCGCGTGCCTTCCACGAGGAAACGTTGCGCAAGCTGTCCAAGCTGTATTTGTATGATTGCTTGCGTGCCAACAAGTCCTTGGCGGCATGGGGCGTGGAGGGGCGCGTACCTTTCCTGGACAAAGAGTTTCTGGACGTGGCCATGCGCCTCAATCCTCAGGCCAAGATGTGCCCCGGCAACACCATCGAAAAGCGCATCGTGCGCGAAGCGTTTGCCTCGATGCTCCCGGCATCGGTGGCATGGAGGCAGAAAGAGCAGTTCAGCGACGGCGTGGGCTATAGCTGGATTGACACGCTGAAGGCGGAAACAGCACGCCTCGTAAGCGACGAGCAGATGGCGCACGCGGCCGAACGTTTCCCCATCAACCCGCCCCGCAACAAGGAGGAATACTACTACCGCAGCATCTTCGAGGAGTATTTTCCCAGCGAGAGTGCTGCCCGCAGTGTACCCAGCGTGCCCAGTGTGGCCTGCTCTACGGCAGAGGCCCTGGCCTGGGATGAGAGCTTCAAACATCAGAACGAACCCAGCGGACGTGCCGTGGCAGGCGTGCACGAAGCTGCCTATCAGTAATAGGAATATGAAAGTAAAATTCACCAAAATGCAAGGCGCGGGCAACGACTACATCTACGTCGACGCCACACGTTATCCCTTGGCCGACCCCGTGCGCTGCGCGCAGACGTGGAGCCGCCCTCATTTCGGCATAGGAAGCGATGGATTGGTGCTCATCGGGCAGTCGGCCGTAGCCGACTTCTCCATGCGCATCTTCAATGCCGACGGGTCGGAAGCACGGATGTGCGGCAATGCCAGCCGTTGCATTGCGAAGTATGTCCACGACAAGGGACTGACCGATAAAGGAACCATCACGCTGGATACCCTTTCCGGCATCAAGACACTCCGGCTTACGGTCGAAGGCGGACGGGTACAGGCTGTTACGGTCGATATGGGAGAGCCCGTCGTGGTGCATCCGCTGGCCTTGTCCGGAAAGTTTGCCGGGCTTGGCGACGCCTGGTTCGTCAACATGGGTAACCCGCACGTAGTGATTTTTGTGGACGACATCCGGAAGGTTGACCTCCCCTCTATCGGTCCCCAATTGGAACGGGGAGCCATGCCAGAAGGCCGCGTCAACGTGGAATTTGTGCAACGGCTGGAAACCGGCAGCCTGCGCATGCGGGTGTGGGAACGCGGGTCGGGCATCACGCTGGCCTGTGGTACGGGTGCCTGCGCCTCTTTTGCGGCGGCACGGGCTTCCGGCCGGTGCAACGCCCAAGCCGACGTGGCCATGGACGGGGGCACCCTGCGCATTGCCACCGACCCGCAGACGGGACATGTGCTGATGACGGGGCCTGCCGCCTTTGTCTTCGAAGGCGAAATCGAGGAGCCGGCAAGCGAATAGTCCCACCGAGGCAATGACTTTCACGTACTTTGCCAGCCGTCCCACTGCAGTGGGACGGTCGTCCCATTGGAGTGAGACAGTCGTCCCACTGGAGTGAGACGGTTGTACCACTGCAGTAGGACGGTATCAAAGACAGCTGCTTCGCACCGCCAAAGCAGTATATATCAGACGACAAACTACTACTAATAACATAACCGACATGGCTTTAATAAACGAACACTTCTTAAAACTGCGTGGCAACTACCTCTTTTCCGACATCGCCAAAAGGGTAAATGCCTTCAAGGTGACGCATCCCGAGGCACGGCTCATCCGCTTGGGCATCGGCGATGTCACCCGCCCGCTTCCCCCCGCCTGCATCGACGCGATGCACCGAGCCGTGGATGAAATGGCTTCGGCCGGGACTTTTCATGGCTACGGACCCGAGCAGGGCTATGATTTCCTTATCAATGCCATCATAAAACACGACTTCGCGTCGCGCGGCATCAACCTCAGCCCTTCCGAAGTCTTTGTCAGCGACGGGGCGAAAAGCGACACCGGGAACATCGGCGAGCTGCTGCGCTGGGACAACAGCATGGCTATTACCGACCCGGTTTATCCGGTTTACGTGGACAGCAACATCATGTGCGGACGCTCGGGAGTGCTTGGCGAAGACGGGAAATGGAGCAACGTAGCCTACCTGCCCTGCACGGCCGAAAACCGGTTTGTGCCCGAACTGCCCGAACACAGGGTGGACCTGATTTACCTGTGCTACCCCAACAACCCCACGGGAACTACCCTAACCCATGCGCAACTAAAGAAATGGGTGGACTACGCCCTGGCCAACGATACGCTGATAGTATTTGATGCCGCCTACGAAGCCTTCATCACCGAGCCCGACGTGCCCCACAGCATCTACGAAATACGCGGCGCAAAGAAGGTGGCCATCGAAATCCGCAGCTTCAGCAAGACCGCAGGCTTCACCGGCGTGCGTTGCGGCTACACCGTAGTGCCCAAAGAAGTGACAGCCGCCACGCTGGAGGGCGAACGCATTGCGCTTAACCCCCTGTGGAACCGCCGCCAGTGCACCAAGTTCAACGGCACCAGCTACATCACCCAGCGGGGAGCCGAAGCCGTCTATTCGGCAGAGGGACAGAGGCAGGTGAAAGACACCATTGCCTACTATCAAGACAACGCAAGGTCGATGCGCGAAGGCTTGCAGAAGATGGGCTTCCAGGTATTCGGCGGAGTAAATGCGCCTTACCTGTGGGTGAAAGCGCCGGAGGGCATGACCTCGTGGAAGTTTTTCGACCGCCTGCTCTACGAGGCACACTTGGTCGTCACGCCGGGCGTGGGCTTCGGCCCCAGCGGAGAGGGATACGTCAGGCTCACTGCTTTCGGCACGCGCGAAGACTGCACGGAGGCCATGGAGCGCATCCGCAAATGGGCGTAAAGGCCTGCACCGTCGAGCACAAGGCTTTGACACACGAGGCTGCACCGGACTATCATCCGGCGTGCAGCCTCTTTCTTTTTCCTCCCTTCTACAGAAATAACATATTGAAAGATGCTGCATAAATTTACTTACAGATTGAAAGAAAACGCTAGCACTAACAAATCAAATAGAAAGCAGCATCTGATTTTCGCAAATAAAACGTCGTATTTCCAGTCAAGAACCTTCATTTTGTCATAACTTTGCAGCGTAATCATTGAAAAAAGAAACCGTACAAGCAATACGGCAGATAAAAGGAATAAAACAGAGTGCGCACTCCTGTCAAAAGGTAAGTTTAGTTTAACGCAAAAAAGAGTACTGTATGGAAACAAAGGTAAAAAGGTTTTTGATGCCGGTCTTGCTGGCAATGGCGATTCCGGCAGCGGCGCAAGACAAGGTGGAAGTGAACGTCGGCGCCGACGTGGTGAGCGGTTACATCTGGCGCGGACAAGACTTGGGAAACGCCAGCATACAGCCCACGTTGTCCGTCGGCTACCGGGGATTCTCGCTTACGGCATGGGGTTCGGCAGGGTTCAGCAGGGAGGACACGAAGGAGTTCGACCTGACGCTGGGATATGCCGGGGGCGGATTCAGCGTGTCGGTAACGGACTACTGGTTCAACAACGGGCCGGGATACTTCCATTACGGAGCCGGAAACACAGCGCATGTGTTCGAGGCGCAGGTGGGATACGATTTCGGCTTCCTGGCTGCCAACTGGTATACCAACTTCGCGGGAAACGACGGCGTGAACCGCAGCGGCCACCGCGCTTACGCTTCGTACTTTAACCTGACGGCGCCCTTCACGCTGGGCGGACTGGAATGGGCGGTCTCGGTGGGCGCTACGCCTTGGGCAAACACGTTCTACAACGGCGGCGCGGGAGGCTTCGAGCTGACGGACATCAGTATCGGAGCATCGAAAGAGATAAGGTTGACGGACCGCTACGCCCTCCCCGTCTTTGCGCGGGCCATCTGGAACCCGGCTACCGAGGGCGCGTACTTCGTGTTCGGCATAAGCCTGTAGGCTGCTTAATACAATATCAGACATAGTTTATACAGACGACCTGCTTAGGGTAACAAGATTCAGGATAACGTTTTAAACCCCAAACACTATTGATATATGAAAAAGATTGAAGCCATTATCCGCAGGAGCCGCTTTGACGACGTCAAGGAGGCACTGCTTGCCGCCGACATCGAGTGGTTCTCCTACTACGACGTGCGCGGCATCGGGAAAACCCGCGAAGGACGCATTTATCGCGGGGTAGTGTACGACACGAGTTCCATTGAGCGCACGTTGCTCTCCATTGTGGTGCGCGACAAGAACGTGGAAAAGACCGTCCAGGCCATCATGAAGGCTGCGCGGACGGGCGAGATTGGCGACGGGCGCATCTTCATCATGCCCGTGGACGACTCCATACGCATCCGCACCGGCGAGCGGGGAGACATTTCGCTCTACAACGCCGCGCTGGAGAAATAAACCGAATACTATCAACTTAAAAGAAAACAACTATGGATACAACTACTTTACTGCTCGATACCGGCAACACGGCGTGGATTATTGTGGCCACGATACTGGTGTTGCTGATGACCATACCCGGCATTGCCCTGTTCTACGGCGGACTGGTGCGACAGAAGAACGTGCTGAGCATCGTGATGCAAAGCCTGGTCATTGTGGCCGTCGTAAGCATCATTTGGGTGGCGTTCGGATACAGCTTCGTCTTCGGAACCAGCCTGATGGATTGCGGAAGCCCGCTCGGAGCCGTCATCGGAGGGTTCGACAAGATGTTCCTGCGCGGCATTACGCTCGACACGCTCACCGCCGCAGGGATTCCGGAACTGCTGTTCGTGCTCTTCCAGTGCATGTTTGCCATCATCACCCCGGCCCTGATACTCGGCTCGTTTGCCGAGCGCGTCAAGTTCTCGGGCTTCCTGCTCTTCACCGTGCTGTGGTGCACGCTGGTCTACATACCCATGGCCCACTGGGTGTGGGGCGGCGGATTCCTGCAGCAGATGGGTGCCATTGACTTTGCCGGAGGCACCGTGGTGCACATCAACGCCGGCATTTCCGCCCTCGTTATGGCGCTTATGGTAGGTCGGCGCAGCGGCTACAAGCCGGGCCAACCCATGACTCCGCACAACGTCACGCTGGTCTTTATGGGAACGTCCTTCCTCTGGTTGGGATGGTTCGGCTTCAATGCCGGAAGCGGACTGGGTGCCGACGGGCTGGCGGCAAATGCCTTCCTGGTTACCCACCTGGCCACTTGCGTGGCTGCTCTGACCTGGATGGTGATAGACTGGACGCTGCACAAAAAGCCAACCACCGTGGGTACCTGTACCGGAGCAGTGGCCGGACTGGTGGCCATTACGCCCGCCGCCGGCACGGTGGACATCGCCGGGGCCATCTGCATCGGCCTGATTTCGTCCATGGTATGCTTCTACATGGTGGCCGTGGTGAAGCCACGCCTGGGTTATGACGATACGCTCGACGCCTTCGGAGTGCACGGCATCGGGGGCATAGTGGGCTCTGTGCTGACGGGAGTCTTTGCCACGCAATTCATCTCCGGGCCCGAAGGCCCGCAGGGCGCCCTCTATGGCGACTGGCACCAGCTGTGGGTACAGGTGCTGGCCACCGTTATATCCATCGCCTTCAGCGCGCTGATGACCTTCATCCTCTTTAAGGTGACGGACAAGCTGGCAGGCATCCGCGTAGACAAGCGTGTGGAAGAAGAAGGCCTGGACATCTACGAGCACGGCGAATCGGCCTACAACAGATGACGGGAAAGGGTATCTGATACTGTTAATGAAGAGTATCAGATACTGTTGACAAAGAGTATCAGATACCCTTGGCAACGACCCACAGTGACCCTTAAGGGTTGGGGACGATGACCCTTAAGGGTTAGTCACAGTGACCCTTGAGGGTCAGACACGGAGACCCTTAAGGGTCGGACACAGCGACCCTTAAGGGTTAGACACAGCAACCCTTACGACATAAGACAAAAGACATACATTATTCATTTTAAACACTATTCAAACCTATTTCATTATGACTACATTAAGATTCAGAGTTGTAGAAAAAGCGTTCCAAACCAAGCCGGCCGCAGTGCACATCCCGGAGGAACGCCCGAGCGAATACTTCGGAAAGTATGTGTTCAACCGCGAGAAGATGTTCAAGTACCTGCCCACCAAGGTATACCAACGCCTGACCGACGCCATGGACAACGGCGCCACGCTGGACCGCGACGTGGCCGACCAGGTGGCCGCCGGCATGAAGCGCTGGGCCATGGAGCTGGGCGCCACGCACTACACCCACTGGTTTCAGCCCCTCACCGAAGGCACGGCCGAAAAGCACGACGCCTTTGTGGAGCACGACGGCAAGGGCGGCATGATGGAGGAATTCTCCGGCAAGCTGCTCGTGCAGCAGGAGCCCGACGCATCAAGCTTCCCCAACGGCGGCATCCGCAACACCTTCGAGGCTCGCGGATACTCGGCCTGGGACCCCTCGTCGCCCGTCTTCGTGGTAGACGACACGCTGTGCATCCCCACCGTCTTCATAGCCTACACCGGCGAGCCGCTGGACTATAAAGCCCCCCTGCTCAAAGCCCTGCGCGCCGTGGACAAGGCTGCCACCGACGTTTGCCGGTACTTCGACCCGGACGTCAGGAAGGTCATGGCTTACTTGGGCTGGGAGCAAGAGTACTTCCTGGTAGACGAAGGCCTCTACGCTGCCCGCCCCGACCTGCTGCTCACCGGCCGCACACTGATGGGCCACGAAGCCTCGAAGAACCAGCAGCTGGAGGACCACTACTTTGGCGCCATCCCCACCCGCGTGGCCGCCTTCATGAAAGACCTCGAAATACAGGCCCTGGAGCTGGGCATCCCCTTGAAGACCCGTCACAACGAGGTGGCACCCAACCAGTTTGAGCTGGCCCCCATCTTCGAGGAGTGCAACCTGGCCGTAGACCACAACATGCTCATCATGTCGCTTATGCGCAAGGTGGCCCGCACCCACGGCTTCCGCGTGCTGCTGCACGAGAAGCCCTTCAAGGGCGTTAACGGTAGCGGCAAGCACAACAACTGGTCGCTGGGCACCGACACCGGCATCCTGCTCATGGCCCCCGGCAAGACGGCCGAGGAGAACCTGCGCTTCATCACCTTCGTGGTGAACACGCTGATGGCCGTCTACCGCCACAACGGTCTGCTGAAGGCCTCCATCATGAGTGCCACCAATGCCCATCGCCTCGGAGCCAACGAGGCGCCGCCCGCCATCATCTCGTCGTTCCTGGGCACACAGCTCAGCCGTGTCCTCGACCACATGGAAGACAGCACGCTGGACGAGTTGGTGGCCCTCGGCGGCAAGCATGGCATGAAGCTCGACATCCCGCAGATACCGGAACTGCTCATTGATAACACCGACCGGAACCGCACATCGCCCTTCGCCTTCACCGGCAACCGCTTCGAGTTCCGCGCCGTAGGCTCTGAGGCCAACTGCGCCAGCGCCATGATTGCGCTCAACGCCGCCATGGCCGAGCAGCTCACCGACTTCAAGAACGATGTAGATGCCCTCATGGCTAAGGGCGAGCAGAAGCTGGCGGCCATTATCCAGGTCATCCGGCGCTACATCAAGGAGTGCAAGCCCATCCGCTTCGACGGCAACGGCTACAGCGAAGAGTGGAAGGCCGAAGCCGCGCGGCGTGGCCTGGACTGCGAGACGAGCGTGCCCGTCATCTTCGACAACTACCTCAGCGAAGGCAGCGTGCGTATGTTCGAGTCGACGGGAGTCATGACCCGCAAGGAGCTGGAGGCCCGCAACGAAGTGAAGTGGGAAACCTACACCAAGAAGATTCAGATAGAAGCCCGCGTGCTGGGCGACCTGGTGATGAACCACATCGTCCCCGTGGCTACCGAGTACCAGACCAAGCTGATAGACAACGTCTACAAGCTGAAAGGCCTCTTCCCGCCCGAGCAGGCCGGCAAGCTTTCCGCCGAGAACGTGGCCATCATCTGCAAGATTGCCGAGCACACCAGCTACATCAAGGAACACGTGGACTCCCTGGTCGAGGCACGCAAGGTGGCCAACAAGATTTCCGGCGAACGCGAGAAGGCAATCGCCTACCACGACACCATCGCGCCCATGCTTGAGCAAATCCGCTACCACGTGGACAAGCTCGAATTGATGGTCGATGACCAGATGTGGACATTGCCCAAGTATCGCGAGTTGCTGTTTATCCGGTAAAAAACAGGCTCTGCATTCATTCTTTTATACATGTATGTCTAAAAAAATCCCGGCACGTTGGGATAACGCGCCGGGATTGCCTATACCTTATATATTATGCGCAGACAGACGTATCAATCGTCGTCACGGTCCAAGTCGATGACATTGAACTGCAAGTCGAAGGTTATCTCCCAGAAATTGGAGAGCTTTACTTCATATTCATAACGGTCTTTCTCGATGGAGAGCACCTTTGCACCGGGATATTTCTCGTTCACAAACTTCACGATAGCTGCCGGAAGCGCCTTCTCGGGCACAGAGTTAAGCTTGCACTGCATTTCCTTCCATTCGCCCTTCTTGTTGAACTCCAGCTTCTCCCCGTTGGTGAACAACACGTCATACGTTGCATCAAACCAGTCCTTATCCACCTTGGCAAACGCAATCTCCCTGTCTGCGAAGTTCTGTTTGATAAACACCTGTGCGGCCTGCGGCAATTGTTCGAAGGTCACGGGCTTGTCGTTGTCAGCCATTACAGCTTGCATTGTAAACACACTCACCAATAATAAAAATAACTTTTTCATACTGCTTTGTTTTTTAAGGGTTAATATTCAATGATTCTATTGTTTTCTGATGCAAAGAAAGAACGCGAATCTGGAAGGAAATAGGAAAAGCTGAGAAAAACAGAAAAAATTCTTCTCTTACCTCGAAAAAAGAGAAAGGTGCGCCGGGCCAGAGCCACAACGCACCTTTTATCATGCTTTTTTCTCCCTTCTCAACGGGCTGCAATGCCATCACTCACGACGCCCCATGAATATCATGACATAATATATCAGCGTAGCCAGCGAACCCAAAGCAGCCACTACATAGGTATAAGCAGCAGCACGCAAAGCAGATTCTGCCTGCCCATGATTATACGAATTAGTCAGTCCGGCACTACTCAGCCATGACAATGCGCGCTGGCTGGCATTAATCTCTACCGGCAAGGTGATGAAGCTGAACAGCGTAGTCGTGGCAAAAAGAATGATGCCGGCCAGCAACAATTGCGGAAAGGTGTTCAGCAGCAAGATGCCACCCAGCAGCAGCCACGTCATCCATTGCGAAGCAAACGACACCACCGGCACCAGCGCGCTACGCATTTTCAGTGGCGCATAAGCACGGGCGTGTTGCACTGCATGCCCGCACTCGTGGGCAGCCACGGCGGCGGCCATGATGCTATTGCCCGAATAAACATCTTCACTCAAGTTCACCGTCTTATTCATCGGATTATAATGGTCAGTTAAATGTCCCGGAGTATGCGTCACCGTCACATCATAAATGCCATTGTCGTGAAGCATCTTCAAGGCTACATCGCGTCCCGTCATGCCGCCGGTCATCGGCACTTTAGAGAATTTCTTAAACTTGCTTTGCAGATTCATCTGCACCAGCCAACTGACAATGGCCACACCGATAAAGATAATCCATTGCAATCCTATCACTCCTGTTCCCATAAATTTTCTTTCTTCATTTAATTAATAAACAATCATATTATCGTATTATACCAAACAAATAGTTTGCCAAAAGTAAGAGGAAAGGATGAAGATGCAGACCTACTCTACTATCTTTTAGGAAGAATTAGCTAAAATCAACTGATTTCCAACTCTACCACCTTGTCTATGTCCGTAGGCACTTCTTCTAATTGTATTAAGATGCCATCTTTGCATTTCTGCATTTTCACCGGATGCCGGGTAACAAAGTCTACGGCCCGCTTCACCCTCACTCCTTCCAAAGGCAAAAAGAGGGATTTGTCTTGCAAATCTAAGATATGGACATATAATTTTCCATCCTTTTGCGTTGTCACTCCCCATGGATGTGGAGCGATACATCCACCACGGGTGCCATAAATGGTTTCGCCATACACCTGCATCCATTTGCCCACCTGCTCCAAGCGCTCTAAGGCCACTGCAGGAAGCTCGCCATCGGGTTGCGGGCCTATGTTCAGCAAGAGGTTGGCATCTCTTCCGGCGGCTTTTACCAAATAATGAATCAAGGTCTTGGGCGATTTATAGTTCTGGTCGGTTATCTTATATCCCCACATGCCGTTCATCGTCTCACAAGTCTCCAAAGGCAACGAACTGATGTCTTGCCCCGACAAGCCGGCTTTGTTCTCACCGGGCAGGTCTCGCTCAAAGATTTGGATGTCTTCACCCTCAAAAGGCGTCTGATGGTGGTTATTGCCCACCAGGCATGCCGGTTGCAGACGGTGTATCAACGCATACTGCTCCGGCAAATGCCAATCGAAGTCTGGGTTTTGGTCTTGGTCCCACCACCCGTCAAACCAAATGGCACCAATCTCTCCGTAGTTGGTCAGCAACTCTGTCAGCTGGTTATTCATGAACTGGTAATAAGAGTCCCAGTTCCCTTCCGGATTGGGTCTGCCCGTACCGCGCCCTGTCCGCCCCCAAGGGGCATCCTCGCGGTACCAATCGATGTGCGAATAATACAAGTGCAGCCGTATGCCTTGCTTATGGCACTCATCAGCCAACTCCTTCAGCACATCGCGCTTGAAAGGCGTGGCATCTACAATGTTATAATCGGAGTACCGGGTGTGGAACATGGAAAAACCTTCATGGTGGCGGCTCGTAAAGCAGATGTATTTGGCCCCCGATGCCTTGATGGCCGACACCCAACGAGCGGCATCAAACTTGGAGGGATAAAAGCCTCCAGCCAGCTTGGCATATTCACGGTAGTTCAGGTTATTGTTGGTCATGGTCCACTCGCCGGTGGCCAGCATGCTGTAAAGCCCCCAATGCAGGAAGATGCCAAACTTGGCATCGCGAAAGTCTTGACGAGAGCGCAGGTTCTCCTCGGAAAGGCAAGGGCTTTGCGCTTTAAAGGGAAGAGGTATGAGAATTGCTAAAAGTAAAAGGATAAGTAAACGTCGTGTCTTCATCATGCAAAGATTTAGAAAAAAGCTGCATAGAAAGCTATGCGGGGCTTACCGCATCGTCCTATGCAGCCCATTTATTATTATGGTATCAATCATCCTCGAGATAGCGCTCAATCGTCTGCTCGCGGTCGGGGCCTACGGATACTATCTTGATGGGCACACCCAGCTGTTCTTCAAGGAAGGAGAGGTAGGCGTTGAATTCTTCCGGAAATTCGTCCTCACTCTGCATCTTCGTCATATCCGTCTTCCAACCGGGCAACTCCACGTAGACAGGTTCAAGATTGCCCTCCTTTATGTCGAACGGGAAGTAGTCTATCTCCTCGCCATCCACTTTATAGGCCACGCAAGCCTTGATGGTTTCAAAGGAGTCGAGCACATCGCTTTTCATCATAATCAGCTTGGTCACGCCGTCTATCATGACTGCATATTTCAAGGCCACCAAGTCTATCCAGCCGCAACGGCGCTTGCGCCCCGTCACCGCACCAAACTCATGTCCCAAGGCACCTATCTTGTCGCCCGTCTCATCAAACAGTTCGGTGGGGAATGGTCCGGCACCTACGCGGGTGCAATAGGCCTTGAATATACCGTATACATCGCCAATCTTGTTGGGGGCAACGCCCAAGCCTGTGCAGGCTCCCGCACAGATGGTATTGGAAGAAGTGACGAAGGGATAAGAGCCGAAGTCCACGTCGAGCATAGTGCCTTGTGCACCCTCGCACAACACAGACTTTCCGGAAGCCAGCAGGAAGTTTATCTCATGCTCGCTATCCACCAACTGGAATTGCTTGAGGTACTCAATGCCTTCAAACCATGCCTTCTCCAGTTCGGAGAGGTCGTAGCTGTAGTTCAAGCTTTTCAGTATCTGCTCGTGGCGGGCCTTGGCAGCCGCGTATTTCTTATCAAAGTCGTGCAAGATGTCACCCACACGCAAACCGTTGCGGCTGACTTTATCCGTATAAGTGGGGCCGATGCCCTTGCCTGTGGTTCCCACCTTGGCGTCTCCCTTGGCTGCCTCGTAAGCGGCATCCAGCAAGCGGTGGGTAGGCAGAATGAGGTGGGCCTTCTTGGAGATGTGCAAACGTTCTTTCAGGTTGTGGCCGGAAGCCTCCAATGCTTCGGCCTCGGCTTTGAACAGAGCCGGGTCCAATACCACCCCGTTACCGATGATGTTTATCTTATCGCCCTGGAATATGCCGGAAGGGATGGAGCGGAGCACGTATTTCTGTCCTTCAAACTCCAGCGTATGCCCGGCATTGGGGCCTCCCTGAAAGCGGGCCACGACATCATATCGCGGGGTCAAGACATCGACGACCTTGCCTTTGCCTTCGTCGCCCCATTGTAATCCTAATAGTACGTCTACTTTCATTTTTCTTTTTTATGATGGTTATTATTATTGTTCTTTTTCCGTTTGTTGGCACGCTCGCACTTGCTGCACAGCCCATACAGGTAGAGGGAATAATGCGACAGGCTGAACCGGCTCAGCTTCGTGTCGGCAATGGCGCGCTGGAGTTCTTCATTTTGAAACTCCACGACCTTGCCGCACTGGGTGCATATCTGGTGATGGTGTGTGTCGCGGTTATAGCTTTTCTCGTATTGGGATGAATTGCCAAACTGGTGCTTGATGACCAGCCGTGCGTTGATGAGCAGAATGATGGTGTTGTAGAGCGTGGCGCGGCTGACGCGGAAGTTCTCCTGGTCGGCCATCAGTGAGTACAGCGTGTCGATGTCGAAATGCCCTTCGATGGAGTATATCGTGTCGAGTATGGCATAGCGTTCGGGCGTCTTGCGATGCCCGTTGGCGTTCAGATATTCGGTGAATATCTGCCGGACTGTATCTTTTACCTGCTGGCTTTCCATAATTGAGTGCGTGCAACGTGTTTTTTTAACAGCGAACAAAGTTAAGCCTTTTTTGTGGAAAGCAAATGTATTGCGGGGAAAATTTACGCGTCCAGCTCGTCTTTCACCATATTATATAGCATTTGTTCCGCCTCCACGGGCGAAGCTTCCAGCCGCTCCACCCGGCGGCACACGAGGAAGGCGTTGCCTTCGCCTTGCTGCATGAAGCGGCGGATGGCCGCTCCGGAGGCGCTGCGCACGTGGTAGGGGCCGGAGAGAAAGGCCGACACAGCCTGGTCGAGGAACTCGTTGGCGGCGCGCCCGTCCATCAGGGCGTCGCCGCGCATCAGCAGGCGGGCCAGCGTCTGGTAGCCGCACACCTGGGGGTATTCGCGCTCGTCGGCTATCCACTGGAAGGACTTGGCCGGGGCATAAGGCAAATGTTGGAACAAGTTCATACTGGTCAGCTCGGCCAGCTCGATGTTGCGGATGTCGTCCACCCAGATGTCGGCTATCTCGGGCAAGAACGTGTCCACCGGCTGCAGCAGTCCGGCCAGTATCTTGCACTCGCGGATGTCTTCCTTCCACAAGGCTTGCGCCAGGGCGTGGTCTTTGGCGTAGCCCGAGGCGATGGCCTTGATGCGCGGCAGCTCTACGCCGAAATTCAGGTGGTAGACGAGCCCTTTCTCGCGCATGCTTTGGGATACGGCGCCGTTCATCGACAGGCGCAGCTGTGTCTTGATGTCTTTCAGTTGTTCGTGCAGGTCCATTGGGATGATGTTTTTTATCGGGTTTAGCCCTTCCCCGGCCTCCCGGAGGTTTGGAGCGGCCGCTCCAAGGTGCTTGAATAGGTCGCTCCAAGGTGTTTGAATAGAGCTATTCGCAGTCTTTGGAGCGGCCTATTCAGGGTGCCGGGAGGGGGAATGGCGTCAGTTCACGGAGGGCAGATTGGAATAATCGCGGCTGTAGCGCAGCATCTGCTCGGCGTAGCCCTCGTCGTAGCTCACCTTTACGTCGGTGATGTTGCCCCCGGCATCCTTGACGGCCTCATAGCGGGGGTTGACGAAGCCCTTGTAGGGGGCCAGGTTGAGCCGCTTGTAGCGTTCCAGCACCTCGGCGTGAAGGGCGGGGTCTACCTTCACGGCATACGTCTCCACCAACTGGCGGGCGGCGGCATAGTCGCCCGTCGACTTGACGCGCTGCACCTCGGCCAGCAGTTGGCCGAACAGTGTGCGCAGTTTCTCGTAGTCGTTTATCTTGACGTAGGTCTTCCCGTCTTTCTTCACCAGTTCCACCACCTTGTCGGCCTTGCCCTGCTCGTAGGCCCAGCGGGCAATGAGCTGGCGGTTGCGCATGTGTGCCTCTTCGATGTCTTTGCCCGGCTCAATGCGCACCAGCTGTGTCATCAGTCCGTTCATCATGTAGGTGTAATACTGCGCTTTGTAGGCATCGGCATCGGGCAGCAGGCCCAGTTCGAGGAGCTTGGCGTCGGCCACGTAGTAGAGGCCAAACAGGTCGGCACGCGCCTCCTCAATCGTCGAGCCATAGGCCTTCAGACTGTCGGCATCGGCGCCCGGAAGCATCTTGCCCGAGCCATGGCCCAGGCATTCGTGCAGGTCGGTGTGCAGTTCGTCCGTCAGGTCGGCATACCGGTCTATCAAGGCCAGCTCGTCGGCACTGTACACAAATTCTTCATTAAAGCCGTTGCCATGTGCCGCCTTGTTGTAGGCATCCGTAATGTTGCCTATGGTGACCGACTTTGAGCCGTGCACGCTGCGAATCCAGTTGGAGTTGGGCAGGTTGATGCCGATGGCCGTAGACGGATACAGGTCGCCGCCCAAGATGGCCGCCGTGATTACCTTGGCCGACACGCCCTTCACCTCTTCCTTCTTGAAGCGGCTGTCCACCGGCGAGTGGTCTTCAAACCACTGGGCGTTGCTGCTGATGACCTCCGTGCGGCGCGTGGCCTCCAGGTCTTTGAAGTTCACAATGGACTCCCAGCTGGCCTTCAGCCCCAAGGGGTCGCCATACGTTTCGGTAAAGCCGTTCACAAAGTCTACCAGCGAGTTGACATCTTTCACCCACAGGATGGCATAGTCGTCGAATGTCTTCAAGTCGCCCGTCTCATAAAACTCCACCAGCTTGCCGATGACCGCCTTCTGCTGTTCGTTTTCAGCCACGCCTTCGGCCTTCTTCAGCCAGTACACTATCTTCTCGATGGCCTCCCCATAAAGGCCACCCACTTTCCATACACGTTCTTGCAGCTTGCCATCCATCTTCACCAGGCGGCTGTTCAAGCCATAAGCCACCGGAGTCTCATCGGCAGGATTCTTCATGGCGGCATAGAAGTCCTCGGCCTCGGCTTGGGTCACGCCGTCATAATAATGGCTGGCCGATGTCAATATCAAGTCCTCCCCGGCAGCCTGGTTTACCCGCTTGGGCATGACTGAGGGGTCAAAAATCACCGGAAAAACCTCATCGCACCACTGCTCCAGTGTCTGGCCGGAAGCCAATGGCAGCAACGACTCGTCCACCGAAGCCAATGCCTGCCGGAAGAACTCCGGGCTGAAGCCGGGCACAAACTTGTCGCTGCCATAATGATGGTGTATGCCGTTGGAAAACCACACCCGCTTCAAGTAAACCTCCATGGCCTTGAAGTCGGCGGCATTCCTGTCGCCCTCATAATGGGTGTACACAGCTTCCAGCATGCGCCGGATTGTCAGATTATACTTCCCGTTCTGGTCATACAAAATATCACGCCCTTGCAAGGCCGCTTCCGTCAAATAATATACTAACTCCTTTTGCCGGAGCGACAAGTCCTCAAAGCCGGGCACACGATAACGTAGAATCTGCAAATCGGCAAATTGTTCTACTGAATAATCAAAGTTATCCGTATTGTCCGTCGTTTTGTTAACTCCTTCCCCGCACGATGCGAGCAAGGTAAATGAAACAGCCATTGTCATCAGATGTTTTTTCATATTTTATGTTCTGCTCTAAAGGGAGGTATTAAACAGAGAAAAAGGAAGTATTCCACCTTGCCATCGGCTTTTGGAATATTTCCTTTTCTACTATTCGTTTTTCCTATTAGTTATTTCTTTTTTTCCATATGCCTTTTGCGATACCCATTAGGAGTTTCGCCAACATTTTTATAAAATGCCGCATAGAACGATTGACGGTTAGCAAACCCCACCATCGTGCTGATTTCTTCTACATTCTTGTCCGCATAGCGTTTATCAGTCAGCAAATGCATGGCGTCTTTTACCCTGTATTCGTTCAGCAGGCACGAATAATTCATCCCGAAACGCGAATTCACTACCGCAGACAAATAGCGCGTATTCGTTTGCAACTCTTTGGCTAAGTCTTTTGCGGAAAAATCGGGGTCTCTATACTTTTTTTGCACGACAATAATATTCAGAATCTTGTCATACAACTCGTCTGCCAGCTCCGGACGTATTAACGAACGATAAGCAGCATCTTTCTCTTTTTTCTCGCGCAAGTTATAAGGACGCTTCTTCGGCTGTTCCTGTTCTTGTGCCTTGTTTTCTAAATCACTCATCGAATTAACTGGTTAGGGGTACTTCTAAAAATATATTTGTCTAAAACTTTACAAAAGTCTGACATTTTTTTTATATATGCAACTTTTTCAAGGTTTATTTTTGCCCATAAAATGTAGGAATGCCGAAAAAATACGCCATTCTCCCCTCTAATAAGAAACTTTAACATTGCATTTCCCGCAAAAGTGACAAATGAGGCTTTCGCAACGCCATGCAAGACAGAAAAAACCGAGCCCTCCTCAAATGTAAGCATTTATTATTTTCAGCCCATTTGAAGCCTTGATTGGAACCCGGTTCGTACCATAGTCGTACCAAGTTCGTACCATGTTCGTTCTTTTCTTGTCGCTATAGGAGCGAACAAATAGCGAGGATGGAGCGACTTTGAAGGAAATTTTGTATATACTTTTTATCTCAAGAGAATGGGGTGGGCTAAAAAAATCCCCGGCTTCCAAACATTATCAGAAACCGGGGATAATAGTGCCTTCAAGAAAGAGGAAGTTATACCAAGTGCGAAATCCACTCCTCACGCTCGCCCGGCAAGAGGTCGATTACGGGGATTTCTATCATGGTGTAACATCCTGGTTGTTGGCGCATGGCGGCACGTGCCACACACACCAGGACTTGGGCTGTGAGCGCCGGATTGTTGATGCGCATGTTGAACTCGAACAACTGGTTTTGCGTTTTACCCGAAACACCTTTACGGGTAAGGTTCACGCCATGCCCCATGTCGAGCAAGGCATCTACGCTGGGCACTTGCTGTACGTGCGTCTCATCATTGGCGAAGTATGGGTCGGCCTTGATGGCAGCGGCCACTTGCGCGAAGTCATAACCGTCCCGCAGTTCAATATAAACCATGCGGCGGTGTATGCCGGTGCCGGTGGGTATCGTCATGGAGAGTGCAGCTTTCACACCGTCAATAGCCTTAACTGCCACCGTATGCCCCATGCTCATGCCCGGACCAAAGTTTGTATAAGTGATGCCTTTGGGGGCAATTGCCTCCAGCAGCGTACGAACAACAGAATCGCTACCCGGATCCCAACCGGCTGAAATGATAGACACCGTGTTGTGCGCCTTGGCTTCGGCGTCGAGCGTACGGCGCAAATCTGCAATGCCGGTGTGGATATCAAAACTATCAACCGTGTGGATACCCAAAGCCAAAATTTCCTTGGCATACTTTTCCACACTGCGGGTTGGTGTGCAAAGGATAGCCACGTCAACCTTTTCCAGCTCTTTGATATTTTTAACTACCGGATAATTATTGAGTTCTTCCGGACGGTTTTCCGCACCAGCACGGCGTACAACACCGGCAATCTCAAAATCAGGGGCTGCTTGAAGTGCTTGAAGCACATAGTGCCCGATATTGCCATAACCTACGATGGCTGCTCTAACTTTTTTCATACTTTTATTGAATCTAGTTATCAGATTTCCATAAATTCAGCGCAAAATTAATCATTTCTCCATGAAACAATCGAATACCTGGGTCTTTTTTCACAGAAATATCAGCTTTTTCACTATATTAGCCGCCGAAAACTTTAAAGTAATTACTTTTATGATAGAATATGTAAAAGGGGAATTAGCCGAACTTGGGCCTGCCATAGCAGTAGTAGATTGTCAAGGAGTAGGCTATGCCTTAAACATCTCATTAAATACCTATTCGGCCATACAAGGCAAAAAAGAATGCAAGCTATATGTGTACGAAGCCATACGCGAAGACGCCTACAACCTGTATGGCTTTGCCGACAAGCAAGAGCGGGAGCTGTTCTTGCTGCTTATCTCCGTGTCGGGCATCGGGGGAAACACGGCACGCATGATACTTTCGGCACTGTCTCCCTCCGAGCTTGTCAACGTCATCAGCTCGGGCAATGCCAACTTGCTGAAAACAGTGAAAGGCATCGGTCTGAAAACCGCCCAGCGCATCATTGTGGACTTGAAAGACAAGATTAAGGCAGGCGGCGCGGCGGGCAGCCTGGACAATGTGCCCGGACTGTTGCCACCGGCCAATGCCGAAATACAGGAAGAAGCTGTCGCCGCCCTCACCATGCTGGGGTTTGCCCAGGCCGCCTCGCAAAAGGTGGTGGCAAGCATCATGCAGGAAGACCCCGCCGCCCCTGTGGAGCAAGTGATAAAGTTGGCTTTGAAACGATTATAACCTATTGGAAAAACAGACATCAGCAACATGAAAAAGAAAGTACTCTTTATAGACCGGGACGGCACACTGGTCATCGAGCCGCCTGTAGACTATCAACTCGACTCGCTGGAAAAGTTGGAGTTCTACCCTAAAATGATGCGCAACCTGTTCTTCATCCGGAAGAAGCTGGACTTTGAGCTGGTCATGGTATCCAACCAAGACGGACTTGGCACAGCCTCGTTTCCCGAAGACACTTTTTGGCCGGCCCACAACTTGCTATTGAAGACGCTGGAAGGAGAAGGCATCACCTTCGACGCCATCTACATAGACCGATCCATGCCCCAAGACAATGCGCCGACCCGCAAGCCACGCACAGGCATGCTGACCCGATACCTCGACAACGAGGATTACGACCTGGCCGGCAGCTTCGTCATTGGCGACCGTGCCACGGACGTGGAGCTTGCCTGCAACCTGGGATGCCGCGCCATCTTACTGCAACCCGACAAGCAGCTGCTGGAGGCTTCCCCTCTGCGTGAGAAACTGCTCAGCACCTGCGCGCTCGCCACGGACGACTGGGACAAAGTGTGCGAATACTTGTTTGCCGGCGAACGATGCGCCGAAGTGCGCCGCACCACGCACGAGACGGATGTCTACATCTCCCTCAACCTGGACGGGCACGGACATTGCGACATATCCACCGGCCTCGGCTTCTTCGACCACATGCTGGAGCAGATAGGGCGGCATGGAGGCTTCGACCTGACCATACACACCAAGGGCGACTTGCACGTGGATGAGCACCACACCATAGAAGACACCGCCCTTGCCCTGGGCGAATGCCTATACCAAGCCCTGGGCAGCAAGCGGGGCATTGAACGTTACGGTTATGCCCTGCCTATGGACGACTGCCTGTGCCAGGTGTGCCTTGACTTTGGCGGACGCCCTTGGCTGGTGTGGGATGCCACCTTCAGTCGCGAACGCATCGGCGATGTGCCCACCGAGATGTTCTACCACTTCTTCAAGTCGCTGAGCGACACGGCGCGCATGAACCTGAACATACGAGCCCGGGGAGAGAATGAACACCACAAGATAGAAGGCATTTTCAAGGCACTGGCACGGGCACTGAAAATGGCTGTACGCAGGGACATCTATCATTACGAATTACCCACATCAAAAGGGGTGCTCTAAATGCCCCTCCCCGTCCGTTAGCGGACATTGCCATTGTCCGCTAACGGACACTACCCTGCCCCTGGAGGCCGCAGAAGCGGTTGGCATGGTCTTTGCTTCTTGGTATGGCAGTAAAACCAACAATAAGACAAATGAAAAAGAAACTGCTGTACATAGCTGCTGCCTGCCTGCTGATGCCCGCCATGCCGGCCACAGGACAAGACTCCTTGCAATACGAACGAGACATTACACTATCCGAGGCCATTGCCTTGGCGCGCGTCCAATCGGTGGATGCTGCCGTAGCACTCAACGAACTGAAGACGGCCTACTGGGAGTATCGCACTTTTCGTGCCGACTTGCTTCCTGAAGTAAACTTCACAGGGACACTTCCTAATTATAATAAGTCATACAGCTCGTATCAGAATGCCGACGGCTCATACACCTTTGTGCGCAACAACACCTTGGGCTTGTCCGGCGAACTGTCCATCAACCAAAACATCTGGTTCACCGGGGGCACGCTGTCGCTTACCTCGTCGCTGGACTATGTGCAACAACTGGGCCGGGGGAAGAACCACCAGTTCATGTCCGTCCCCGTGGGGCTGGAGCTGACGCAACCCATCTTCGGGGTAAACAACCTGAAATGGAACCGCCGCATCGAGCCCGTGCGCTATGCCGAGGCAAAGGCCGAGTTCATCTCAGCCACCGAGGAGGTGACCATGACTACCATAACTTACTTCTTCAACCTCCTTCTGGCCAAAGAGACCCTTGGCACCGCCCGGCAGAACAAGGAGAATGCCGACCGCCTGTATGAAGTGGCCATAGCCAAACGCAAGATGGGGCAGATATCGGAGAACGACCTGCTGCAGCTCAAGCTCAATGCCCTGCAAGGCCAGGCCGACGTGACGGAGGCCGAGAGCAACCTCAACGCGCAGATGTTTCAGCTGCGCTCCTTCCTGGGCGTGTCCGAGCAAGAGATGCTCAACCCCGTGCTGCCCGAATCGGTGCCCCACCTCACCATGGAGTACAAAGACGTACTCGACAAGGCGCTGGAGCGCAACTCCTTTGCCCACAACATACGCCGCCGCCAGCTGGAGGCCGACTACCAGGTGGCTACGGCCAGGGGCAACCTGAGGAGCATTGACCTCTTTGCCAGCATAGGCTACACGGGGCAGAACAGGGACTTCAGCAGCTCGTACCGCAACCTGCTCGACAACCAGATTGTAGAAGTGGGCGTATCCATCCCCCTGCTGGACTGGGGCAAGCGGCGCGGACAGGTGAAGGTGGCCAAGAGCAACCGCGAAGTCGTCCTCTCGCAGATACGCCAGGAGCAGATGAACTTCAACCAGAACATCTTCCTCCTCGTGGAGAACTTCAACAACCAGGCGCGCCAGTTGGACATTGCCGAGCAGGCCGACGGCATTGCCCAGCGGCGATACAACACCAGTGTGGAGACCTTCATGATAGGCAAGATTAGTACCCTCGACCTGAACGACGCGCAGAACTCAAAGGACGAGGCGCGCCAGACGCACATACAAGAACTATATTATTATTGGTATTACTTCTACCAGCTGCGCAGCCTCACCTTGTGGGACTTCGAGCAAAACGCACCCCTGGAGGCCGACTTCGAGGCCGTGGTAAGGCAATAAAGACAGTCACTGTGACCCTTTAAAACGGGTGTTAAGCACCCATGGCAACGAGTGTTAAGCACTCATCAGCACGAGTGTTAAGTACTCGCCGGAAAGGGTATCAGATACCCGTCATCATCAGTATCAGATACCCCTTGTCACGAGTATCAGATACTCGTCGCCATCAGTATCAGATACCCTTGAAATCGGCCCGATTATCTAAAAAAATGCAGGTAAGCGCCATGCCTTCTCCCGCAAAACCGCTACTTTTGCACCATATTTAAAGAAAACACTACACACTATGATACTCATTGTAGACGACGACAGCGCCATACGCTCATCGCTGAGCTTCATGCTGAAGCGCGCAGGCTACGACGTGCAAGCCGTGCCCGGCCCCAGCGAGGCCATAGACACCGTGCGCACGCAGGCGCCGGACTTGATACTGATGGACATGAACTTCACCCTCTCCACCACCGGCGAAGAAGGCCTCACCCTGCTGCGGCAGGTCAAAGTGTTCCGCCCCGAGGTGCCCGTCATACTCATGACCGCCTGGGGCAGCATCCAGCTGGCCGTGCAAGGCATGCAGGCAGGTGCCTTCGACTTCGTCACCAAGCCCTGGAACAACGCCGCCCTGCTGCAGCGCATCGAGACCGCCCTCGCCCTTACCGCCCCACCGGTACAGGACAAGACTGACGGCACGCCGGTGCTGAACCGCAGCCACATCATCGGCAAGTCGCGCGGGCTGACCGATGTGCTCGACACCGTGGCACGCATAGCCCCCACAAACGCCTCCGTCCTCATCACCGGCGAGAGCGGCACGGGCAAGGAGCTGATAGCTGAAGCCATACACCTCAACAGCCGGCGGGCGGGGCAACCGTTTGTCAAGGTCAACCTGGGCGGCATCTCGCAAAGCCTGTTCGAGAGCGAGATGTTCGGCCACAAGAAAGGCGCCTTCACCGACGCCACCGCCGACCGCACGGGGCGCTTCGAGCTGGCCGACCGGGGCACCATCTTCCTCGACGAGATAGGCGACCTCGACCTGTCCTGCCAAGTGAAGCTGTTGCGCGTGCTGCAAGACCAGACATTCGAGCCCCTGGGCGACAGCCGCCCCCGCAAGGTAGACGTGCGCGTCATCTCGGCCACCAACGCCGACCTACGCCACATGGTAAAAGAACATACCTTCCGCGAAGACCTGTTCTACCGCATCAACCTCATCACCATCAAGCTGCCCCCCCTGCGCGAACGCCGCGAAGACATCCCCCTGCTGGCACGCCACTTTGCCGACCGCCAGGCCGAAGCCAACGGATTGCCCCGCACGGACTTCTCGGCCGACGCCCTGCAGTTCCTCTCCCGCCTGCCCTACCCCGGCAACATCCGCGAGCTGAAGAACCTAGTAGAACGCACCATTCTTGTCACCGGGAAACCCGTACTCGAAGCCTCTGACTTTGACGCCCAATACTTGCGCCCCAACGACACCGTCATTACCTCTACGCCAACCCGGCTGGCCGGCATGACGCTGGAGGAGATAGAACGGCAAACCATACTCCAAACCTTGGAGCAACATAAGGGAAACCTCAGCCGGGTGGCCGCATCGCTCGGCATCAGCCGTGCGGCGTTGTACCGCAGGCTGGAGAAATACGGCATCAGCATATAACACACACAAGTACCTTTCAGTCCCCCCATGCGCATTAAATTCCTCTTTTACCTCTTGGCACTGTTCCTGATAGCATTAGGGACAGGGCTCTTCTGCTATATCTGCAAGGCTGGAAACGCCGGGACGCATACCTATCTGATAGAAGGTGCCATTATTTTCATCCTCATCTACCTGGTGGTGTTTTACCGTCGGGTAGTACGCCCCATGAACACCATTGGCAACGGTATGGAGCTGCTTCGCGAACAAGACTTCAGCAGCCGCCTAAGCCCCGTAGGGCAGTATGAAGCCGACCGCATGGTCAACATCTTCAACCGCATGATGGACCAGCTGAAGAACGAACGCCTCCGCCTGCGTGAGCAGAACCACTTCCTCGACTTGCTGATACAAGCCTCACCCATGGGAGTTATCATCACCACGCTGGACGATGAGGTTTCACAGCTGAACCCGGCTGCCTTAAAAATGATTGGCGTGACTTCTGAAGAAATCATTGGCAAACGGTTGACACAAATAAACTCCCCTTTGGCCACCGAACTGGCCGCCATCCCTAAGGAAAGCGCAACGGTAGTCCGCCTCAATGATGCCAGCATCTACAAGTGCTCGCGCTCCTACTTCATCGACAGAGGCTTTAAACACCCGTTCTTCCTCATTGAACGCATGACCGAAGAAGTGATACGCGCCGAAAAGCGTGCCTACGAGAAAGTCATCCGGATGATAGCCCACGAAGTAAACAACACCACGGCAGGCATTACCTCTACCCTCGACACCGTAGAGCAAGCCCTGTCCGCCGAACCAAATATGGACGACATCTGCGAGGTAATGCACATCTGCACAGAACGATGCTACTCCATGAGCCGCTTCATCACCCGCTTTGCCGATGTCGTCAAGATACCCGAACCAACGTTGCGGCCTACTCCTTTGAATGAGTTGGTTGCCGGATGCACACGCTTTATGGAAGGCTTATGCAACGACCATAATATCAGCTTGCGGCTGGAAACAGCTTCCGATATAAATATAGTCAACGTGGATACCTCCCTTTTCGAGCAAGTATTAGTCAATATCCTTAAAAATGCGGTTGAAAGTATCAGAAATATTTCTAACGACCGACAAGGGCAAATCACTGTCAGGACATTTGCTCCTGCAGGTATTGAAGTTATCGACAATGGACCGGGTATCAGTAAAGAAGTTGAAGCAAAACTATTCACTCCCTTTTTTTCCACCAAGCCTCATGGCCAAGGTATTGGTCTGATATTCATCCGTGAAGTACTGACACGACACGGATGTACATTTTCGCTACGCACCGGAGATGACAATTTGACCCGCTTCCGTATCTTGTTTAATAACCAAATCACTTCATTCAATAACAAAAACGAAGATTACACTCAAAAAACTCTTTGAAAAGCGTGTTATTCCAAAGGAAAGCTGTACCTTTGCCAAGATTTTCAAAAGGCATCATGGGAAAAGAAACATCTACCAGAATACAGACATCAATTCTAAACGAAGCGGAGAAAAAAGCCCTTATATGGCTGGCACAGCGTCAACCCAAGTGGATAACATCTGATTTCCTTACTTATATGGGAGTACTTGGTGCTGTGGTATGTGCTCTCGGTTTCATCTTGGCAAATGTGAATGTACACTACTTATGGCTGTCATCACTTGGTTTGGTAATCAATTGGTATGGAGACAGTTTGGATGGCACGTTAGCACGTGTACGAAATACGCAGCGCCCTATTTACGGTTTCTTTATCGACCACAGTTTGGATGCCATCACCATTTGCATCATGTGCATAGGAGCCGGACTGTCACCAATGTTCAAACTGGACGTTGCACTGGTAGTATTGGCCGGTTATCTGGTACTCTCAATTTACACCTATGTATGCACTATCTTGAAAGATGAATTCAGATTGACTTACAGCAGCTTTGGTCCAACAGAATTCAGGCTGGTCATCATCATTATCAATACGCTGTATATGTACACGTCGTGGCGAGAAATACAGTTTACGATAGATTGGTACACTTTCGGTGTATACGATATCGGTGGTATGGCCATTGGCGTATTTTTATTTACAGCATGGTTGGTGCAATTTGTTAAAGACCGCCGCGTACTTTCTAAACGCGATCCGCTGAAGCCATATAATCCAACTGAATAATAATTAATTCCAGCAACAGTCGTGCGCACTTACTTGGAGTTTCTTATAACCCGCTTGTTCGGCACAGGTGTAGATACCTTGGTGCTGTGGATATGCTCCACCTTTCTGTTTACATCTTATTGGGGAGCTTATGTCTTGTCACCCATTATTTCGTTTGAGTTTGCTGTGATGAGCAACTATTTATGGTCGTACTGCTGGATATGGCGTAAACGTATAGGAAACAAAAGTATGACTGATTTCTGGAAACGTTTTTTTATCTTCAATCTTTCATGTGTAGTAGGTTTCCTAATCAAAATGCTGTTCCTGCTCATTTTCGAGAAGATATTCGAATGGGATGTAGTATATTGCAATTGGGCAGCACTCATTATCTCCGGATTATTTAACTACTTTCTTGCGGACTGTGTGGTGTTCAATAAACGTACACTCGCCTCAAAAACTTCCGAAACAGTGGTTCCAAAGGAAATCCGTGAATCGGCCTGAATAACATGATTCCTACTATGAAAACTATTTTATCCATCTACCCTGCTGTTTGGTTGCAAGTTAATAACCGTAAGCAACTATCAGATGTTGATAGCTGGTATGTGACCTTTGCCAATCAATTGGTCGATGTATTACAAATGTCTGAGTTATTTAATGGCAAGACAAAAAGTGACATCAACCATGCAGCTATTACATTAGCCCTCTATCTGCACGATGCTATTGCTCAAACCGGAGGATGGAAGGAGTTCACCGCTAGGCACACAATGCTTTATGGTAAACCGCTGCCTTTCTACGATACCTTGGAAGACGAATATATAGCAGACGAAATTAATCTACCCGATGTGGCATTCGTGTTGTGGACATGCCTTGCCCTTCCTGCCATAGATAGACGAAATAACTACACCTTACACGATCCCTATGATCCTGCTTTGCTAACTATTGCCGAAAAAGTATATGCCTTAATGGACAGCATTTTTAACGAAGCACCTGTAGACGATGCTACCCCATCACCCAATTGGATGCGAGGCACAGTAGCCCTTGGCATTCCTGCACGTCCGTTGCCTGCTCAGCCAGACTGTCCGAAAGATATTGCTGATGTAAATGCCCGACGCTGTTTGGAGCATAGCGCCGGATATCCTCTGCTCTACTTTGCCGACTATCCACAGTTGCGCCGCTTCTTCGTGGACGTACTAAAGTGGCCCGACAGCGGATCCTTACTCCCCACATTAGCCGGAGAGCGTGAATTCGTTATCTATGCCAACGCACGCGGCATGTTGCTTGCCCCTGGTGTAGCAGCTTATTTCCACGATCCGCATAATCCCTTCTACGACCCTGTTCGTGCCGCCACCGAAGGCTATCGACTATTCTGTCAGCCCGGATACTGCCCTTTCGACTTGTTAAAGTTTGGCATCCATCGCGGATTGTTGACCGATGCCCAATTACCTTTTACCCACGGACAGGAAATTTTACAAGCATATGCAGACTTTCTGATGCGCTATTATCTGGGTCCATATTACGAGGCGGACTAACAATTATATCCATACAGAATACGTTTTATACACAGTCTTCACAAGTATTCTGTTCGTATTCATCTTATATGAAATGAACAGTATACTACAAATAAGAGGCTGTGTCATAATGTAAAGTTATTATCATTTTGTCTAAGGGAACGAAGTCGAAGGGCCTCATGTAATACTTATATGAAATGTTTCGACTTCGCTCCGCTACATGACAGTATGAAAGCTATTGTTCATTATGACATGCCCTCTTACTGTATAATGTGCGAATTAGAGCTCCACAATTTCCTCTGGGCATTGAGTCAACTTCTCCACGCCGTCCTGTGTTACCACCCATGAATTCTCTATACCCACAGGGCCCACGTTTGGCAGCACCATCTTTGGCTCGAGGGCGAAAACCATACCTGGTTCCAACTCCTGCCGGATACGTGGAGCAATGACAGGCGACTCATTAATTTCTAATCCAATGCCATGGCCAATGAATTTGGCCTTCTGCTTCACACCCATGAAGTAGTCGGCCATGTTCGCCTTCTGTACTATGCTGATGGCCTGATTATACAAATCTTCACAGGACACCCCAGGACGGGCAACCGTAGCCACAGCTTCCTGTACATCGAGACAAATACGGTGGGCATCATACGCCTGCTGCGGTAATCGGCCAACGGAATAGACACGACTCATGTCGCACATATATCCACAAAAGTTTCCCCCCATGTCTACCATGAAGCTTTGCCCTGCCTGAAGCAACGTGCCATTAGCTCCACCAGGCAAGGAAGGATCAAGCCCTTCGCCTCCGAGGGCGAAGTCGTAGGGACTTGGTACAGCAGCATTATCTCCAGCAAGCAAGCTCCCCATAAATATCTCCATACTGCGACCGAATACACGGAAAATGCCCAAACAACCTTGCAGACGCATTAGACGTTCTACTTCAATGGACAACTGGCGATCAGTCATTCTAGGACGATAAACAGAAGGAATCTCGCTATAAGCTTCTGAATGAGCCGCTGCACTGCGACGGAACATACTGATTTCTACCTCTGTTTTTACGCTACGTGCTTGCCGGATAAGAGATGTACCGCAAGGCACTACATCCGCATCCGGAAAACAAGCAGCCAAGCGATTGTATTCATTGAAAGGCAACTCGTCCCCCTCAAGCATCAGCCGTGTAGGCATGGGCAAACCAAGCTCTTTTATTAATTCCGGCAATTGTTCAGGCTTACGAATGGAATGAATATGTTCTCCTTCCAAGTCATTGGGACGCTTTACAAAGACATGGGCCACGTCATGTAGTGGCAGGTAGAGATAGCCGCTCACTACACGGCCAAAGGTATAAATCAAGTTCGTATTGCAAGAAATAATGGCCGCGTCAACAGACTGCTGCGCCATGAGAACGCGAATCTTGTCGCGGCGTTGTTTCAGTTCTGGTTGTAACATAATGCACTCTATTTATGTAGTTATATGCGATGTGGGTGCAAATGTAGCAAATAGAAGCGGAATACCATGCCTTGTTTGTCTTAACATTGGCAAACAGGACAACCGTACCCCCGATATACCCATATATAGGTAGAAGAAAAGTTGCTGCCCGTACCTTCGCAGGCACAGGCAGCAATAACCATAAATACAAATACAACTGCTTTAAACAATGCCCTGCCCCATCATGGCATGGGCTACCTTCATAAAGCCGGCGATGTTAGCGCCTTTGACGTAGTTGACGTAGCCGTCGGGCTCGGAACCATACTTCACACACTGGGCATGGATGGCATGCATGATGCTGTGCAGGCGCAGGTCTACCTCTTCGGCGCTCCAACTGATGTGCATGGCATTCTGGCTCATCTCCAGTCCGCTGGTGGCCACGCCTCCGGCATTCACCGCCTTACCCGGGGCGTACATCATCTTATGCGCTACGAACAGGTCGATGGCCTCGGGCGTGCAACCCATGTTGGATATCTCACCTATGCAGAGCACATGGTTATCTATTAATTGACGGGCGTCATCCCCATTCAGCTCGTTCTGCGTGGCGCAGGGCAAGGCGATGTCCACCTTGACTTCCCACGGACGCCTGCCCGGAACAAAGGTCGCACCGGGAAACTCATCGGCATAGGGCGCTACTACATCGTTGCCCGAGGCCCGAAGCTCCAGCATGTAATCTATCTTCTCCCCACTGATGCCATCGGGATCATAGATGTAGCCGTCGGGACCGGAGATGGTCACGACCTTGGCGCCCAGCTGCGTGGCTTTGGTAGCAGCTCCCCATGCCACGTTGCCGAAGCCCGAGATGGCCACCGTCTTGCCCTTAATATCGATACCCCTGGTCTGAAGCATTTCATTGACGAAGTAAAGCCCTCCGAAGCCGGTGGCCTCGGGGCGGATGAGCGAGCCGCCGAACTCCAGGCCTTTGCCGGTGAAAGTGCCAGTGAACTCGCGCGTCAACTTCTTGTACATGCCGAACATGTAGCCTACCTCTCGGCCGCCCACACCTATATCTCCGGCGGGTACATCCATATCGGGCCCCACATGACGCCAGAGCTCGAGCATGAATGCCTGGCAGAAGCGCATGATTTCGGCGTCGCTCTTACCGCGTGGCGAGAAGTCGGAGCCTCCCTTGGCACCCCCCATGGGCAAGGTGGTCAGTGCGTTCTTGAAAGTCTGCTCAAAGCCCAGGAACTTCAGTATCGAGAGGTTGACCGAAGCATGGAAGCGTATGCCACCCTTGTAGGGACCGATGGCGTTGTTGAATTGTACGCGATAGCCCAAGTTGGTCTGTACCTCGCCCTTGTCGTCCACCCAAGTGACGCGGAAGGTAAATATACGGTCCGGCTCTACCAAGCGCTCTATAATCTTGGCCTTCTCAAACTCGGGATGCCGGTTGTAAACGTCTTCAATAGACAGGAGCACTTCCTTGACTGCTTGCAAGTATTCCGATTCACCGGGATGCTTAGCCTCCAAAGAGGCCATGATACGTTCAATGTTCATACTATGTATTATTTATAGGTTAGTAGATAAAGGAGCAATGCCATGAGACATCAAAATGTCACACAACAGCTATGCAAATATAGCAAAAGTTTCTGATAACAATGTACGCGTCCTTAATATTTAGAATAATTAATAATAAAACGTCAGCCGTACTCAGTCTTCCTGCTTGCATGAAAAGAGGCAGAGCATTTGCATCGGAAGATTTAAAATGCATCAAATAAGGTTTGGATACTGTCATTTTGCATAGATACAGAACATTTGTGACAGATATTAAACCTTAGAGAGGCAAATAGCAAACTGCATCGGGTAAAGGAAGCATCAAGCTACAATATGCAACATATACTGAAAGCCGCGAGCAAGTCTATGCCCAAGCCCTTGTGGAGCTACTCCGCACACAGCCTGCACATCCCGACCACGCACGCTGGGCAACGCCGACGTGCCCTATTGGCCACAGACCAACAATGCCTGCTACAAGGAAGTGTGGGTCACCTCGGCAGGCAAGTGGCTCTCGCTGCTGGCCGAGTATTGAGGACTGCACAGAGTTGTGCAGGCACTCTGCACAGAGTTGTGCAGACACTCTGCACAGAGTTGTGCAAGCACTCTGCACAGGGTTGTGCAAGCACTCTGCACAGGGTTGTGCAGACACCCTGAATAGAGTTGTTCAGACACTCTGAATAGAGCTGTTCAGACACCCTGAATAGAGCTGTTCAGACACCCTGAATAGAATTATTCAGACATCGCGAACAAATATACCATCATTAATATACTAACACAGCAACCCGCTTATGAGAACCTTTATCTTCACCCTGCTGACTGTGCTCATCGTAAGCACCGCCCATGCCCAAGAGCCGGAAGGCTATCCGGCCAACTACGCCAAAGGGCCACGCTTCAAGGCACTGGTCTACTACACCCACAATGCCGAGGAAGCCCACTACGAATTCTCCCTCCAGGCCGTAGAATTCTTCAAGAAACTGCACTACGGCGACGGTTTCATCCTCGACATCACCACCGACATCGATACGCTGGACACCTACGAGAAGTGGAAGGACTACAGCATCGTCGTCATGCTCGACGGCTACCCCACACAACCCGCCTCACGACAGGCCTTCCAGCAATACATGGAGCGCGGTGGCGGATGGATGGGCTTCCACGTCGCAGCCTACAATGACAAAAACACAAATTGGCCTTGGTTTGTTGACTTCTTGGGCGGTGGGGTGTTCTATTGCAACAACTGGCCCCCCCAGCCTGTACTGGCTGAAGTTGACGCACCGGAACACCCTGTCACCAAGAACCTTCCACAGGAGTTCGTCGTCCCTGCCAGCGAGTGGTACCAATGGAACCCCAGTCCCCGCCGGAACCCCGACGTACAGGTACTACTCACCCTCTCGCCCAAGAATTACCCCTTGGGCATCAAAGATGTAGTGACGCACGGCGACTTCCCCATCGTGTGGACCAACACCAAGTACCGCATGATATACCTCAACACGGGCCACGGCGACGAAGCATTTATCGACGCCACGCAAAACCTGCTCTTCACCAATGCCTTCCGCTGGGTGGTGAGCACCGACCCTACGGGAGACCCGTTTGAGAAGTAACAGGGCATATATATTATTACCTAACACTTTAATTACACTTAATCAAAACATTATGAACGAGAAAACCAAACACGTGTTCTCGCTTAAGCCCTCATTGCGGCTTGCGCGGACGACAGTCATCCTGCTATTCTTGGCGGTACACTGCCTGAGCATCAGTGCTCAAACCAACCTCAAAGTGCATGGCACCGTAACCTCGGCCACCGACGGCCTGCCCCTCATCGGCGTAAACGTGGTAGAAAAAGGCACTACCAACGGAGCCATTACCGACATCGACGGCAACTACACGCTGAGCGTATCCAACGGTGCCGAACTGGAGTTCAGCTACATTGGTTTCATCACCCAAAGTGTGAAAGTCACTGCAGGAACCGACACCTATAACATCGTCCTCGATGAAGACACCGAGACGTTGGACGAAGTCGTAGTTGTGGGCTACGGTGTGCAGAAGAAGAGCGTCGTGACCGCCGCCATGAGCAAAGTCAGTGCCGAAGAGTTGAATGTAGGTACCCCCACCAGCGTGTCCAGCGTGCTGAAAGGCAAAATCTCCGGCGTAGCCATCACCGCCGAATCCGGCCAACCGGGCACCAGCTCACAGATACGCATCCGAGGTACAGGCACCGTGAACGATTCCGACCCGCTGTACATCATTGACGGCATGCCATCCAACAACGGCATCGACTACCTCAATCCCTCGGACATTGAGTCCATCGAGGTGCTGAAAGATGCTGCCTCAGCTGCCATCTATGGTGCACGCGGTGCCAATGGCGTTGTGCTGGTCACCACTAAAAAAGGCTCCTTCCAGCAAAAGACTACCGTCAACTACGAATTCACATATGGCATTCAGAATCCTGCCAAGAAGATAGACTTGATGAATACGGAACAATACGTGATGATGATGAACGAAATGGCCGAAAACTCCGGTCTTGCCCCCTATTTCACTTCTGTACCCAACGTGGATACCGACTGGCAGGATGCACTAACATACAGTAATGCGCCCATCATCAACCACAAACTGTCGGTCAGCGGAGGCGGCGAACACAGCACGCACTATGCTTCGTTCGGCTACATCAAGCAACGGGGTATCTTCGCCAAAGGTCACTCCGACTACGAGCGCTACAACGGACGACTCAATTACTCCAACACTTTGTTCGACATCAAGAGCCGTGACTTCCTGAACAAAGTAACCTTCACTACCAATGCCAGCTACTCGCGGGTAAACCGTACGGGCGGCACCATCGACAACAGTGAGGCCAGCGGTCTGATAGCCTCCATCAACCACCTGCCACCTACGGAAGCCATCTATCAAGACGATCCCGCCAAGATAGCCGAGTATCAGACTATTTATCCTAACTATGTCACCGCCCCCAACGGACGAGTATACAACATCATCGACCTGCACGAAATAAACAACCCACTTGCCTCCATGCAAGTAAACAACAACCAGCGTAAGGTGGAACAGATATTCAATGCTAACTTCAACTTGGACATCAACATCCTGCCCGGACTGAAGTACCGCACCTCGGCCAGTTTGGAATGGGGATTCGTGTCCACCAAAAACGTCATACCGGCCTACGACCTCAACGCCACGACCAAAAACACCACTTCGTACGTGGAAGACGAAAAGAGCGATGCCTACTCTTGGCAATGGGAAAACGTATTCTCCTATGACAAGACCTTTGGCAAGCATAGCATCGGTGCCCTGTTCGGAACCACTATGGCCTCTTACAGTGATGCAAACATAAAAGGTACAGACTACAACCTGCTGGTAGTAGACCCCGACAAGGCATTCATCGACATCGCCACAGGAGACCGCACCTTGGAGCGCGTGGAAGGCAAGGGAAGCGACCATAAACTGGCCTCCATCTTTGCCCGCGTCAATTATAACTATGATGAGAAATACCTGTTTGAAGCCGTGGTTCGCCGCGATGGTTCTTCCAACTTCGGACCGGAACACCGCTATGCCGTCTTCCCCTCCGTATCCGCAGGATGGGTAATCACCCGTGAGAACTTTATGGAAGGCAAGCCCGAATGGCTTTCGTTCTTGAAACTGCGCGCCAGCTGGGGACAGAACGGTAACGAATCCATCGACCCCTTTGGCTACACCAGCATGATGAGCATGGGCAACAATGCCGTCATCAACGGAAACGTAGCAACAGGCGCCCTCCCCTCGGGTTATGTCAACACAGGCTTGAAGTGGGAAACATCCGAACAACTTGACTTGGGCCTCGACCTGCGCCTGCTAAACAACTCCCTGTCGTTCACCTTCGACTACTTCAAGAAAAAGACCAAAGACATGCTGATGGACGTGGCTCTGCCCGAATACACCGGCTACAGCACCATGCGTACAAACATCGGTACAGTGGAAAACGAAGGTATTGAAATGGAAGCCTCCTACCGCTTCAACATCGGCAAAGTGAACTTCGACCTCAACGCCAATGCCTCGTACATCACCAACGAAGTAACCAAACTGGGTACCGATCGTACCGCCCTTCAGTCACTGGGTGGAGGCTTGGGCGGAGATGTATCTGTCATGGAGACCGGCTATCCCTACGGCTACTTCTGGGGATACAAGACGGACGGCATCTTCCAAAACTGGGACGAAGTGAACAGCTATGTGAACAAAGAAGGGAAATTGATTATACCGGAAGCTGAACCAGGCGACGTGCGCTACGTAGACCTGAACGGTGACGGCACTATATCCGATGCCGACCGCACCATGATTGGCGACCCTAACCCAAACTGGACATACGGCTTCACACTGGGCATGAACTGGAAAGACTTCGACTTCAGCGCCTTCTTCCAAGGAGCTGCCGGGAACCAGATATACAAGTTCTACCGACGTGCCAACATCACCCAAGCCAACTGGGAAACTGAATGGCTGGGCCGCTGGCATGGGGAAGGCACATCCAATCGCCTGCCCAAGCTGGTGGCTGGCGACCCGCACCACAACACCACTTACACCAATGACCTCTTTGTAGAAAACGGCAATTACCTGCGCCTGAAGGTTCTGCAAATAGGCTACAGCCTGCCGCGCAGCCTCACGCAGAAACTGCTTCTGCAAAAACTCCGCATCTTCGTGCAAGGCGAAAACCTGTTTACTGCCACCAAGTACTCCGGATATGACCCCGAAGTAGGAACGCGCAACGGCTTCGACGGCGGCACCTATCCGCAGGCACGCACTTTTACCTTCGGAGCAAACATTGTATTCTAACTTAAACAACAAAACGCAACTACATATGAAAAAGATATTTATCCCTGCGCTTGCCTTGGGGCTTAGCCTGGCCTCTTGCAGCGATTTCCTGGAGACCAACCCGCGTACGCAAGTATCGGAAGAAGAGTTCTATAAGACAGAGGCCGAAGTAGACATGGGCATGACGGCCATCATCAACGACATACAGGTGCGCCTGCTCGAAGTGTTCAGCTACGCCTCGCTTATGTCCGACGAATCGGAAACGGGCGGCGGCTTGGGCGAAGGTGCGTACAAGACCAAGTACGACACCTTTACCTTCGACCCCAGCGACTCGCCTTCCTGGTGGAACGAATGGGACTACGGCTTGTTCAACGGCGTAACCGATGCCAACATACTTATCGACGAGCTTAACAACAGCACCCTCGACCCCTCTTTCGTAAGTTCATCGCTGGCCGAAGCAAAATTCTACAGGGCGCTATTCTACGCCTACATCTTCATGGGCTACGAGCAAGCCCCGCTCATCAAGGAGCGCCTACAGACATCGGAAATCTTCAACGTGCAGAAGGGAACCCGCGATGAAATCTTCGACTTCATGATGGAAGACCTCTCCGACGAAAACATCGCCGACTTGCCGGACAAGAACAGCTTTGTCCACGGACGCACCAACCAAGATGCCGCACGCATGCTGCGCACCAAGCTCATCCTTTTCCACCGCGCCGAATCGCTCTATCCGCAGGCGTTGGCCGATATGAAAACCATCATGGGCAACGGCTACCAGTTGATGCAAGACTATGGACAAATCTGGCTGAAAGCAGGTGAATTCTGCCCTGAATCCATCTATGAAATAGAGTTCTCCAGCGACAACCAAGGTGAAGGCAACACGGTGTTGTGCCGTTCGCTCAGCGGGCGCGACATCGTAGACCCACGTTCGGGAGAGCAAGGTGGACTGACCGGCGGGTACGGACAGAACACCATGCCGAGCACCATCTACAACATGTTTGAAGAAGGCGACACGCGCCGCGAAGGCACCGTCATCGACTACCGCGAAGAAGCACGCAAAGTGCAAGAGATGGTAGCCAACGGCGAACTGCCCGAGGGCAGCGAATTCATAGTCAGCGAAAGCCAAGAGAACTTTGAATGGCTGGGGCACTACAAGTACCATGGCCGCCTGGAAGACACCAACGAAGTCAACCCCAACGACAACTGCGGCAACAACTTCCGCTTCTACCGCTATGCCGACGTGCTGCTGCTGGCCACCGAGTTGCAAGTACGCATTAACGGCACAGTAGATGCCGAGGGACAAGGCTGGTTTGACCAAATCAGAGACCGCGCCTTCCAAGACGAAAACCACCGCATCAACCTCATGGGGCTGAGCAAAGAGGAAGCCTTGGACATCATCTTCAAAGAGCGTGGCTATGAGTTCATCGACGAGATGCAGCGCTGGTTCGACATCATGCGCTTCGACAAAGGAGAAGAAATCCTGGCTTCCAAAGGCTGGACGGAACGCTACCGCTACTTCCCCATCTCGTCGAAAGAAATCAATGCATCCAATGGGGCACTGACGCAAAACCCCGGTTGGGCAAACTAAATGCGTTCTTCTGACGAAAATATTTAACGTAAACATGACATGTAAGCATTCGCCATAAAGTACACGTAACAAACTGTAAATATAATAGTTAATACTTTATTATTTCTTCAATAAAAATAAAGTACTACTTTATCCTTACTAAAGCAAGACTTTAAAGGCATTAAAGCAACACTTTATCGGCGTTAAAGTAACGCTTTAATCCGCATAAAGCAAAACATTGCAACAAACCTTACATGCAGGGCTCACGTTATTCATAAATAATAGGGATGCAAATTGCCAAAATCTCCAAAGATTATGCGTAATTTGCATCCTGTATTTATAAATCTCTTATCTACTTTTTTATATGCACAAACTGATTTATACCTTACTGCTATTGTGTCTGAGTGCCACCGCCTCGGCCCAATTCGCCACCACCGCCCACCAAGAAGGATGGGAAGACACGCCACCTGAAGTTGTCCGGGAAGGCTTTTATCTACAAAAGGCCATACTGGCCGACATGGATGCCAAGCCCGGCATGGAAGAAGTATTGGTCTTCGGACATGATAACGGCCATTATCCCACGTTCGACCTTTTCAAGGTATATTATGCCATCGTCGACCACTATTCGAAAGAAGTAAAGTACATGTCGGATGTCTACGTGAACGACAACTACTACGTGAAAGTGGAAGACCGCAACGCCGACGGCCTCGCCGAGCTCTACATCTCTTACTTCAAAGACGGCCTATTCACGGTGGACGAGCGGGGCTACAACCTGCAAACTACCCGATGCTACGACCGCATAGAATGCACATCGTCTCACAACACTAAAACCCAAAAGCCATGACACGCAAGACAATCCTCACCCTCCTGCTGGCCTGCATCATCCTGCCGCTGGCACAGGCCGCGCAACCCATCAAAACCCTCCTCATCACCGGACAAGACGGAAGCCACTATTGGCGGGGAGCCAGCCAGAGCATAGAAAAGATTCTGGAAAACAGCGGCCTCTTTGAAGTGGATATGCTGGTGACACCCGACTTCGGCGAAGACATCAACCGCTTCGAGCCCTCCTTCAAGGGATACAGCCTGGTCATCATCAACTACGGTGGCGCCACATGGAAGCCCTCCGTGCGCAAGGCCTTCGAGAAGTACGTGTCCGACGGCGGCGGCGTGGTGGTGCTCCACTCCTCCATCATCCCCATGGAAGACTGGCCTGCCTACAACGAAATGACCGCGCTGGGCGCCTGGAACGGACGCGACGAGCGTTGGGGGCCGTTCGTCTACTGGAAAGACGGGCAATACGTCTACGACTATTCCCCCGGATATGCCGGCTACCACGGGCTGCAACACGAGACCATCATCGATACCCGCGCACCGGGACATCCCATCATGCAAGGCCTTCCGCCGCGCTGGAAGCACTTCAAGGATGAAATCTACACCAAACTGCGCGGTCCGGGACGCAACATGGAAATCCTTGCCACCATTGAAGAAAACGGCCGCCACGAGCCAATCATGTGGACAGTACGTTATGGAAAGGGACGTGTATTCGTTGACGTGCTGGGCCATTGCGGCAACGACCCAGAGATGATATACTCTATACTTTGTACCGGCTATCAAGTCACTTTATTGCGTGGGGCCGAATGGGCAGCCACAGGCACCGTGACCCAACCTGCCCCCAAGGACTTCCCGCTGGAAGACACCTACACCCTGCGGCCGGAGTTCAAGGCACCATTCCATGCTTATTAAATAAGGAAACTACTAAAAGGCGGTTATTCTACTCAAGTACAGGATAATCGCCTTATTTCATTGTTCATCTGCAGGATAAACCACCCCAAGCTGTCGGCGCACTTCATCCATCAGCTCCATGGTCATCAACGACCGGTGGTGGGTATTGACAGATGATTCCCGCCTGCCGGACAACACCAGGTCGATGAACTCGGCCACCTCGTAATAATAACGGTCCTTATCGGCCGGCTGCGACCAGTCCTCGGCTTCGGGCTGCTCGCCCTGTCCCCTCACAGTCTGGGGTATGCGCGGGATAAAGGTCACCTGGCTCAATCTGCTGATGTGGTTCATCACAATGGTCCCCTCTTCGCCCTGTATCTCGGAAGGCAAGTGGGAGTCGGCTATCTTGGAGTAAATCACGTTAGCCTCCATACCGTCGTATAGGAAGGTGACAGAACCCTGCCCGTCCGTACCAGAAGACAGCAAAGTGCCCGAGGCAAACACTTTCTGCGGCCTGCCGAACAAAACGACCATAGGGTAGATGGTATAGACGCCGATGTCCATCAATGCCCCGTTGGCACAAGCAGGATTGAAAGCATTGGGCAGTTCACCCGCTTTAAGCCGGTCATAACGCGACGAATATTGGCAGTAGGACGAAAAATAGCGGCGCACCTTCCCTACCCGTTCCACATTGCGCATCAGTTTGAGAAAGTTGGGGTTGAGCGTCGACTTCATCGCCTCCATCAAAGTTACGTTGTACTTCTCAGACGCGGCTATCATCCGCCTCGCTTCAGCGGCATTGGATGCCAGAGGCTTCTCACACAACACATGTTTGCCGTGGCTCATGCAAAGGATGCTCTGCTCGGCATGCTTAAAATTTGGCGAAGCAACATACACCGCGTCGACAACGGGACTGCTCGCCATCTCTTCCAACGACGTAAACTTGTAGGGAATTCCATGCTTGGCGGCAAATTCTTCTGCCCTCTCCTGGCTGCGTGAACAGACTGCTACTAACTCAAAACGCGGGTCTTGCCGAGCACCGGCTATGACCCAGTCGGTAATGAAGTTGGTACCGACTACTCCGAAACGAACTTTCTCCATCATAGGCTGTTATATTTTCATATACATTTCTACACAAAGATAGTGCTTTTACCGGTCCAAGCAAAATGACTTGCCTCGCATACCACAAAAAAGCTTGTACCCCACCACCTTTAAGCAGCACAGGTACAAGCTGAAAAAAACAATTACCTATTGATATTGCCGGTTATCCTATTCCTTTACATTCCCAATGTCCAACGGATGGCATTGCGGAACATGGTGGTAAATGCTTCTACGTCGTAAAGCTGCCCGCTATGCCCCATCTGGAAGTAGACATTCTTGGCGGCTTTCGCCTCGTTGACCCATACCACGGGATGGTCGCCCATCTTGATGTCCGAGTCGGGAGTGTAAGTCGACTCGTCCACCGTAGCTAGGACGCGGACACTGAGGCGCGGGCTCTTGTCGTAAGTGTACCACTCATCGCCGGGGATGACGAACGAAGCCGGCACTCCCTGCATCACCGGGTGCTGGGCGTCTTCCACCCGTACCGTGCCGTCGGCCAGGGCAGCAATGTAGTTCTGGTAGCGGATGCTGCCCATGAAGTCCGAGAACCATTGCCACATGGGATAGCCGTCGAACTCGCCAAGCAACGTGGCGTGGTGAAAGCCTATCCAGCCGCCGTGCCCGTCCTTGTCGATGTAGTCTATGAAGGCCTCTTCAGCCTCCTTGGGCCAGGTGTAGGGCGGGAAGTCCAGCTGGATGACGAGGTCGAACGCCTGCAAGAACTCCTTCGTGATGGGCTCCGCATTGTTTATCTCTGTCAGGCTGAAGCCCATCTGCCTGCCTTCGTCCTGCAGCCAGGCAAGGCCGGCGTCGGTAAACGTGCCATGCTGACCGCCCCGTTCGGTAAGAACAAGGACTTTCTGCTTATGTGCCTTTCCCAAAAGAGCATCGGCCACCACTTTGCACAGGTTATCGGGCCCGGTACCGCCTTCATACTCCCAATACATGCCGCCCAGCAGGTCGTTGTCCAGAATGTACTGGCACTTGGCGGAGATGGAGCGGGGATTTTCGTAGGCATATACATAGTGCCCGGCCTCATCCAGCAGGTAGGGAAAAAGGCCAACACTGTCCCAATGCTCCACATAGCGCTGCGATGTCAGTCCTTGCGCCACCGAGTCGGCATACTCGCGATAGCCTTCCTTGCCCTTGCCATAGAAAGGCATGCCCATCACAAGCTTCGATGGAGGCACGCCTGCACGGATATGGGCCTGCACAGCTTCGTGCGACGTCATTGAACCACTGTGCTCCGAGGGGTACAGCGAAGCATGATGCCCATCCTGCCCGCCCATGTCGTAGGCCATGATGTTCACAAAGTCCACGTAAGGCAAAAAAGCCTTGAAGTCCATATACTGTGCCGAGCATACGGTAGCCAGTGTAAGTGCCTTGTCCGGCCCGAGCGCTTGGCGCAGGTCGCGCATCAGCAGCGTGAAGTTTTCCGTGTCGCGGGGCGAGCTGGAGATGCCGGCACTGTTTTGCGTGGGATACTCCCAGTCTATGTCGATGCCATCCAACCCGAACTCATCTACTACACGGGCACAATCGGCGGCAAAGGCCAGGCGGTTGGCCTCATCGTCGGCCATCTCGCTGAAGCGTCCGCTGCCCCATCCGCCTACCGAGAGCAGCACCTGTAGCGAAGGCTTCTGCTTCTTCAAGGCCACAATGGCGCGCAGGCGGTCTTCATTGTCCACCCGCACGCCGTTGAACGTGTCGTTCACGTGGCCGAAGGCATAATTGATGTGCGTCACCAGCGCCGGGTCGGGCATCACGTCGGTCCACGAAGTCACATAGGCCACCACCACCTTGGTGGCCAAAGGGTCGGCCTGCTCCTGGGCAGGCTTGCCTGCGCACGACGCCAGGAAGGCCGCCGCAGCAAGCACCATCAGTCTGAAATGTTTCATCATACGTATTTCTTATTGGTTAATGATAATAGTGTCGGACTAAACCACTACATCCTTCGGACGGATGCGCGACCCCATCAGGGCATACCACAGCATGAACGCTTCCCCGGCCACGACCAGGCACCACGACAGGCGCCATCCGCCCAACACATCGGCCAGCACGCCCTGTAGCAGGGGAAAGACGGCGCCGCCCACCACGCCTATCATGAACACGCCCGAGGCTGCCGAGGTGTACTTGCCCAGCCGGGCGACGGACAGGGTGAAGATGGCTCCCCACATGATGGAGTGGAACAGGCCCACGGCGCAAAGCAGCCATGGATTGTCGAAAGCAATGGCCAGCACCGTGAGCACGCCCGCCAGGGTGGTAGTAACAGTAAGCTGTGTGCGTGGAGACACGTGGCTCAGCGAACTGCCCACCAGCCTCCCCACCAGCATGCCGCCCCAGTAGAGCGTAGCCAGCAAAGCAGGCGAGGCCATGCCCATCTCCATGGCATAGAGGTTGATGTTGCCACCAATGCATACCTCCACACCCACGTAGAAAAAGATGGCCACCACGCCCAGTGCCAAGTGGCGGAACGACCATACAGAACGTTCCAACTTTTCTCCGGCCTCCGCCTTGGTACCTTGTACGTCGGGCAAGGAGAAACGCATCAGCAAGAATACGACAAGCATGATGACCACCATCAATGAAAAGAACGGAAGCATCAGCTGGTCAATACGGATCTCACTCATCGACAAGCCACCGAAGACAACGCCCGTCACAAAGTAAGGCGCCAGTGTGGTGCCCACCGAGTTGGCCGACCCGCCTATAGCCAGCCGCTGGATGGGTTGCGTGCCACGCACATAGCAGGCCGTAAGGTAAGGATTGATGACTACTTGCAGGATGGTGGCCGATGCCCCCACCACGAACGAACCAATCAGGAAGATGAGGAAGCCGTAGGGCACCACGCTCTCTCCTGCCCTCCACGCAGCCTCCGGAAAACGCACGGTAAACCACGAGGAAAGGAAGAAAAGTCCCAATCCCAGGTTCATGATAAGGTTGGCCAATGCCTCGGAAGCTATGTCTACCAATGCCACGCAAAGGGGATCTCCCTTTTGAGCAAGTGTAAACACTTCGCTCACCAATACACGGCCTTCGCGTTCATCGGGAATGTGCAAACGTGTTTCATAACGAGATCGCAACAAACGAGCGCAATTGTCGAAACCTATGCCTGCGGCAATAGCCTCCACGCAATCCATGCGTCCGCACGCACACTTCACACCTACCTGTACGCCTACCCTGAGATGACCTACCTCACCGGCATTGAAATGACTGCCCCGTATCTGGCGCCCGTTTATCACCGTACCAACAGCTATACCTGTACCCACATTGAGATAGACGAAGTTCTTCGATATCTGCCCAAACCCCCAAAGACGTTCGGCACGGGTGGCACTCTTTACATCATTGTCTATATGACAAGGTATACCGTAAGCTTCTTCAAGTCCCCTAAGCATGTCCGCTTCGCGCTTGTAGCGGAGACAAAGCATGGACAGCACCGCGCATCCGGCCAAGGCGACCAGCAAGAGGATATATATTATATATGGTGTAGTATTCATAGGCATCAATCGGTAAAACATAGGGGCAAGGAGGAAAATGGCAATCCCTCGCTTAGCGGTTGCAATATTACAGATAAATCTAAAAAAAGTAGTAGAAAAGCTATCCGAATAGGTTTGATTTCTATTACTTTTGCAAGAAACAAACCAATCTATCCGTAGGAATAAACCAATCTAACTGCAAAAAAGACATGCTCAGCAAGTTCAAGCTCAACCAACTGTACTTTAAGGACACGCAGTTTGCCAACCTCATGACGAGGCGCATCTTTAACGTCTTGCTCATTGCCAACCCTTATGATGCCTTCATGCTGGAGGACGACGGGCGCATCGACGAGAAGATTTTCAACGAATATACCTCCCTGTCGCTGCGCTACCCGCCACGCTTCACCCAGGTGTCCAGCTGCGAGGAGGCGCTGGAGCACTTGGGCAACCTGTCGTACGACCTCATCATCTGCATGCCGGGCACGGGCGACAACGAGGGGTTCGAGGTGGCGCGCCATATTAAGTCGGCATACCCGCAGATTCCGATGGTGATACTCACCCCCTTCAGCCATGGCATCACCGAGCGCATCGCCCACGAAGACCTCAGCCCCTTTGAGTACGTGTTCTGCTGGCTGGGGAACACGGACTTGCTGGTGTCCATCATCAAGCTGATAGAAGATAAAATGAACCTGGAGCACGACGTGAACGAGGTGGGCGTGCAGCTTATCCTGCTGGTGGAGGACAGCATACGCTTCTACTCGTCCATCTTGCCCAACCTGTACAAGTTCGTGCTGAAGCAGAGCCAGGAGTTCAGCACCGAGGCGCTCAATGCTCACCAGCGCACCCTCCGCATGAGGGGACGGCCTAAGATTGTGCTGGCCCGTAACTACCGCGAGGCCACGGACATCTACGGCAAGTACAAGAACAACATACTGGGCGTCATCACCGACGTGCGCTTTCCCATGGCCGACCGTGGAGAGAAGGACGGGCTGGCGGGCATCAAGCTATGTGCCGCCATCCGCAAGGAAGACCCCTTCGTGCCGCTCATTATCCAGTCCAGCGAGACGGAGAACGCCGCCTATGCCGCCAAGTACGCGGCAGCTTTCATTGACAAGAGTTCGAAGAAGATGGATGTCGACCTGAGGCGCATCGTGTCGGACAACTTTGGCTTCGGCGACTTCATCTTCCGCAACCCTGAGACGGGCGAAGAGATAGCCCGGGTGAAGAACCTGAAGGAGCTGCAGAACATCCTCTTCGCCGTGCCTGCCGAGTCGTTCCTCTACCACATCAGCCACAACCACATCAGCCGCTGGCTCTACTCGCGCGCCATGTTCCCCGTGGCCGAGTTCCTGAGGCCTATCACGTGGGACAGCCTTCAGGACGTCGACGCCCACCGCAAGCTCATCTTCGAGGCCATAGTGAAATATCGCAAGATGAAGAACCAGGGCGTGGTGGCCGTCTTCGAGCGAGGTCGGTTCGACAGCTATTCCAACTTCGCCCGCATCGGCGAGGGGTCCTTGGGCGGCAAAGGTCGGGGGCTGGCCTTCATCGACAACCTGGTGAAGCGGCACCCGGAGTTTGAAGAGTTCGATAACGCCCGCGTGGCCATCCCCAAGACCGTGGTGCTGTGCACCGACGTGTTCGACGAGTTTATGGAGACGAACGGCTTGTACCAGGTGGCGCTGTCCGATGCCGACGACGCCACCATCCTGCGGTGCTTCCTCAAGGCCAAGCTTCCCGATAGGCTGGTGGGCGACTTCTTTACCTTCTTCGACGTGGTGAAGGCCCCGATAGCCGTGCGGTCGTCCTCGCTATTGGAAGACTCCCACTATCAACCCTTCGCCGGCATCTACAGTACCTACATGATACCCTACCTGGACGATAAGTACGAGATGCTTCGCATGTTGTCTGACGCTATCAAAGGGGTGTACGCGTCGGTGTTCTTCCGCGACTCCAAGGCCTATATGCAAGCCACGAGTAACGTCATCGACCAGGAGAAGATGGCGGTCATCCTGCAGCAGGTAGTGGGCACCCAGTATGGCACGCGCTACTACCCCAGCATGTCCGGCGTGGCCCGCTCGCTCAATTACTATCCGCTGGGCGACGAGCTGGCCGAAGAGGGCATCGTGAACCTTGCCTTGGGCCTGGGCAAATATATAGTGGACGGCGGGCTCACCCTGCGCTTCTCGCCCTACCACCCCACCAAGGTGCTGCAGACCAGCGAGCTGGAGATGGCCCTGCGCGAGACCCAGACACGCTTCTATGCCCTCGACCTGCACGCGGCCACGGACTTCTCGCAGGATGACGGGTTCAACTTGCTTAAGCTCCACGTCAAGGAGGCCGAGAAGGACGGCGCGCTCAACTACATCGCCTCGACCTACGACCCCTACGACCAGGTCATCCGCGACGGCCTCTATCCCGGCGGGCGCAAGGTCATCACCTTTGCCAACGTCCTGCAGCATGATGTCTTCCCCCTGCCCCGACTGCTGCAGCTCGCCCTGAAGTATGGCCAGCAAGAGATGCGCCGCCCGGTGGAGATTGAGTTTGCCGCCAACCTCAGCCGCGAGAAGGACAAGACGGGCACCTTCTACCTGCTACAGATACGCCCCATCGTGGACACTAAAGAGGTGCTCGACGAAGACCTGGACACCATACCCGACTGCGACCTGCTGCTGCGCAGCAACAACTCGCTGGGACACGGCATCATGGACAGCATAAGCGACGTGGTCTACATCAAGACGCAGGGCTACACCGCCTCCAACAACCCTGCCATTGCCCGCGAGATAGAGCGCCTGAACCAGCAGATGCTGGACATGGGCCGCCACTACATCCTCATCGGGCCCGGACGCTGGGGAAGCAGTGACCCTTGGCTCGGCATCCCGGTGAAGTGGCCCCACATCTCGGGCGCGCGGGTCATTGTCGAGGCAGGGCTGACCAACTATCGTGTAGACCCCAGCCAGGGCACGCACTTCTTCCAGAACCTCACTTCCTTCGGCGTGGGCTACTTCACCATCAATGCCTACATGGGCGACGGACTTTACAATCAAGACTATCTCGATGCCCTGCCCGCCGTGCACGAGAGCGAGCTGCTGCGCCACGTGCGTGCCCCCCGCCCCTTCGTGGTGAAGATGGACGGCAAGCGCAAGAAGGGCGTAGTGCTGCTGCCGGGGTAGTGGTGCACCCACCACACGATAATAGGGTGTACCCACCACACGGCAATAGGGTGCACCCACCACACGGCAATAGGGTGTACCCACCACACGGCAATAGGGTGCACCCACCACACGGCAATAGGGTATACCAACCACACGATACGACAAAACATCAATACATATACCGACAATGGAAATAAAACAGAACTCCCCACGTGCATGGCTTCTTGCCGCACGCCCCAAAACGTTATCCGCAGCCATCATCCCCGTCATCGTGGGCACGGCGCTTGCCCTGCACCATCAATCGCTGTACCCCCTCACTGCCCTGCTGTGCTTGCTCTTCGCGGCGCTGATGCAGGTGGCCGCAAACTTTATCAACGACTTGTATGACTTCCGCAAGGGCAGCGACCGCGACGACCGCCTCGGGCCCGAGCGTGCCTGTGCCCAGGGATGGATATCGACCCGGGCCATGGCCGCAGGCATAGGCGTTACGCTCGCGGCGGCATGCCTCGCGGGGCTTGGCGCGCTGCTCTCGGCATCGGGGCGGATGGAATATGGTGGATGGGAAATGGCAGCTACAGGCCTCGTGTGCGTCGTGTTTGCTTTCTTATACACTACGCGGTTGTCATATTGGGGTTGGGGAGATGTGTTGGTGGTGGTCTTCTTCGGCCTTGTGCCCGTAGGCGGCACTTACTATCTGCAGGCCGGCACTGTGACGTGGGATGCGGTCATCGCCTCACTGTCGTGCGGCCTCCTCATCGACACGCTGCTGATGGTGAACAACTACCGTGACCGGGAACAAGACCGCCTGAGTGGCAAACGCACCCTCGTGGTGTGCTTGGGCGAACGCTTTGGCCGATATGCCTACCTCCTGCTGGGCATGGGCACCACGGCCTTCGCCCTGTGGTTTGCCAACGGGTGGGACGTAGCGTTGCCCCTGCTCTATCTTGCCCTGCACATACGCACGTGGCAACGCATGGTGGCCATAGGCCATGGTAAAAAACTGAACAGCATACTGGGCGAAACATCGCGCAATATGCTGTTCATGGGGGTGATGCTGGCGGCTACCATCTTGCTGCCCTGACTCTCCCCTGGGGGCAGTATGGTCAACGCCCTGCGTACATCCGCTCGTAGTAGTGCTGGTAGTCACCGCTGGTCACCTGCTCCACCCAGTCCTGGTGGGCTAAGTACCACTCTATAGTCTTCACGATGCCCTGCTCGAAGGGGGTCTCGGGCGTCCAACCCAGTTCAGCGGCAATCTTCGAGGGGTCGATGGCATACCGTTGGTCATGCCCCAGGCGGTCTTTCACGAAGGTGATGAGGTCATCGTTTATCCACGAGGTGTCTATCGAGCCGTCGGGCGCCTTCACCTGCTTCTTCAGCACGGAGCGCAGGGCGGGTTGCTCGGTCATGAGGCGGCGTATGGTGGCAATGGTGAGGCGTACAATCTCGAGGTTGGTCTTTTCGTTATGGCCGCCCACGTTATACACCTCTCCTTCCCGTCCTTCCCTCACCACCATGTCGATGGCCTTGCAGTGGTCTTCCACATAGAGCCAGTCGCGCACGTTGCTGCCATCGCCATACACGGGGAGCTTCTTGCCTTCCAATATGTTTTTAATGATGAGGGGAATGAGCTTCTCGGGGAAGTGGTAAGGCCCGTAATTATTAGAGCAGCGGGTGATGCTTACCGGCATGTGGTAAGTGTCGTGATAGGCCATCACCACAAGGTCGGCACTCGTCTTCGATGCACTATAGGGACTATGCGGACACAGGGGAGTCTGCTCGGTGAAGTAGCCTTCGGCACCAAGCGAGCCATACACCTCGTCGGTCGAAACCTGGTGGTAGCGCACTCCTTTACGCCACAGGGGGTAGCCTTGCTCATCCTTGCCCGTCACCCACGCCCGGCGTGCGGCATCGAGCAGGTTTTGCGTACCCAGTATGTTGGTGATAAGGAACAGTTGAGGGTTCTCTATGCTACGGTCCACATGGCTCTCGGCCGCAAAGTTCACCACATAGTCGAACTTGTAAGTGGCAAAGAGGTCGTCGGCCAGCGCCCTGTCGCAGATGTCTCCCTTGACGAAGAAGCACCGTTCGTTATCAATATCCTCGGCTATAGTGCCCAGGTTGCCTGCATAAGTCAGGGCATCGAGCACCACGACGCGGATGTCGTCATGCTTCTTCAATATGTACTTAATGTAATTGGCGCCGATGAATCCGGCAGCTCCGGTCACAAGATAGGTTTTCATATAATAATGTAGTGTATAGTAATATCAGCGGTTAGCGTTGTGCGTAGTGGCCAACTCCATAAGGTAGCGGCCATATTCTGTCTTCTCCAGACGTTGTCCCAGGTGGTGCAGCTGGTTCACGTCTATCCACCCTTTGCGCCAGGCAATCTCTTCGATGCACGACACGCGGAAGCCCTGGCGGTTCTGTATGGTGGCCACGAAGTTAGAGGCTTCGAGCAGGCTATCGCAATTGCCCGTGTCAAGCCAGGCGAAACCACGTCCGAAAAGTTCTACCTTCAGCGTGCCTTCTTCCAGATACAGGCGGTTGAGGTCGGTAATCTCATACTCCCCACGTGCCGACGGGCGGAGGTTTGCGGCCTTCTCCGTAACGGTGCTATCGTAAAAGTACAGTCCAGGCACGGCATAATTACTCTTAGGCTTTTGAGGCTTTTCTTCGAGCGAGGTGACACGGCCTTCGGCATCAAACCCTACCACGCCATAGGCACGAGGGTCTTTCACATAATATCCGAAAATGCACGCCCCCTTCTCAATGGATGCCGCCCTGCGCAGCATGGACGAGAAGCCTTGCCCGTAAAAAAGGTTATCGCCCAAGATAAGGCATCCGGGGCCACCTTCTAGGAAGTCGGCACCCAGCACGAAGGCTTGCGCCAACCCGTTAGGCGCTTCCTGCACTTGATAGGCAAAGCGCATGCCCAAGTCTTCACCCGAACCCAGCAGGTCGCGGAACATAGGCAGGTCCCTCGGTGTAGAGATGATGAGCACCTCGCGGATGCCGGCCAGCATCAGCGTAGAAAGAGGGTAGTAAATCATGGGCTTGTCGTAGACGGGCATTATTTGCTTGGAGATGGCCTTCGACAACGGATAGAGGCGGGTGGCACTACCACCGGCAAGAATAATTCCTTTCATACTTCAGTCTTTTTTTAAGATAAATACTTAAAGCGGAGAATAAAATAAGAAGGAGGACGACGCCCCACGGCTCTCGATGCTATTCCGAAGTGCAAAGATGAGGAAAAATGCCGACATAGCCAAACTTATGGATAAGAAAAAGCCTCCCCTATGACCTTTATCCTGCCAGTTCAATGACCTCCAAGTCGGAGAACGTGCCTTGACTGATGTTGAAACGCACCAGCGTACGCACCTTGTGAAATCCACTGATGCCTGCTGCCCCGGGATTGATGTGGAGCATGCCCAGCGTCTTGTCGTATTTTACCTTAAGAATGTGCGAGTGCCCGCTCACGAAGAGCTTGGGTGGCCTGACCAGCAAGCTACCTCGTATGGAGGGGTCGTAATGCCCGGGATATCCACCGATGTGTTTCATCAAGATTTCGGTACCTTCTATCGTAAACCGTAAGGTCTGAGGGTACAAACGGCGCAAGTCCTGCCCGTCTATGTTGCCATACACGGCACGCAGGGGGCGAAAGTCGGCCAAGCGCCTGGCCACATCGAGCGAGCCGATATCGCCCGCATGCCAAATCTCATCGCACGGCTCAAAATAGTACAGGTACTTATCGTCCCAATACCCGTGCGTATCCGAAAGTAAACCTATTTTCTTCATTCAACAAAGTTGTTTTTCCGGACAAAGATAGTATATTTGCTGCATAAAACCTTATTCTGAATAATATGGATTACCAATACTTCAAGCGGGACATCAGCTGGCTCTCGTTCAACTATCGGGTGCTGCTCGAGGCTGATGACGATACCCTGCCCGTGGGCGAAAGACTGAACTTCATCTCCATCTATTCGTCAAACCTGGAGGAGTTCTATAAAGTGCGCGTGGCCGACCACAAGGCCGTGGCCACCGGGAAGATACCAGCCGATGGTCCTGAATCGGTGCAAGAGGCCATGGAACTGGTGGAGGAGATAAACCGCGAGGTAAACCGCCAATTGGAAGAACGCGTGCGCATCTTCGAACAAAAACTATTGCCTGCCTTGAGGCACGCCCACGTGATGTTCTTCCAAAGCCGGAGGGAAGTGCAAGCCCCCGAACACCAGACCTTTGTACGCACCTACTTCCGCGAGGAAGTACTGCCCTATCTCGCCCCGGTGCCTGTAGGCAGAGACAAGGTAGTGTCCTTCTTGCGCAACGACAGGCTTTACCTATCCGTGCGCGTCAAACCCAAGCAAGAAGCAAACACCACCTACGAATACTTCGTCATGAAGTTACCCTATAGCAAAGCGCCTCGTTTTGTAGAGCTTCCCCACCGTGGGAACACCTATTATATAATGTATCTGGAAGACATTATTAAGGCCAACCTAGATGTTATTTTCCCCGGCTACGAAGTGGAATCAGCCTATTGTATCAAAATTTCACGCGACGCGGACATCGTGATTGACGAAGAAGCCACCAATGCCCCCCAACTCATCGAACAAGTGCGCACCAAGGTGAAGCGCCGGAAGACAGGTGTTATCTGCCGCTTCGTGTACGACCGTTCCATGCCCGCTGACTACTTATCCTTCTTGATGGATGCTTACCACATAGACAAGCGCGAGCTGGTGCCCGGCGATAAGCACCTCAATCTGGAAGACCTCCGCCGCCTGCCTCTGCCCGACGCTTTGCACCAGCTGCCCGGAAAGCCCCAGCCTATGGTGCTTGACAAGTTGGAGGCCATTTTTCCCCGCGTGGAACAGAAAGACCTCCTGCTGTGCTATCCTTACCACTCGTTCGGACACTTCCTCCACTTCCTGCACGAAGCAGCCACCGACCCTACGGTAAGTAAGATAATGCTCACCCAATACCGCGTGGCGGACAACTCGGCTGTAATAAACACTCTCATATCCGCCGCAAGGAATGGAAAGAAAGTCACCGTATTCGTCGAACTCAAAGCACGCTTCGATGAAGAGCACAACCTATCCACCGCCCAGCTTATGGAAGCTTCGGGCATACGCATCCTCTATAGCCTGCCCGGCTTGAAAGTACATGCCAAGGTAGCTCTCGTGTTGCGACGTGACCCTTCAACAAAACACAAGTTACCAGGCATAGCCTATATCAGCACGGGAAACTTCAATGAAAAGACTGCCACGCTCTATGCCGATTGTGCCCTGTTTACTGCCAACCGCGTGCTGGTGAACGACCTGCACACCCTCTTCCGCACGCTCAAAGGCAAGATAGAGGCACCTGTCTTCCACCGCCTGCTCGTGGCCAGGTTCAACCTCATTGCGGAACTTAGCCGCCTACTTCGCGAGGAAATGGCGCTGGCTCGGCAAGGGAAAGCCGCAAAAGTGATACTCAAGATGAATGCCCTGCAAGACCCCGCCATGATTGACCTGCTCTACGAAGCCTCCCAAGCCGGGGTACAGATAGACCTCATTGTACGGGGTATTTGTTGCCTGGTGCCGGGAAAAGAGTTCAGCCGGAACATACGGGTGACACGCCTGGTGGACACCTTCCTCGAGCATGCCCGCGTGTGGTACTTCGGCGGAGGGGGAAAGCCAAAGGTATTCCTCGGTTCGCCCGACTGGATGAAACGCAACCTGTACCGGCGTATCGAGGCCGTGGTACCCGTGCTCCACCCGGGGTTGAAACAGGAACTTACGGACATGCTCCACCTCCAGCTGGCCGACCGGAGAAAGGCTGTATGGCTGGATTCAGAAGGGCACAACGTGTGGAAATCCCCCTGCCCCGCCCGGGAAAAAGCGCGCGCGCAATACGATTTCTATGAATACCTGCGCCGGAAAAACACCGTTTTGTAACACGATTGTAACATGTATGACATTTCCCTGCAACACGCTTTGCCTTCCTTTGCACGCGGAAATTAAAGAATTTAGAAGTCAAGTGGGATAGCCTGACGGCACGTTTCTTTTTGACTTCTTGCTTCTTGGCTTCTGAATTATCTTTTAAATTACATATTACATGGAAACAATCTATCTGTGCATCGTCATCTTCCTCGGGGTGCTTGCCGTGTTCGACCTGATAGTAGGGGTGAGCAACGATGCGGTAAACTTCCTCAACTCGTCCGTCGGCTCAAGGGCGGCAAAGTTCAAAACCATGCTCGTCATCGCCAGCATCGGCGTGTTCATAGGAGCAGCTCTCAGCAACGGCATGATGGACATTGCCCGCCACGGCATCTACCAGCCGCAATACTTTTATTTCGATGAGGTAATGTGCATCCTGCTGGCCGTGATGCTGACGGATGTGGTGCTGCTCGACGTGTTCAACACCATGGGCTTGCCCACCTCGACCACAGTGTCGATGGTATTCGAACTGCTGGGCGGCACGTTTGCCCTGGCGCTCATTAAGACAATGGGCGATGACGGGCTCAACATGGGCCAGCTCATCAACACGGACAAGGCTTTGACGGTCATCATGGCCATCTTCGTCTCGGTGGCCATAGCCTTCTTTTTCGGTATGCTGGTGCAATGGATTGCACGCGCCATTTTCACCTACAACTTCAAGAAACACTTGAAATACAGCATCGCTATCTTTGGAGGCATCGCGGCCACGAGCATCGTGTACTTCATGCTCATCAAGGGATTGAAGGACAGCTCGTTCATGACACCCGAACTGAATGCTTGGATTCACGACCACACGGGCATGCTCGTTATCGGCATGTTTGTGTTCTTCACCATCCTGATGCAGGTATTGCACTGGTGCCGTGTCAACGTGCTCAAGATTGTAGTGATGATGGGTACCTTTGCCCTGGCTTTGGCCTTTGCAGGCAACGACCTGGTGAACTTCATCGGAGTACCCCTGGCCGGATATTCGGCTTATCAGGACTACATGGCCAACGGGCTTGATGCAGGCCCCGGAGGTTTCCTGATGACTTCACTGCTCGATTCGGCCAAAACGCCGTGGTACTTCCTATTTGGCGCCGGTGCTGTAATGGTATACGCTTTATGGACATCGAAGAAGGCGCACAACGTCATCCAGACGGAAGTATCCCTTGCCCGCCAAGATGAAGGCGAGGAAGGCTTCGGCAGTACGCCCATTGCCCGCAAGCTGGTGCGCTTCAGCCTTACCCTGTCCAACGCCATCAACAAGATACTGCCCGAGCGCACCAAGGCGTGGATTGACTCCCGCTTCCGCAAGGAGGAACTGACGCTGGAAGATGGCGCCGCCTTCGACCTGGTGCGTGCCTCGGTCAACCTCGTACTCTCCGGCCTGCTCATCGCGCTGGGCACATCGTTGAAACTGCCCCTCTCCACCACCTATGTCACCTTCATGGTGTCCATGGGTACCTCGCTGGCCGACCGTGCCTGGGGACGCGACTCAGCCGTATACCGCATCACGGGCGTGCTGAGCGTCATCGGCGGATGGTTCATTACCGCCGGAGCGGCCTTCACCATCTGCTTCTTCGTGGCGCTTATCATCCACTTCGGGGGCACCATAGCCATCCTGGCACTGATAGCCGTGGCCGTCTACGCCCTCATCCATAGCCAGGTGATGTTCAAGAAGCGCAAGCAGAAAGAAAAAGCCAGCGACAAGGTGCGCCAGATAATGCAAAGCACCGACAACGCCGAGGTACTGAGCCTGCTGCGCGAACACACCCGCGAAGAGCTCGTCAAGGTGCTGGCCTTTGCCAAAGAGAACTTCGAGCGCACCGTCATCTCCTTCCTGCACGAAAACCTGCGCGGCCTGCGCCGCTCCATGGGCTCGGTAAAATTCGAGAAGCAACTCATCAAGCAGATGAAGCGCACCGGCACCTTGGCCATGAGCCGCCTGGACAACAACACCGTGCTCGAGAAAGGCCTCTACTACTACCAGGGCAACGACTTTGCCAGCGAACTGGTGTACAGCATCGGCCGCTTGTGCGAACCGTGCCTGGAGCATATAGACAACAACTTCAAGCCGCTGAACGCCATACAGAAGGGCGAGTTTGCCGACATTACGGAAGACATTACCTACCTGTTGCAGAACTGCCAGCAGACGCTGGAGAGCAACGACTACGCCCAACTGGATGAGGAAATCCGCCGAAGCAACGACCTCAACGGCCAGCTTTCGCACCTGAAGCGCGAGGAGCTGCAACGCATCCAAGGACAGAACGGCAGCATCAAGGTAAGCATGGTGTACCTCACCATGATTCAGGAAGCACAAAACGTGGTGACCTACGCCACCAACCTGATGAAGGTGAGCCGCAAGTTCCAGACAGAGAAGTAAACGGACAGACACTTCACTCATCATCACTCTAATCCCCATGCCCCGGGAGGATATTTCGGAAAAGGAAGTATTCCTCCCGGGGCGTTTTTGTATCTCCGCACTTGCATACAAGGAATCACGCAAACCATCCCACGGCATGCAGCACAGCATCATTCAAATAGAGAAAATCACTATTTCCTTACAACGAAGTTTATAAGTCTTTACACCGGGAAAGGCCACATGATGATTCTCTGACAAGATATTTCCATATTTACATCACTGTTTATCAATACTATACTATCATTATTTACCAAAAGGAATTACCCACTTCGTACCTGCTACCTACCCGATTCGTACCAAGTTCGTACCTGCTTCGCTCCCGTCTCGGTTCTATAGAGCGAAGAACGAGCGTAGCAAATACGAACAAGATGGGGCGAAATAATAGACAAAACGGGAAAATAGCAAATAACCAACCGATATGGGAATTTATGCGCACGAAAGCATGTTTAGCTATCATTTTGCATAGAAATACCGGAAAAAGCAACAATTTAACGCTTTATAGACAAAAAACTTTCTAATTTGTTTGCAAAGTAGAGATTTATATATACTTTTGCAACCGAAATCAAGAGATAAGCTTACCAAGAGATTCAAAAAAGACTTGTTTAGGATTCATTTTTTAAAACCAATATCACATTAAAACCTACATGTTATGAATGCAGCAAAGGTATTAGAAGATTTGAAAAGACGGTTCCCCAACGAACCGGAGTATCACCAAGCCGTGGAAGAAGTACTCTCCACCATTGAAGAAGAATACAACAAGCACCCGGAGTTTGAGAAGGCCAACCTAATTGAGCGCCTCTGCATCCCCGACCGAGTATACCAGTTCCGTGTCACTTGGGTGGACGACAAAGGCCAGGTGCAAACCAATATGGGCTACCGCGTGCAACACAACAACGCCATCGGCCCCTACAAAGGCGGTATCCGCTTCCACGCATCGGTAAACCTGGGCATCCTGAAGTTCCTGGCCTTCGAGCAGACCTTCAAGAACTCCCTTACCACCCTGCCCATGGGCGGCGCAAAAGGTGGCTCCGACTTCTCGCCCCGAGGCAAGAGCAATGCCGAGGTGATGCGCTTCTGCCAAGCCTTCATGCTTGAACTGGGCCGTCACATCGGGCCGGACATCGACGTACCTGCCGGCGACATCGGCGTGGGCGGACGCGAAGTGGGCTACATGTTCGGCATGTACAAGAAGCTGACGCGCGAGTTCAGCGGCGTCCTGACGGGCAAAGGCCAGGAGTTTGGCGGCTCACTCATCCGCCCCGAAGCCACAGGTTATGGCAACGTGTACTTCCTGATGGAAATGCTCAAGACCAAGGGCACAGACCTCAAGGGCAAGACGGTGCTTATCTCCGGCTCGGGCAACGTGGCTCAATATACAGCCGAGAAAGTGCTCCAACTGGGTGGCAAGGTGCTGACGATGAGCGACTCCGACGGCTACGTTTACGACCCCGAAGGCATTGACCGCGCAAAGCTGGACTACATCATGGAGCTGAAGAACCTCTACCGTGGCCGCATCCGCGAATATGCCGAGCAATATCCCGGCGTGAAGTACGTGGCCGGCGCACGTCCCTGGGGCGAGAAGGCCGACATCGCACTGCCCAGCGCTACGCAGAATGAAATTGATGGCGAGGATGCCAAGAAGTTGGTGGCCAACGGTGTAATGGCCGTAAGCGAAGGTGCCAACATGCCCTCCACGCCGGAAGCCATCCGCGTGTTCCAAGAGGCCAAGATTCTCTACGCCCCGGGCAAGGCAGCCAATGCAGGCGGTGTGTCCGTATCCGGCCTGGAGATGACGCAGAACTCCGAACGCCTCAGCTGGAGCGCCGAAGAAGTGGACAACAAGCTGCACTACATCATGGAGAACATCCACGAGAATTGCGTGAAGTATGGCACCGAGCCCGACGGTTACGTCAACTACGTCAAGGGCGCCAACATTGCCGGCTTCATGAAGGTAGCCAAGGCCATGATGGCACAAGGCATCGTGTAAACAATTGACAATTAACAATTGAAAATGGAGAGGGGCGCGAAAACTGCATTCGCGCCCCTCTCTTTATGCTTTGCACTCCGCTTACTCATCGTGCAACGCCTCAGCCGGCTGCACCTGCATGGCCCTGCCGGCCGGATACCAGATGCCTACCACAATCATCAATGCCATCAGCGCCCATGCGGCCGCTATGCACACCAGGAAGCGAGAGGCATTGAACGCCACGCGGTCCACCTCAACCAGCTCGGCAAGGCCTAAGTTGAAGGCTATCAGCAGGGCAGGAATGGCGGCAAGGCTCAGGAGCAGCAGCCCTTCACCCATCAGGCGGGCAAATACTCCCCGGCGCGTGCTGCCCATGGCCATGCGCAAGGCCACCTCTTGCCGGCGGTGCTGCGTGCGGAACCAGAAGGTGCCTATCACGCCCAGGAAGATGTTGAGCAGCAGGAAGCCCAGTATGCAGAGCTGTGTGCGCACCTCGTTCACGTCCTCCAGTTCCATCACGTAGCGCAGGTCGTCAAAGGGCTGCACGTCCAGCAAGAAGACGTTGCCCACGCGGTACTGGCGGTCGGCATCGTCCATCAGGGCCTCCATGAAGGCTTGCCCGCCGTCGGCATCGGGACTTACGCGCAGGCTGAGTTGCAGGTACATGGGGTTGCCGAAGGCTATCATCGTTTCGCGCGGCAGGTCGGTAGCAATCACGGGGCCTCCCCATTGCTCGGAGGTATCAAAATGGCTCCAGCGCATGGGTTGGCAAATGCCGGTGACGGGCATGCGGAAGTCATTCTCCGGGAAATTCACCGGCAAGGAACGTCCCAGCAAGGGCAAGGCATCGTGCAAGCCCAACTCGGCATGGCGCGTGTCGGACACAAAATTCTTGGACAGCACCAAGGCCTCCGGACGGCTGCGTAATGCCCATGCCAACGAGTCGGCACTGGTGGTGTACACCGTCCGCCCGTCTTCACCCAGCACGGCCACGCCCTGCAGCTGGAACACTTGGAAGAATTCGGGCTGAATCCAGCGCCGCATGGTGTTGACCGGCACGGTATCTACGCACACGGTAAAACCGTTGCTGCCATCGTTATAAGGGATGCTGTTTTGCGAGATGGCCACATGCTCCACGCCCGGGCGGTGGCGAAGGCGTTCGGCTATCTCGATAAAGGCATCCATGTCGTCCTCAGGCGTCAGTTCGGGGTCGTAGAGGGGCGACTTGGCATCGAGCTTGCTCACCGTGAGTTCGTAGCAATGATCGGTATCGAAGCCCATGGGGGCAAAGTACACCCGCCCGGTAATAAATACCCAGTCGAGTATGTACCACAAGATGGCGAACACTACCATCAGTTCTATGAACAGGAAAGCATTGGCTTTCCATTCGTTCTTTATCTGTTTCAGTATAGAGTTCATTGTTGTTTTTTTAGAAGTCAAGGAGTCAAGAAGTCAAGAAGTCAAGAAGTCAAGAAGTTAAGAAGTTAAGGAGTTAAGAAGTCAAGAAGGAAAGAAGTGGGGAGCAAGCAGTTGGGAAGTTAGGCAGGAGTCAGCAGACTATGCTACTTGACTTCTTAACTTCTTGACTCCTTAACTTCACTTCTTGACTTCTAAATTCTACCTCTGGTTAATAGCATCGGCAATGTTCATCCGCGAGGCACGCCAGGCCGGGATGCCGGCACTGAGCAGATTCATGAGCAGGCAGAAGGCCAGGGCCGCCAGGAATATCCAGGGACTGAGCAAGGTGGAGGCCGACAAGGTGGTCTCCCCGGCCAGCATGGCATTGGCCTGGTTGCCAAAGAGGAAGTCGCTCAAGGCTATCGTTGCCCCATAGCTCAACAAGAGGCCCAGGATGCCCGCCAGGATGGTGAGCAGCAGGTTCTCCAGGAAGACTTGCCGCATCAGCTCGCCGCCCGTGGCTCCAAAGGCTTTGCGCACACCAATCTCCGCCGTCCGCTTGCGCATGCGGGAGAGGGTCATGCTGCTCAGGTTGATGGCAGGCACGATGAGCAGGATAAGCATGACGGTCACGTAGCGCAGGGTCACGCCCGCCATGTCCGGCTCCGACGACCACTTGCGGTAGAGGTGGGCGAGCTGCGTGTCGGGCTGGCCGCGGTAGAATACCTCTACACCCTCTTGCGCATCGTTGTACTTGCGGCGCAGCTTCTCGCATTCTTCACGGATGGCGGGGAAGTCCGCCGGGCTTTTGGCCAGAATGACGGCCTTCATGGGGCCCATGAGGTTGTAGCCCCACGACAAGTCTTCGGCACCGCCCGCCGTGTAGGGTATCCACACCTGGGCATAAGCATCGCTGGCCAGGGTAGAGACATCGGCCACGACGCCCGCCACCTGGTAGTCCACGTGGTTCAGTTCCAGGTGCTGCCCGGCCACGCCTTCCGTCTTGCCGAAGAGGCGGCGCGCCACCCCGGCGGATATCACGACGCGGGGCAGACCGCTCTGCACGTCGGCCTCCGTGAAGGGCTTGCCGTCGAGAAAGCGGAACTGGAAGACGGTCCAGAAATCCTCGTCCGTCATGCGGGCGTCGGCGGCCAGCTTGGTGCCGGCGGGCAGGGAGACGCGCATCTTATAATTACCGGAAGTAAGGGTTACTGCCTCGGCCGTGGTGAGCGGCTTGAAGCATTCGCGACCGGTCTGCACGGACATCATGGAGTTGGCCGAGTTGCCGCTATCATCTCCCTTGGCGCGGTAGGACATGTTGGGCACGTAGAGCGAGCGGCTGCGGTTCACCTCGGGGGCGCAATCGGCCACGCGGGCGCGCAGGGTGATGACAATGACCATGATGATGCAGATGGACAACGCCGTGCCCAGCACCGACACCCACGTGATGATGGGATTCTCGCGCAGGTGGTAAAGGGCTTGTTGCAAATAGAGTCTAAACATAGTGTGTATTCGTTTTTATAAGTAGTCTTATTCATCGTGAAGAGCCTCGGCGGGCTGTACGCGCATGGCCTTGCGGGCGGGGATGCAGATGCCAACGGTTATCATCAGCGCAATGAGGAGGAACGACACTCCGGCGCAGGCCAGCAACCGCCCGGCTTGGAGCGTGGTGCCCCCGCGCCAGGCATTCAGTTCGGCGGAGGCCAGGACGTAGTCCACCAGCAAGGCCAGCGGGGTGACAATGAGCAACAGCAGCATCCCCTCGCCCAGCAGGCGGCTGAACACGGCCCGGCTCGTGGCCCCGTGCACCTTGTGCAGGGCTATCTCGCCCCGGCGTTGCTGCGTGCGGAACCAGAAGGTGCCCAGCAGACCGAGGAAGATGTTCAGCATCAGGAAGCCCATGCCCACCAGGTAGTTGCGCAGCTGGTTGCTGTATCCCTGCTGATAGCTGCGGCGGATGTCGGCAAAGCTGCGCACGTCGCTCAGGTAGATGTTGCCCACGCGCAGCTGGCCCTCGCTGTCGGCCTTGAGGCGGGCTATGAAGTCGTGGTCTTCCTGCGGGGTGACGCGCAGGCACAGCTCGTTGTCCGTATTGATGTATCCGGGGTTGTAGCGTGCCAGCTCTTCCAGGTTGTAGGCGAAGCTGCGGCAGAAGCGACCTTCCTCGTAGTCGCAGTAGCGCACGTCCTGCAGCACGGCGCCCAGGCGGTAGCTCATGGTGGTGTCGCCAAAGAGGTGGAAACCGTCCTTGCCCGTCAGCTGCTTGATGTCGAAGTGCTTGTTGAGGTAGAGGTTCTCCGAGGCCAGGAACTCGCCGCGCTTCAACACCTCGGCCAGCTGCTCGGGCGTCTCGCCCCGGGCGCCTTGGTAGCGGAACACGCGCATGAAGTCCGGCGTCACCAGCCGGCAGATGGCCTCGGGCGACACCAGGGTGTCGTAGCTGATGCGGCCGTTGCCATTGCTGCCGTTGTAGGGATAGGAGTTCTGCGACAGGCTGACGGCCTCCACCCCGGGGCGGCGGCGCAGGCGTTCCACCAGCTCCAGGATGTCGTTCCTGACCTCCTTGCCGGAGGCGTAAGGGTGGTAGTCGGGGCTCTTGTCCGTCAGCTCGCGCATGGTGAGCAGGTAGCAGTGCTCGGTGTCGAAGCCACGCGGCTCCAGATAGGTAGCCACGCGGCAATACAGCAGATCGACGATGTACCACATCACCACGCTCACCACCAGCAGTTCGAGGGCCAGCCACAGGTTGCTGCGCCACTCGTTTCGTATCTGTGTAAGAAGTTTCTTTTGCATCGTTATCATTGGTTATGGTTCAAATATCTGTTTGACCGCCACCTATCCGGGTGGCAGACCGCCACCGCATCGGGTGGCAGACCGCCACCGCATCGGGTGGTAGACCGCCACATACTCGGACGGCGGTCCATCGCATACTCGGACGAAGGTCCATCGCATACTCGGACGATGGTCTATCGCATACTCGGACGATGGTCTATCGCATACTCGGGTAACAGGCCGTTACCGCATCGGGTAATAGCCTCCCCCTTAGTGCAGCCTCCCCCCGATGGCCTCTACCACGTTCATCCGCGCGGCACGCCAGGCGGGGATGCCGGTGCTGAGCAGGTTGAGCACGAAGCAGAACAGCAGGGCCCAGCCGAAGGTGGAGGCGTGGATGAGGATGGAGGCGTCGACAGCGGGCGGGTTGAGCGTCTGGCTGTACTCTTGCGCGAAGAGCAGGTGGCTGCCCCCGTAGGCGAAGGCCAGGCTGAGCAGCAGCCCCAGCACGCCGGCCAGCAGGGTGACGATGAGGTTCTCCCACAGCAACTGGCCGATGAGCTCGGCACGGGTGCAGCCGAAGGCACGGCGCACGCCTATCTCGCTGACGCGCTGGCGCAGGCGGCTCTGCGTCATGCTGCTCAGGTTGATGGCGGGCACCAGCAGCAGGATGGCGAAGGTGACCCACCGCTGGCGGCGTGCCTGGCGGACGTCGGGCTCGTAGTTGGCGCCGAAGCTGAGGACGTTCTTCTCCTGGTCGTAGGGGCGGTTGCGGTTCACTATCTTCCAGCCCTGCTCGCTGATGGTGGTGTTGAAGGCGGCCAGCCGTCGGTTGCACTCCTCGCGGATGGCGGGGAAGTCGGCGCGCGTCTTGGCCAGGATGGTGCACGACATCATGCCCGCCAGGCCGTCGTTCCACGTGTTGCCTTCCTCGTCCATCGCGGTATAGGGCGCCCACAGCTGCGAGTAGGCCGTGGAGGCCAGCGTGGACACGTCTTTCACCACTCCCGCCACGCGGAAGGGAGCATGGGCCAGCAGGAACTCCCTCCCCGCAGCCTGCACGGTGCCGAAGAGGGCGCGTGCCACGCTCTCCGTCATCACCGCCACGGGCAGACCGGAGCGGACATCGGCCTCGCTGAAAGGCTTGCCGTCCACGAAGGCGAAGTCGAACACGTGCCAGAAGTCGGCATCCGTGGTCCGCGCATCCACCGAGCGGGCGGGTTGCCCGGGCAGGTTGACCGGCATCGGGGCGGTCCACACGCTGTAGATGGTCACCGCCTCGGCCGTAGTGAGCCCGCCATACACTTCGTGGAGGGCGCTTGCACTCCAGGGACCGTTGCTGGTGCCGTCGCCCCACTCCTCGTTGGATATGCTTTGCCACTTCACGTGCAGCATGCGGTCGCGGTTGCTCTCGGGTGCAAACGGCTCTACCTGCACCTGCTGTATCATCACCACCAGCATGATGAGCAAGATGGAGAGCGCCGTGCCCGCCACCGTCACCAGGCTGATGAGGGGTTGCTGCCTCAGTTGGGACAGGGCTTGCATGAAATATTGCTTAATCATAATGCGTCTGTTTTTAGCGTTACCCTATCTGCCTTCCGTCGAAGAAGCGCACGGTGCGGCTGGTCTGCTTGGCCTGCTCCTCGTTGTGCGTCACCATCACGATGGTTCGGCCGTCTTCCTTATTCAGCGTGTGGAGTATCTCCATCACCTCGGCGCCCATCTTCGAGTCCAGGTTACCGGTAGGTTCGTCGGCCAGCACAATCTCGGGGTTGCCCACAATGGCACGGGCTATGGCCACACGCTGGCACTGTCCGCCGGAGAGCTGGGTGGGCATGTGGCGCATGCGGTGCGTCAGGCCCACCTTGGCCAGCACCTCCTCGGCCAGGCGGCGGCGTTCCTTGGCCGGCATGTGGCGGTAGAGCAAAGGCAACTCCACGTTGTCGATGACGTTGAGCGAGTTAATCAGGTGGAACGACTGGAACACGAAGCCCAGGTTGCGGTTGCGGAAGGCGGCCAGCTCCTTGTCCTTCATGCCCGTGGTGTCCGTCCCGGCAATCTCCACCGTGCCGCTGGTGGGCAGGTCCAGCAGACCCATGATGTTGAGCAACGTGGACTTTCCGCAACCGGAAGGCCCCATGATGCTGAGGAATTCGCCCTTCTCTACTTCGAGGTTCACGTTCTCCAAGGCTTGTGTCTCAATTTCGTCCGTGCGGTAGATTTTGTTCACCGCTGTCAGTTTAATCATACTCATAATATAAATGTTTTAGTGAATTTAATGTTGTCTGTCAATCAGTGTTTAGTGTTTAGCGGTTAGTGATTAATGTGCTGCAACAACTGTGCATTAATCACTCATCACTAACCGTTAACCACTAATCTTACTCGTCCCGCAGCGCCTCGGTAGGCGGAATGCGGCTGATACGCCGTGCCGGGATGTACACGCCCACCAGCACCACCACGAGCAGCAGCACGTACACGAAGGCGGATACGGCCAGGAAGTGCAGCGGGAAGTTGTCCACCCAGTAGGTTTCCGTAGGCTCAATCCATTCGTTGACTACCGCCAGCCCCTCGGACAGGGCGTATTGCAGGTAGATGAAGCAACCCACCAGCACGGACAAGGTGGTAAGCACCGCCCCCTCGCCCAGCAGCAGGCCCACGATGCGGCGCGGCGTTGCGCCGAACGACAGCATCACGCCTATCTCCTCGCGCCGGGTGCGTGTTTGCAGCCAGAAGGTGCCGACTACGCCCAGGCACAGGTTGACCAGGAAGAACACGGCCACCAGCAGGTTGCGCTGATAGATGGAGCCTACCTCGGCATCCTCCTGCCCCTTGATGAAACGGGGATAAGGCGTGAGGTCGCGGGCGTAGAGGTTGCCGGCACGCACGTTGGCCAGCATCCAGGGCTGGAAGTCGTGCACGAAGCGCTCCATGCTGACGCCCTCCTTGAGGCGAAGCACTATCCTCATATCGGCCGGAATACTTTCCGCCAAGTCGCTCTCGAACATGGGCAGGAAGCCCAGGGCATTGGGCCGCCACGTGGTGCGGTAGCGGATGGTGCCCACCGCGCCGGAGACGGGGATATAGGTAGTGTCTCCCTCGCCGCACTCCCAGAAGCGCTTGCCGCGCGGGTCGTCGGTGTGGAAGAAGGTGCGCAGTGTGCTCTCCGTCAGCACCAGCTGGAAGCCGGAGACATCGGACAGTTCTTCTGGCGAAGGCCCTTTGCAGGCCTGGAAGCCGTAGGTCTCGAAAAACTGCGTATGGGGCAAGTAGTAGATGATGCCCACATTCCTGTCCACCGAGTCGCCCTCGGCGGTATAGGCGCCGGAGGTATTGCCTTGCGAACAGGGGAAGGAGTAAGCATACACCGGCGTACTCAGCTCCACATCGGGATGCTGGCGGACACGCTGCACCAGGTTGAGAAAGGCATCGACGCGCCCGGCAGAGTCGGCAGCAGCGGGGTCGTAGCCCGGTGCCTGGGGATGAAGCATGTCCACCGACAGGAGGCAGAGGCGATTGGGGTCGAAGCCCAGAGGCAAACGACGGTCGTGGGTGAGCACCAGCACGGGGTCGAAGATGGCCCACGACAGGACGCACACCAGTATCAGTTCGGCAAGCAGCCAGCCGTTGCGCCGGCGGCGTGCCCAAAGGGTTTTCAATATCAGTAGGAACATTATTGTAGCGTTTAGTGATTAGTGGTTAGCGGCGTTCATACAGTGAATAGACGATGGGCTTGCGCAGCGACATCCACGCCGGCACCAGGGCCGAGAGCAGGTTGAGCACCACGCACACCAGCAACGCACACAGGAACACCACGGGGGCAAAAAGCATCTCGCCCGACACATAGGCCTGCGCCCCGGCGGGGATGGGGAAAGAATAGTCGTCCAGCAGGGTGAACATCCACGTGCGCCCGGCGTAGAGCATCGTCCACGCGAAGAGAAGCCCCAGCACGCCGCCCAGCAGGGTGAGCACCAGGTTTTCCCACATCACCTGGCCCAGCAGCGTCCGTCGCCCGGCACCAAAGCTTTTGCGCACGCCCATCTCCGGCAGGCGGCTCTCCATGCGACTGGCTATCATGCCGCTGAGGTTGAGCGCGGGCACCAGCAGCAGGACAAGCACCATGAGGCCGAGCTGGCGCACAATGGTCCATACGTTGAACTCCTCATTCATATACCGTTGGAACACCTTCCGCGAGTGCGGCGTGGGCTGTTGCCATATATCCATCTTCCATTCATCCTTGTGCTCCAAGTTGATGCGGCGCTGAATGTCGTGTATCTCCTCCCACAAAGCCTTGCCCTGGGCGGCATCCTTCACCAGATAGGTCACCTTGAACTGCCCCACGTAGGGAAACTGCGGGGCGAGCGGCTCCCTGTAGCCCGGCACTACGGTGTAGGGCAGATAGAGCTGCGCGTAGGAATCCCGCGTGAGGTAACTGCCGCTACGCACTACGCCTGCCACGCGGAAAGTCATGAAGTTAAGGCTGAACGTGCGCCCCACCACGTCCCGAGTCGTGCCGAAGAGGCGGCGCGAAAGGTCGTCCGTAATGACCGCCGCGTGCAGGCCGCTGGCCAGGTCGGCCTCGGTGAAGGGCTTGCCTTCGAGGAAGCGGAAGGCGTAGATGCGGAAAAAGGCAGGGTCGGTCAGCTTGGTCTGGGGGTGGAAGTCGCCCGTGCGGTCGGCCGGCTGGATGTAGCAGTTCTCGGCAAAGTCGGCCTGGAGGTCGGCGGACGCTACTTGGGCATGCTTCACGCCCAGCGCCCAGTCCTGCAACGCGCGGTAGGACAGGCCGGCCTGGTAGGTGCTCCGCTCCGTGCTGAAGCTGGCATTGGAGAGGGTGTAGGTGCGCCCCCGGTTCACCTCGGGGTAGACCGGGGCGAGCTTCACGTAGTAGATGACGGCCATCACCATGGTCATGCCGATGGCAAGCCCCGTGCCCACGATGTAGAGGGTGCTGAACAGGCGGTTCTGCCGCAGCAACGTCCAGGCTTGCTTGATGTAGGTCTTGATTCTCATATTTTCTTTCCTTTGGTCTTTCTGTTAATACATTGTGTCACAGCGGGATGGTTTTCCCAGCTTTTCCCTAAGCCTGGGAATGTTGTTCCCACAGGCAGGGAACGCTGTTCCCAAGGCGAGGGTACGGGCTTCCCACAGCCAGGGAACAAGCTTCCCAAGGCTTGGGAACATCACTTCTTTACCTTCAGCTTATTCTTGTTCTTATACTGGCTCATGTCGCTCACCACTACCTGGTCGCCCGGCTCCAGTCCGCTGACCACCTCGACGTACTCGAAGTTGGAGTCGCCCAGCTGCACCTTGCGCTTCTGCAACTCGCCCTCGGAGGTGCGGACAAAGAGGTCGTACTCGCCGCGGCCCACGTAGTAAGAGGCGTTGGCCAGACGGAGCACGTCTTCCTTCACGGCGTTCATCACGTAGACGTCGGTCTTGAGGCCCGAGCGCAGTCGGCGGTTGCTGTCGTCCTGCAGCTGCACGGTGAAGGAGATGACGCCGTTTTTGGACAGCGGGGTGACGCTGCTCACGATGCCCTCCAGCTTCTCGCTGCCTATCTTCACAATGGCCTTGCCGCCGGCTGCCACGCGGTCGCCGTAGGTGTCGGCTATCTCGCCCTCCACCTTGAAGTGGCTCAGGTCGGAGATGATGGCTATCTGCTCACCCTGCGCCACCTGCACGCCTATCTGGTCGTTGATGTAGGTGAGGATGGCCTTGCGGGGCGAGCGCACCTGTGCGTCGTCCAGTGTGCGCTTCATCTCGGCCAGGCCCTTGCGGAAGATGCTGAAGTCCAACTCCTGCACCTTGTACTCGGCGGCCAGCACCTCCTGTTCGTTTTCGTACTGTTGGCGCAGCTGCTCCAGCTCCAGTTGGGCCACGTTCACGCTCAGTTCGGCCTGGCGCACCTTGTCGGTAGTGCCCGAGCCTATGCTGTCCAGGTAGCGCTCGTTGCGCAGCTCCACCTTCATGCGGTTCAGGGTCATCTCCTTCACCTTGACCTGCATGGCCAGGTCTTTCAGCTTGGTCTCGTTGTTCACCTTGAGCTGTTGCAGCTTGTAGTCGCGCATCTGCTCTTCGTCCAGCAGCTTGCGGTACTCGGTCTCGGTGCTTTGCAGGTCCAGCTTCAAGATGGGGGTGCCCACGTCCACGCTGTCTCCGCCCTTGCGGTACACCTCGAGGATGCGGGTGTTGATGGGTGAGTTGATGATTTCCTCGAACGCCGGCACCACCTTGCCCGAGGCGCTGACGCTGACCTCGATGGTGCCTTGGTCTACGGTGGAGAACACCAGGTCTTTTTCTTTCACCCCCGTACGCATCAGCGAAATAAGTACACTCAGCAAGGCCACTCCTGCCACTACTCCGATGCCATAACGGATAATCTTCTTGTTGCGCTCCTTCTGGCGCACTTCTTTGGGAATTTCTCTATCCATATACCTATATTATTTTTTAATTGTTCATACGTTATTGCACTTTTACCCTTGCCAAATCTATGCCAAACATGTAACTCGCTGTGTACAAATGAGAAAGCAAAAAACAAGGGTGTCCATTTTCGGACACCCTGTACATTTTCGGATAATCAAAATAGAGCAGATGGCTGCCTCAAGCTTACCTTAACCATATGCGGTCGCCCACCTCGGGTATGTATTCGCCATCCTTATCGTTCAGCTTATAGAGGTTTTTCAGACGAATGCCATACATCTGCGAAATGGAGTGCATGGAGTCACCGTCTTTTACGATATAATATGTATAAGGCTTCATGGCCTTCTTGTTCTTTTTCTTCAGGTAGATGATGTCACCGGGCTCCAGCGTGTAGTCCTTATGCAGGTCGTTGTAGCTCACCAGTTTCTTCCAACTGATATCGAATTCGCCTCCGAGCAAGCGGAAATTATCCCCCTCGCGTGCCACTACATAGGCCAAGCCGTTGGCTATATACACAGGGTGAGGGTTCACCAGCCAAGGTTTCTTCTTTATCAGCTTTTCCCAACGGCGGGCCTCGCGTTTGCTCATGCCCTTGGTATCGTATTTGTAAAGGTCGTAGTCTTCGATAATGGTTATCAGCCGGTTGGCATACGAACGGTCGGTGGCATAACCCGCCTTTTTCAATCCGCGTGCCCAACCTTTGTAGTCCGTTTGTTTCAGCTTGAACAAGAAAGCATAGCGCGCCCCGTTGGTCAGAAACTTGGAATGGTCTTCATACGAATCTTCCACTTTGCGATAGGCACGGAAGCACTCTCCTCGAGCATCATCATCATGGTAAACCTTGCGTCCCCGCCACGTGTTGTGACACTTGATACCGAAGTGGTTGTTGCTTTTCTTTGCCAGCGTGCTCTGCCCCGCCCCGCTCTCCAGCAAGCCCTGCGCCAGAGTGATGCTGGCCGGAATCTTGTATTTCTTCATCTGCTCCACGGCCAGGGAAGAGTACTTACGGATATATTCGTTATAGCGGGCATTCCGACGTTGTGCTTCGGCTGGAATTACCAACAAAAGGAAAGTTGCCAAAGCCAGCAATCTGAAAATATACTTCATGGGAACCTAATCGTTAGTTAATGCCGCAAAAGTCTGCAAAAGAATCGAGAAAAACAATCCTTTTACTATTTATTAGCTTCCGGCGCAAGTATAAATAAGCAAAATTGCCTACATTTGAAGCCGGGAAAACAAATTTCTTTATGAAGACAAAACGAAACATAGCAAGCCTGATTGCCGCAGGTGCCCTCTTTTTGGCATCATGTTCCAGCATGTTCTACCCCAAAGCCAATGCTCTGGACGCAATAAGACAAGGCATGCCCCAGGAAGAAGTGACGAAACTGCTGGGTCGGCCCGACTTCCGCCGCATAGACTACGGACTGGAGGAATGGGAATACCGCAAGTTGTTCAGCCCGCTGGACAGCGACTATACCACCGTCATCGTGCGTTTTGAAGACGGGAGACTGGTCTACATGGATTCCTTCCACGCCTCCGACCGCGAACCGCAAGCTCCCCCTGTCCCCGTGGTGCAGGAGCCGGTAGCGGTGGTGCCCGTACAACCCGCTTATCCCAACGCCATGCCCGACAGAGCATTCCGCGATTTCTACCAGAAGGTGAAGCGGGAAATGTTCAAAGACGACCAGATGCAGTTGATACGCGCCGGCGTAGAGCACAAACTCTTCACCTGCCAACAATGTGCCGAGATGATGTCGCTCTTTACCTTCGACGACGACAAGATGCAGGTGCTGCGCATGTTTGCCCGCCGGCTGGTAGATAAGGAGAACTACGAGACCATCCTCCGCGAGATAGACTCCATGTTCACGCAAGACGATGCCCGCAAGCTGCTGGGCATCCCCTCCCGCTGATTATTAACCCACTCATTTTTAAGCATGAAAACACTGCAACTCCACATCCCCGTCAAGGTCTTTGCCTACGAAGAGCTGGCCGAGGCCGACCGCCAGCTGATTGATGCCGCCCGCCAGGCCACCTACCACAGCTATGCCCCCTACTCACACTTCCACGTAGGAGCAGCCGCCCGTCTGGCCGACGGCACCGTGGTGAGCGGAAGCAACCAGGAAAATGCCGCTTCCCCATCGAGCCTCTGTGCCGAACGCACCACCCTGTTTTATGCCAATTCCCGCTATCCCGACCAGCCGGTCGACACCCTGGCCATTGCCGCCCGCAACGAGCGGGGCGAGTTTCTGCAACAACCCATCTCGCCCTGCGGCGCCTGCCGCCAGGTGATGCTCGAGACAGAAACACGCTTCAGTCACCCCATGCGCATCCTGCTCTATGGCACGGAAGGGGTTTATGAACTGGAGGGAGTGAACAGCCTGTTGCCGTTCTCCTTCACAGGGGAAGCGATGAAGTGACAGAACCTTATTGATTTCGAGCGCAAATCAAATTGATTACGCAGGCAAATCAACTTATTTAATCTGCCTTATCAACTTGATTTACGCTCGAAGACAACAATGTAATTGTAGGTGCTTCAAAAAAAACTATGAACGCTTTCAAAGTGTTATAACAATTAGGCGCGGATTTCGCGGAATAACACGGATGTAATAAGCATACTCCGTGAAATCCGCGTAATCCGCGCCTAAAAGAAAGTATTCAGAGAGTTTCGGCACAACTCCTTTTATCAATACGAACGGGCAAATATCACGCGGCACTGGGAAGGCTTTCCTGTAACCATGCACTTGCCCGGCTCCTTGTCGCCCGGCACGAAGGAGTCGAACGGAATGCAACGGATAGTGGCTTTGGTCTCTTCCTTGATTTTCTCCTCGGTCTCCGTAGTGCCGTCCCAATGTGCAAGGATGAAGCCGCCTTCCTCAATCTTCTGCTTGAACTCGTCGTAGGTATCGGCCGTGGTGATACGGCGGTTGCGGTAGTCGAGGGCTTTCTTGTAGATGTTGGCCTGCATCTCTTCCAGCAGGTCTTTCACATACTGCTCAATGCCTTCACACGAACGGGTTTCCTTCTCCAGCGTGTCGCGGCGCATCACTTCCATGGTGTTGTTCTCCAAGTCGCGGCCACCCATGACGAGGCGCACGGGCACACCCTTCAACTCGTAGTCGGCAAACTTGAATCCGGGACGCTTGTTGTCGGCATTGTCATACTTCACGCTGATGCCCATGGCACGGAGGCGCTGCACAATGCCTGCCACTTTCTCATCAATCTTAGCCAGCATCTCGGCATTCTTGTAGATGGGCACAATCACCACCTGTATCGGAGCAAGGTGGGGCGGCAGCACAAGGCCGTTATCATCGGAGTGGGTCATGATGAGGGCGCCCATCAGTCGGGTAGATACTCCCCAGGAAGTGGCCCACACGTACTCCAACTTGTTTTCCTTGTTAACGAATTGCACGTCGAAAGCTTTTGCAAAGTTCTGGCCAAGGAAGTGCGAAGTGCCGCTTTGCAGGGCTTTGCCATCCTGCATCATGGCCTCAATGGTGTATGTGTTGAGCGCACCGGCAAAACGCTCGTTGGCCGACTTCACGCCCTTGATGACGGGCAATGCCATGTATTTCTCAGCAAAGTCGGCGTAGACGTTCAGCATCCTTACGGCTTCTTCTTCGGCCTCCTCGCGGGTGGCGTGTGCGGTGTGTCCCTCCTGCCAGAGGAATTCGGCTGTGCGCAGGAACAGACGGGTGCGCATCTCCCAACGGAACACATTGGCCCACTGGTTGCACAAGATGGGCAGGTCGCGGTAAGAGTTAATCCAATTCTTATAAGTATTCCAAATGATGGTTTCCGATGTGGGGCGGATAATGAGTTCTTCCTCTAATTTGGCAGCCGGATCAACTACCACTCCCCCACCATTAGGATCATTCTTCAGACGATAATGGGTCACCACAGCACACTCTTTGGCAAAGCCTTCCACATGTTCGGCCTCCCGGCTAAGGAAGGATTTGGGGATAAGCAAAGGGAAATAAGCATTGACGTGGCCCGTTTCCTTGAACATGCGGTCCAGCTCATGTTGCATTTTCTCCCAAATGGCGTAGCCATAAGGCTTGATGACCATGCAGCCACGTACGGCAGACTGCTCTGCCAAATCGGCCTTGACCACCAATTCGTTATACCATTGGGAATAGTTCTCACTACGTTTTGTGAGGTCTTTCAGTTCTACTGCCATTGTATCTAATTATTAAGTTATGAATATCCGTTAATATCCGTTCTGCCTCTAAAGGGGAAAAGTGATACCCGGACGGTCTGTTATCCAAACCGCGCAGAAACAGCGTGCAAAGGTACGCATTTATAATGAAGAACGAAAAAAATGAAGAATGAAGAATTTCCGTGAAGAAAAAATCCTTTCTTCATCAACCTTTCTCCGGCAAGCCTTATCTTTGCACCTAAAAACACGACATTACCCATGAACAAAATACGAATAGATACACAATTGCCCCTGTGTGCCTTCTACGGAGATAAGCTGCTGCTGAAAAAAGAACCGGGCGGAAAAGACAGACTACCATTGGGAGGAGAAGTACCTGAAAATTGGACAGATGGAAAAAAAGTACATCGTGTCCTGTTACCCACAGGCGACATAGTACAAGCGATAGCCCTTGATAAAGAACATACAGCCGAGGGATGGACTACACAAGGACTTCGTACCTCATTCGAACTCATTGGGCTGGCAGATTATCGCGCAGCAGGCAAAGCCTACCAAATACTCTATTGGGATGCGCACAGCCATTTCTGCCCCGCCTGCGGGACACGAACAGAACAATATACCGATATTATGAAACGATGCCCGCAATGTGGTTTCGAGCTCTATCCGCAAATATCCACAGCCATCATCGTGCTGGTACGCCGGGGCGAAGACGAAATACTGATGGTGCATGCACGCAACTTTCGTGGAACATTCTACGGGCTGGTAGCCGGTTTTGTAGAGACAGGTGAAACATTGGAACAGTGCGTACGACGTGAAGTACACGAAGAAACCGGATTGGAAGTAACCAACATCCGTTATTTTGACAGCCAACCTTGGCCTTATCCCAGCGGACTAATGGTAGGTTTTACCGCTGATTATGCCAGTGGTACCATCAAACTACAGGATGACGAATTAAGCGCAGGAGCTTTTTACCACCGCAACCACCTCCCGGAACTTCCTCAAAAGTTAAGTATCGCCCGCAGGCTTATCGAGGCTTGGAGAAGACGGGAGGTATAAAATAAGAAATTAGCGGGACACAGCACTACAATTGAAAGTTGAAAAATACATAGCCATGGAAAGCAGATCCCATTTTTATTCATTTTTCAACTTTCAATTTTCAACTACGCGCTCCGCGTGCGTAAATCATCATTTCACCTCTTCCAAATAAAGTACGCGGCTTGCGTAATCATTTTGTTTGTTATAATCTACCGTATGATTATAAGGCAGTTCAAGCCCATTGGCCATGAGATAAGCGCCACTGAATACCTTACCCTCAAACGATAGTGGAACATTATCTATGCGATTCAATTCATGTACTTTATAACATTTATCAGGATTGAGTCCAGCCATAGGTACACGGGGAAGATGCTGGTTGACAAAATGTTCAGTTTTCCACCAATAGAACACGGCCTTATCCTTCTCCGGGCTGACATACATAAGCGATGCGGCACCTTGACGGTCATAAGGCGAAAGGAGACGATAGATATCACCTTGCTGCACTACACGACGTATCTGCTTGTATTCGCTAATAGCAGTACGGCACAACGCTTTTTCTTCATCGGTCATATTCTTCGGCTGTATTTCCATACCGAGACGCCCGCTTATGGCCACGTCGATACGATACTTAAGCGGAATGGTGCGGAACGTCTGATGATTTGGAGCAGCACTGATGTGCGATGCCATAGCCACAGCCGGAAAGAACAACGAGGTCCCCCACTGCATATATATGCGTTGTAAAGCATCGGTGTTGTCCGACACCCAAAATTCATCAAACCAAGGCAGCACGCCATAGTTGGCACGGCCTCCTCCGCTGGCACAAGCCTGGATGGTAAGGTCGGGATACTTGGCACGTATGCGCTTCATCACCTGCTCAAGCCCGCGGTGGTAGGCAATGTAGAGATGGCTTTGGCGGTCGGCCGGCAGATAAGTGGAGCCTTGGCTGGCAATGGACATGTTGGCATCCCACTTTATATATTCCAGCCCGGGATAATTGGTCATAAGCGTGTCGACAAGATTAAACACAAAGTCCTGAACTTCAGGGTTTGAGAGATCAAGCACCAGTTGCGTTCCACCACGCCCGGTGACAGACTCCCGTTGAGGTGCGTTCACTATCCAATCCGGATGTTTTTCATACAGTTCACTGGTAGTATTGGTCATTTCCGGTTCAATCCACAGGCCAAAACCAATACCATGCTTCTTTGCATCGGCCAACAGTCCACTAATGCCATGAGGAAGTTTACGGGTATCTACCACCCAATCACCCAAACTTGAAGTATCTTTGTTGCGTTGATATTTAGCACCAAACCAGCCGTCGTCCATTACGAAGAGTTCACCACCCATTGAGGCAATGTCCCGCATCATTTGGTCCATGCCTTCCTCCGTGATGTCGAAGTATACACCTTCCCAGCTGTTGAGCAGTATCTTTCGCAATTTTGTACCATTTGCCAATTTGTATTGCCGTGCCCAACGGTGAAAATTCCGGCTGGCACCACTCAACCCCTCACTACTATAAGTCAAGGCAAGCTCAGGTGTACAGAATGTCTCATCCTTATCCAACACATACTGGGAGTTTTCTTCATTAATCCCGGCAAAAAAATTGTGATATTCACCATCGTGCGTATCAATACGCAGTTTATAATTGCCGGCATAACACAACGCAGCTCCGATAGTGCGGCCTGTGTTCTCCTGTGGACGGCCGTCCAATGAAAACATTACCTCTGCATGGTCCGTATGCGAGTTGCGCACACCGTCTTTGTTATCTATCACCAACATTCCCGGTTTAAGCGGCTCTTGCACAAGGTTAGCTTCGTTTGCCCACGAACCATGAAGATGACTCACCCACACGTCTCCACGCCGTATAGGGAGATAAGCAGAAGCAAACTGGCGCAATACGACCGGCTTTTTCCCGCAATTTTTCAATTCCGTCCAGCACTCAATAATATCTACGTCACGAAAAGCGCGGTAGCACACGGCAACACTGAAAGGATAAACAGTATCGCTCAAACGGATAACCACTTCTTCCGCTTTATCGGAATCGGTAACCGCAACACCATCCACTTTCAATTGCAGTGACATATTTCCATCGGCTTGAGTGACAGCAAGGGCTGCCTCTGCAGGGCATGAGGAACCATATTCGGGATAAGCGACAGCTATGGATGTACCGGCCAAAGCTTCTACATCTGTATCTGTCAGCTTATTACCATAATATACATAGCGTAACTTACCGTTTTCGGGTGCAGAAAGCACTAAAGAGGTATTAGGAGTACAAAGATGAATGAAGTCTTGTGCCGATAAACTTCCAGCAAGTAAACAGCACAAAACAAAAATCAAGTTCTTTTTCATGGGTTAATTCATTTATTGGATTAAATAATAAGATTTCACTGACAAAATTAGCCCTTTCCGGTGAAACAAGATGGTACTGTATTATCCAATAATGATATTATTTTGCACTGACAGTTTCCTAGGGTCTTTTTACGTGCACGGTAATAGAGTCTCCATAATCACGAAGAACCTCCAAAGTACGGGCGCGGCGGCGTTTTCCCTTGCGGTCCCAAAACTCACGGGTAAAAATAGCCATTAAACTGTAGCCCGAAGGAGATGCACACCCTGCCAATCGAGGGACAATCATACCCTTCGGACGGTCTATGTCGATCTTACATTGGTAAACAGGATCCCAGTTATAAGGTGTGTTAGCCGAATAAGGCCGTAGGGTCAGCCTAACCTTTGGACGGGGTTCAGTGTGGATTCCATTGGGTAACGTAAAATCTGGCTCCATCCATGGTTTCTGCATGTCCATATGTTGCGTATCAGGCATCAGGCTACGTCTCAATTCTTGCAAGGCATTGGGATTTAATTCTATTTCACCCTCACGACCAAGCAATTGCTGCAGATGTAATGAATCTTGCACAGTAAATTCCTGCGCCTGTAGAGACATTGCAGCCATAACGGGCAATACCAACAGGAAAATGAGATGTTTCATCCTGATACTTTCTCTTGCTTTCCCCAAGCCATCATTACCACCACATGTAACCGCTGCCACAAAGTGGCTCGTCATAACAAGGGTCTATGGTCCACATGGTGCGGGGCAACTGGCGCATCTGCCACCAGTTGCGATAGCGTTGCACGGCATCCAATACTTCCTCATCGTTTAAGAAGTAAATGCCTTCATAATCTTCGGCATCCACATGCACCATCTTACAGCCCATTGAGGCATTATGTCCCAAACGCAGGGATTCTACCGTCCAAAGGATGCACTCCCCGAGACGAAGCTTCCCACCGGCCGAATAAGAGACGGGGGCCAAGGGGAAAGAAGGGATTTCCGTCAAATCGTCGGCATACGACAAAAGGGCTTCGATGTCCTTCATCGTAAACTTAGGAAAAACCTGCGTCTGCCCGTCGCCAGGCCAGGCCAGCTCACCCGATTTGAGCTGATGGACAAAAACATCGACATCGGGATGGTTATAATCGAACGTCTCATGCGTGCAAGCACCAAAGGCAAAAGCCATGAGAACTGCCAATGCGACAAAAGCACTGCGCAATGTATATCGTAATGAAGTTTTCATAGGAATAATATTAATCAGATTAGAAAAGCATGCGCATGCCGCACAACAGTTGCAAGTTGGTAGGCCGCTCGCTATGCAGCGTCTCTGTCTCCGAAGCGGTAGCAAACCGATGGGTCACCGCAGGCTCGGCAAAGAGCGCCAGACGCCGGTTCAGCTTATAACGCACACCCACGCCCGCCATTACCGACAGGCCTACCGGCTCGGCACGGAAGCTGTTATCAGCTGCTCCGGCCACCGTCTTCTCAGCCATTCCTCCTGCCATGGCATAGAAATCCACCTTGTCATTCTCCGCCAACAACACATTGGCACGCACCGGGATACCTATGGTGTGAAGTACCTGCGCCCCACCCAGCCGCGTGTATTGCAAGCCTGCCTCCAGCGACCAACGCTTGCCCAAACGGCGTTCTACCCCGACAGTGGCCACAAGCGGAGCGGCATAGTCCCCTTTGGGCAAAGCCGTGCCTATGCCAGCCTTAAACGCCCAATTGCTTGGGGTAGCTTCTGACAGCGAATGGGAAGGGGTTTCCGTCGGCACCTCCTCCTTCGAGGTTTGGGCTACGGCCTGCCGACCATGTGACGCTTGCCTGTAACCGCCGGCCGACTGCGGATGACGCACGTACCCATTCTCTGTAATTGTAATGGACAAACGGACGGAAACCTGCCCGTCTTCAGCCTCCGCGCCGCCTGCGGCAGTCGGCGCGGCAGCCCGGTATGCCACAGTCTGCCCCGGCACTACGGGAGGCGTGACGGCAGGCTGGGGAAAGGATGCTTGCACATGGTCACCCCGCACTTCGGGCACAGGCACTATGGAAGCCACCGGCGCCATGGCCTCTTTCACGTCGGGGCGCTGAGACAAGCACCAGAATGCGGCCGAAGCTCCCGCCAGCACCAAGGCTATGCTGGCCGCAGCAGCCACACGCGGAAGCCACCGCCGCCGTAAAGGCACGGCACGTCCCTCGGCCTTAGCCAGGTCGGCCTGCAACGACTGCCAAAAGCCGTCGCGCACGTCCATCTCCGCATTGGCCAACTGTCTGCGATAAAGGCGGGTTATGTCATCTTCTGTTTTCATGCTCGATATATTCTTTGATTTTCTTTGCCAATAACAACTTTGCACGGTGCAGTTGCGAGGTAGACGTATGCTCCTTGATGCCCAGCAACGAGGCAATCTCCTGGTGCGACTTTTCCTCGAACACGTAGAGGTTAAAAACCGTCCGGCAACCTGCGGGCAACCCGGCCAGCAACTCCATCAGCACCTCTTGCGAGAGGCTGTCGGCCTCGCTGCCTGCCACCGGCTCCTCGTCGGCACAGTCGGGCAATTGCTCTTCGTACACCACCAGTCGGGCAAAGCGCTCGCGCTGCCTCAGGAAGTCGATGGACTGGGTCATCATGACCCGCGTCAGCCACGACTTCAAGGAACACTCACCTCTGTAGGTGAAGTGCGTGAACGCCTTGATAAACCCATCGTGCAACACGTCGTGGGCAGCCTCCACATCGCCCGTGTAGCGGTAGCACACGGCCAACATCTGCTTGGCATAACGGACATACAACTCCTTGCGGGCAGCCTCCTTTCCCGCCCGGCAACCTTCTATCAGTTCTGTCTCATTGTCCAATGTCAGTGTCATCTTGTGGACGCCTTCACGCGCCGTTTACTTAAAAGACGGGCACATGCCCGAAAAACTGCCTCCCGTTTTGCTAAAAAAAGTTAAACAGGAGGCATTTCACAAAGAATATATCACAGTAAAGGAAATTCAGCACGCCTTGAAGCTCATGTCCAAGCCTTTGACCGAATGGGTCAACGCGCCTACCGAAATGAAGTCCACGCCGCACTCGGCATAGTCGCGCAAGGTGTCAAAAGTGATGCCGCCGGACGACTCCGTTTCATAGCGTCCGCCTACCATCTCTACCGCCTTGCGGGTCAGCTCGGGGGTGAAGTTGTCAAACATAATGCGGTCCACCCCGCCCAAGTCGAGCACCTGCTGCAGCTCGTCGAGGTTGCGCACCTCTATCTCAATCTTCAGGTCCTTGCCCTTCTCGCGGCAATACTCCCTGGCGCGCGTGATGGCCTTGTCTATGCCTCCGGCAAAGTCCACGTGGTTGTCTTTCAGCAGAATCATGTCGAACAGGCCGATGCGGTGGTTGGCTCCCCCGCCTATCTTCACCGCCATCTTCTCCAGAATGCGCATGCCCGGCGTCGTCTTGCGCGTGTCCAGCACCCGGGTGTGCGTGCCTTTCAGCTGTTCGGCATAGCGGTGCGTCATGGTGGCAATGCCGCTCATGCGCTGCATGATGTTCAGCATCAGCCTTTCCGTCTGCAGCAACGACTGCACCTTGCCTTCCACCACCATGGGCACATCGCCCGGCTTCACCTCGGTGCCGTCGTTCATGAACACTTCCACCTTCATGGTGGGGTCAAAGCGGCGGAATACCTCTTTGGCCACCTCGATGCCGGCCAAGATGCCCGGCTCCTTAATCAGCAGTTTCGACTTGCCCATGGCCGTGGGCGGTATGCACGACAGCGTGGTGTGGTCGCCATCGCCTATGTCTTCGGCAAAAGCCAGGTCTATCAGCCTGTCTATCAGTTCTTGTTCCTTAGTCATTGTTTTTATTGATTCTTATCTGGTGAATAAAATAATTGCCTTTCTCCTTCTTCAGGAAGCAATGCACGCGATAGCTGCCCTGCGCCGTGCGGAGGGTGCCTACCACGAAGCCCGACTCGTCCCGCCGCCCCTCGTGGTTCAGGTCGAAGCCCTGCACCTGGTGCAGCCGGAAGAAGTCGGCCAAAGCCTCCTGCCCTGCCCGCTTGCCGGAGCCGGCGGTTTTGCTGTCGATGACGATGCTTACCTTGTCGTCCAACAACGCGTTCAGTTCCACGGAGTTTCCCTTACGGAAAGCCTCCACGATGCCTTTCGCCGCATCCTGCCCGCGGGCCACGGATGCCGCCAGCAGGAACGCTGCAATGAATAAGACTATTCGCCGTGTCATCTGCATAAATGTTAATCTTCGGGCAAAGTTAAACATTTATTATGAATCCGCAAGAACGGGGCAGCAGAAATCGCCTCGCAGGCTCCGGGAACTGACATTTTGACACCTTCACAGCCTGCCAAGTGAACGCCTTGCGGGACGCATCAGGCTCGCTCCACGTTCGCTTCTATAGCGGCGGGAAAAGAGCGAACATGGTACGAACTTGGTACGACTTTGGTACGAAGAAGAACCGGGCAGAAAACAATAAGAAAACTGGGGAAAAACAAGAAGAAAACAGAAAGGAAACAAGAAGAAAACGGCTTTGAAACAAGCCGGAAAAGATGACAAAATAGCAGTAATCTGAAAGCCGGGAAACAACAGCCGCGCCTTAGCGGTTGAAGAGCTCGAAGGTGAACTTGCAGCCTACCTCCTTGTACTTCCAGTTGGCAAAGCTGGCGAAGACACCGAAATCGAAGACGTGGGTGCCGATGCCGTAGCCCACCTCGATGTAAGGCTTCAGGTGGGGCACCACGAGGACATTGGCATAGAGGCGTTCGTTCAGCACATAGCGGGTGTACTTCATGAGGTGGCGCATCAGCAGGAAGGGGGCTTCGTAGGTGACGTGCCCGCGCAGGTAGCGGTCGGACGAGTTGTACCACCTCCGGTCCAGCAGCTGGAACATGCCGCCGGCCTCGTCGTTCCATCCCACGGGCAGGTTGTGGCGGGTAAAGTAGGCAAAGTCCACGAAGTAAGTGTTCTTCTGGTTGGTAAACAGGCCGCCGCCCACGCGCATGAACAAGGTGCGCATAGGACCGAGAGCCAGCTGGTGGTGCACGTCAAGCTCCACACGCTCATAGGTGCCCGAATTGCGCAGCACGCCTTCGATGCCCCGCTCCCACTCGACGGAGAAGGTGGGGTAGCGCGAATGCATGTTTACCTTGCGGTCACCGTTCATATAATAATATTGACCGGGGGTGTACGACAGCCGCACGCGGGGGGCAAAACTGGTATAGACGTGGCTTAGGCGGCTCAGTATGTCCATGTCAATGCCCGGATGCGGGGGAGTAGTGGCCGTGGCCTGCGCAGAAGCCGAACCGCCGGAGGGGCTGATGACGGGGTAGTTTATCTGAAAGTTGGAGCGCTCTACTTCCGTGCGCCGGTGCAAGGTGAGACCCACGTCGAGCGTCAGGCCGTTTACAATCTCCCACGTGTGGTAGAACTTGAAGTACAGGTCGCGGAAGTAATCCAAATGTATTTGGTCGAAATTGAACAGGCTGTCGGGCATGGACTTCAGGTCGTCCAGCACGTCGCTGCTGTAGATACGGTTGCCGTTGCCCACATCCACATGCACGGCGGCACGCTTGCGGGGCCAGTAGTCGAAGTCGGCACGCACGCGCCAGTAAAACTCTTTACGAGAAAAATTGTAACCTATCTGCGGCCTGACGCGCAACAGGCGGTCGCCCGTAAAGAGTCGGTTGTACTTGAATTCCTGCTTGTACGAGAAACCGTTGCTGCCGCTATAGCTTAGCAGGAAGGGGTTGATGAGGGGCGAGCAGCGCACACTGCCTATCTGTGCCAGGTCAACAGTGTAGCGGCTGGTGAGCACATCGCCTACCTGCCCCCAAAACTCTAAATGTTTACTGCGTTTCCGTGGCGGATTACGCAGGGTATCGCTACGCAGGAAGTAGTCGCGATACAGTCCCTGCTCGTGCTCCGTAAGTGGCAACGGGCGGATGGAGTTGAAGTAGGCTGTGTCGCGGCGGTAAGCATTGGTGTCGCAACGCAAGGTATAGTAGTCCGTCAGGTCGTATTGCTCCTTACCCTGGCGCGGGGGCAAGTCAAACTGGTGTGGAATGATTTCGCCATAGTCCAGCACGGCCGTATAGTCGCCATCAATGACATTGCCCAGGAAGCGGAACCTGCCGTCCAAGTGGCAACTGACGGGCAAGAACTCGTCGGCGGCACCCACTTCGCCCATGCGTACCAGGTTGTTGAAGCGCACCAGGCTGGAGCGTCCGGCAAAGCGTATCTCGCGCACGCTCCACACGTCGTTGCTCACCACCAGGTATCCCCCCACCAACTGGAAGCTCTTGCTCTTGGGAATGAAGCGAATGCGGTATTGCAATTCTCCACCTTTGCTTTGCATTACCGAATCAATGCGATATGCGTAATACTTCTTAGCGTCGGGCGCCAAAGGAGAGATGAATTTATCATAAAACAGTGTGGGGGCATAAACATTGACATAGAAATATTCGGGCAGGCGTTCATCCATGCTCCAAAACTCTCGCACGGTGCCCACGCTGGCCTTCACCTTCTGGTCGTAGAGATTAGGGGCGGTGAAGTGTAAGTCACTGTACGACTCCACCATGTATTCCCTCACGCCTTTGCGCAAGCGGAACATGGAGGGCACAAAGCGCAGGATGTGGTTTTTCTTCCGAATGTCCACATAGCCCTTGATGTACAGGCTGGCTTTATAGCTCTCCACCGCTTTGGCATACATGGGGGCAAAAAAGATGACTTGCTGCATAATGCTGTCCGCCGAACGCATAGCGGCATCGGGCGCCACCGGATGCGGACGGGGAAGCGACACTGCCCCCGCCATGCAGAGCAACGCCCACAACATCGCCATTATGACAGCCAATCGTTTCACATTCGTTCCATCTTTCTATTGAGTTGGGGACAAATATAGCGAGAAGCGGCGAAAGAAAGGGCAAGTAAAACGTTTTTTTATAATATCACCATGAAATGATAATCAATATGCGTTTTTGTCCTCTCGACACGTAAAGTGTGCAATTGATTTTTTCCATATCTTTGCGCTGTTATTTTATAAGTCATTATCAGATATGAACACGGAAATAGAACTAAATCAGCCAAGCCCTAAATTTCAAGATGCTGCAATTGCCCCCATGCACACCGCCGAACACATCATCAACCAAACCATGATAAGGCTATTCGGATGCGGACGTTCCATTTCGGCACACATTGAACGGAAAAAGAGCAAACTGGATTATCACCTTGAATCTTGTCCAAGCGCAGCAGATATTGAGAAGTTGGAAAATATGGTCAACGAAGTCATTGCGCGCCACCTTCCCGTCACCACTGAATACATCACTCAGGAAGAAGCCCAAGGACGGTTTGATATGGAGCGCCTGCCGGCTAATGCCTCCGACACCGTGCGCATAGTAAAAGTCGGCGATTACGACGAATGCCTCTGCATTGGCACACACGTAGCCAACACTTCAGAAATAGGTACCTTCAAAATCATCAGCCAGGATTGGGACGAAGCAGCCAGACGGTGGAGAATACGCTTTAAACTGCTATAAGGAATTCCCGCACATTTTCTAACAAAATGTCATAATTATAGCCGTTTAGTCAGAGAAACAATGACAAATAGTCAATAAAAACCTCAAATATCTATTGGCACGTAGTTTGCCATATCTTATGCGAACAACGGTTCAAGAAACACAAGGTGAAGCCGAAAGGTGACACAGAAAACACAAAGAGCCGGAGTTCAAAACAATTTGAATGTTTAACTTAAAAATAGGAGATATTGACTATGACACCTGTTAGAAGAACACAAAATTGGTTACCGAGCATCTTTAATGATTTCTTTGATAACGACTGGATGATAAAGGCCAACGCTACCGCCCCTGCCATCAACGTCTTTGAGACAGAAAATGAATATAAAGTAGAATTGGCTGCCCCTGGCATGACGAAGGAAGACTTCAATGTCCATATCGATGAAGACAACAACTTGGTCATCTCTATGGAAAAGAAGAGTGAAAGCGAGAACAAAGATGAGAACAAGAAAGAAGGACGCTACCTGCGTCGCGAGTTCTCTTACTCTAAGTTCCAACAGACCATGATTCTGCCTGACGATGTGGATAAAGAAAAGATTTCGGCTCATGTGGAAAATGGCGTTCTGAATATAGAACTCCCGAAATTCACGGAAGAAGCCAAGGAGAAATCAAAGAAAGTCATTGACATCAAGTAATTGGTGTAACAAATAAAAAACGCCTGTTGCTGTAAATTAGCAACGGGCGTTTTTTTATGCTCTAAAAACAGCATCAAGATGCTTTCTTGTGTTTCAAGAAACGGTCGGTAAGACGCTTTCGTAGTGGCTCATCATACAACTTCAAGCAGCCATAAGCCAAAGCAATGGCACTTACCAATATCAATGGCAGGTAAGGAAGCCCTTCCCAAAGAGTTATCTGATTATTATACACCCATGCCGTATACACATAAATAATAGGATAATGCGTAATATAAATGGGATATGAAATATCACCCAAGAACTTACAAATAGCGGTAGAGCGTTTACCCGTCACCTTTCCACCAGCTCCCATGGCCACAATGACCGGGAAAAGGAACAGAATGCAACCTGCTTCATACAGTCCATTCATCCAATAATGCTCCTCACCACCGAAACGGGGAAGCGAAAGCATGACCACTATTATCAAGCTACACCACCAAAAGGCACGTTTCTTCAGCCTTATCAACCATCCTAAACGCGACAAAAGCAAGCCGCCAAAGAAAGGATACATCAGGCGCACAAAGCCCACGTACTGTTGCTCCCAATTCAATGCCCATCCGCCTACCATATCTCCAGCAGGAGCTGTCAATGCACGATAGACGGTAAAACAGCCGGCTATTACCACCAATATCGTCAGAGCCACTTTGCTGAATTTACGGATAAACAAGGCATAAAGGATATTGGCGATATATTCATAATAAAGAGACCAAGCCGGCCCGTTCAGCGGATGCATTTCCGTCCACCCGCGAATATCCCACTTCAAAGGCAGCGGCAACAAGGTACAGCCTAATAACATAACCAGCAGTACCGTCCCCACAGATACCCCTTCCATCATAGGAAAGCAAGGAGAATCCTGAAAAAAATACAGGGCTGCCCCTATAATAGAACCCATAATTACCATAGGATGAAGACGTATGACACGCCGCTTAAAGAAAGTACCTAACGTCATTTTATCCCATCGGTCATCGTAGGCGTATCCTATTACAAAGCCCGAAAGCATGAAAAAGAAATCGACCGCCAAATAGCCATGATTGACAATTTGAATCACATGGTTTCCTCCCGAATGGGTTTCGAAAAAATGGAAAATGATGACCATGATAGCCGCTACTCCGCGAAGCCCGTCCAAAATTTCATAATGTGGCTTCGACTCAAGGTAAGTGGTTTGTGGATGCATTTTGATATTAGTTTTCTGTTAATATTCGCAACGGTAAAGCAAAGGAATAAAAAACAAAAAGCAGCCCCATAAAACAGCTGCTTTTTGTGATTCCGCTGCGATTCGAACGCAGGACCCACGCCTTAGAAGGGCGTTGCTCTATCCAGCTGAGCTACGGAACCAGCCTTAATTGCGGTGCAAAGGTACGTTTTTTTACGGAAATCACAAATTTTATGCTTAAAATGTCCGCAGAAATATTCCTTATCTCAATAAAAACACGTCCATGTCAATACAAACTTCAGATGAAGCAGGTAGTGAACAACATATTTTCTTTTTCGGGAAGTTCTATATTCACACACGTCAAACGTTCCTTTTTCACCAAGAATAAAAGGCATGACATGCAAATGTTCCCGAAAATCCACTTCAGACTCGTCCAAACATTTATAGACAGTCTCTTTGGCAGACCAATGGAGCAGCAATGCCCAAATATCCGTGTCTTTATAGCTATGGATTATTTCATCATCACGGACAAACCTGTCTGCTACTCTGCGGACACGCTCACCGTATTGTTCTATATCGACTCCTACTCCAGACAATGGGTTTTCGCCCAAAATTACCGCCACATATCCTTTAGTGTGCGAAATGCTGATGTGCCTCGGGTCATCCGGCAAATAAGGCCTTCCATTGGGATAGTAAGCTATGCGCTTTTCCTTGCCAAGCATGGCGCAAAGCAATACCCTGGCCGCCAGCCACTCCAAGCGTCGGCTTTCCGATGCAAAACGTCGCGCCTCTTGTGCATAAGCGTCTGCGTGGGGAAGCATGGCCAACAATTCATCCGCCGTTTCCTCTATTTTCCACACCGCCCAACAATAATGAAGCTCCCTATGTTGTAAAAAGACCGGCATTACAGCAAATACAAATCACGGTTTAAGGAGTAACGACAAATTTTATCTTCAAGATGCGCCGGTTATCCATCTCCAGGACTTCAAACTCATATTTGTCGTATGCAATTTTTTCATGCAACGCCGGAAACTCGCCTTTCAATTCCAGCACAAGGCCTGCCAAGGTGTCAGCATCGCCCACCACATCTTCAAACGATTCTTCTGCCAGCCCGGTCACCTTATAGAAGTCTGTCAGCAGGGTTTTTCCCTCAAAAATCCAGGTATGGTCGTTTACGGTGGCATAGGTGGATTCCTCTTCATCATACTCATCGTGAATCTCGCCTACAATTTCCTCTATAATGTCTTCCATCGTAATGATGCCTGATGTCCCCCCGAATTCATCGACCACTATGGCAATGTGTATCTTATTCGTCTGAAAATCCCGAAGAAGGTCATCTATCATCTTGGTTTCAGGGACAAAATAGGCAGGTCGTATCAAAGACTGCCATCGGAAGTTGTCACCCTTATTCAGATGAGGCAACAAGTCTTTGATGTAAAGTATCCCCTTTATATTGTCCTTGGTTTCCGCATATACCGGAATACGCGAATATACATTTTCCACAATGCACTTCAGCACGTCTTTGAATGGGGTGCGAATATCCAAATCTACAATATCCGGCCTGGGAGTCATTACCTCCTTAGCCGTTTCATCGCCGAAGCGGATAATTCCCTCCAGCATGTTGTTTTCTTCCGCCAATTCCGACTTATCCGTCAACTCCAATGCATGAGACAGTTCGTCAATCGAAGGCATATTGTGCTTCTTGCAAGCAAGGTACTTGTTGCAAAAAGCCGTGCAGCGCACTGCCATAGAGGCCAACGGATAAAACAGGGTGCAAAGCACGGAGACCCCTCCGGCTGCCCACCGGCAGAAGGCCAATGGCTTTTGCACGGAATACAGCTTTGGCGCCAATTCCCCGAAAAAGAGCAACAATATGATGAGGGAAACGACCAAAAGCAGCAGCGACACCACCTCGGCATCAAAATAAAACACATTCAGGAAAAAATAGGTGTAAAGCACTGCCACCACCACGTTTACACAAGTGTTGGCTATCTGCATGGAGGCCATCAGGCAGTCGAAACTGCCCAACAGACGGCTTATCTTTACGTCGGCCGGGCGTTTCTTCTCGCCTACCTCATTCACATCGGATGGAGACAAGGAATAAAATGCGGTTTCCGAAGCAGATGTAAAGCCCGAAACCAGCAGCAACAACGTGGCCAACACTATGGCGACAACAGCATCTACCGATGGGGCATACACAGTCACTCCGCCAAAGGCGGCATTCAAATGGTATAGAAAAACGTCTGAGTCCAAAGATATTTATTTTAGTTCGACATAGGTTTTAGAAGGGCAAGTCGTCCGCCTGGCTTGCGGCCGGCTGAGGTTGTGCCGGTGCAACGGGCTGGGCTGCCGGTGAAGGATTCAAGGCATTGCCCCCTCCGGCCATCGGCTTAGGAGACAACATATCCATATTGTCCACAAAAATTTCGGTGACATAGCGCTTGATGCCAGCCTGGTCGTCATACGAACGGGTACGTATTTTACCTTCCACATAAAGCTTATCGCCTTTGTGCACATATTTCTCCACGATTTCACCCAAGCGGTTACGGAAAATCAAGTTATGCCACTCTGTGCGGTCGGGTATCTGGGTACCGTTTTGCAGCGTATACCCTTTCTCCGTGGTGGCGAAGCGCAATTGTGCCACGCAGCTTCCACCGTCATAATAAGTCACTTTAGGGTCCTGTCCTGCATTTCCTATCAATATCACTTTATTTACTGACATAACTTCCGTTTTTAAAATTTGCTGCCAAAATTAACAAGAATATCCACACGAAGCAAGAGCATGGGCATCTTTTATAACTGATTTTCTAAAAATGCATGTACCAGCCGTGGCAAGGCATAATTTTCCAAATCGGCAATCTTGATGCGGGTATAACCAGAAAAAGAACGTGAATTCTGAGGCAACTCCACCCCGTAGAAGTTGGCATAAATCACCCGGTGGGACAGCACATGCTTTACTCCTCGTTGCATTACCCGGACAAGTGGGGTTTCGCCTTCGGCAAAGAGAGCACGAAATGCACCGGAAGCCAGCAACTCAGTTTCCTGCATATCATGGTCAACCTCTATCAAAGGCAGCTCATACAGGTTCTTCCAAATGTCATCTCCCGTCCGTTTGTGCAACAAGATGTCTTCGCCCATGCGCACATATAGGTAATTGAAGTAGCGGTTGGCCGTCTGCGTCTTATGCTGCTTCACGGGGAGTTGGGCCACCTTGCCCTCGGCCCGGGCCGCACAGCTTTCTGCCAAAGGGCATACATTGCACGCCGGGTCGCGCGGCACACACTGCAGGGCGCCAAAGTCCATAATGGCCTGGTTGTATTCGGCCGGCCGTTTTTTATCCAGCATCTCGTCCGCCAGCCCAGCAAAGAGTTTTTTCCCCTTGCCCGAATCGATGGGCGCGTCGATACCAAAATAGCGTGCCAGCACGCGATACACATTGCCGTCCACCACCGCATAGGGCATGCCGTAGGCCAACGAGCAGATGGCCGCCGCCGTGTAGTCTCCCACCCCCTTCAGTGCCCGCACTTCCTCGTATGTGCCGGGAAACTTGCCGCCCTTCATGCTCCGCGCCGCCGCATGGAGGTTGCGTGCCCGCGAATAATAACCTAATCCCTGCCAATACTTCAGCACCTCTTCTTCCGAGGCCGAAGCCAAGGCCTTCACGTCGGGAAAACGGCGCACGAAGCGCACAAAGTAGTCGTAGCCTTGTGCCACCCTGGTCTGCTGCAGGATGATTTCCGATATCCATATCAAGTAAGGGTCCTGTGTATGCCGCCATGGCAAGTCGCGCTTGTTCACGGCATACCATTCCTGCAAGGTTTGGGTAAAGATGTGGTTCATGTCACGTCATTTGGTTTACAAGCAACATTGCTTTGCCGGAAAAAGCAGCAAAAGTTATGCCAATTGCCCGGCTGATGCCTTTCTCTCGACAAGGCGTTGTCTTTCTCTCGGCGAGACAACGCCTTTGCAAGAGCCTTGCTTCGATTCCCCTTCGCTCCATGCTCGCTCCTATAGAAGCGAAGCAAGAACGAAGGAGGACCGAAGGAGAAGCGAAGCAAATACGACTGGGGAACGACGGGAATCCTAAATTTTAGTGAAAACGTCGGCACGAAATATTTCCGTTCTCCCTCTTTTTTTGTATTTTTGCGCTTTTTAAGGCGGGAAGCAATGGGCGTTTCCTGTCGAGTTGTAAAATAAAGAGAATAAATCAAATATAAAAAACAAAGTATTGTGGGAGAAACAAAGTACATTTTCGTAACCGGTGGCGTTGCCTCTTCGCTGGGCAAGGGCATCATTTCGTCTTCCATCGGTAAGCTGCTGCAAGCCAGGGGCTATAAAGTAACCATCCAAAAGTTTGACCCTTACATCAACATCGACCCGGGCACGCTGAACCCCTATGAACATGGCGAATGCTATGTCACCGTGGACGGACATGAAGCCGACCTCGACCTGGGACACTACGAGCGTTTTCTGGGCATACAGACTACCAAGGCCAACAACATCACCACGGGCCGCATCTACAAGAGCGTCATCGACAAAGAGCGCCATGGCGACTATTTGGGGAAAACCATTCAAGTCATTCCGCACATCACCGACGAGATTAAGCGAAACGTGAAGCTGCTGGGCAACAAGTATAAATTTGATTTCGTAATTACAGAAATAGGTGGTACGGTGGGCGATATTGAATCCCTTCCCTATCTGGAAAGCATCCGCCAGCTGAAGTGGGAACTGGGGCGCGACGCCTTATGCGTGCACCTCACCTACGTGCCCTACCTGGCTGCTGCCGGCGAACTGAAAACCAAGCCTACGCAACACTCGGTGAAGGAGTTGCAAAGCGCAGGTATTCAGCCGGACATACTGGTGCTGCGCACGGAGCATGAACTGAGCACCAACCTGCGCAAGAAGGTAGCTCAATTCTGCAACGTGGACGAGGAGGCCGTGGTGCAGAGCATCGACGCGCCCACCATCTACGAGGTACCCATCCTGATGCAGGAGCAGAAGCTGGATGCCACCATCCTGAAGAAAATGGGGCTTCCCGTGGGCGACACCCCGGGCCTGGGACCATGGCGCAGTTTCTTGGAGCGTCGCCACAAAGCAGAAAATACGCCCCCCATACACATCGCACTGGTGGGCAAGTATGACCTGCAGGATGCTTACAAATCCATCCGTGAAGCCCTGTCGCAAGCCGGCACCTACAACGACCGCAAAGTGTCGGTGGACTTCGTGAACAGCGAAAAACTGACCGACGACAACGTGGCCGAGATGCTGAAGGGCATGGCAGGCGTGCTCATCGGCCCGGGCTTTGGCGAGCGGGGCATCAACGGCAAGTTCGTTGCCATTAAGTATGCCCGCACACATGACATTCCCACCTTCGGCATCTGCCTGGGCATGCAGTGCATGGCCATTGAGTTTGCCAGAGACGTGCTGGGCTATGCCGATGCCAACAGCCGCGAGATGGACGAGAAGACCCCGCACAACGTCATCGACATCATGGAGGAGCAGAAGTCCATCACCAACATGGGCGGCACCATGCGTCTGGGCGCTTACGAATGCGTGCTGAAGAAAGGCAGCAAGGCCTACGAAGCCTATGGCACGGAGCACATACAGGAGCGCCATCGCCACCGCTACGAATTCAACAACCAGTACAAGGCCGAGTTTGAGGCAGCCGGCATGAAGTGCACGGGCATCAATCCAGAGTCCGACCTGGTGGAGATAGTAGAGATACCCACGCTGAAGTGGTATGTCGGCACGCAGTTCCATCCGGAATACAGCAGCACCGTGCTCCATCCGCACCCGTTGTTCCTTTCGTTTGTAAAGGCAGCCATTGAGAACGAAGGCAAGCAGCAATAAGGATTCTTCATGTTAAACCATTCATACAATAAATATACGTAAACAATCAGACACCAATGGATAAAAATACCATTACCGGACTTGTCCTTATCGGCATCCTGCTGGTGGGGTTCAGCATTCTGAGCCGTCCCAGCCAGGAGCAATTGGAGGCACAACAGCGTTACTACGACTCCATAGCCCAAGTGCAACAACGTGAAGCCGACCTGAAAGCCAAAGCCGAGGCTGCCTTGGCCAACGAGCGCGCCAACGCCTTGAACGACTCCACTGCCCTGTTCTATGCCGCACTGAAGGGCACCGACGAGCAGGTAACGCTGGAGAACAACCTCATGACCCTGAACATAGCCAGCAAGGGAGGACGCGTGTCGTTCGCCCAACTGAAGGAATACATGGAGCAAGACAGGCAGACGCCCGTCCGTCTGTTCAGCGGGGCGGATGCCTCGATGAACTTCCTGTTCTACAACACACGGGAGACCATCCAGACACAAGACTACTACTTCACCCCTGTGAACCAGACGGACAGCACCGTCACCATGCGCCTGGCCGCCAATGAGGAGAGCTACATAGACTTCACTTATGCCCTGCACCACGACAGCTACCTGGTGGACTTCACCATCCGGGCAGTGGGCATGGACGGCAAGCTGGCATCCACCAACAAGCATGTGGACATAGAGTGGGCACAGCGCATCCGCCAGCTGGAGCAGGGCTACACCTTCGAGAACCGCCTGGCCGAGCTGACCTACAAGGTGACGGGCGAAGGCACCGACTACCTCTCCAACAGCAGCGACGACGAGGAGGAAGTGGCCGAGCCCCTGGACTGGATTGCCTTCAAAGACCAGTTCTTCTCCACCGTACTGCTGGCCGAGGACAGCTTCGAGAACACCAAGCTCACCTCGAAGCTGGAGGAGAGGGGCAGCGGATACATCAAAGACTATACCGCCGAGATGAGCGCGCAGTTCGACCCCACGGGGCAGACGGCCACGCAGCTCTACTTCTACCTGGGCCCCAACCACTACAAGACACTCACCGCCCTCGACAAGGGGCGCACCGAGGACTGGGAGCTGGAGAAGCTGGTCTACCTGGGCTGGCCCATCCTGCGCTGGGTGAACAAGTGGTTCACCATCAACATCTTCGACTGGCTGCAAGGCTGGGGCCTGAGCATGGGCATGGTGCTGCTGCTCATGACGCTCATTGTGAAGGCCGTCATCTACCCCACTACGTGGAAGACCTACATGTCCTCCGCCCGCATGAGGGTGCTGAAGCCGAAAATAGACGAAATCAATAAGAAATACCCCAAGCAGGAAGACGCCATGAAGAAGCAGCAGGAAATCATGGCCCTCTACAGCCAGTACGGCGTCAGCCCCATGGGCGGATGCCTGCCCATGCTGCTGCAGATGCCTATCATCATGGCCCTGTTCATGTTTGTGCCCAGCGCCATCGAGCTGCGCCAGGAGAGCTTCCTGTGGGCCGACGACCTGTCCACTTACGATGCCTTCATCCACTTCCCCTTCCACATACCCTTGATAGGAAGCCACCTCAGCCTGTTCTGCGTGCTGATGACGGTAACCAACCTGCTGAACGTGAAGTTCATGATGCAGCAGCAGGACACGGGTGCCAACCCGCAGATGGCAGCCATGAAGTGGATGTCGTACCTCATGCCGCTGATGTTCCTCTTCATCTTGAACGAATATCCTGCCGGACTGAACTACTACTACTTCGTGTCCACGCTCGTCAGCATCATCACCACCATCATCCTGCGCCGCACCACCGACGAGGCCAAGCTCCTTGCCCAACTGGAGGCCAATAAGAAAGACCCGAAGCAGATACGCAAGACCGGCTTTGCCGCCCGCCTGGAGGCCATGCAGAAGCAGGCCGAAGAAATGCAACGGCAACGGGAGCAGATGCAGCAGAAGCGCAAGTAAGTGTAAAGAACTTTTCCCTTAAACCACAGTTTGAGCAATAGACTGATAATCAGGTCATACTGCTGACTGAAGTAAAGAGTATAAGTTAACTTGGCTAAGAGTATAAGTTAGCCTACCTAAGAGTATAAGTTAGCCAGGCTAAAAGTATAAGTTAGGTCGGGTGGCTTATACTCTTAATTGTTTTTTATTCAGATGTCAACTTTTATGAACAATACGGCAAACATACCTACTACTTACACCAACCGCCAGATATGGCACATAGCCTACCCTATCCTTATCAGCCTCTTGATGGAGCAGATGATTGGCATGACGGACACAGCCTTCCTGGGCCGCGTGGGCGAGGTGGAGCTTGGGGCGTCGGCCATCGCGGGCGTGTTCTACATCGTCATCTTCATGGTGGCTTTCGGCTTCAGCATCGGGGCGCAGATACTCATGGCCAGGCGCAACGGCGAAGGCGAGTACAGGGAGATAGGCCGCCTGTTCTACCACGGCATCTACTTCCAGTGCACCATGGCGGTGGTGATGTTTGTGCTGTCGTTCTTCTTCTCGCCCATCATACTGAAGCGCATCATCTCGTCGCCGGAGATATACGAAGCGGCTACAAGCTACCTGCATTGGCGGGTATTCGGCGCGTTGTTCTCGTTCAACGCGGTGATGTTCCGCGCCTTCTTCCTCAGCACCACGCAGACCAAGACGCTGACGCTGAACTCCATCGTGATGGTGCTGAGCAACGTGGTGTTCAACTACATCCTCATCTTCGGCAACCTGGGCTTTCCGGCCCTGGGCATTGCGGGCGCGGCCATAGGGTCGTCGCTGGCCGAAGCGGTGTCGCTGGTGTTCTTCATCGTGTACACCCGGCGGCACATCGACTTGCGGAAGTATGGACTGGACAGACTGCCGCGCTTCCACTTTTCCACCCTCAGGCGGATGCTGGGCGTGTCGCTGTGGACGATGATACAGAACTGCGTGTCGCTGTCCACCTGGTTTCTGTTCTTCCTCTATATAGAGCACCTGGGGCAGGAGCCGCTGGCCATCACCAACATTGTGCGCAGCGTATCGGGACTGCTGTTCATGATGGTGAGTGCCTTTGCCTCGACCTGCGGGTCGCTGGTGAGCAACCTTATCGGGGCGGGCCACACGGCCGAGGTGCCCCGGCTCATCGGCAAGCACATCCGGCTGGCCTATCTGTTTGTCACCCCCCTGGCCGCCCTGTGCTGCCTCTTCCCCGACGCGGTGCTCAGCATCTACACCGACATGGCGGGGCTGCGGGCAGCCTCGGTCCAGTCGCTGTGGGTGCTGTGCGCCTCCTACGTGCTGTCCGTCCCGGCGTTCATCTACTTCCAGTCCGTCTCCGGCACGGGCAACACGCGCAGTGCCCTCGCCTTGGAGCTGTCGGCGCTGGCACTCTACACTGCCTACATCACCTACGTCATCCTCATCCGCCGCATGGACGTGGCCGTGTGCTGGACAGCTGAGTTCGTCTACTCCGCCGCCATCCTGCTGTTCAGCTACCTCTACCTGAGGCATGGCCATTGGCAGGGAAAGCGCATCTGAGCCTACCGCCCCCTTCCCGTCCCCCGGACTTTAACACTTGTGTGAACCAACATGAACTTGATTGGTGTTGGGGGAGGTGCTATCTTTGCCAACACAAACAAAGTACCTACAATAACACCTATAAGTTATGGAGAAATTAAATCCGGGAATGAGGTTGGCACAGTGGGCAATGTGCCTGGCAATGCTGCTTGCAGGCAGTTGTTCGTCCGACAACAACCCTGACGAGCCTGAACCACCTTCCCCTGGATTACTGCCCATCAAGCTCAGTTGTAGCATCTCGGCACCTGCTTCACGCGCCACAGACACAGCCTTCGAGACAGGCGACCGCATCGGGCTCTATGTGGCCAACTATGCGGGAAGCACCCCTCCCATCCTGCAAACAGCCGGGAACCATGTGGACAACATGCCGTTCAGTTATTCCGGAAATACATGGACATCGCAATCATCAGTCTATTGGGAAGACGACACTACCCCGGCAGACTTCTACGCTTATTTCCCTTATGCCTCTACTGTTGCAGACATCACTGCCTACCCCGCTGAAATAAAAACAAACCAAAGTACGGCATCTGCTTACGATTCGAGTAACGCCCTATGGGGCAAGACGGCAAAACAAAAGCCTACCGCATCTGCTGTCCACATTACACTTGCCCCCTTATTCAGCCGGATAGTGGTGAACCTCACGGCAGGCAAGGGATTTACAACAACAGACTTGGCGGATGCCGACATACAAGTCGTACTGAACAATGCTCACCACAAAGCCATACTCAACCTGGCACAGGGTACCGCCACCCCGACAGGAGGAAGCAGCGACATCCGTTTCCTGAGAGATTCTGACGGGCAGTCATTTCGCGCATGGGTTGTGCCGCAAGACATTGCTTTGCACATTACCGTCACCATCAACGGCAATCCTTATACCATAGAGCAGGAGTTCTCTTTTGAAAGCGGGAAACAACATAGCTTCACTCTGACGGTGGACAAAAACGGAGAGGGTCTGCAAGTGGACATTACCGGCTGGGAAACAGACAACATAGACTATGGAGGAACGGTAGGATAAAAAACTTTGAATATATTTCCTTAACATGATAAATATGAAAACATCTCTTATCAAAAGTCTCGTCCTTCTTGCCACATTGGCAGGAGCAGTGGCCTGCAACGACGACTACCCCGGAGGAGACGGGCAAACAACCGGCCAAGGACGCCCCATCATGCTGTCCGGAGAAATTGAGCAAGTGGCCATAACCCGTGTCAACGACAGCGGATTCTGCGACGGCGATGCCATAGGGGTTTACATTGTAGACTACAATGGCAGTACACCTGGCACGCTACAAACCAGTGGCAACCGGGGCACCAACGTGAAGCATACGTTTGACGAAACAGCCAACCAATGGGAGTCTGCCTATGACATATATTGGAAAGACAATAACACCCACATCGATGTTTATGGTTACTATCCCTATGGAACACCCGATGATGTAAACGCCTATTCCTTCCAGGTGCAGAAAGACCAGGCATCCACAACAGGCGATATGGGCGGCTATGAAGCCAGCGATTTCCTATGGGGCAAGGCAGGAGATGTGGCCCCAACAGAGAAAGTCATTCGCATTCCGATGCGCCACCGTATGAGCAGTCCGCGCATCACCCTCGTAGAAGGCGAAGGCTTTGCCAATGGGGAGTGGGCAGGTTTGGAAAAGAGTGTGCTTGTGCGCAACACCAAGCAAAACGCAATCATAGACCTTGCCACTGGCAACGTGACTGCTACAGGTGAAGTAGCTGCAACAGGCATCATCCCTTATGAAAAGGACAATGTATTCCGCGCCATCGTAGTGCCGCAAACCATTAGTGCGGGCACGGTACTTTTCACCATTACCGTAGATGGCACTACTTACGACTTCTCACGCGAGGAGGCATTTACCTATACCAGCGGCAAGATGCACAACTTCACTATTGAAGTAAACAAACGCACAGAGACAGGCGACTACACCTTCAATCTGGCTGGAGAAAGCATCACAGCCTGGGAGAATGACAATGTATCGCATGATGCCACCTTGAAGGAATACGTTGTGATTGAATCGACAGCAGGAAAGTTGAAAGAAGCAATTACGGCGGCAGGCAAAGACTATACCCAGATAGAAAACTTGAAAGTGACGGGGGAGATAACAGCAGAAGACTTTATCACGATGAACTTCTTTATGACCAACCTAAGAGCTATTAATCTGAAAGAGGTGGCAATAAAAGGAGGGGAAACTGTTTATGAATACACAGGAGGAGCAGCTTTTGTAGATGGAAAAGATAATGAGATTCCTCGACAAGCATTTTTCAATAACTCTAAATTAACATCTATAATCTTGCCCAGTAAATTAACTAAGATTGGAGATAATGCTTTTAGCCAATGCTATAATTTGACAGGTTCTCTTATAATACCAGAAGGAGTAACTTATATAGGTGGAGCGGCATTCTCTAACTGCACAGCATTACGTGGAACTTTAGGACTACCATCTACACTGCAATATATCGATGGTAGTGCATTCAGCAGTTGTGGTTTCACTAGTGAATTACAACTGAGTGAGGATATTGAGTACATTGGACCAATGGCTTTTTATGACTGTAAAAACTTATATGGAAATCTACATCTCCCATCCAAATTAGAAAAACTTGAGCCAAGTACATTTAGAGGATGCAAAAATCTTACAGGTGATCTGACTATTCCAGAAAAAATCACAGAAATCGGAGAAGACTGTTTTACTGAAACCGGATTCAATGGCGGATTAATTTTGCATGACAACATTACCTATATCGGACAAAGAGCTTTTCAAAACACACCGTTAAAAGGTTCACTCATTTTACCACAAAAATTAACCAGCGTGTCTAATGATGCATTCAATTATTGCGACCTTACCGAAGTCATATTCCCCAAGGGACTAATTTCCATTGGAGACAATGCTTTTGCAAACAATTGGAGATTGATGGGTACGCTCGAATTCCCGGAAGGTTTTCTTTCTATCGGCAACAATGCTTTTGCTGAATGCCGTAGCATTGAAGGATTGACTTTACCACAAAGTTTGGAATCCATAGCAAGTACAGCTTTCTCCAACTGCTTTGGCATAGGCAGTATAGTTTGCCAAAGTGATATGCCTCCTTATGTAGGTTCCGGCGCTTTCAACGGCGTCCCCAAGGACAACTTCACCCTTGAAGTCCCCGAAAGCGCCATCCAGCAATACCAGGCCTCGCCGGGCTGGAGCGACTTCAAGCGCATCGCCGCCCACCGCGAACTGGTGTGCCGCCCCAACATTGCCAACGCCATCAGCACCCGCTGCACACGCGACTTGGTGATTGACGCTGAGGGCGAATGGGAGGTGGAGAGCATACCCAGCTGGTGCAGCCTCTCGCAAACCAGCGGCAACAAGAAAACGGAACTGGTACTGACCATCGATCAGATGAGCGGCACAAGCGAGCGCACGGGCGAAATCGTCTTCAAGCTGAAAGACCAGGACTACCGCCACACGTGCACTGTCAACCAATACGGTTACGAGCATGCCGAGGATGAAGTCATCCCCTTGCAAAAGGCAACGAAAGGAAACACGGGAGGCATCAACCTCGTCTTCCTGGGTGATGGCTTCGACGCGAAGGACATTTCGGAGGGCGAGTACATGGCCGCCATGCAGGAGCAGGTGGAGAATTTCTTCGGCATCGAGCCGTACAAGACCTACCGCGACTACTTCAACGTCTACACCGCCATCGCCGTATCGCCGGAGACGGGCATCGGCACGGTGAACACCATACGTTACGCCAAGTTCGAGACCACCTACACGGGCGGCGTGGGCCTGCGGTGTGACTATGATGCCGTGTTCCAGTACGTACTGGACATGAAAACTACTGTAACCAAAGCCAACCTCAACCAGTCGCTCATCATCATGGTGCCCAACAGCACGGACTACGGCGGCATCTGCCAGATGTGGGAAGACGGTTCGGCCATCGCCTTCTGCCCCATGAGCACCTACGGCTACCCGCTGGACACGCGCGGTGTCATTCAGCACGAGGCGGGAGGGCACGGCTTCGGCAAGCTGGGCGACGAGTACATCTACCACAACGAGTTCATCGACTTCTGCGGCTGCACATGCTGCGGGCACGTCTATGAGTTTGAACTTGCAAAATCCAAAGGATGGTACGACAACCTCTCCCTCACCGGCAAGACCAACGAAGTGCCTTGGAGCCACCTTATCTACGACGAGAAGTACAGCGACTTTGTGGACATCTTCGAAGGCGGATACATGCACAACCGGGGCGTGTTCCGCTCGGAGCAGAACAGCTGCATGAACAACGACATCCCCTACTACAGCACCATCAGCCGCGAAAGCATCGTGCGCCGCATCAAGGCCTATGCCGGAGAGGAGTACTCCTTCGAAGACTTCAAGGCCAACGACAAGGTAGAAGCCAGTGTGTCCACCCGCTTTGCCCGCGAGCCTTACACCGGAACAAGCATACACAGCTTCCAGATGCCGCCGCAGATACATCGTGGCAGTCCGCTGGACAACCTGTAAAAGCACAGCCTACGCCCCGGCTGCAAGCGTTTCAACCCCCGGTCGCAAGGGTTGAAAGCCTTGGTCGCACGCGCTTAAGACGCTTCATTATAAACTACATTGCATTACCAAAACATAACCTATATGAAACGACATACACTGCTATCCGCCACTGCCTTGGCCCTGTTGCTTGCCGCGACAGCCTGCCAGGAGAAAGCCGACCTGCCTGCGGGACAGGCCGATGCCAACGTCATGACTTTCCGCATCGCCCACCCGGGCGAAACCACCCGAGCCACCGATACCGCCTTCGAGCAGGACGATCGCGTGGGCATATTCATTACCCAGAAAGATGCCCCGCTTGAGGTGTCGGGAAACTACGTGAACAACGCTGCCCTGACTCTCGACGGCAGCCTATGGAAACCCGAACGCATCATTTATTGGGACGGCGGCACGTACGACATCTACGGCTACTACCCCTATTTGTCCACCATATCATCGGCAGACAACCTGCCCTTCAGCGTGGCTACCGACCAGAGCACACCGGAAGGTTACGAAGCAAGCGACTTCCTGTGGGCACAGGCGCCAAACGCCTCGGCAAGCGACAAGGCCGTTGCTCTCACCTTCTCCCACCGTATGAGCCGCATACTTATCCAGCTGGTGAAAGGCGAAGACTATGAAGGCGACCTGCCCGAAGACGCCGCAGTATATCTGCACAACACCGTGCCCGATGCCACCATCGACCTCAGCGCAGGCCTCGTGACCCGCGACCCATATGCCACCGCACAAAGCCTGCGCGCCCGGAGCCTGGGCAACCACCGCTATGCCGTGCTCACCGTGCCCCAACGCTTGGACAACCGTCAGCCGCTGGTAGAAGTGGTGATGCAAGGGGTGTCCTATCTGTACGAAAGCAAGTTCGTGTTCAAGGCCGGCATACAGCACACGGTGCAGCTCGTTGTGTCCAAGAATCCCGAGCAGATAAAGATTGAGATAGGCGGAGAACTGGAAAACTGGAGTAACTAAACGCGCTATTCAAACTCTAACGTAAACCTGAGCCTTAACTTTTTCTACTCATTAATCGAATTGGAAAGGAGAGAGATGCCTTCCTGATTTTCTTCGCTGCACAAGAGGGGAAAGGATGGAGGGCATCTCATTTGAAAAAAACAGTATCTTTGCATCATGATTCACAAAGGGCACACATATCTGCTTGCGGCATGGGTAGCGCTCATCGGCACCCTTGCCCTCTGCGCCTGCCAGCGCACCGCCGGAAACGAGATGGAGGCATGGGCTTTCAGCGACGACGGAGGAGCGTCGTGGGGTCTGCTGGGCGCAGACGGACAGATACTGATGCCTGCGGGCAGCTTCCGGCAACAGCCGTCGTCCGTAGTGGGAGGCATGTTCAGTGTGCCCGACGAAGAAGGGCGATTCAGGCTGCACAGCACCGACTCCCCGCTACATCCCGTAAGCCCGAGAAGCTTTGCACGCGTCGGGCACTTCTTTGCCGACGTAGCCTTGGCGCAAGAAGAGGCACAAGGCCCCATCCTGCTCATCGACCGCCGGGGCAACAACATCGCTTCCACTACTCAATACCCGCAATACGACATCGTGCAGATGCACAACTTCAGCAACGGACGGGCATTGTTTATCACCTCGCAGGGAAAGCATGGCTATCTGGATACGCGGGGCAACGTCGCCGTTCCCCCTATCTATGACCTTGCTTACGATTACCACGAAGGCACGGCATTGGTAGGAATGAACAACAGCCAAGGCGAAACGGGCTTCCAGCTCATCGACACGGACGGGCATCCGAAAGGCTCTGTCCGGCTGTCCGGCTGCTTGCTCGACACCCGCCTCTCCGACGGCAGGCTGCTCTTCAAGGAGCAGCACTCGGGGCACCTGGGGCTGCTGGACGAACGAGGCAACGTGGTGTCCTATCTGCCGGAAAGTGTGCTCCGGGCTTCCCGCAGCAGTCACCGGATGATAGTGACCTATACAGCCAACGGCGCAGGAAGCATCGATGAGGAAGGCAATCCGCTCATCCCTGCCCTATACCAAGACATGCGCGTGGTGGGCGACGACCGGATGGCTGTCTACCGCGAAGAGCTATGGAAACTGTGGGATGCCGACGGACAGCCCGTCACACCACAGGCATACGACTCCATAGGCCGTTACCTCAACGACCGGTTTGCCATAGTGAGGCAAGGCAAAGACTATGGGCTGATGAACCGGGAAGGCAAACTCGTGGGCACCACTCACACGCAGATTGCAGAATCGCCTGCCGACCGAGGCCTTCTGCCCCAAGTGTTCACGATAGGAAAAGGCGAGCACACCAGGAATGTCCCGGCCACCGCAACACGTACCCCGCATAAGCCCGCTGAGCCGACCTCACCGACCCCGATACAGATTGAGCAAAAAGACTGGCGCGAGGTAGCCCGCCAACACCCATTCTACGCAGAAGCAATCAAGGTGACATCGGGCAAACTGGAAGAGACCGATGCCGAAAACCGGCGGATGATACTGAACTACGTAGAGCACCTGCGCACATCGTACACCACAAAAGACATTGACTTCCTGGAGCAGCTGTTCAGCGAGCATGCCCTGATTGTAGTAGGTACTGTGGTGCATGCCGCACCGCAAGAGGAAAAGAACTATTTGTCTCCTTCCCAGGTAGTGTACAACGTCAAGAGCAAACGGGAGTACCTGGCCAGGTTGCGGGAAGTATTCAAGGCCAACCGGCAGATTGACGTAACCTTCAGCGACTTCCACATCATGCGGCATCCTACACGGCCGGGCATCTATGGTGTCAGCCTCCGGCAACAATACCGGTCAGACATCTATTCGGACGACGGATACCTGTTTCTGCTGTGGGACTTCCGCGACGAGACCAGCCCTAAAATCCACGTCCGCACATGGCAGCCACGCATGCAGGCAGACCACACGCCCTTGCCGGAAAGCGAACTGTTCAACATCAGTAACTTTAATTTAGAATGAACGATTACCCTGCCGCATATCATCACCGCTTGCTGTGCATCAGCTTCTTGATGGCAGCATTCCTCTGCCTTGCCGGAGGGCTTGCCCATGCCCAAGAGTTCAGTGTACGCACCTTCCGCATGCTGCCCAATGACATCAGCGCTTACATTGACCCTGTGCGCGACCTCAATGGAGAAGCATGCGCACTAGTCAAGGTGGTGGGCGATAAAGACTTTGCCTTTTCTTCCCCGCTGGGCATCGTCAAGCGCCGGAACGACGTAGGCGAAATATGGCTGTATCTGCCCAACGGCACCCGTCTTCTCACCCTCAAGCACCCGCAATGGGGAGTGATACGCGATTACCGGTTTCCCGCGCCGCTGGAGTCGCGCATGACTTACGAACTGGTGCTGACCCCTCCCTTAGGCTACAGGCAGCCCAAGAAGATAGAACCGCTGACGCCCTACCCTGCGGGGTTCGACACCCTGATACATGATGTGCCCATTCCCCCTAAGTCTGCTTCACCCCACATACGCCGCATACGTGAACGCATGCACTACTTGGCATTGCTCAACGCAGGCATCCGCCAAGGGCATCCTTCGCTGGGCATCCGGGTGGCAGCCATGAGAAGACACGGGGCGTATATATTGGCACAAACAGACTTCCACTCCTCCCCCACTACGCATGGGACGTGCGACAGTTATGGCCGGCTGGAAGACGGAAGCCTGCCTTACTACAGCGGAAAGACGAAAGACAGCCGCTGGGCGCTAATGGCCGGAGGCATACACCGGCTGATAGATGAGTTTTGCCTATACGAAGGCATCGGTTATGGACGCCGTACAACGACATGGGAACAGCATGACGGCACATGGCTACGCAACAAAGACTACACATACCACGGCCTGTCGGCCGAAGCCGGTTGCCTTTACCGCTTCTATCGTCTTGCCCTGTCGGCGGGAGTCATGACCATTCGCGCAAAGTATTGGGAGGCTTCGGTAGGAATAGGACTGCACTTTTAAGAAAACAGACATGGAAAGACTGAACATAAAGCGCATAGCATACATCTTCTGCCTCGCCTTAGTAACAGTAATGACGGGGTGTACAGACGAACGTAAGCCCTTGAATCTGCCCCCGGCCCTCTACCTGCAACCGGCCGAAGAAATCACTCGCAACAGCGCCTTACTGCAAGGCGAAGTACGACTCCAGGGAGAAGATACGGTAAAAATCATCCGATTCCGCTATGGGCTTACAGACAGTGTGGAAGAGACTGCTCCGTGCGACCCGAACGAATTGCATGCCGCAACCCTATTAACAGGGCTGCAGCCAGGCCGTACTTATTATTATTGTCTGGAGGTCGGCAACGGATACAGCACTGTGCGCAGTGAAACTATGACCTTTTGCACACAGCCCAACGTGGCCCCGACACTGAGCAGCATACGGTTGCTCAACCAGGGGCCGCTCAGCATCACATTGGCCTACGACATTACAGACAATGGCGGAGAAAGCCTCAGCGCTACCGGTTTCTACTATCGGCAGGAAGGCGATGAGGAAGAACATTGCGTCAGCCTCTCCCCGAAGGAAGGGACAACCACTTACCAGGCACGGCTTGCCCATTTGCAGATTGATGCCGACTATGAAGTACAAGCGTATGCCATCAACAGTATTGGCGAGACCCGGAGCGAACCTTATCACTTCCATACGGATAAAGCCATTATCGTAACAACCGGAGGCATGCTGGGCGAAGCTATCGGCGACGAAAATAAATATAACTTCAACTCACTGAGTATAGCCGGACCACTGAACGGAACCGACATCGGTTATCTTCGCGACATGATGGGTAAAGACCGAGAAAACAACGATACCCCCGGACGACTGTCGGTGCTTGACCTGAGAGACGCCAACATTGTAGCAGGCGGGCAAAGCTATGACGGCAGCCGATACACCACCGACCGCACAATAAGCAAAGGCATGTTTGCACAATGCCAATACTTGCAGCAACTCCTCTTGCCCGATGGAATCCAAACTATTGAAGAAGGAGCCTTCGAAGGATGTACAATGCTAAGCCGCTTGCGGCTCCCCTCTGACTTAACCCATTTTCAACCCTCAGCCGGGTGCGACAATCTGCGCGAAGTGGAAGTTCCTGCCTCATGTATGAGATTCTGCACCGTAGACGGAGTGCTCTATGACAAAAGCCAGACTGCCCTGATGTGGTATCCCGAAGGGAAGGACGACAATGAATTTACAGTGCCGGATGGCGTAAGAACGATTGGAGATTATGCTTTCCGATATGCAGATATCCGACAAATTGATTTGCCTGCATCAATCAATAGTTTAGGGCAGAAAGCCTTCTGCGGTTCCAAATTGGAACATGTGGTTTTACCAAACGGAATCAGCATCTTGCCCTACGGGTGTTTCCAGCAATGCCGGCAGTTGAAAAGCGTTGCCTTAGGACACGAAACAAATTATTTGTCATCCTACTGCTTCGACGGATGCCCTGACTTGCGCGACCTCTATGTATATGCCACAGACTTTGCACCATATTGTCAAGAAGCAGCTTTCACGGGAGCAGAATCTTTGCTTTCAGAGGGTACATTGCATGTTCCTACAGATTGCCTGACGCTTTACCGGAACCATAAAGAATGGGGACAGTTCACTACAATCATAGAGGATGCGGAGAAATAGAATCCGGCCATTGCTCAACCGGTACTGCGTGGTTACCATATACAGGCAATGACAACAGGCGGGGCTCTCTACCTATATAATAATAGACGGTGCAAGCCATTGCCAACAACAGCAGAAGAGCCGCAACTGCCCGCCCGATAGGAAAGCCCTTCTCTTTTGAGTGGAGTGCCTGAGCGACTTTTGCTGCAGAAGGATACCGCTCCGAAAGGTCTTTTCGCGTACATCTTCTTGACACGGCAGCTAAAGCCTTGCTCTTTAGCTGCTCTGCCATTTCTCCCATGATGATGCCCAACGAATAGATGTCGGCACGGCAATCCAATGGCTGTTCAGGCTTCAAGACTTCAGGCGCCAAGTAGTAACGCGTCCCGGCCGGAAACTTCAGAACCTCGTAATCATCGCTATCCGACAAGCTGAAATCTATAAGTTTCACGTTGCGGCCATTGTGGGTGATCAAGATATTATCCGGCTTCAGGTCACGGTGCACTATCTGCTTCCCATGCAGATATCCCAAAGCGTCACAAAGTTCATACAGCACTTTCATGGCATCTTTTTCAGTCAGTTTCCCTTGCTCCATGAATGCACGCAATGTGATGCCGTCTATGTACTCCAACACGATGCAATGTCCTAATTGGGGGACTTCCTCCCAACCTAATACGCGGACAATATGAGGATGTTCTAATCTATAGCCTATCTCAAACTCCTTGCGTAACGCCTGCTCGTAGAAAGCATCGCCAATGTAAGCAGGTTTAAGCCCCTTCAAGATATGCAACCTGCCGTAGCGCGAACAACGGAACAACCGGGCATACCCCAATTCAGACTCATAGATTTCTTTCTTATCGGTGAAGCTCTGAGCACCGGCTGAAGCGTCGATAGCTATAAAACCAGAAGACAAATTACCCTCATCCATTCACTACGCTGTTTAACATGGTTAGACCGCCATTGCGCCCGGCAATGAAAGGTGAAAGTCTTTTGCCTCCACGCTCGACGTAGGGTAAGAACAAAGGCTGCCCCATCAGAAAGGATACGGCTTGGAAAAGATCTCCCCTCACCAATTTGGACTCTTTGGCCTCACGCACCTCAAACAAACCATCTCCCTTATAGCGCAAACGCAGGTAACGGTTGGGCGACCATCCTATTTCCACCTCCATGCCCGGATTCAAGTCTTCCACAAGTATCCGCTTGGCGGAGAAGAACGAAGAGTTATAGGCCGTGGTATGCTTCAGCCACATGCAAAAATCTTTAAAATCGGCATGCCCCAAGTAGCGGGCCAATACATCCAAGGTTTGCGGGCGGGGGGAATGGGCATCGTTGACGTACCCCCACAGGCGTTTCAACGTGGATGAAGAGAGGGACATGCCCAATTTATACTTCAACTGAATCGAGAGTTCCTCGAAATCGGTGGACGAATTCAACGGCTTGGCGTAAGCTTTCTCTACTTGCAGCAGCAATTCGGCTATCTCGGGTTTATATACATTCATGATAGTTGTGCTTTGTTAAGGCAGACAAATTTACATATTATTTTCGGTTCTCAACAATTCCACACACATATTTCCATGAAAAGAGTTGAAAAATGAAGGGTAAGCCGTATCTTTGCGCCAACAACAGATATCTAACAGTAATTCATCTATGAAACCAACTAACTTCTTACTTATGTCAGCAGCTATGACATTGGCAGCTTGTGGCAACATGACACAAGACACTGCAAAGCAATCCGGAGAGTTGATTGGCCGTTCGGACATCCGCATAGAGGGAGGGCGCCTTACCCCCGAAGCCCTCTGGGCCATGGGACGCATTGGCGGAATCTCCCCCTCACCCGACAACAAACACATTGCCTACACCGTGAGCTACTACAGTGTACCGCAAAATAAGAGTAACACCGATATCTTTGTGATGAACGCCGACGGCACCGACAACGTACAACTAACCAGCACTCCCTATTCCGAATCGCAACCCACCTGGATAAAAAACGGACAAAAACTGGCCTACCTCAGCAATGAGAGTGGCACCAGCCAAGTATGGGAAATGAATCCTGACGGCACCGACCTCCATCCTCTGACCAACTATGCAGACGGCATTGAAGGATTTGCCTTCTCGCCCGACGGGCAGAAACTTCTCTTCATCTCACAGGTAAAGACCGTAAAAAGCACTGCCGACAAGTATCCCGACCTGCCACAAGCCAGCGGCATCATCGTGGACGACCTGATGTACAAGCATTGGGACGAATGGGTAACCACTGCTCCCCATCCTTTCGTGGCCGACTTCGACGGCACAGGCATCAGCAACGTGCGCGACCTGCTGGAAGGCGAACCTTACGAAAGCCCCATGAAGCCCTTTGGCGGCATAGAGCAGCTGGCATGGAGTACCGACAGCAAATCGATAGCCTACACCTGCCGCAAGAAGACGGGGATGGACTATGCACTCTCCACCAACTCGGACATATACATATATAATATAGAAACAAAAGAAGTGCGCAACATCACCGAGGGGAACAAAGGCTACGACACCAACCCGCAATACTCACCCGACGGCCGCTACATTGCCTGGCAAAGCATGGAGCGCGACGGCTATGAGAGCGACCTGAATCGCCTTATGGTGATGGACCTCCAGACGGGTGAAAAGCACTTTGCCAGCCGGGACTTCCCCTCCAACGTCGACACCTATGCCTGGGCCGATGATTCGCGCAGCATCTATTTCACCGGCGTATGGCAGGGAACCTCACAAATCTACAACACAGACATGGAGCACGTCTACCAACTGACGGCCGGACTATGCGACTACGCCTCCGTTGCCCCATGCGGCAACAAGCTCATTGCCACCCGCCACTCCATGAGCCAAGGCGATGAAATCTACGCAGTGGAGGGGCTGGACAGCAAGCCGATGCCCATCGTCCTCTTCCAGACGGACTCGCATGCCCGCCCAAATTACAGCACGGACAAGGAGATAAATTCCCCCTACTCCGTAAAGCAGCTGACCACAGAAAACCACCACATCTACGAACAAGTGGAGATGGGTCGCGTGGAAGGCCGCTGGATAACAACTACCGATGGCAAGCAGATGCTCGTGTGGGTCATCTATCCCCCGCAATTCGACCCGCAGAAGAAATATCCCGCCCTGCTCTACTGCGAAGGCGGCCCGCAAAGCGCCCTCAGCCAATTCTGGAGCTACCGCTGGAACTTCCAGATGATGGCAGCCAACGACTACATCGTCGTAGCCCCCTGCCGTCGGGGCATGCCGGGCTTTGGCACGGAATGGAACGAAGCCATCAGCGGAGACTATGGCGGCCAGTGCATGAAAGACTTACTGAAGGCCATTGATGAAGTAAGCCAGGAGCCCTACATCGACCGCAACCGCCTGGGATGCGTGGGCGCCAGCTTCGGAGGCTTCACCGTGTACTGGATGGCCGGGCATCACGACGGACGCTTCAAGGCATTCATTGCCCACGACGGCATCTTCAACATGGAAATGCAATACCTGGAGACAGAAGAAAAATGGTTTGCCAACTGGGACATGGGTGGTGCCTACTGGGATAAAAACAATACCGTGGCCCAACGCACCTTTGCCAACTCGCCCCACCGCTTTGTGGACAAGTGGGACACGCCCATACTCTGCATCCACGGCGAGCGCGACTACCGCATCCTGGCCAACCAAGCCATGGCCGCCTTCGACACCGCCAAGTTGCGCGGCATCCCGGCAGAACTGCTCATCTTCCCCGACGAGAACCACTGGGTGCTGAAGCCCCAAAACGGCGTGCTGTGGCAACGCACCTTCTTCGCCTGGCTCGACCGCTGGCTGAAGAAGTAAACCGACAAATTTATAAGACAAAACAGGCGCAGATTCGTCCAAGGAATCTGCGCCTGTCTTGTATATTGCCTTTGCTAAGCCGAGGCACTGCCTTTGCTAAGACATGGCATCGCCTTTGCTAAGACATGGCAACGCTTTTGCTAAGCCGAGTCAAAAGCCTCCTCAAAAGGCCTGCACAAGTTCTCAGAAAGGCAGCGGCCCCTCCTGGCTGTTGCCAAAAGGATTGCCCGCCTGCGGCATGAAGTCGGGCGCAGGAGGAGGCGGGGTGGCGGTAGAGCCGATGGGGGCATTCATGCTGGAACCGCGCATAATGCCTCCCCCCTCCGAGGTGGGCGGCGGCACGATGAGGTCGTCTTCCGGATTCTGGAAACGCGTGTACTGCCCGATGAAGCGTAGTCTGACATCGCCCACCGCACCATTACGGTGCTTGGCAATGATGATTTCCGCCATGCCACGGAGGTCGGTACCGTCTTGCGACTGGTATATCTTGTAATATTCCGGCCTGTGGATGAAGCACACCATGTCGGCATCCTGCTCAATGGCACCCGACTCGCGGAGGTCACTCAGTTGCGGGCGCTTGCCCTCCTCTCCCTCACGGTTTTCCACGCCACGGTTCAACTGCGAAAGGGCAATGATGGGAATGTTCAGCTCCTTGGCCAAGCCCTTGAGTGAACGGGAGATAGTACTCACCTCTTCCTGGCGGCTGCCGAAAGACATGCCGCTGGCATTCATCAGCTGCAGGTAGTCGATGATGATGACCTTCACCCCGTGCTCCCTCACCAGCCGGCGAGCCTTGGTGCGCAGCTCGAAGACGGAGAGCGAAGGCGTGTCGTCCACGTAGAAGGGGGCATCAATCAGGTCGCGCAGCTTGTAGTCCAGCTGCTGCCACTCATAATCGGCCAACTGTCCGCTCTTTATCTTGTCGCTTGGAATCTCGCAGACGTTCGATATCAAGCGGTTCACCAACTGCACGTTGCTCATTTCGAGCGAGAAGAGGGCTACGGGATTTTTGAAATCCACCGCAATGTTCTTGGCCATGGAGAGCACGAAGGCCGTCTTTCCCATGGCCGGACGCGCGGCAATGATAATGAGGTCGGAGTTCTGCCATCCGGATGTTATCTTGTCCAGCTTGTGGAAACCGCTCTCCAGTCCGCTCAATCCGTCCGTTCGTGCGGCAGCTTTCTGCATCTGCAGGTAGGCTTCGGAGATGACGGGATTTATCTGCGTGTAGTCCTTCTTCAAGTTCTGCTGAGAAATCTCGAACAACTTCCCTTCGGCTTCCTGCATGAGGTCGTCCACATCAATGGTCTCGTCGAAAGCCTTGTTTTCTATGTAGCTAGCATAGGTTATCAGCGTGCGGGCCAGGGCCTTCTGAGCGATGATGCGGGCATGATACTCTATGTGAGCCGACGATGCCACCTTGCTGCTGAGTTGCGTGATGTAGAAGGGGCCCCCCACCTCGTCAAGCTCACCGCGCTTGGCCAGCTGGTCTTTCACGGTAAGGATGTCGATGGGCTTCTGGTTGATAGCCAAATCGGTAATAGCTGCGTAGATAAGCTGATGCCGGTGCTCATAAAACGATTCCGGGCGCAATATCTCGCTCACCTGCGAGTAGGCATCACGTTCAATCATCAGGGCGCCCAGCACAGCCTCCTCCAGCTCGGTTGCCTGCGGCTGAATGCGGCCATAGTCGGTGAGGGGTTGCGGGGTTTTACCCTTCGGTACTCTGGTTCTCTTAATTTCTGCCACGATGGTCAATCTGTTTTTAAGTCCACAAATATAGATTGGAAAATGCGGATGCAAACTTAGACAAAAATCTCCGATTATCGCGCCTGCAGTATAAAAAAGATATGCACACCCTGCCCGAAGTGCATTTGCTTCGCTCCTCCTTCGCTTCACCTTCGTTCCTATAGGAGCGAAGCATGATCGAAGGAAGAGCGAAGGTGGGACGTGCCGATAGGGTTGCATTCTCCTTGGTGGTATCGTTTCTCGCCTTTCTCTGCCAAAGTGGCAGTATGCTGACAACCGGTTGCACGCGCCTGCACTTGTTTGGCTTTTGGCACACGGTTTGTTCTCTACTTAGCGTCTGCCGCTGAAGCAGACAGAATAAAACTGAATAATAACAAATAAAAAGAATAAGATCATGGGAAAGATTATTGGTATTGACTTAGGAACTACAAACTCTTGCGTAGCCGTATTTGAAGGCAACGAACCTGTAGTAATCGCCAACAGCGAAGGCAAGCGTACGACTCCTTCCGTAGTAGCATTTGTAGATGGTGGCGAACGTAAGGTGGGCGACCCCGCCAAGCGCCAGGCCATCACGAACCCTAAGCGCACGGTGTACTCCATCAAGCGTTTCATGGGTGAGAACTGGAGCCAGGTACAGAAGGAAGTTTCCCGCGTGCCCTATCCCGTTGTGAATGATAACAATATGCCGCGTGTCGACATTGACGGTCGCCACTACACTCCGCAGGAAATCTCCGCTATGATTCTTCAGAAGATGAAGAAGACGGCCGAGGATTATTTGGGCCAGGAAGTGACGGAAGCCGTTATCACCGTGCCTGCCTACTTCTCCGACTCTCAGCGTCAGGCCACGAAGGAAGCCGGACAGATTGCCGGACTGGACGTAAAGCGTATCGTGAACGAGCCTACGGCAGCCGCCTTGGCTTACGGCATTGACAAGGCCAACAAGGATATGAAGGTAGCCGTGTTCGACCTCGGTGGCGGTACATTCGATATCTCCATCCTGGAATTCGGTGGCGGCGTGTTCGAAGTATTATCTACGAACGGTGATACCCACCTGGGTGGTGATGACTTTGACCAGGCTATCATCAACTGGCTGGTACAAGAGTTCAAGAACGACGAAGGTGCCGACCTGACGACTGACCCGATGGCTATGCAACGTCTGAAGGAAGCTGCTGAGAAGGCCAAGATAGAATTGTCTTCTTCTACTTCTACGGAAATCAACCTGCCGTACATCATGCCGGTGGGCGGTGTGCCCAAGCACTTGGTTAAGACGTTGACCCGCGCTAAGTTCGAGCAATTGGCTCATGAATTGATTCAGGCTTGCTTGGAGCCGTGTAAGAAGGCCATCAGCGATGCCGGATTGAGCACGTCGGACATTGATGAAGTTATCCTTGTAGGTGGTTCGTCCCGTATCCCCGCTGTTCAGAAGCTGGTTCAAGACTACTTCGGCAAGGTGCCTTCCAAGGGTGTAAATCCTGATGAGGTAGTAGCCGTAGGTGCCGCCATCCAAGGTGCCGTGTTGAACAAGGAAGCCGGTGTAGGTAACATTGTCTTGCTGGATGTCACTCCGTTGACTTTGGGTATCGAGACCATGGGCGGCGTAATGACCAAGCTGATTGACGCCAATACAACCATCCCGTGCAAGAAGAGCGAAGTGTTCTCGACGGCAGCTGACAACCAGACAGAGGTGACCATCCACGTATTGCAAGGCGAGCGTCCTATGGCTGCGCAGAACAAGTCTATCGGCCAGTTCAACTTGACAGGTATCGCTCCGGCCCGTCGTGGCGTTCCTCAGATTGAAGTAACCTTCGATATTGATGCTAACGGCATCCTGAAGGTATCCGCCAAGGATAAGGCCACGGGCAAGGAACAAGCCATCCGTATCGAGGCTTCCAGCGGCTTGAGCAAGGAAGAAATCGAGCGTATGAAAGCCGAAGCCACCGCCAATGCCGAGGCTGATAAGAAGGAGCGTGAGAAAGTGGACAAGCTGAACCAAGCCGACTCCATGATCTTCACCACCGAAAATCAGTTGAAAGACCTTGGTGACAAGATTCCGGCTGACAAGAAAGCTCCTATCGAAGCTGCCTTGCAGAAATTGAAGGACGCCCACAAGGCTCAAGACCTCGCCGCCATAGACAGCGCCATGACCGAATTGAACACAGCCTTCCAAGCCGCCAGCGCAGAAATGTATGCACAAAGCGGTGCCCAAGGTGGTGCCAGTGCCCAAGACAGTGGCAATGCCAGTGGCCAACAGGCCGGTAGCAACCAAAGCAAGCAGAGTGACAATGTGCAGGATGCTGACTTTGAGGAGGTGAAGTAAGCTTGATAAGCAAACGATAAACAGACATATGAAATCCGTGTAATTCATGCAGTTACACGGATTTTTCTTTGTGTTAATTTTTGTCACTCTTGGCTTGTTTTCGGATTTTTATCGTAATTTTGCACCAAATCGTTTACGCGACACTTTTGTCGGTGAAGTTCAACAAAAGGTAAATACACATTATTATATAGATATATGGCACAGGCAAAATACGAGATTCGAAGGAAATGTCCTATATGTGGTGCGGTGTTCCAAATTCGCACCATTGATGCAGTATATTGTTCGAAGCAATGTTCCGATGTTGCTTACAAGAGGAAGAAAGACAGAGAGGCAAAAGAAGCCAAGTACGAAGAGTTGGCAAAAGAGATTCCTGACATCAGAGATTTCCTTTCTGTCCAGGAAGCGGTTGCTGTTTATTGTGTTGAACGAGACACTTTGTATCGTGAGATTCGTAAGGGTAAGATTCCATCTGTCAACCTTGGAACAAAGCAACTGAGATTAAATCGTGCAGAACTTGAACAGCGTTATCCAAGAAGAAAGAAGGTAAGGAAGGCTGCCAAGAAGCCCATTCCTAAAACCTATAATATGGAACCAGAGAATTGCTATACCATCGGAGAAATCTCAGAGAAGTTTAGGATTCATGATTCATCCGTATGGGCACATATCCGCAAGTTCTCCATCCCTACCCGACAGATAGGTAACTATGTTTACGCTCCAAAATCAGAAATCGACAAAC
>CALUJC010000002.1 GCA_944320865.1 uncultured Bacteroides sp. | reverse complement strand
CGGTTCATCGCCGAAAGCGGGTGCAAAAGTAGTGGGTTCTCACGTAACGGCAAAACATATACAAGACTTTTTTTACCAAAAAATGAAAGTTTTTTGTTCTACGGCTGGAATACAGCGAGTTACGGATGATGACCTTCAGGAAAGGAAAGGAAGGGGAAAACAGATATACACCATTATATAATATTATAAGGGGGAAACTGGGGACAACGGGAGCAGGCTAAAATGGAGGAAAATAAAAAGGCGAAGGGATGCCGTGGCGTGTTAAAATGCAAGCCACGCACTATTTATCTAAATATTTGTTGTAAATTATCAGAAACATTCCTACTTTTGCCGCAACCAATATCATTATCCAATAAAAAACTACAAACATGAAAACTACAAAACTTATTAGCAAAGCTATCTTGGCGGCGTGCCTCTGCCTGGGGATGGCGGCGTGCGGGGACGACAACAACCCGTTTGGAGAAGGCGGAGGACCGGGTAGTGAACTGAAAATCGAGAGCATCGCAATACCTTTTATGAATCTTCGCGACCCTTACCAGTTCACCTACGATGCGGATGGCAACATCAGCAGAATAAAAGGAGCCCTACCTAGCATAGGCTTCGACTCCTCTCCCCGGGGAGGCAGCTTCCGCTACGAAGTCAACGTGCCGGGAGGACGCACCATTTATGCTTCAGCCTCCACTTCTATTATGGGAAGTGGAAGCAACAGCTACACTTGCGAAGTATCGCCCGAAGGGCTGGTGACGCACATGTCCAATACCAACAACGATACGTGGGACTATACGTATGGCAAAAACGGAGAGATGACGGGCATCGTGATGAACGACCCGGAGCGCAAAAGGGTGACCGAATTCACCATCAGCTGGAAGAACGGGAACATCACCCGCATAGAGGCCGTGGAAAACGACGGGGCAGGCAGCATGTACACATACACCTATAAGTACACGTCATACCCCTCGTCGAGAGGCATCGTATACTCCCACTTCATGAACCTCACGCCCCTCCTGAGGCCCACAAACCTTAACGGCGACGAATACATGGACTTCTTTGCCAACCTCACCGAATACTTCGGCCAACGCCCCAAGAACCTGCTGTCCTCCGTCACCAAAACCTACAACAATGGAACCAAGAAGGGAAGCAGCACCACGCAACACATCGACTACACCTTCTACGAAGCGCCGCACCCGTCGGAAGGCTTCGTGTACCAAATCAGTCTGAGCGACCAACACAGCGACATCGAAATCGTGTGGCAAGAACCCGAAGAACAATTATAACGAAAAATATTTACTAACTACGCTTCACCCCGAAACCCGTCCAGAATGCCTTCTGAAGAGGGGGGTACATCAGTTCAAGACCGATGCAGGGAGGGTAGCGGAAGAATAGTAAAAATAATTGGTATTACGACACGCTTTAAACGCAACGGTACAAGCCGGACAAGCGACGGGAACTGCGGGCAAAAGAAAGGAGAGGCTGCATCGGGACTCATCACCCCGGAGCAGCCTCTCCATTTAGTGTATATTCCAAAAGCTTACTTCACCTCCACCGTCACGGCCTTGAGGCCATCAGCAGCCGAGGTGCCGCCATAGAGCAGCTCGTACCGGCCGGCAAGGGGGTGCACGGTGTTGGTCTGGGCATCGAACCACTCGAAGCGTTCGTAGGGCAGCTCGAGGGTGATTTGGCTGGTCTCGCCCTTGGCAATATTGACGCGGCGGAAGGCACGGAGCGTGCGCAGGGGGCCGTCGGTATCGCCGGGACGACGGAGGTAGACTTGGACGACCTCATCGCCGTCACGCCCGCCCACGTTGCTGACGGGGATGGTGAGCGTCAGCGTCTCGCCTTCGGAGAGGACGGGCTTATCCACCACGGCGTCGCCATACTCGAAGCGGGTGTAGCTCAAGCCGTGCCCGAAGGGGAAGAGCGGCTCGCCCCGGAAGTAGCGGTACGTGCGGTTCTTCATGGAGTAGTCTTCAAAGTCGGGCAGCTGAGCGGTGCTCTTGTAGAAGGTCACCGGCAGGCGGCCGGCGGGGTTGTAGTCGCCGAAGAGGACGGATGCCACGGCCTCGCCTCCTGCCTGGCCGGGATACCAGGCCTGTAGCATAGCGCGGCACAGCCGGGCCTCGTCGGTGAGCGCCACTGCCGAGCCGGAGAAGTTGATGAAGACAATGGGCTTGCCCGTCTTGTGCAATTCGCGGAGCAGGCGGGTCTGTACTTCGGGCAGCTCGATGCTCTCACGGTCTCCGCCCTTGAATCCGGGCACGGAAACCGGCATTTCCTCCCCTTCCAGCCCCGGCGATATGCCTCCGGCAAAGAGAATGACGTCGGCCTTAGCCACGCGCTGTGCCACCTTCGAGAGGTCGAGGGGAAGCTCGCGCCCCAGGTCGAAGTTCAGCGTGGCGCAGTCGCCCTCGGTGGCCGAGAATACCACTTGTATGTCATACGTCTTTCCCGCCTCGGCCTGGAAGGCATAGGCGTGATTGCTCTTCATATTCAAGGCCGAAGCCACGCGCTTGCCGTCGATGGACAGCTGGGCATAGCCCTGCGTTTGGAAGCTGAACACTACCTGCTCGCTCTTCTCGGCATGGAACTGCGACTCATACCTGGCCGTGAAGCCGCCCAGGTTGACACCGGGGGCAAAGACCGTGGCACCTGCCGTGGTGAAGCGGAAGGGGGTGGAGACCCATGCCGTGACGTCGGGTTCGCCCTCGGGGCGCTGTTCGTTCCAATAGGCAGCCTTGAAGCCCGGCTTGCCGTCTATACTGCATTGGTTGAATAGGCTCTGCAAGGCCACGGCCGAGGTGTGGTCGCAGCCGGGTTCGTAGATTATCCGGCTCTCCGGCAAATAGCAGCGCAAGGCCTCCAGCAAGGTAGACGTATGGCTGGGGAAGCCGTTGTAGTTGCCCCACTGCATGGTGCTGTCGTTGGCATTAGGGCCTACGAGGGCCACGGTCAGGTTCTTGTCCAGGGGGAGGAAGTTGTCTTTGTTCGTCAGCAGCACCATGCTTTCCTGGGCCATCTTCAGAGCCAAGGCGCGATGCTCTTTGCTGTCGACCACGCTGTAGGGGATGTTGTTCCAGGGCACATCTTCATCCATCTCACCCAACTCAAAACGCGCCTTCATCAGCCGGGTAACGGAGGTGTCCACCGTGGCCTCGTCTATCAGTCCGGCCTGTACCGCATCGACCAGCGAGCCATAGCTTTCGCCGCACTCCAGGTCGGTACCCGTGCGCACAGCCTTGGCGGCCGCGTGCTGGGCGTCGGGCTCCGTGTGGTGATGCCCCTCGGTATAAAAGTCGTTGATGGCCCAGCAGTCGGACACGACGATGCCGTCGAAGCCCCACTCCTTGCGCAGAATCTGGTGCAGCAGGCGGTCGCTGCCGCAGCAAGGCTCACCCTCATAGCGGTTGTAGGCGCACATCACCTCCTTCACGTCAGCCTCCTGCACCAGTGTCTTGAAGGCGGGCAGGTAGGTTTCCCACAGGTCGCGCGGGGCAATGTTCTCCGCGTCAAACACGTGGCGGTTCCACTCCGGCCCCGAGTGCACGGCATAGTGCTTGGCGCAGGCATGCAGCTTGTCATACTTCTCCGTGGCCGGACCTTGCAGGCCGCGCACCACGCTCACGCCCATGCGGCTCGTCAGGTAGGGGTCTTCGCCATAAGTCTCTTGTCCCCTACCCCACCGGGGGTCACGGAAGATGTTCACATTAGGTGTCCAGAAGGTCAATCCCTGGTAACGCTTCAACTGGCCGTTGCGGCTGAACTGGGTGCTCTTGGCACGCGCCTCATCGCTGACCGCCGTAAAGACCTGATAGAGCAGGCTGTCGTCAAACGACGCCGCCATGCCCACCGACTGCGGGAACACGGTGGCCAGTCCGGCACGTCCCACGCCATGCAGCGCCTCGTTCCACCAATCATACTCCTTAATGCCCAGCCGTGGTATGGCCGGTGAAGCATTCTGCATCAAGGCCGCCTTCTCTTCAAGGGTAAGTCTGCTCACCAGGTCGCGGGCACGCTCGGCTGCCGGCAACGACGTGTCCTGATAAGGCAACGGCCTGTTGCACGACACTGACAGGAGGCAAACAAAGCCTATTCCTGCCCAAGTTTTCATACTGTTTTTCATTTTGGTTGTTTTTTACAGGTTTCCATTTCGCAGAGGTATAAGAGCTCGTTTAAATTTTCCTCTTTCAGATTTTTATTCAGCCTCTTTTGAGCCTCTTTCCGGTCTCTTTCTCTGTTGTTATTCGTCACGTAGCCCGCTACGCTCCTCTTAACAACAGAAAAATATCCCCGAAAACAGCCCTCAAAATAAGACTGAGCAAAATTTAAACAAGCTCTAAATACCCCTCTTTTTGCGCGAATATAAAACAAAATTCAAAAACAAACAAGCATTATTCCCGGAAACTATCCTTCCATGCATCTTTGCCATTATCGAAAAAGCACTACCTTTGCAAAGAATAAGAGCACGAAGACTTATGCAAGCATTCACCATCTGCGATACAGAACTCATCTTACTCGCCACCGCAGGATTTTTCTTCTTGGTGCAAATAGGATATTACTTAGGCTTATACAGCCGTATCAACCGGCACGTCGTTGCCTGCAAACAAGGGAAAATACCCCATACCCAAGACCTACCGCCCATCTCTGTCATTATCTGCGCACACAATGAGCCTGAGAACCTGAGGCTCAACCTGGAACCGGTATTAAGGCAAGACTACCCCGACTATGAAGTCATCGTCATCAACGACGGCAACGACGACGAGAGCGACGACCTGCTCACCCGGCTGCAGCAGCAATACCCGCACCTCTACCACAGTTACGTCCCCCACTCGCCACACGGCACCGGACACCGCAAGCTGGCCGTCACCCTGGGCATAAAAGCCAGCAAGCACGAGTGGCTCGTATTCACCCGCCCCGACAGCGCTCCGCAGAGCAACCAATGGCTGCGGATGCTGGCCCGAAACTTCACCCCCGGCACACAAGTGGTGCTGGGCTACAGCAACTACACGCCGAGCCGCGCCAAGGGAAGGCGGATGGCCACGCTCTGCGAGCTGTTCAGCGCCATGCGCTACCTGGGCTTCGCCCTGGGCAGGCACCCCTACATGGGCATCGGGCGCAACCTGGCCTACCGGAAGGAACTGTTTTACAAGAACAAAGGATTCTCGGCATACCTTAACCTGCCCTTGGGAGAAGACGACCTGTTCGTCAACCAGATTGCCACCCCCACAAACACACGGGTGGAGGCAGCCACGGAATCCATCGTGCGCATCATGCCTGCGGAGCAAGACAAGAACTGGATGGACGAAAAAGCGGAATACGCCTTCACTGCAAGGTATTACCACGGCGTGCAACGCTATCTCAACGGGCTGGAGACCACTACCAGGCTGCTATTCCACGCCGCCTGGATGGCCACCTGCGCGGTAGGGGTGGCACACCACCATTGGCTTGCGGCAGGTTTGGGACTGCTGCTGTTCCTCATGCGGCTCGTGCCGCAAGCCCTCGTCGTCAACCGCACCGCCCGCAACCTGGGCGAGCAAGGCAGGTATGGCCTCATGCTTCCGGCATTCGACCTCGCGCAGCCCCTCTTGTCGCTGCGGTGGAAATGGCGTGCCCGCAAGTTCTGCAAGCAGACGCACATAGTAAAATAACTGTACTCAAAGACGCACCATGCCCGCTCTTTGTTCGCTTCTATAGCGACAAGAGAAGAACGAACATGGTACGAACTTGGTACGACTATGGTACGAAGGAGATACGGTCCGTGCCTTTCACTGGCAAGAAGATAAAATATTATTACACTAATATTCCCTGTTACCCAGCACGTTCGCCCTACTTGGCAGGCGGGGTGAAAAATATCGGCGAAAAAAGTGCCCAAGTAACAGGATTTTCATACCTTTGCAAAAAAATCCAAATAGGTTAAACATCTATTCACAAAAATGAGCGAAAAAGCACCTTTTATGGTATTTTCGGGCACAAACTCGAAGTACCTGGCAGAGAAAATCTGTGCAAGCCTTTATTGCCCCTTGGGGAAAATGAACATTACCCATTTTGCCGATGGGGAGTTTGCCGTATCTTATGAAGAATCCATCCGTGGGGCACACGTGTTCCTGGTACAGTCCACTTTTCCCAACTCCGACAACCTGATGGAGTTGCTGCTGATGATTGATGCCGCCAAGCGCGCGTCAGCCAAAAGCATTGTGGCCGTCATCCCCTACTTCGGCTGGGCACGACAGGACCGCAAAGACAAGCCGCGCGTATCCATTGGCGCGAAGCTGGTGGCCGACTTGCTTTCGGTGGCCGGCATCGACCGACTGATTACGATGGACTTGCATGCCGACCAGATTCAGGGTTTCTTCGACATTCCGGTAGACCACCTGTATGCTTCGGCGGTGTTCTTGCCCTACATTGAGTCGCTCAAGCTGGACGACCTGGTGATTGCTACCCCCGACGTGGGCGGCTCAAAGCGTGCCAGCACCTTCTCCAAATACCTGGGCGTGCCCTTGGTGCTGTGCAACAAGACGCGTGAGAAGGCCAACGTGGTGGCCACAATGCAAATCATAGGTGACGTGAAAGACAAAAACGTGGTACTGATTGACGACATCGTGGACACGGCAGGCACCATTACGAAGGCTGCCAATATCATGATGGAAGCCGGTGCCCGCTCAGTGCGTGCCATTGCCAGCCATTGCGTGATGTCCGACCCTGCTTCATTCCGCGTGCAGGAATCTGCCTTGACGGAAATGGTATTTACCGACAGCATTCCTTATTCCAAAAAGTGCGACAAGGTAAAGCAACTCAGCATAGCCGACATGTTTGCCGAAACCATCCGCCGGGTAATGAACAACGAGTCTATCAGTTCGCAATACATTATCTAAATGAATGATACAATCCTGTAAAAACATAAAAGGGAAGGATTTGCTCCTTCCCTTTTATGTTGCTTTATGCCAAAGCCTTTCAATCATCAATATCTATCAGGTCGCCTTTATGGTTAAAGGTCAATGACAAGTCGTTGTCCAAGTCTACTTCCAACTCTTTGCGCTTGCGCTCAAGTTTGACTACAAATGCACCGGGGAAATGCTTTTCCACATATTCCGACACATAGGCCGGCAATAGCCCCAATGGCACCTGAACGTGGTCACATTCCACTTCTGTCCACACACCTTTGCGGTCAAACTCGACTTCAGTGCGGTCGGTAAGCAATACTTCGTATTTTTCTACCCTCAAGAACTCCTTCTCTATCTTTATATGCGATATTTGCGCCTCGGGGAAATAGCGTTTGATGAAGGCAAGCGCCTCGGGTGGCAGTTGCTTGGAATCGAAAGTAACAATGCCATCTGCCAACACCGGCTGGGCCAGGGTAAGCAACAGAATGGGAAGCAATAAAAAACATTTTCTCATATTGTTGTCTATCTATAACATACCATGCAAAGAAGTGGAAGAAAATGGGAAAAAAACAGGAATTCTGCTTATTCTCCCTATTTTTAACTCCTTTTAATAAGCTGAAAACTGTGCATGCCTCCGTTCCATTCATAATTCAACATTAACCCTGCTGAACAAGCTATGGAGCGGGCTATGGCAAGTCCTAAGCCCGTGGAATCTTTCTTGCGCACGTTCCCTCTATAAAAACGTTCGAACAAATGGTCGGCATCGAGAGGAGCTTCGCCCGTATTTGCCACCACAAGGCTTACGGACGTGGTGGTAACATGCAGGTCGCCTCCTTCCTTATTGTGTAAAAGGGCATTTTTTATGAGATTGGTCACCAATATCTGTGCCAACGAATGGTTGCACCGGATTATAAATGGCGATTCGCCACGCCTACGTACCAAATGCACATGCTTGCTCTCATAAATATCCATCAGGTCGGGCAAAAGATGGTCGAGAAGTTCGTCGACTGACACGTTTTCCGTTTCGGCATATTGCCCGTTTTCTATGCGGGAGAGCAACAGCAGTGATTTGTTCAGCTTCACGGCACGGCTCAGGGTGGCGTAGATTTCATCAAGTTCTTCCATTTGCTTGGCGGATAGATTTTCACTTTCAGCCAATAGTTCCACTTTTCCCCGCACAATGGCCAAGGGAGTCTGCAACTCGTGGGAAGCGTTTTCTATGAAATGCTTCTGCTCAATATATGCTTTGTAGCTGCGGTTGCCCATATCTATTGCGGCTTCGCTCAACTGACGGAATTCGCGGATATTGGTAGGATTGTCCAAAGGCGGAACTTCTTGCCCGGGGTGTAACTCGTGCAGCCAAGACAATAATTTGTGCAGGGGTTTGAACACCTCTTTCAGCACCCGCTTAATGCCTATGGATGTGCAAATGATGAACAAAAGGAAGAGGGCACCCAGATACCAGCAAATGGCACGCACCATGTCATCACGCTCCAAGGTGGAAATCATCAGGGTAAGTTCATAAAAATGGCCATCGGTCATGCGGAATGCGGTTTGCATGACACGTACAGGCTCATTTTCATCTTCCAACTCCACGTACACCGTGGAGTCGTAAAATATCTCCCGATAGTTGTGTCCTTCAGCCTCGGTGATAGGGCGGAAGGTGTAGAACGACATCAGATTACCTTGCGTATCAAGTACAGAGGGGTCGCGCAGGGCTTTCTTTATCAACAGGTGGGCATAGTTTTGCAACGTGTCGTCGGTTTCATCCATCACCTCATCCATAATGGCATAGTAGAACAGTACTCCCCACAATGCCATCAGCAACAGGAGTAACACAGAAAGCTTCCGATAGGTGTAATGCAATAACTTCATATGCCGGATTCCCCGTCTTTATTTTTATAGTTCAGTGAGCTTATAGCCAAAACCATACACTGCCTTTAACTCTACGGTAGCCTCAGCTTGTTTCAGCTTTTTACGCAAGTTTTTCACTTGCGAATAGATGAAATCCAGCGAATCCGCCTGGTCGATGTTGTCTCCCCACACCGACTCTGCCAGGCTCATCTTGTTGATGACCCGGTTGGGATTGGCAATAAAATAGTAGAGCAAGTCAAACTCTTTACGGTTCAATTGCAAGGGCACACCGCCAACCTCCACTTGACGCTTGTCGGGCATGAGAGAAAGATTGCCAAAGGAAATGGAGGTGTCACCCTGAGCAAGACGGCGCCTTATCAATGACTTGACACGGGCATTCAACTCGGCCAGATGGAAGGGTTTGGTCAGATAATCGTCCGCCCCCAACTCCAAACCGTCCACCTTGTCGTCCAAAGAGTCTTTAGCGGAAATAATGAGCACGCTATCACTACGGCGCAGGTGTTTCAACTCGCGCAGCAAATCAAGACCGCTTCCTCCAGGCAACATGATATCCAGCAATATGCAATCATAATCATAATCGTTAATCTTGTTGAGCGCAGCATAATAATCGGGGGCTACCTCTACCACGAACTTCTCTTTGCGAAGCGAGGCGGCAATGGTTTCACGCAGGTCTTGCTCGTCTTCTACTATGAGGATTTTCATGACACTATCTTTTTTAGGACAAAAATCATGCTTAAAACTGGAAAGAAATTGGAATAAACGCCTGCATATTCCATTCTCGAGGCACTATTGCGAAAACAAAGAAACACAAAAAGTCCGAACTTTGCAAGGAAGAGAACGGCATTTTTCATGCCAACCAAAAGAAATATGTGCTAAAATGACATTCATATCGAAATAATCACTACATTTGGGCACTGAATCAATCAATACACAAACATTATGAGTGAAAAAAGAAAAAGATTCATGCTTCCTGAAGATGAAATACCCCGCTACTGGTATAACATCCAAGCGGACATGAAGAACAAACCCCTCCCCCCACTGAACCCGGCTACCAAGCAACCTTTGAAGCCGGAAGACCTCTTCCCCATCTTTGCCGAAGAACTGTGCCGGCAAGAATTGAACCAAACAGACACGTGGATAGAAATACCCGAAGAGGTGCGCGACATGTACAAATATTATAGAAGCACCCCGCTGGTGCGTGCCTACGGGCTGGAGAAAGCCATCGGCACCCCGGCGCACATTTACTTCAAGAATGAAAGCGTAAGCCCCATGGGCTCGCACAAGCTAAACTCCGCCTTGCCGCAAGCCTATTACTGCAAGAAGGAAGGTGTGACCAACGTCACCACCGAAACCGGTGCCGGACAATGGGGAGCCGCTTTATCTTACGCCGCACGCCTATTCGGACTGGAAGCTGCCGTATACCAGGTAAAGATAAGCTATGAGCAGAAGCCTTACCGCCGCAGCATCATGCAAACCTATGGGGCGCAAGTTACTCCATCACCCTCCATGTCGACACGCGCAGGCAAAGACATCCTGACTGCCTGCCCCAACCATCAAGGCTCGCTGGGCACAGCCATCTCTGAAGCTATTGAATTGGCACGCACTACACCCAATTGCAAGTACACCTTGGGGTCTGTGCTAAGCCATGTAGCCCTGCACCAAACCATCATCGGGCTGGAAGCTGAAAAACAGATGGAGCTGGCCGGAGAATATCCCGACATGGTAATAGCCTGTTTCGGAGGCGGTTCCAACTTCGGAGGCATAGCTTTCCCCTTCATGCGGCACACTTTATTGGAAGGCAAACAGACACGCTACATTGCGGCAGAGCCGGCTTCCTGCCCCAAACTGACACGCGGAAAATTCTGCTACGATTACGGCGACGAAGCCGGATACACGCCCCTGTTACCCATGTTTAGCTTAGGGCACAATTTTGCTCCCGCCAATATCCATGCCGGAGGTCTGCGTTACCATGGGGCAGGAGTCATTGTTTCCCAATTGCTAAAAGACAAACTAATGGAGGCGGTTGACATTCAACAGCTAGAATCGTTTGAAGCCGGATGTCTTTTCGCACAAGTCGAAGGTATTATTCCTGCTCCTGAATCATGCCACGCCATAGCTGCCACTATCAACGAAGCCAAGAAGTGCAAAGAGACGGGCGAGAAAAAAGTCATTTTGTTCAACCTTTCGGGACACGGACTTATCGACATGGCTTCATACGACAAGTATTTGGCTGGCGACCTCGTGAATTACGAACTGAGCGACCAAGAAATCGAAAAGAATTTGGAAGATGTTCCCAAATGATGTGGTAGGTAAATGCTTATAACTATGCCGTATCCACAACGCGCATTCTAAAAAGGGATAAACAATATACAATCTAAGAGGGCTGCTCCCGGTCGGGAGCAGCCCTCTTGTTTTTTCACTTTTCTTTTATTACCAAAAACGGTTTTTTACCGGATTGTACTCAAATCCCACCGTCTTTAACTTTTGCTCCACAAGACTCCTTTCTATGCCCATGTCCTCGCACAAGGCATCAAGAGAAGGATAGCAATCGCGGAGCTTCGTGTTGATGAAGCTATAAAGCATCATCGCATCTTCAGGCAATTTCATAATTTAAACTCTTTAGAATTAAAAAACTAATACCGGGGACAAAGATACGCTTTTTCTGCGAAAGCGGCATTGACATAAGTCATTTTCCCTGCCTTTTTCATTATCCATATTCCTCGTGTCCCTACACTCATTGACCGATTCTTCCGGTTTCATAAAAAAAACAGAAATAATCGTACTTAAAAACACACTATCTTCCTTCTTTTAATTATATTTGTAAGCAGAACTAAAAACCTACTGGCCATGAAGTACAAATTATTAGTCCTCGATGTCGACGGGACATTACTCAACAACGCAAAAGAAATCAGCAAGCGCACCCTTTCTGCACTGCTGAAAGTACAACACATGGGTGTACGCATTGTCTTGGCCTCAGGCCGCCCCACCTACGGGCTCATGCCTTTGGCACAAGCATTGGAGCTGGGGCACTTTGGTGGATTTGTGGTATCTTACAACGGATGCCAAATCATCAAAGCCGAAAACGGGGAAATATTATTTGAACGCCGTATCAACCCCGAAATGATTCCCTACTTAGAGAAAAAAGCAAATAAAAACGGATTCTCCATCTTCACGTACCATGATGACACTTTGCTCACCAACGATTCCGAGAACCTTTACGTAAGACGCGAAGCACAGTTGAACAACTTGAAAATCATTAAAGAAGAACAATTTTCAACTGCTATTGACTTTGCCCCCTGTAAGTGCGTATTGGTCAGCGACGATGAAGAAGCCTTGCGTGGCCTGGAAGAGCATTGGAAAAGACGCTTGGCGGGGGCCTTAGACGTATTCCCCTCCGAACCTTATTTCTTGGAGGTGGTGCCTTGTGGCATTGACAAAGCCAATACTTTAGGCGCATTGATGGAACAACTGGGTGTGGCGCGTGAAGAAGTTATTGCCATCGGCGACGGAGTGGCAGATGTCACCATGCTTCAGTTGGCAGGTGTGGGCATTGCGATGGGACATTCGCAAGACTCCGTGAAACGTTGCGCCGACTATGTGACGGCTTCCAACGAAGAAGACGGCGTGGCACAAGCTGTAGAAAAGCTTATCTTGGCAGAAGTACATGCTTCCGAAATTCCGCTCGACCTGCTCAATGGCCAAGCCAAACACGCATTGATGGGCAACTTGGGCATACAATACACTTACGCTTCGCCCGACCGCATCGAGGCAACCATGCCGGTAGACGAACGCACACGACAGCCTTTCGGCATCTTGCACGGGGGAGCTACTTTGGCACTTGCCGAAACCGTGGCGGGGCTTGGCTCCATGATATCCTGCCAGCCAGATGAAGTAGTAGTAGGTATGCAAGTCAGCGGAAACCACATTTCTTCGGCACACGAGGGAGATACGGTACGTGCTGTGGCAACCATCGTACACAGAGGGCGTTCTTCACACGTGTGGAATGTAGATGTGTTTACCTCCACCAACAAGCTAGTATCATCCATACGCGTAATGAACAGCGTGCTGAAAAAAAAGTAAAGACAAGAATACGCAGAAAACGGCAGATAGGGGCAGACGGGACAGAAAATCCGCCTGCCCCGTTGCTTGTTTGCCAGGGATGCCTTATCTTTGCAGCCCGAAAAGACGTATGATGCCGCCGGTAGCGGCCGTGTATTCCAGGAAACCACGTAAAAAACAAGAACGATGAAACAACAAGTATCCATCCCATTCATGCTGCTCGGCATACTGTTCAACGTGTGCCTCATCGCGGCAAACCTTCTTGAGACCAAAGTCATCCAGCTGGGAAGCCTCACCGTAACGGCGGGGCTGCTCGTGTTCCCCATCTCCTACATCATCAACGACTGCATCGCCGAAGTGTGGGGCTTCCGCAAGGCAAGGCTCATCATCTGGAGCGGTTTTGCCATGAACTTCTTCGTCGTAGGGCTGGGGCTGGCAGCCGTGGCCCTGCCCGCCGCCCCCTTCTGGGAGGGCGAGGAGCACTTCAACTTCGTGTTCGGCATGGCGCCCCGCATCGTGGTGGCCAGCCTGCTGGCCTTCCTCACGGGGTCGTTTCTCAACGCTTACGTCATGAGCCGCATGAAACTGGCCAGCCGGGGACGACGTTTCTCCCTGCGGGCCATCGTGTCGACCGTGGTGGGCGAGACGGCCGACTCGCTCATCTTCTTCCCCATCGCCTTCGGGGGCATCATCGCCTGGCGGGAACTGCTGGTGATGATGGCGCTGCAAATCGTGCTGAAGTCGCTTTATGAAGTCATCGTACTGCCCCTCACCATCCGCGTGGTGAAGGCCGTGAAGCGCCTGGACGGCAGCGACGTGTACGACGAAGGCATCTCCTACAAGATTTGGAAAATCAGAGAGGTCTAATCATAACGGGATAGTGTTCAGCGATTAGTGATTAATGCACGAAAAGCACTAATCACTAAACACTAACCGCTAATCACTAATCATCATGTACAACGAACCCGCATTAGTCATCTTCAGTGGCGGACAAGACTCCACCACCTGCCTGTTTTGGGCCAAACAAGAGTTTACCGAAGTGCACGCCTTGAGCTTCCGCTACGGGCAGAAGCACGAGAAGGAAGTAGAACTGGCACGCGCCATAGCCGCCAAGGCCGGCGTAGACTTCCAAGTCATGGACGCGCCCCTCATCGGCCGACTGGGGCACAACGCGCTGACGGACGCCACGATGCCCATGGACAGCGAGCAGCCCGAGGGCGGCGTGCCCAACACCTTCGTGCCCGGGCGCAACCTGTTCTTCCTGGCTATCGCCGCCGTATATGCCCGCGAGCGGGGCATCCGGCACCTGGTGACGGGCGTGTCGCAGACCGATTTCAGCGGCTATCCCGATTGCCGTGACTCGTTCATCCGCTCGATGAATGTGACGCTGAACCTGGCGATGGACGCGCAATTCGTCATCCACACCCCGCTGATGTGGCTCGACAAGGCCCAGACCTGGGCGTTGGCCGACCGCCTGGGCGTGCTCGACCTGGTGCGCCACGACACCCTGACGTGCTACAACGGCATCCCCGGCGACGGATGCGGCCACTGCCCCGCCTGCAAGCTGCGCCGCGAAGGACTGGAGCGATACCTCGCCTCCAAGCCATTTAAACCATCGCAAGATGCTAACTTGACAGCGTAAAAGCAGCGACTCCGCACCCGTCCCACTACAGTGGTACAACCGTCCCACTGGAATAGGACGACCGTCCCACTGCAGTGGGAAAGTCGTCTTACTGCAGTGGGACGGGTGAAAAGATAGCACATCCGGCCTGCCAAAGCAGCACATTCGGCCTGCCAAGGCGGCACATCTGATAACACAGAATACAAAGGAATAAACATCATGACTGAATTGAAAGACCAACTTACCCTGCTGGGCGGCAAGACCGTGTACCGGCAAGACTATGCGCCCGAGGTGCTCGAAGCCTTCGACAACCGCCACCCGGAGCGCGACTACTGGGTGCGGTTCAACTGCCCCGAGTTTACCAGCCTGTGCCCCATCACCGGGCAGCCGGACTTTGCGGAGATACGCATCTCGTACATCCCCGATGTGAAGATGGTGGAGAGCAAGAGCCTGAAGCTGTATCTGTTCAGCTTTCGCGGGCACGGGGCTTTTCACGAAGATTGTGTGAACATCATCCTGGACGACCTCATCCGGCTAATGAATCCTAAGTACATTGAAGTGACGGGATACTTCACCCCACGCGGAGGCATATCTATCTACCCGTATGCCAACTACGGGCGCCCGGGCACAAAGTACGAGCAACTGGCGGAACGGAGGCTGATGAACAGGGAGTGAATGTTAAGTGTTAGGTATTAAGTATTAGTGATTAGGTGTTAGGTGTTAGTGATTAGGTATTAGTGATTAATGACGTACTAACCCAGTACCTAATCACTAACACCTAATACCTAACACTTAATGCCGTTGTTTGAGGCGGCGCAACTTCCAGCGGTTCCAGAAGAGCAGTTCGCTCCACTTGTTGAAGTCTTTCTTGAAGATGATGCCGATGCCCTGCGTGGTGAGGTTGGTGCGGGTGTAGTAGCGGTCGTTTGTCTCATTGTAGGCCTTCAGGCGGATGGTGCCCGAACGGTTCACCAGCCACTCGGCCTCGAAGTCGCCCACGAAGTTGGTGTTCGACAGCGGATTGTCGCGATAGCCGAAGTTGCCGTTGATGAGCAAGCGGTTGTTGAGCAACTGGCCGGACAGCATGCCTTCGAACTCCACGTCCGTCCACCCGCGTTCGCCGGTGCTGAGGTTGGTGCCCACGTTCCAGTTGTTGTTGTCGATGATGTTGGAAAGGGCATTGCTAAGCTGTCCGGACAAGGTAGACGAGAGGACGCTGGACATGACATCGGAGTTCTGCGTACCGCCCGCGCTCTCGGAAGCATAGAACTTGCCTATGCTCAGCAGGTAGAGTATCTGCATGCTCATCTCCTCGTCGGTGGTGATGTAGCTGCGCACAATGGTCTGCACCTCGTCCCGCTCGTTGGGGAACTCTAAGTTCATCTTGATGCCCGGCGAAGTAAGTTGCCCGCTAAGGTTCATCAGGCAATCTACCTTGACATTTGTCTGGTCCAAGCCCAACATACCGGCATTGGGCATGAGGTCGTTGAGCGACACGGAGTTCACGGTGTAGCGCGCATTGATGTCGAGCGTGGCATCCAAGGGAGCGCCGTTGAAACTGATGGTACTGCCTTCGTCGATGGTAAAGTCTTTGCGTATCACTTCCTGGAGACTGAACTTGTAGATGCCTTGGTCTATGGTATAATTGCCGAACATCCTCACGTCGCCTTTGTTGTAAAACTCGGTACGGATGTTTCCGCTGCCCCTCCCGCTGATGTAGTCGCCTGCCGTAGGATCCATGATGATGCGCATCGTGGCATCGGGGGTGGCTTCGATGGCCAGGTTCAAGTGAATGTCAGCACTTGCCTCTTGTGCAGCCTCCAGTTCTTGCCGGTCGCGCTCGTACCCCGAGAGCAACAAAGTATCGCGTATTGTACGCCGGGGCGTCTTGTCGACAAAGCGTATAAACTGATTGCTGACAGCAGAGGTAATCTGGTCTTTTATGTAGGTAAAAGACGAATTCCGGTTGGTGGTCATGCCCACATCGATGTTCACCCCGTCGTGTTCATTGCCCGCGATGGTGGCACTGCCCGTGGCATACACCGTGCCATAGAAAGGGAAGTCAGGCGACTCTTTGGTATTCATCACCAACATATTGTCCACATTGAAGTTGAAGCGATACTCCAAATGCCTGAAGTGTTCGTACCTTAGGTATCCGCTTACCCTGCCTTCATGGCCTTGCGTGTCGTAGATGCGGTTATTCCGGAAAGTCAAACCATCGGGTGCTATATAGATGCTGTCTTTAATATTGTAAGTAGTGTTGAGCACGTCTACCTTCATGGAAGCATCTCCCACCACATTCCCCTCCATAGCAAGCGCTTTAAACCTGCCATAGAAATGCACTTTCCCCTTTACACGCCCGTTGAAATCGGAAGTAATGTTCTGCATGAAATAATGAATGAAGCGCAGATTCGTATTATCCGCATCAATGTGGAGGTCGAGCGATCCATTGGGCTTAATGGGGTAAATATATCCTTGCACATGGGTACGAGCTATGTCTTTTTCCCGGATGCGGGCATCAAGATAGATGCCTTTTACCTGGTGGTGCCATTCTCCCCGGATGTCAGCATCGCCCAGAAGGCCATCGTTCAAGCCAAACCCATGGATGTGCAGGTCGGTTGCCATGACAGGGTTATCCCCCAGCACGCCGTATGCATAAGCCGGTCCTGTAGCTTCACCTTTGAAATTCACTCCCAAATCGGCAATGTCGAACACATATCCGATGTTGATGTCTTGCAAATCGACATGCACCGTGTCATCGGACGACTTGGATAGCGTGCCATGGATGCGCAGGTGACGGTCATCGTGGCTGAAATAGAAGTTATCAATGTGCACTTTACCTGAATCTATTACGAGCTGCGAAGGATGAATTTCCCATAATGTGTCGTTGATAATAACATCTGTATGTTGTATATCGACCATGGTTTTCAAGGGAGAAAGCGTATGATTTTTCTGATGCGCCCGCTTCCGTTTCTGTGTAGTCATAGGATTGGGTGCCACTTCCTGACGGACGAACTGCGCCATCGCTGCCAACTTTCCACTATAAGTTACCATGCCGTTATTACCCCAGTTCAGCGAGGTTTGGACCTGGTCGTTATGCGCATAGGCTTCCATAGAGACATTAAATGCACCATCTCCCTTGCGGTTGGTCAGGCGAGTCAAAACATGAAGTTTGTCTCCATTAGTTTCGCAAAGCGCCATGGCTGATTCAATAAACCTGTCCCCATATCGCAAACGTGGGAAATATCCCTCCATCCTCATCTTCCCGGCCTTATCATGGAATGCGCCTGCCAGTGTGGAGTGCGTATAAACCGTAACAGGTAACTTGAACATATTCGATAATAACTCAGTATTATATATATGTAGATTGAAACGGAAATCATTATCAGTCTGTTTTTCTTCTCCTTTCAAAGGAACGAGTGCAGGCACATACCGGCGGGCAATATTCAATATACAAGTCGGCAATGTGCGATACGAATAATTACCCTCGATGGTTCCTTCCACAAACTCTGATGTCAGGGCGAGACGTTGATGTGAATCGGCATCCCGTGAAGCCACCACCTTGATATTGTTCAAAAAATGTCGTTGCCCCGATGCCACATACAAGAGGCTATCGACATTAATTTCACCATTCATTTCGTCTATGGAACCGCCCGTAAAGTCTGCTTTAACTTTTACCGAGAACTCAGCATTTTCATATTTAGGCGTGAGGTTCAACTCGTGCGGGCGGAAATGTTCAATGCTCGCCAGGAAATTGAAAGCAGGTGTCTGTCCTGTTGTATTTATCATTCCGTTCAACGTAAACGAACCGTTCACATCATCCAACGCCACTTTTCCATTAAACCCGCCCTGCTCGTACTCTCCATCCAAAGAAATGTTATGATAAGTATACCCACTATAATCTAAAGCCTTGACAAGGCCTTTGCAAAAGATTGAGGGAGCCTTTCTCTTGCTGAGTATTCCAGCCACATCCATATTGAAGGTTATATTACCCAGTTTGTTGTTGCCCAGCATCTTGCCTAATCCGAAATCGCTGGTGGTTATCGCTCCCGAATAAGAAAAAACATCGTTCTCCCGATCCGAACTCAACTTAATATCTGTATTTACTGAACCGAGGTCGGTCCGTATCCGTCCATACATCACCAAGTCGGTAAAATAGCCCGAAACCTGTCCTTGATAGGACACTGTGCCCAAACGAGCCAAAACAGGAGGCACATCCTGGCCTTTCTGCCCCAAGTTGCGCACAAAGAATGCAATGCCCTCCTCATCAGCATATAAATTTGAAAGGTTGCCATACAGATAAATGTCTGACGGACGGGACAACTCTTGCAATGATATGTTTCCATCCAAACGAAAATGCCTGTCTTGACTATACAAGGCGATGCGTGAACAATCTAATTGGCCTAATGTGCCACTAGCTTCCATTTCCATCCAGATGGCATCATCAAAACTATCCAAAGTCGGCAAAAAAGCAGATAAATCACTCAGAACCAAGTTAGAATGGAGCATTCGGAAAGACAAATGGACTTTGCCCGCATCGCCTTTCAATTGAACAAGACTATCACATTGCATGCGAATGGTATCCATTTGGAGCGTGGAGTGAGGAAAGCCTATGGTGAAATCCTCTACCAGCATGCCTTGGTTATTTCCAACCAGCTTAAAATTCAACTTTTCCAAAGCAAATCCAGAATTTTCTTCTTCCACACTCATACGCTTGACCGCCACATTGATAGAGTCATTGCGTAACGCCTTTAAAGAAATGTTGGCTATGATATTTCGCAAGCCTATATGGGCAGGATTGAATTTGCCGGGAGTATGCTTTTCAGACAGGACATCATAAGATAATCGGCCACGACGAATCAAAACAGAATTAATGCGTAAATCTAAGGGGGATTTTTGGCGGAGTGTGTCTTTAGGAGCAAACGCATCCAACACGAAATGGAAATTCGGCTTACCAAGCGGTGTAGACTTGTTCAACTTAATATCAAAGCCAAAAAGTTGTACCGTACCAATAGATATTCTCCCTTCGAACAGAGGCAAAATGTCAAACTTGGCAGAAAGCCGTGCTACCTTCAGCATTTCCCCACCCGAACGATCTTCCAGTGTCAAGTCGTCCACAATAATACGGTTCAACAGGCCTATGTCAATACGCCCAATGGTCAGTTTGGCATGAAGTACTTCGCTGAGTTCGTTTGCCACAAGCACAGACATGCGTTGCTGAACATATGGGATATTCAACAACAATATGGTGCCGATATAAATGCTCACTACAATACCGACAACCCAACGTACTGTACTTTTAAGTTTCTTGATAAGCGCTATTTTTATAATCAGCCAACAAAAATACGGAATATTACCTTATGAATCTACTTTTATCACTACTTTTGCAACATTAAAACCTAAATAGACCATTTATGAGCACTATAATCTTAGGCATTGAATCGTCGTGCGACGATACTTCGGCCGCCGTCATCAAGGATGGTTACCTGTTGTCCAACGTAGTGGCCAGCCAAGCCGTGCATGAAGCATATGGCGGTGTAGTACCAGAATTGGCTTCACGCGCCCATCAACAAAACATCGTACCCGTAGTGCACGAAGCACTTAAACGTGCCGGCATCACCAAAGAAGATTTGAGCGCCGTGGCTTTCACACGAGGCCCCGGATTGATGGGGTCTCTGCTGGTAGGTGTATCGTTTGCCAAAGGTTTTGCCCGGGCTTTGCATATTCCCATGATAGACGTAAACCACCTTATGGGGCATGTACTGGCTCACTTTATCAAAGTTGAGGGTGAAGAAAATGAAGTACCCCAATTCCCATTTTTATGCTTGCTCGTGTCAGGAGGAAACTCACAAATCATCCTGGTAAAAGCTTATAATGACATGGAAATACTGGGACAAACAATTGATGACGCGGCAGGCGAAGCCATAGACAAATGTTCGAAAGTAATGGGACTGGGATATCCAGGCGGACCTATCATCGACAAACTGGCACGCCAAGGAAATCCTAAGGCTTTTACTTTCAGCAAACCACATATACCAGAGTTGGATTATAGTTTCAGCGGACTGAAAACATCATTCTTATACTCCCTGCGCAATTGGCTGAAAGAAGACCCTGATTTTGTAGAACATCATAAAACAGACTTGGCCGCATCTCTGGAAGCCACTATCGTAGACATCCTGATGGATAAACTGCGCAAGGCCGCCAAACAATACCACATAAAAGAGGTTGCCGTGGCCGGAGGTGTTTCTGCCAATAACGGATTGCGAAATGCGTTCAGAGAACATGCCACAAAATATGGTTGGAAAATATTCATCCCAAAGTTCAGCTACACGACAGACAATGCAGCCATGATAGCAATTACCGGCTACTTCAAATACCAAGACAAGGATTTTTGCCCTATGGAAGCGCCGGCCTATTCACGTGTTGCCTTATAAAAATAACAGAAATGGAATTAGCAGAAGAAATAAATGCATTACTTAAAACAAAAAAACTGACCCTTTCTACGGCCGAGAGTTGCACTGGCGGTGGAATTGCCGCATACGTCACATCCATACCCGGAAGCTCTGAATGCTTTAAGGGTGGAGTTGTGGCCTACTCCAATGAAATAAAAACGGCCGTATTGCATGTCAAGTCCGAAACACTTAAACGATATGGAGCCGTAAGCCAAAACACCGTTTCCGAAATGGTTCAGGGAGTCCAAACTTTGATGAATACCGATTGTGCCATTGCCACCTCAGGCATAGCCGGCCCAGGTGGAGGAACTCCCGATAAACCAGTGGGCACAATTTGGATTGCCGTTGCCTACAAAAATGAAATATCATTCTTTAAACAAGAAGGTGATGAAGGAAGAACAGAGAATGTGCGAAAAACAATAAAAAAAGCCCTTTGTATGCTTCGAGAACAACTGAGATAAGCAAAAAAACTATTATACAGCGAATTATTTGAATAAAAATTTGCCTGTTACAGATAAAAGTGCTTACTTTGCGCTCTGTTTGGAATAAACATAGATTAAAACTAAAAAATAAAGATAGAAATGTCGAAGATTTGTCAAATTACCGGAAAAAAAGCCATGAACGGCAACAACGTTTCACACTCTAAAAGAAGGACAAAAAGAACTTTCGATTTGAACTTGTTCAACAAGAAGTTCTACTATGTGGAGCAAGATTGCTGGATTAGCTTGAGCATTTGCGCTAATGGCTTACGCATTATTAATAAGAAAGGTTTGGATGCAGCCTTGAGAGATGCTGTAGCCAAAGGTTATTGTGATTGGAAAAGCATTAAAGTGATTGGCTAAAAAGTAAAGAGGAGATTACCATTATGGCAAAGAAAGCAAAAGGCAATAGAGTACAAGTGATTCTTGAATGTACAGAACACAAGGATAGTGGTATGCCGGGGACTTCGCGTTACATTACGACGAAGAACAGAAAAAATACTCCCGAAAGATTGGAACTGAAAAAATACAATCCTATCCTAAAAAGGATGACCATCCACAAAGAAATTAAGTAATAACAGTTACATTATAATTTAATAAGTAGCCATGGCAAAGAAAACAGTAGCAAGTTTGCACGAAGGTTCTAAAGAAGGCCGTGCATATACAAAGGTGATTAGAATGGTGAAATCTCCGAAAACAGGAGCCTACATCTTCGATGAACAAATGGTAGCTAATGAAAAAGTTCAAGATTTCTTCAAGAAATAATTCTTGTTACTTGAAAAAGATAATGCCCCTTGTCAGAAAATTCATTCCGGCAAGGGGCTATTTTTAATACCACACCATAATCAGACCTATTCCTTGCTAAAATTAATTTAATCCTTATACGAAACAACTTAGTTTCGATACGAAATCGACCTAAATTTATAACATGAACCTCAACAAGGTACAACAATATATTAGAGAGAACCACCTATTTACTACTTCCCAGAAAATATTGGTGGCAATAAGTGGCGGAGCAGACTCGGTATCCTTGTTGCGTATACTCTTGTCATTAGGATATACGTGTGAAGCAGCACATTGCAACTTTCGCTTGAGAGGAGAAGAATCCGATCGGGATGAATATTTCGTCAAACAGTTGTGTAAACAACTTCATATACCACTGCATGTCACCTGCTTCAACACAGCACAAATGGCAAAACGACAACGGATTTCAATCGAAATGGCTGCGCGAGAATTACGCTATGCTTGGTTTGAAAAACTTCGTATTGAAGTAAAAGCAGACGTAATTGCCGTAGCTCATCACATGGATGATAGTGTGGAAACGTTCTTATTGAACCTCTTGCGCGGAACTGGGATTAACGGATTAAGAGGCATCCGTCCTAAAAATGGCTATATTGTGCGCCCATTACTTTGCCTAAGCCGACAAGACATTATCAACTATCTGAAAGAAATCGCTCAACCTTATGTAACAGATAGGACAAACCTGCAAGATGAATATACACGAAATAAAATCCGCTTGAACTTGATTCCTCTAATGGAAGAAATCAACCCATCATTCAAAGCCAGTATTATCAAGACCGCTACACACCTTAACGAGGCTTCTAAAGTTTATCACAAAGGCATTGCAGAAGGGGCAAACCGGGTTTGCACTCCAAATGGCATCTGTATCACTAAGTTACTTCAGGAGCCAGCCCCGGAAGCCTTGCTTTTCGAGCTCCTACACCCCCAAGGTTTCAACGCATCACAAATATCTGATATTTTTCATTCTTTGCATGGACAATCTGGAAGAATTTTCATTTCTCCACAAGCTCAAATTATCAAAGACCGAAATTTTCTATTATGGAAGTCCCATACGGAAAACGATAGGAAGCCCGTTTTGAAAATAGAAGAATATATCTATTCACCAAATTTTACCATTCCAAAAGACAAAACCATAGCATGCATAGATGCCGACAAAATTACCTATCCCCTGACTTTACGCAAATGGGAGCAAGGAGACACATTCATTCCCTTCGGCATGAAGGGTAAAAAAAAGGTAAGTGATTACCTAACTGACCACAAATTCTCTCTTTTACAGAAAGAACGACAATGGGTACTATGCAGTGGCAAAGATATCGTATGGCTAATTGGCGAAAGAAGCGACAATCGCTTCCGGATAGATGAACATACTCGAAAGGTGCTATGTATTCAAATTATCCACCAAAAGCCGAACGACATATAACAAATTCCTCTACATACTTACAAAATGATGCGATTTTCTTTTTGCTTGGAAAAACATTCGGACAATAAAGAGGCAAATGGTGTATCGAATGTACGAGCATGTTGTGGACAGCCTTTAACACACGCACAGCAATGAATGCAACGCTCATCAAGTGTATGGGTTTCATCCCCTTCCGCAATAGCTCCGTTCGGACAATGCTTGACACAATAGCCACAATGTGTACACTTATCGGTATCTACTTTTGGTACGCGTGGCATAAGCACACCTTGCTTACGCAATTTGATGACTTTCCGCAAAAAACGAAACAACGGGAAAAATGGTTGACGAGGACGTAATATACGACGCACATCCACCCCATACAATTTATCGCTAGCAGAAGCTGCACATATTTTAGCACGGACTTCTTCACCAAAAGTTTCTGCATATTGCAAGTCTTCCTCGTCCGGGCGTCCTTTAGCTATAGGATAAGCAGGCGTACTATAAGAATGTTCTCCTATAAAGGTTCCTCCTGCTATTACCTTAAAGCCTCTAGTGGAAACAAAAGAATCAAGTTCTTGCAAAGCATTTTCGTAGGCACGATTACCGTATACTACAGCTATGACAGTAGGCGAACTTATAGCTTCAAGCGCCTCCATACGCTTCAAAGCCAAAGGGGAAACATGACCACCATAAACCGGAACGGTAATTACAACTATTGTATCTTCTGAAAATTTTATTTGTTCAATACCATGCAAAGTCAAATCTACTATTAAAAACTCTCCTCCTTTAATACCATGGGCAATGGCCTCCCCTATCCGATAAGAAGTATGGGTTGGAGAAAAAGTAACCAAACAAACCTTACCTATTTCCATAAAGGCAAATCCTTTTATTTTTTAATCATACTTAGAGCAAAGATAGTTCTTTCCCTGGAAAAATAAAGGATATTATATGGCAAATCAAAAAAAAAATTCTACTTTTGCACCGCTGAAACATTCGACTCTGTCATTGCTGCGGCAAAAAAGAAGGGCCGATTTCCGTTTCAATATCCCAAATAATAAACAATCAATTTTAAAATAAGTCGAACAGTATAAGCATATGTAATGTAAACACAGCTCACGTATGGAGAGATAGTACATTTACATTTGTTCTTGACTTAAAAAAGAAAAAATCATTTTACACATATTTTGTTATGTACAATATTATTCAACTGAACGAAAAAAGTCTGCCCGAATTACAAGCTATCGCTCAAGACTTAGGTATCAAAAAGGCCGACTCCTTTAAGAAAGAAGAACTTGTTTATAAAATACTTGATGAACAAGCCATTGTAGGCGCTACTAAAAAAGTAGCAGCCGAGAAACAAAAAGAAGAACGTAAGGCCGAAAAGCAAAAACGCACACGTACAAATACAAAAAAAGAAAATCAAGAAGCAAAACAAGAAGTTACAGAAAAGCCTCAACCGACTACAAACGAAAAAAACAACGATAATACGACTGTAGAAAACAATAAAGCGAAAAAGCAAACGAACCCAACAGATATATCCAAAGATGGCAATGTAGAAGTACAAGATGAAAACGAAAATGCCACCACGCAAAAACGCAGAGGGCGTCCACGCAAAACTCGCCCTGAAGAAAATGCCACGGCTGCAGTGACCGATTCTGCAATATCTACAGAATTAATAAACGAAAACAAGCCACAAAGCGAGTTACAAGACCTATCAGAAACGGACAAGGAAAATCTTACATTATCAGAAACGGATGATTTCATTCCCATTGAAGATTTACCTACTGACAAGGTTGAATTACCCTCTGAACTGATTGGCAAATTTGAAGCGACAAAAGCCGAAATGGCAATCACGCCGACAGAACAATCTCAACAAGCCCGAAAACGTATCCGAAAAGATACCAACAGCAACCGTAATAACCAGCCACAACAACGTCAAGTTCAACAGCAGCGCCCTAATCAACAACAGACAAGCCAAGTTAACAACGACGAAGAAGAAATTTCTACCAGCCGTACTAATACACAGCCTCAACAAACCGAACGCGAAAAGCAATACGATTTTGATGATATACTGAACGGATGCGGAGTGCTTGAAATCATGCAAGACGGCTATGGTTTCTTGCGTTCATCAGACTATAACTACCTGTCTTCACCCGATGATATTTACGTATCGCAATCACAAATCAAACTATTCGGTCTAAAGACAGGTGATGTAGTAGAAGGTGTCATACGTCCTCCAAAAGAAGGAGAGAAATACTTTCCGCTAGTGAAAGTATCCAAAATAAACGGCCGAGATCCCGATTTTGTACGCGACCGTGTCCCCTTCGAGCATCTTACACCGCTTTTCCCCGATGAGAAGTTCAAGTTATGCAAGGGTGGCTATAGTGACTCACTTTCTGCGCGTGTCGTTGACCTTTTTGCCCCAATCGGGAAAGGACAACGTGCACTTATCGTAGCACAACCTAAGACCGGTAAAACCATTTTAATGAAGGATATAGCTAACGCTATTGCCGCCAATCATCCGGAAGTATACATGATTATGCTCCTCATTGACGAACGCCCAGAAGAAGTAACCGACATGGCACGTACTGTCAATGCAGAAGTAATTGCTTCTACCTTTGACGAACCAGCTGAACGGCATGTGAAAATTGCCGGTATTGTACTGGAAAAGGCTAAACGTATGGTGGAATGCGGACATGATGTAGTAATCTTCTTAGATTCGATTACTCGCTTGGCACGCGCTTACAACACCGTATCTCCGGCATCCGGAAAAGTTCTTTCCGGAGGTGTCGATGCCAATGCATTACACAAGCCCAAGCGCTTCTTCGGCGCAGCACGCAATATTGAGGGAGGCGGATCATTAACCATACTGGCTACAGCCTTGATAGACACAGGTTCTAAAATGGATGAAGTAATTTTCGAGGAATTCAAAGGAACAGGCAATATGGAATTACAATTAGACCGGAACCTCAGCAACAAGCGTATTTTCCCAGCTGTCAATATCGTGGCATCCAGCACACGCCGCGACGACCTGCTCCAAGACAAGCAGACTCTTGACCGGATGTGGATATTGCGCAAATATCTGGCAGATATGACCCCCATAGAAGCTATGGATTTTGTTAAAGACCGTTTGGAAAAGACTAAAGACAACGATGAATTCTTAATGAGCATGAACGGTTAAACGAGCAACATCACAACATTCATATAAGGGCGACACAAATAACTCGCCCTTATTTTTTTTCAAAGATTCTTTGCTATTTCAAATACAATTCTTACCTTTGCAGCGCATTTAAGAAATGCGCTAACATGGTGGCTGTAGTTCAGTTGGTTAGAGCGTCAGATTGTGGTTCTGAATGTCGTGGGTTCGAGTCCCATCTGCCACCCCTTGTAAACAACGCTAATTGCTGACAATAAAGTAGTTAGCGTTTTTCTTTTATGAAAAATGACGTGATAATCTTGAATCAACGCAGAAAATGATTCAGTGTTAAAACATACATTTTCAATTCGTTCAAAATACAAAAGCACCGCAGCATTGCTTTTTTTCTCAGTCCCATTGGTTTATCCAAGCATATTGCTTACCTTTGTCGGCATAAAGCAGTCGGCCGGCTTGTCGCTTGTGTCATTGGCGCAAGAGGAAAGTCCGGGCAACACAGAGCATCCCACTTCCTAACAGAAAGCTGTCCGCAAGGATAGAGTAACGCAGAAGAAAACAACCGCCGCACACCATGCGGCAAGGGTGAGAAGGCGGGGTAAGAGCCCACCGGTCTTATGGCGACATAAGAGCCGTGCGTCTTGGGAGTTGCAAGGTCATGTAAACCGACGTTATGAGAGTTGCTCGCTCCAGTCGGAGGGTAGACCGCTAAAGCCGACATGGTGACATGCGGCTCAGATAAATGACAGGCGCCCGGTTTTTCCATCGGAAAGGCCGAGAACAGAACCCGGCTTACAGGCCGGCTGCTTTTCATTAAAAATTTTCCTTTGCCATGAACAAGCGTATAGCCTACCTTTGGAAATTCCTGACTTACGACATTTGGCGTATCACGGAAGATGAAGTGACCAAAACCACTTACTCCGTGTATAACATCATCAAGACGGTATACCTGTGCATCACCCGCTTTGCCCAAGACCGGGTGGCCAATAAGGCCGCTGCCTTGACCTACAGCACCTTGCTGGCCATTGTGCCCATACTGGCCATACTGTTTGCCATAGCGCGCGGGTTCGGCTTTGACAACCTGATGGAGAGCCAGGTGGCCAAAGGACTTGGCGGGCAAACAGAAACGACCGACATCATTCTGCAATTCGTAAACTCATACCTTTCGCAAACCAAAAGCGGGGTCTTTATCGGCATCGGCCTGGTGATGTTGCTATGGTCGGTCATCAACCTGGTAAACAACATGGAAATCACCTTCAACCGCATTTGGCAGGTGAACAAGGCACGAAGCATGTACCGCAAGATAACCGACTATTTCTCCATGCTCCTGCTGTTGCCTGTGCTCATTGTCGTGTCGGGCGGATTATCGATTTTCATGACAACTACGGTGAAACACATGGAAGACTTCACGCTGCTGGCTCCCATCGGCAAGTTTCTGGTCAACCTCATTCCTTACGTGCTGACCTGGTGCATGTTTACCGCCCTATACATCTTCATGCCCAACACGAAGGTGAAGCTGAAGCATGCGCTCATATCGGGCATTCTGGCGGGTACGGCCTACCAGGCATTCCAGTTTCTGTACATACACAGCCAGCTGTGGGTGTCGCGCTACAATGCCATCTACGGCAGTTTTGCCGCGCTTCCGCTGTTCTTGTTGTGGCTGCAGGTGTCGTGGACCATTTGCCTCTTTGGCGTAGAGCTGACGTATGCAGGGCAAAACATCGGCAAATTCAGCTTTGATGCCGACACACGCAACGTGAGCCACCGATACCGTGAGTTCATTGCCATCCTCATCATGTCTGTCATAGCCAAGCGCTTTGAAAAGAATGAAGCCCCCTACACCGCCCAAGAGCTATCGGAAGAATACCGCATCCCTATACGGCTGACCCAGCAAACCCTTTACGAACTGCAAGAAATCAACCTACTGCATGAGGTAGCCCGCGATGAAAAGAGTGAAGACATAGCTTACCAGCCATCCATGGACATCGGCAAGCTGAATGTTGCCATCTTGCTGGACCGTCTGGACACACGAGGCTCGGAAGATTTTAAGATGGATACGGAAACGAAGTTCAATGACGAATGGGAGGTGCTGATGAAGGCCAAGGAGGAATACTATAAAAGTGCAGGGCAGGTGCTGCTGAAAGACTTGTAAGAGTAGTATTCCTCCAAGGCCGGACAACGCATGTTGTTATTGATACTGCAGCATGCGGCTGATGTATTTGCCTATAATATCAAACTCTATATTGACTACACTGCCCGCCTTTATGGCATGGAAATTGGTATGCTCGAAGGTATAAGGGATAATGGCTACCTGGAAGGTATCGTCGGTAGGATTGCACACCGTGAGGCTTACACCGTTTACCGTCACCGAGCCTTTGTCGACCGTAAGATATCCACGCCTTGCCATCTCTTTGTTGAAGGCATAACGGAACGTAAAATAATAACTACCCTCAGCATCCTGCACATCCACGCAAGTAGCCGTCTGGTCCACATGTCCCTGCACGATATGGCCGTCCAGGCGACCGTTCATCAGCATGCTGCGCTCCACGTTCACTTCATCTCCGGGCTTCAGCAGGCCCAGGTTGGAGCGTTCCAAGGTCTCTTTCATAGCCGTTACGGTATAGGTGTCGTCTGTCAGGCTTACCACCGTCAGGCACACGCCGTTATGGGATACACTTTGGTCTATCTTCAATTCGCCTACGAACGAGCATTTGAAGGTGAAATGCACATTCTCCTGCTCCTTCACCATAGCCACCAATGTGGCGCATTCTTCTACAATTCCGGAAAACATTTTGATTATTTGCTTTTGGTTACACGATGCAAAGGTAGCAAAAGGTCAGTAAAACAGCATAAAAAAAGGAAGCTTTTCACAAAGCCCCCTTCTCCAGTTTTCAATAGGTATTAGTTTTTTTTCTTAAGGTAAAAAGATTGTTTTCAGGATAACGTCACAAAGATAGACGCTTTTGGTGATACCAACCAAATTAAAAAACATGTCTTATAACATATTTTTGAAAATACTTTCAATTTTATACCACCATGCTGCTACCTATCAAGGGGCGTTAAATCAACTGACAAATATAGGGACATTTTCTAAAAAATGCTAAGTTTTAGCCAGATAATGTAACTTTCTGCCCCTTTATTCTTTCCCGTCGGGATAATGTTCATCGGTACGTCCGCTATGTTTCAGCACTTTCGCATCGATAAAGAACACGATTTCTTCTGCGATGTTGGTGATGTGGTCACCCGAACGCTCCAGTTTGCGGAAGACACTGACCAGATTCAAACAGGTCAAGGCACTCTCAGGATGAATCTTTAAATAATCGGCCAAAACACCCGTAGCCTCAACGTTGATTTCGTCCAGCAGGTTGTCTTTGGCAAAGACTGCCGTGGCCAATTCCAGGTTTTCTTCTTCCAAAGCCTTCTTTGCCAACTCTAACATAGAAAGCACTTGCGAAACCATTTCCCCCAAGCGCAGGTTCTTCACCAATTCGCTGTCCAGCGCCACTTCCTTGGTGTTGATGACAAAACGCGCAATGCCCTCTGCAAAATCGCCCAAGCGTTCGAGGTCGGTATTGATTTTCATCATGGCCAATACGAAACGCAAGTCAATGGCAACGGGGTTGTAAAGGGCGATGATGTCTTCCACGTCGCTGTCTATCTTGAGTTCAAAGGCATTTACACGACGTTCGCGCACCAGCACTTGTTGCGCCAGTTCACGGTCTAAGGTAAGAACGGCTTCACCGGCACGATCCAATTGGTTGTAGACCAACGTCCACATCTCGCCTATCTGCTTCTTGAGCAAGACGAGTTCCGATTCGATAAACTTTACCATATTAATCCATTAATGTTATTTGAGTTATATATTACTGATATTCTGATGCCAGGGATATGACGCTTGCAAATATGCAAAAAAACGGCAAATATATCAACCACTCCAGGCTTTTTTCCGGTGACATCAGCCGAAGCGGCCGGTGATATAGTTCTGCGTGGCCTCTTTGTCGGGGTGGGTGAATATCTTCTTGGTGTCGCCCATCTCTACCATCTCGCCCATGTAGAAGAAGGCGGTGCGGTCGCTGACGCGGGCTGCCTGCTGCATGTTGTGGGTGACGATGACGATGGTATAGTCCTTCTTCAGCTCGTGGATAAGCTCCTCTACCTTGGCCGTGGAGATGGGGTCGAGGGCCGAGGCGGGCTCGTCCATCAGCAGCACGGAGGGCGACACGGCCATGGCACGGGCAATGCAGAGGCGTTGCTGCTGGCCGCCGGAGAGGGCGTAGGCCGAGACGCGGAGCTTGTCTTTCACCTCATCCCACAGGGCGGCGCCTTTCAAGGTCTCCTCCACGCGCTGGCGGATGAACTTCTCGTCCTTCACACCATTGACGCGCAGGCCGTAGGCCACGTTCTCGAAGATGCTCTTTGGGAAGGGGTTGGGCCGCTGGAACACCATGCCTACGTGCTTGCGCAGCTCGTCTACACGGACGCCTTTGCCGTAGATGTCTTGCCCGTCGATGTGGATTTGCCCCTCCAGGCGGGTGTCGGGGATGAGGTCATTCATGCGGTTCAGCAGGCGCAGGAAGGTGGACTTGCCGCATCCCGACGGGCCGATGAAGGCTACTACCGACCGCTCTGCAATGTCCATGCTGATGCCTTTCAGGGCATGGAAGTTGCCGTACCAGAAATTAACGTCGCGCGTTTCTATCTTGTTCATTGTCTGCTATAGTAATTAAGATTAATATTATAAGTCATTAATACATAGTCATATAATGGTTCCACATCCATTCAACAGTCTGGAACCATCGGGACCGGGGACTGGAACAATCTGGTCCGGGGACTGGATACGTCTGGTCCGGGGACTGGATACACCGGGACCGGGGACTGGAACCATTGGGTCCGGGGACTGGAACTTTTGTCACCCATTTGTCTTCACCTTTTTCTCGAAATACCTGCGCAGGGCGTTGGCCAGCAGGTTCACCAGGAGAATGATGACGATGAGCACCAGCGCCGTGCCGTAGGCTATGGGCAGCTGTGCCTCCATGTCGACCCCGCTGGTGGAGATGACGTACAGGTGGTAGGGCAACGCCATGCACTGGTCGAGCACGCTCGATGGCAGTTGGGGCAGGAAGTAGGCGGCGCAGGTGAAGAGGATGGGCGCCGTCTCGCCCGACACGCGGCCCAATGCCAGGATAAGCCCGGTGATGATATTGGGCATGCCCATGGGCAAGATGACGTGCCAGATGGTCTGCAGCTTAGTGGCGCCCAGCGCGCGGCTGCCCTCGCGCAGGTTGTCGGGGATGGCCTTCAAGGCCTCCTCGGTGGTGCGGATGACCAGCGGCAGGCTCAGCAGCCCCAGAGTAAGCGAACCGGCCAGTATGCTGTCACCGAAATCTAGGTAGTTTACGAATAAAGCCATACCAAAAAGGCCGAATACGATGGAGGGGATGCCGCTCAGATTGTTAGTCATCATGCGGATGAAGCGCACTATCCAACCCCGGGGCGCATACTCGTTCATGTAGATACCGCTCATCACTCCCACCGGGAAGGCGAACAGGGCGCTGCCCGCCATCAGGTAGAACGTGCCCACGATGGCAGGCCAGATGCCGCCGGCGGTCATGCCGTCCTTGGGCGGGGTGGTGATGAATTCCCAGTTGATGACGCCTATACCTTTATATATTATAAAGCCCAGGATGGCAAACAAGATGAGCACCACACTCAGGCTAAGCAACCGGAACAGGCCGAAAGCCACATGCTGCGAAACGCGTTTTCTGTCCATGACACAAATAAGTTATTTTTGTTTGGATGACACGGCCTCGACCGTGAAGTTGATTAACAAGCTGATAAAGAACAACACCACGCCCAGCAGGAACAACGCCTGGTAGTGTGCGCCTCCGGCCGGTGCCTCGCCCAGCTCGGCGGCAATCGTGGCGGGGATGGTGCGCAGGGGCTCCAGTATGCTGTGGGGGATGACTGCGGCATTGCCCGTCACCATCAGCACGGCCATCGTCTCGCCCACGGCACGCCCGATGCCCAGCACCACGCCCGAGGTGATGCCCGATATGGAGTAAGGCATTACCACCTTATATATAGTCTGCCACTGCGATGCGCCTAAGGCCAGGCTGGCTTCGCGCATGGCGCGGGGGCACCCCCGCATGGCATCCTCAGTTACCGTGATAATGGTGGGCAAGGCCATAATGGCCAATACCAATGCGCCCGCCAAGCCACTCTCGCCTACGGGAAGACCGAACGCCTGCTGCAGGAAGGGCACAATGACTATCAAGCCGAAGAAACCGTACACCACCGACGGTATGCCGCTGAGCAGCTCAATGACCGGTTTCAGCAGGTTGCGTATCCGGGGATTGGCTACCTCGGACATGTAGATGGCCACCGCCAACCCGAAAGGCAAAGCTATCAGTATGGCAAAGAGGCTGACCCACAATGTCCCGGTAATGAGCGGAAGGAAACCGAACTGCGGCGCCGGAGTGGCCGTGGGAAACCATTCTGCCCCGGCCAGCACGTCTCGGACGGAGATGGTCTGGTCCTCCAGCACATGCACCGAGTCGGGCCGGACGATGAACTGCCCGGGCACAAAGGCCACGATGCCCGGCGTACGCTCCACCAGCCGGGTGATGCAAGTGCCGGCATTCTCGTAGGCCTCGCCCAGCTGCTCCTCCGTGTAGTATTCGTCCACATCCTCCAGGCGGAACAGGCGGATGGGCATATCCTCGCCGCCCAGCTCCCGCCAGTTCGTGATTTCCTCGTCAAACACTCCCTTGATTTGGGCCGGCGACAGTTGGTTCACCGTGTTCTGCCTGTTCAGCGCCAGCACATAGCCCTCCTCCACCACCTTGCTGCCAAACAGTCCCAAAGCTTCGGAAAACAGGAACAACACAATCAGCACGATGGTAAGGCTCGTGACAAAACCGCTGCAAGCCAATATCCCTTCGACAATCTTTTCAAAAAACCTTTTCATGTCTACTCTGTTTACAGTTTCTTTCGCGCTGCAAAGAAAGACGATAGCTGTTAAGAGAGTGTGACTACAACTTGAAGGATGTGTTACAAACAGATTACAAAAGTATTACAAAGCCGGCCTTACCCTGTTTTGTAAAACGAATGTAACATCATTTTCGTTATTTTGCGTGCGGGAAGTACATGCCAGGCCATCCGTATCCCGGCATAGTATCACCGGCACGGTAGCGTTGGAACACCACCACGGTAGCGAAGGAAGGCCAGCACGGTAGCGATACTACGCTACCAAGCAGGCTGCAAACAACTGATTACCAGGCCATATTACTCAGCCATACAGTATATACATAAGCCTATGAACGCTAAACAACTTTTTCTGACAACCGCCGCATGCCTGCTCACCATCGGGCCGGTTCATGCACAACGCATCAAAGGCAGCGACACCGTGCTGCCCATTGCCCAACAGACTGCCGAAGCCTACATGGATTCCGTGCCCCAAGCACGGGTCACCGTCACCGGAGGAGGCACCGGTGTAGGCATCTCCGCCCTGCTGGACGGTACTACCGACATTGCCATGGCATCGCGCGCCATCAAGTTCAGCGAGAAAATGAAAACCAAAGCCGCCGGCGAAGACCTGCAGGAAGTCATCATTGCCTACGATGCCTTGGCCGTAGTGGTGCATCCGTCCAACCCCGTCAGCAGACTGACCCGCGAGCAATTGGAAGCCATCTTCCGTGGAAAGATAACCAACTGGAAAGACGTAGGCGGAGACGACCGCAAAATCGTGGTCTATTCGCGCGAAACCTCGTCGGGAACCTACGAGTTCTTCAAAGAAAGCGTGCTGAAGAACAAGAACTACATGGCCGGCAGCCTCTCCATGCCCGCCACAGGCGCCATCATCCAGTCCGTCAGCCAGACAAAGGGAGCCATCGGCTACGTGGGGCTTGCCTACATTTCACCCAGGATAAAAACCATAGCCGTGTCGTATGGCAACGGACTCTATGCGCAACCCAATCTAAAAAATGCCATCGACAAGAGCTACCCCATTGTCCGTCCGCTCTACTATTATTATAATGGTAAAAACAAACAGGCGGTAGACGGCCTACTGCAATTCATGCTTTCGGCCGAAGGGCAAGAAATCATTAAAAAAAGCGGATATATCCCCGTAAAATAAGTAAATGACAAAAAATAGTCGTACTTTTGCGCCACAATACAGATATATAGATATATAGACATATTATGGCAGAAATGATAAAAGAAGAAGAGGCAAGCGAAAAGAAGAGTTTGAACTTCATCGAACAGATAGTAGAGAACGACCTGCAGGAAGGAAAGAACGGTGGAAGGGTGCAGACGCGCTTCCCGCCCGAGCCCAACGGCTACCTGCACATCGGCCACGCCAAGGCCATTTGCCTGGACTTCGGCATCGCCGCCGCCCACGGGGGCGTGTGCAACCTGCGCTTCGACGACACCAACCCGACGAAGGAAGACGTGGAGTATGTGGAGGCCATCAAGGAGGACATCCAGTGGCTGGGCTACCAGTGGGGCAACGAATACTATGCCTCGGACTACTTCCAGCAGTTGTGGGACTTCGCCATCCGCCTCATCAAGGAAGGCAAGGCCTACGTGGACGAACAGACCTCCGAACAGATTGCCGCCCAGAAAGGCACCCCCACCCAGCCGGGCGTGGAAAGCCCCTACCGCAACCGCCCCATCGAAGAGAACCTGGAGCTTTTCCGGAAGATGAACACGGGCGAGATTGCGGAAGGCACCATGGTGCTCCGCGCCAAGATTGACATGGCCAACCCCAACATGCACTTCCGCGACCCCATCATCTACCGCATCGTGAACCATTCGCACCACCGCACGGGCACGAAGTGGAAAGCTTACCCGATGTACGACTTCGCCCACGGGCAAAGCGATTTCTTTGAAGGCGTGACCCACTCGCTCTGCACGCTGGAGTTCGTGGTACACCGCCCGCTCTACGACCTCTTTGTCGACTGGCTGAAAGAGGGCAAGGACCTGGACGACAACCGTCCGCGCCAGTACGAGTTCAACAAGCTGAACCTGAGCTACACGCTGATGAGCAAGCGCAACCTGCTGACACTTGTCAAGGGAGGCTTGGTCAGCGGATGGGACGACCCCCGTATGCCGACCATCTGCGGTTTCCGCCGACGCGGCTATTCGCCGGAGTCCATCCACAAGTTCATCGACAAGATTGGCTACACCACGTATGACGCCCTCAACGAGTTCACCCTGCTGGAGAGTGCCGTGCGCGAAGATCTCAACGAACGTGCCACCCGCATCTCCGCCGTGCTCGACCCCGTGAAACTCGTCATCACCAACTATCCTGAGGGACAAGTAGAAGAGATGGAAGCCGTCAACAACCCCGAACGCCCCGAAGAAGGCACGCACCCCATCGAGTTCAGCCGCGAGCTGTGGATGGAGCGCGACGACTTCATGGAGGTGGCTCCCAAGAAATACTTCCGCATGACGCCCGGACAGGAAGTGCGCTTGAAGAACGCCTACATCGTGAAGTGCACGGGCTGCAAGAAGAACGAGGCCGGCCGCGTGGTGGAAGTTTACGCAGAGTATGACCCCGACAGCAAGAGCGGCATGCCCGGTGCCAACCGCAAGGTGAAGGGCACCCTGCACTGGGTGAGCTGCGCGCATTGCCTCGAAGCCGAAGTACGCCTCTACGACCGCCTCTGGAAGGTGGAGAACCCGCGCGACGCCCTGGCCGCCATCCGCGAGGAGAAGAACTGCGACGCCCTGACGGCCATGAAGGAAATCATCAATCCGGATTCCCTCCACATTCTGCCGCACTGCTACATCGAGAAGTTCGCCCAGGGCATGAAGCCGCTGACGTACCTCCAATTCCAACGCATCGGCTACTTCAACGTGGACAAGGACTCCACGCCGGAGAAGATGGTGTTCAACCGCACCGTCGGCCTGAAAGATACTTGGAGCAAGATAAACAAATAATCCCCAGGCAAGGCATTTATCAATATGAACAAGAAAAACCTGTTGTCGGGCAGAGACAAGGAATTGCTGGAAATGGCAGAATCCTACGAGCAAAGCAAAGCCGAAGGCAGAAGCATCTACATGGATGCCGAAGACATGGCTGACTTGGCAGACTGGTATGCCATGCGCCGCAAGCCCGACATGGCGCAAGACGTTGTCACCTACGGCTTGAAGCTACACCCCGACAACACCTCGCTGCTGGTGCAACAGGCATACTTGTATCTGGAAAACTTTGAGAGGGACAAAGCAAAAGAAATAGCTTGGCAAAGCATCGGCGAGGAAACCTCCGAAGTCACCATCCTGCGTGCACAGCTCCTGCTGGAAGAAGGACGGATGGAAGACGCCCAAGACCTACTGGACACCATCGAAGACAAAGACGACCTTGCCAACATCATTGAGGCCGCCTACATGTACATCGACCTGGGATATCCCGACAAAGCCCAGTCATGGATAGACTTGGGGCGCGGGAAATATGACGACGACGAAGCCTACCTTGCCGTATGTGCCGATTACTACTATGCACGACAGCACATTACGGAAGCCATGGCTTATTACAACAAACTCATCGACAAAAACCCGTATTCGCCACTCTACTGGTTCGGGCTGGCACGGTGCTACTACGAACAAGGGAAACTGGACAAAGCTATCGACGCATGCGACTACGCCACCCTCTCCGACGAAGAATTTGCCGATGCCTACCTGCTCAGGGCCAACGCCTTCTACGAATTGGGAAACGATGAGAAAGCCCTGGACAACTACAAGCAGGCCGAACAACTGAAACTCATCCCGACCGGCTTCCTGTACACTTTCCAAGGCATGGACAAGATAAGCAAAGGCGAATGGCAGAAAGCTTACGAATTCATACAGAAAGCCATTGCCGCCAACAGCAACCGCACCGAACGGGCTACCCTGCCTACACTGTTTGCCAACTCCGGCCTCTGCCTGTACAAACTTGGCAAAAGGGAAAAGGCCGAGGTAGATTGGGACACCGCCCACCTGCTCTCACCCGAAGACGCCGACCCCTATCTCGTGGAAGGACGTGCCTACATGGAAGGCGGGGAAAACGACAAAGCCATTGCCTGCTGGCAAAAAGCCACAAGCCTATCCCCCTACCCCGAAACGTGGGACGAAATAGGCCTTTATTGCCTCAACGCCGGGCAAGCTGCATATGCATGCAAGGCCTTCGAACATGCCAAAGAGCTGGACAATGGCTACGAACTTATCAACGAAAAACTGTCTGTAGCCTATATGATGGCAGGCGACAGGGAAAAGTTCCAGCACTACAACAACCTAAGCGCCCATCCCGTCGACCCGCAAAAGCTGGAAAACTTCTACCAGCAACTGAAAAGACTGGATAAAGAAGACATTGCACAAATCGTCAGCAAGCTGCTCGACTCTTTAAGTTAAACCATCAAGACAATTTATTAAAACAAAACCGCAACCACATGGAATCATCCGCCGAACTCATCCGCTGGATACTCGAAAACCTCAACTACTGGGTCGTGACCCTGTTCATGGCCATCGAAAGCTCGTTCATCCCCTTCCCCTCCGAAGTCATCGTGCCGCCCGCCGCCTGGAAGGCCATGGCCGACGACTCGATGAACATCGTCCTCGTCGTCGTCTTCGCCACCATCGGCGCCAATATCGGCGCACTGGTCAACTACTACCTGGCCAAGTGGCTGGGTCGGCCGCTGGTCTATAAGTTTGCCAACAGCCGCATCGGCCACATGTGCCTGCTCGACGAGCAGAAGGTGCGCCACGCCGAGGAATATTTCCGTAAGCACGGTGCCGCCTCCACCTTCTTCGGCCGCCTCATCCCCGCCGTGCGCCAGCTCATCAGTATCCCCGCCGGACTGGCCGGCATGAAGATGCGCCCCTTCCTGCTCTACACCACCCTGGGCGCCGGACTGTGGAACATCATCCTCGCCCTCATCGGCTACCTCATCTACCGCCTCACCCCGGTGAAGACCACTGAAGACGTCTACGTCCTCGCCACCAAATACAGCCACGAGATAGGCTACGGCATACTGGCCGTGGCCGTGCTCGTCGTGGCCTTCCTCATCTACAAGGGGCTGAAGAAAACGCCCAAAGCAGCCTGACCTGCCCCGCGCCCCTACAGAGCCAAGCCCGCCCTACGGTGAAAACTAACCTTCACCGTAGGGCGGACTTTTTTCTATCCCTTTGGAAAATATGCCGTGCTACGTGAGAACTTATATTTCAAGACTTGGTATACAAATTTCAAGCCTTGCAATACATATCCCAATCCTTGGTTTATATATTTCAAGGCTTGGTTTATAGTTTATATATTAGCAAAAGAAACTTTTCGCTCATGTTGCAGATGCTTTTCCTTCCTGTTGAACTGCCTTTTCCTCCCAAAGACACGGCCGCCGCACAGAGGGGCAACAATCTTCGCTCACAATCGCCCCTTTTTCCGTTTTTTATCGTACATTTGCGGCATGAAGGGGCAGGGACTGCCCCCTCATATGTTTAACCCTTAAAAGACAAGACAGAATTATGGCAATGCATACATGGTTTGAATGCAAAATCCGTTACGACAAGACAATGGAGAACGGCATGCAGAAGAAAGTGACTGAACCTTATCTGGTGGATGCCCTCACCTTCACCGAGGCCGAAGCCCGTATCACGGAGGAGATGACCCCGTTCATGTCGGGCGAGTGGACAGTGTCCGACATCAAGCGCGCCAACTACTCCGAACTGTTCCCTTCGGAAGAAGAGGCAGCCGACCGCTGGTTCAAGTGCAAACTTGTATTTATCACCCTTGACGAAAAGAGCGGCGTGGAGAAGAAGACTTCCACCCAGGTGCTGGTGCAGGCAGCCGACCTGCGCGATGCCGTCAAGAAGCTGGACGAAGGCATGAAGGGCACTATGGCCGACTATCAGATAGCCTCCGTAGCCGAAACCGCCATCATGGACGTCTACCCCTTCAGCGCCGAGCCCGACGACAAGCCCGAGTACGAAGCCAAACAAGCCTAACCGACAAGCCCAAGAAAGGAAAGCGAAGCTATATGGACATCGCAAAGAATCTGCAACAAGTATGGGCAGAACTGCCCCAAGGAGTACGGCTGGTAGCCGTCTCCAAATTCCATCCCGCCGAAGCCATACGCGAGGCCTACCAAGCCGGTCAGCGCATCTTCGGCGAAAGCAAGGCGCAAGAACTGCAGGCCAAGCACGAAGCCTTGCCCGGGGACATAGAGTGGCACTTCATCGGTCACCTGCAGACGAACAAGGTGAAGTACATCGCGCCCTACGTGACCCTCATCCATAGCATTGACTCACCCCACCTGCTGGCCGAGGTGGACCGCCAGGCTGCCAAGGCCGGCCGCACGGTGGACTGCCTGCTGCAGGTGCACATCGCCCGGGAGGAAACGAAGTTCGGCTTCACACCCGACGAGTGCCGCCAATACCTCGCCTCCGGCCAATGGAGGCAACTGGAGCACGTGCGCCTGTGCGGCCTTATGGGCATGGCCACCAATACGGACGATATGCAACAGGTGCAGGCGGAGTTCCAAGGGCTGGCGGCCTTGTTCCACGAGGTCAAGGCTGAGTGGTTTCCCCAGGCGCCGTGGTTCAAAGAGCTGTCGATGGGCATGTCCCACGACTATCACGAGGCCATAGCCGCCGGCAGCACCCTGGTGCGCGTGGGCAGCCACATCTTCGGAGAAAGAAATTATTAACCCAAAATCCACATACATCATGGCAACAACGTTAGAAACCACATTCGCAGGGCTGCGGCTACGCAACCCCATCATCGTCAGCAGCTCGGGCCTCACCGACAACGCCGCCAAGAACCGCAAGCTGGACGAAGCGGGCGCAGGCGCCATCGTGCTCAAGTCGCTCTTCGAGGAGCAAATCATGATGGAGGTAGACCACCAGGGCGACCTGAACATGTATCCCGAAGGCAGCGAATACCTGGCCGCCTACATCCGCCAGCACAAGCTGAACGAGTATCTCAACCTCATCAAGGAAAGCAAGCAGGCATGCTCCATCCCCATCATCGCCAGCATCAACTGCTACAGCGACGACCACTGGATTGACTTTGCCCGACAGATAGAAGCCGCCGGGGCCGATGCACTAGAGATAAACATCCTGGCCCTGCAAGCCGATGCCCAATACACTTACGGCAGCTTCGAGCAGCGCCACATCGACATTCTGCGCCACGTGAAGGGCACTGTCTCCATCCCCGTCATTATGAAGCTGGGCGACAACCTCACCAATCCCGTGGCCCTCATCGACCAGCTGCAAGCCAATGGGGCTGACGCCGTGGTGCTGTTCAACCGCTTCTACCAGCCGGACATTGACATTGACAAGATGGTGCAGACCACGGGACCCGTCTTCAGCAATGGCAGCGAACTTCCCCATGTGCTCCGCTGGATAGGCATTGCCTCGGCAGCCGTGAACAAGCTCGACTATGCCGCTTCGGGCGGAATACACAGCGCCGAAGGCATCGTGAAGGCCTTGTTGGCCGGGGCTTCCGCCGTAGAAGTGTGCAGCGCCATCTACCAACAGTCGGCCTCCGTCATTGCCGAATACAACGCCTTCTTAAAGCAATGGATGGAAGGCAAAGGCATGGAAAGCATCGCCCAGTTCAAAGGAAAACTCAACCTTAATGACCCGAAGGGCGTGAACACCTTTGAGCGCACACAGTTCCTGAAATACTTTGCAATGCGAGATTAAGTCTAAGTATTAGGTATTAGTGATTAGTGATGAAGTGGCAGATACACCCGCCGTTAATCACTAATCGCTAATACTTAATCACTAACACTTGATACTTAACACCAGACTAACGTCATGACCGAACAAGAAGTGCGCCGCTACCTGCGCCAGATGAAGGAAGACGACTCCGAACAGGCCTTCCACAGCTTCTATGACCTGTGCTACGACCGTCTGTTCCGCATCGCCTGCTACTACCTGAAGCGCGAGGAATGGGCACAGGAGGTGGTGCTCGACGTCTTCATGAAGCTGTGGCAACTGCGCGACAAGTTGCCTGCCGTGGCCGACATCGAGGACTATTGCTTCATCCTCACCCGCAACGCCGCCCTCAACTACCTGGAGCGGGAAGCCCGCCGCCCCACTCTATCTGCCGACAAGCTGCCCGAATCTCCCCACAACGACGCTTCACCCGAAGACGCCCTTATCAGCGAGGAGCTGTTTGCCCACTACGTCAAGGCCCTCGACCGCCTGCCCCAGCGTTGCCGCGAGGTATTCATCCGCGTCCGCGAAGAGAAACAAAGCTATGCCGAAGTAGCCGAAGCCTTAGGCATCAGCACCAACACCGTCGACGCGCAACTGCAAAAAGCCATCGCCCGCCTCAAAGAGATGCTCGCCCCCTATCTTTAACATTCTTTTGCCAAGATGCCGTAGGGACTTTATCCCACTTTCTTGTCTTTAAGGGAAAAGAGAAGAATAATCTAAAAACCTGAACCCTTATGACACTAAAAGTATTACTACAAGTCTTCGGCCTTACAGCCGCCCTACTCGCACTAAACGCATGCGGCGGAGGCATGAACATCACCCGCAACAAGAAAGTACAACTCAACTACACGCCGTTAGACACAGATACCCACTCCCAACAAATCAATTTACGGCTAATGTCAAGGTAAAGAAATGACAAATAAAAAACAAGACAGTTATGACGATAAAAGCACTCATTCGGAATATCAGCCTGATAATCGCATTGAACGCACTGGTTGCATGCAGCGAAAGTGAACACTACCCAAAACAGTACCTCGGTTTCAAACACACCTACCGGGAATTCACTTTTCCTAAAACAGAAGACACCCATGATATCATCGTCACGATCATAGCCACGGAAAAATCTGACAAAGACCGAAAAGTGACCATCACCAGTCAATGGAATGCAGGAGGTGGCTCTTGGAAACCAAGTAAAGAAGCCATTTTTCAATTGCTTGACAAAAGCGTTACCATCCCGGCGCAAAAAAAGTCGGCTAACGTACGCCTCCGCATCTTTCCCCGACGCATCAAGCAATCGGAAACAGTATATCTCACTTGTAAACCACAAAATAGGGATATACACTCCACACAAATCACATTAAAATTGAATATAAAGTAAACACATAATAATGGATAATCTCCGCTTTACCCAACTACTGGATAAGCTTGTAGCCTCCACCCGCTCGCCTCGAGGCCGATATTCGGCACACAGCACCTGGCCGCTGCTCCGGCAGCGCCTGCACGCTGCCCGCCGCCGACGCCGCTACCTGCTATGGGCCAAACGCATAAGCGTGGCAGCCTGCATAGCCCTCGCCTTTCTGGCCGGATGGCTCATATGGCAAACGTGGATGCCCGCGCCTATGCAGACCGTCAGCACCCTTGCCGAAGTGCGCACCCTGCACCTGCCCGACGGCTCGGAAGTAACACTGAACCACTACTCCACCCTGACCTACCCCAAACGCTTCAAGGACAAGGAACGGCAAGTCACCCTTGAAGGCGAAGCCCGCTTCGACGTGGCGCGCGACACGCTGCACCCCTTCATCGTGCAGGCCGAAGCTGTGCGCGTACAAGTACTGGGCACGCACTTCAACGTAGAGGCCTACAAGGCCGACCGCCAAGTGAAAACCACTCTGCTCGAGGGCCGCGTGGCCGTCAGCACCGGGCAGACGGGCGAGGCGTTGATACTCTCGCCGGGCGAAAACGCCATCTACGACAAACAGACGGGCACCCTGGCACACGCCCCTGCGCCACGGGCGGCGGACGAAGTGCTGTGGACGCACGGCATCCTGCGCTTCGACCAAGAGACCCTGGAGGAGATTGCCCGCCAGCTGTCCAACGCCTACCACACGAAGGTGCGCATTGCCGACGACTCGCTGCGGCAGTACCGCATAACGGCCACCTTCCGCACCGACGAACGGCTTGAAGACATCCTCGACCTGCTGCAAGAGGCCACAGGCTTTGACTGCCGGGCAGAGAGAAACGGGTATATCATTGACAACAAACAATAACCTACCTATACAACATGAACCTTTCTACTGTTTCCAAAGCCCACGCCATCAGGACAGTGCTCCTAGTGTGCGTGGCTCTTTTAAGCATCTCGCTATCTGCACAAAGCCTGCAAGCCAGGCTCTCACTGGAAGTACACAACGCCACGCTTCCCGGCTTCGTCCGGCAATTGGAAAACTCCACCGGCTTCACCTTCGTCTACGGGCAAGACGTGAAACTCATCCACCGCATCTCGCTGAAAGCCGACAGCCTGACCATCAACGAGATTCTGCAGCGAGCCTTTGCCAGTCAGCCCGTGGGCTACGAAATAAAAGGCCACCACATCCTGTTGCACCGCCGTCCTCTGCCGCCACGGGCCGAACTCAAGAAATACACCATCAGCGGCTACGTCACCGACCAAGCCTCGGCTGAAACGCTGATAGGCGCCAACATCGTGGAAAGCCTGCGCAAAACGGGCACATCAACCAACGCTTTCGGCTTCTACACCCTCACCTTGCCCGAGGGAGAGGTGGAACTGGCCATCTCCTACATGGGTTACGACACCCGCCACAGCCATTTCTACCTGAACAGGGATACCGTGCTCCACGTTGCCTTGGCTAGCAACAACCTGCTGGACGAGGTGGTGGTGACCAGCGACCGCCGCGATGCCGGCATAGAAAGCACTGCCATGGGCGCACACGAAATCCCGCTGACGCAGATACAGCACACGCCCGTCCTGCTGGGCGAAGCCGACTTGCTGAAGACCCTGCAACTGATGCCGGGCGTGCAGGCAGGCATGGAGGGATTCTCCGGACTGTATGTGCGCGGCGGCGGTCCCGACGAGAACCTCGTGCTACTGGACGGCATCCCTGTGTACAACGCCGACCACCTGCTGGGCATCTTCTCCGTCTTCACGCCCGAGGCGATAAAGAATGTCACCCTCTACAAAAGCTCCTTCCCTGCCCGCTACGGTGGCAGGCTCTCGTCCGTTGTAGACGTGCGCACCAACGATGGGGACATGAAGCACCTACATGGCACCGTGAGCACCGGCACCCTCACCACCAAGCTGCACTTGGAAGGCCCGTTGAAGCGCGACCGCACCTCCTTTCTGCTGAGTGCACGCGGCACCCATACCGCCTGGCTAATGCCTTTCATCAAGATAGACGATGACAACTACCTGTATTGCTTCTACGACGTCAATGCCAAGCTGAACCACAAGTTTAGCGACCGCAGCCGTCTCTTCCTGGGTTTCTACAATGGGCAAGACATCTTCAACTGGAAATATGAGGTGAACTATACTGAACAGCAGTATGGCAGTAACATCAGCTACACCTCGTGGGAGGAAGACAAAACCAAACTGCGCTGGGGCAATACCCTGGCCTCGGCACGGTGGAACTACGTATTCAGCAGCCGTCTGTTCAGCAACACTACCATGGCCTTCAACCGCTACCGCATGTCGATAGTCAACCGCAACAACTACCGCCAAGGCTATTCCCTGCAAGAAGATGAAGAGTTCCACTACTTCGGCTACGACTACCGCTCAGGCATAGAGGACTGGAGCCTGCGTACCGATTTCGACTACACCCCAACCCCTGCCCACCGCGTAAAATTCGGCGCAGAGTACCTGTACCACACTTTCCGCCCCGAAACTACCAGCACCCGCATTAAGGAAGTCAGCGGGGCAACCATAGAGCAAGACACGCTGTATGCCGGCTCAGGCAACAACACGCTGCGCGGCCACGAACTGTCCCTCTATGCGGAAGACGACATCCGCCTCACCCCTCGGCTCAGCGCAAACGTAGGGCTGCACCTGTCGCTGTTCCACACACAAGGCCGGTCTTACTTTTCCGCCCAGCCGCGCCTGTCGGCACGCTACCGCCTGGGGCACGGACTGTCTGCCAAAGCCTCGTTCACGCAGATGGCGCAATACGTGCACCTGCTGTCGTCCACCCCCATCGCCATGCCTACCGACTTGTGGGTGCCCATCACGCGCCACATCCGCCCCATGCGCTCCAACCAGTATGCCGCAGGCCTCTACCACAACGGGTTACCCGGCTGGGAGTTCTCCGTGGAAGGCTACTACAAGCAGTTGCGCAACGTGCTGGAGTATAAAGACGGCGTCACCCTCATGGGCACCTCCGTCAATTGGGAAGACAAGGTAGAGATGGGCACAGGCCGCTCCATGGGCTTGGAGTTCATGGTGCAGAAGACCACGGGCCGCACCACCGGATGGCTGGCCTACACGCTGGCCAAGAGTGACAGGCAGTTTAAGGGCGGCACCATCAACCAAGGCCGCCGCTTCCCCTACAAGTACGACCGTCGGCACAACCTCAGCCTCTGCCTCAACCACAAGTTCAGCGACCGCATAGACGTGGGGGCCTCGTGGGTGTTCTACACCGGGGGCACCGCCACCATACCCGAACGCCGCACCACCATAGTGACTCCCGACGGCAGCATAGCCGAAGAAGACTACTACTCCGGCCGCAACAACTACCGCATCCCCGCCAGCCATCGCCTCAACGTGGGTATAAACTTCAACAAGAAAACCAAGCGCGGCATGCGCACGTGGAACATCAGCGTCTACAATGTGTACAATGCCATGAACCCCATGCTGGTCTACGCAGAGCAGGAGGATAGTTACTGGAGTCCCGATCCCGGCTACTTCCAAAACGGGAAAACCGTGGTCAAGAAGCTCACCTTCCTGCCCCTGCTGCCATCCGTCACCTACACCTTCCGATTCTAAATATAAACTTTATGAAACAGTTACACCATACTATACTTGCATTCCTCGCGGCAACCCTCCTCACCGCTTGCGAACGGGAGCTGCCCTACAACGTCGGCAACCAAGAAACACAACTCGTGATGAACGCCCTGCTCGATGTCAACAAGGAAGAAAACCTTGTGCACCTCTGCCTAAGCGAACCGCACAGCACCCGACCTGTCACCCAGGCCACCGTCACCCTCTACATCAACGACCGGCAAGCCGAAACGGCCGAAGAAACCAAGTACGACGACCGCACCAAGACCTTCCTTTTGCGCAGCCGCCTGCACCCCGGCGACCGTCTGCGCCTTGAAGCAGTAGCCGAGGAAGGCCGCTACCACGCCACGGGCGAAGTAACCGTGCCTCAGTCACCGGAAGTCATACAAGTGGACACCTTCCCCGCCCGCATCAAGCAATATGGCAGCTACAGCCCTGCCCGACGCTTCCGGATAACCGTGCACGACCCTGCCGGAGCGGACAACTACTATCGCCTCGCCATAGCCTACACCAACCGCTTCGACGGCACCAACTGGGCCGGGCGCGACACCACCATCTACGTGCACCGGGAAGCGGAAATAATAAACCGTGAAGACGTGGTACTGACCGACGGCCGACCGGGCAGCACCGACCCGGACGATGCCGACGAGAACGACGTCATGGGCAACTACATAGAAAACCTCTATAACGTTTTCAACGACAACCGCTTCTCCGGCACAAGCTACGACCTCCGCGTATATACAGACCTGATGGAGTACTGGTATCCGTCCGACTTTCTCGGCCCCTACACCAACAACACCACCATCACCGTCCGCCTCTACAGCCTCACCGAGACGGGCTACCGCTACCTGCGCACCCTCAACACGCTGGAGAGTGACAACTACGACACCACGCTGATGGAACCCGCCATCATACCCGGCAACGTGCAGGGCGGACTGGGCATAGTGGATGCCTGTATCGCCACCGAGGCGCACATCTCCCTGCCAGAGCAGGTGCTGACAAACGAGGTCTATGAAGGTTTCACCCGGTAGCCGGAAGCAGCCAAAGGCATAGACGAGAAGTAAAAACATACAACAAAAAGTCGTACCACGCTCGCTCCTTGTTCGCTTCTATAGCGACGGAAATGGAACGAACATGGTACGAACTTGGTACGACTTTGGTACGACCGAGGTCCCTGTCGGACACAAAGTCGGAGAGACGATGAAAATATATTACATCATAAAGATGCCTACATCAGGTTGCTGGCCAACTCGCTCAGCTCGCTGCGCTCGCCCTTGACAAGGTTGACGTGGGCAAAGAGGTGCTGGTCGCGCATGCGGTCTATCATGTAGACCAGGCCGTTCGACTGGCTGTCCAGATAGGGCTGGTCAATCTGCTGGATGTCGCCCGTGAAGACCATCTTGGTGCCTTCGCCGGCACGGGTGATGATGGTCTTTATCTCGTGCGGGGTGAGGTTCTGGGCTTCGTCCACAATGCAATAGGTTTCGCCCAGGCTGCGCCCGCGTATGAAGGCCAGTGCCTCGATGACCAGCTGGCCGGCTTTCTGCATGTCGTCCAGCCTCTTCACCTCGGGCGAAGAGGCCTGGAACTGGCGCTTGATGACGTTGAGGTTGTCAAACAGGGGCTGCATGTAGGGGGCCACCTTCTCTTGGGCGTCGCCGGGCAGGAAGCCGATGTCTTTGTTGGACAGCGCCACAATGGGGCGTGCCAGCAGTATCTGCTTGTAGTCGGCCAACTGTCCCAAGGCAGCAGCCAACGCCAGCAGGGTCTTGCCCGTGCCGGCCTTGCCGGTGACGGCCACGAGCTTTACACGCGGGTCGCACAGCACCTCGAAGGCAAAGCTCTGCTCGGCGTTGCGTGGCTCAATGCCGTAATGCTTGCCCTTGCGCACACGCTTCACAGTGCGATCAAACGGGTCGTAGCGGGCCAATACACTGTTGCGGTCGCTCTTCATGACGAAGCAGTCGTTGGGGTGCAAAATGTCTTTGAAATCAAACTCGCCTACGTCAATTCCCTCGGCCGAGGAGTAAATGCGGTCTATCAGTGCGGGGTCGGTGCCCTCGAACACTTCGTTGGACTTCTCGAAGATGTCTACATTGGCTACCTTGTCGGTGATGTAGTCTTCGCACAGCAGGCCTATGGAGCGTGCCTTCATGCGCAGGTTGACATCTTTGGTGACGAGCACCGTCTTCATGTCCGGGTGCTTGCGTGCCAGCCAGTCGGTTACGGCAAGGATGCGGTGGTCGGGAATCTGCTCGGGGAAGGACTCATACACGCGGGGGGCATCCACACGGCCGGCCACGACGAAGAGGCGCCCCATCCCCTGGCCCAGGATGGCACCGTCGGTGAAGAGGTTGTCGTCGGTGACGGAGTCGAGTTCGCGCACAAACTCACGGGCATTGAAGTTGATTTGCTCGTTGCCTTTCTTGAACTTGTCCAGCTCCTCAAGCACCACAATGGGCAGGTAGACATCGTTCTCTTGGAAGTTTTTCAGACAGTTGTAGTCGTGAAGGATAACGTTCGTATCAATCACAAAATTTTTCTTTGCTCCCATAGTCGTAATGATTTAAATAGTGTGTAACTTTGGCGTCCTTAAAGTTAAGGATAAAAGCGATAGGGGGTTCCAATACCCCGTTAAATAATACAAAACTATGGACTATAAGGACACATTAGCCTACTTGTACAACAGCACGCCCATGTTTCAGCAAGTGGGCGGCTCGGCTTATAAAGAGGGACTGGACAACACGCTTGCCCTAGACACGCACTTGGGGCATCCGCACCGCGCCTTCCGCACCATCCATGTGGCGGGCACCAACGGCAAGGGATCTTGCTCGCACACGTTGGCAGCCATTCTCCAGAGCGCGGGCTACCGCACGGGGCTTTACACCTCGCCCCATTTGCTCGACTTCCGCGAACGCATCCGCATCGACGGGAAGCCTGTACCCGAAGCGTATGTGGTGGACTTCGTAGAACGCGAGCGCGCGTTCTTTGAGCCGCTGCACCCTTCTTTCTTCGAACTGACCACGGCCATGGCCTTCCGCTACTTTGCCGACGAGGGGGTGGACGTGGCCGTCATAGAGGTGGGCATGGGCGGCAGGCTGGACTGCACCAACATCATCCGGCCCGACTTGTGCATCATTACCAACATCAGTTTTGACCATACCCAATTCCTGGGGCACACCTTGGCGCAGATAGCCGCCGAGAAAGCAGGCATCATCAAGCCCGGCATCCCCGTGGTGATAGGCGAGACTACACCGGAGACACGCACGGTATTCTTCCGCAAGGCGCAAGAGGCAGGTGCCCCCATCTATTTTGCCGAAGAGAACGACCGCGAGGACTATCCCGGCTTGGAGTTTGAACTGAAAGGCATCTACCAACAGAAAAACCTGCGCACCTTGCTCACCGCCCTGCCTTTGCTGAAAAAGGAGGCTGGCTACAGGCTGGACGAACAGGCCGTGCGCAACGGCTTTGCCCACGTTGTGGAACTGACGGGACTGATGGGGCGCTGGCAGAAACTGCATGACCACCCCACCCTGATGTGCGACACCGGGCACAACGTGGGAGGCATAGGCTACGTGGTGGAGCAGTTGAAGAGGCAGACGTACCGCACGCTCCGCATCGTCATCGGGATGGTGAACGACAAAGACATAGGCGGCGTGCTGGCCCTGTTGCCGCGCGAGGCCACTTATTACTTTACCCGCGCCAGCGTGAAGCGGGCTCTGCCCGAAGAAGAGCTGGCCCGACGTGCCCACGAGACAGGCCTGAGGGGGAAGTGCTACCCTGACGTACCCACTGCCGTGCGCGCCGCGCAAAAAGAAAGCCTCCCCGAAGACTTTATCTTCGTAGGAGGCAGTAACTTCATTGTGGCCGACTTGTTAGCGCACCGCAATGCACTCAATCTCGACTAAGGCGCCTTTGGGCAACTCCTTGACGGCAACGGCCGAACGTGCCGGATAGTCGCCTTCAAAGTAAGTGGCATACACCTTGTTCATGTCGGCAAAGAGCGACATGTCGGCCAGGAATACGGTGGTTTTCACGATGCTTGCCATGGTGAGCCCGGCTTCCGCCAATATCATCTTGATGTTCTCCAACGACTGGCGGGCTTGGGCTTCAGCGCCCTCAGCCATCAGTCCGGTAGCGGCATCAATGGGCAATTGTCCGGAAACAAAAACCATCCCTCCGGCTTCAATGGCCTGGCTGTAAGGGCCGATAGCCCCGGGTGCTTTGGAACTGCAAATAACTTTCTTCATATTTACTATTTACTTATCAATTAAAACATCAGTTACAATATTTCTCGATTAATTCATCCACTTGCGGATGCCCCAGTTCTTTAGCTTTGGCAAAACTTGCACAAGCGTCTTTGGGCCGTTTCAACTGCACTTGGGCAAGTCCCATAAGCCGATAAGCTTCAGCATAACTTGGGTCTATCTTTATAGCGTCTGCAAGCACTTTCAAGGCTTCCTCACAGCGGTTCACACGGATATTGACCACGGCCAATTCCGCACGGTAAGTCAGGTCGTTAGGAGCAAGTTCTATGGCTTTTGCCAAGTCATCGAGAGCCATCTGATATTGGCGGGCTTTCAAGGCTGCTTGTTCACGCCAATAGTAGAACACGTCGTTTACCTCCCCGTTTACGGCATTGTAGTATGCCGTGTAGTCTTGCACCGCTTCACGCGCCTTTCCTGCCTCCATGCGCATTTGGGCACGCTCCAGCAGATATGGGGCAGCTTCGGCTGTGTAAGGAGTGGCAAGGCGCGACACGCAGCTGTCCATCAGAGCCAACGTCTCTTCTTGAGGGGCTTGCATCAGTTGCTTGGTGCGGGCTGCACTATAATATGTAGCAGCTGAGGCAAAATTGGTGGCATTCACCTTCTCATAAACGGCAGACGCGCCTGCATAGTCTTGCTTGGCAAACAGTATATCTGCCTCCAATTGCATATATAATGGCAAATTGTTCTTGCCTATGGCAGAACGTACTTCTTGCAGGGCTGTATCGAAGGTCCATCCTTTATAAGGCGCAGCAGGATTGGTCAGCAGATAATTATAGATGGTACGGGCACGATTGTAATATACGTCATCTTCTTGACGCGCGACTTTGAGTGCCTTATCCAAGTCGGCCTCTACTTTCTCCATCGAAGCCTCGTCTTGCGCAAGAGCGAGTTGCTGGGTGGCACGACGCAAATAGCCATCGGGGCTTTCCGGATATTGAGCGATGAAATCATTCAACAGAGACATGTATTCAGTGGCGGACACCTGTGAAGATACGACAAAGAGAAATACAAGAGCCTGTTCTTCTGTATCGGGAAGGGCTTTCTTGATGCCAACTCCTTTCAAAGCCAGGTCGCCATATGAAAAAGCTGCTATCTGGCGCGACATGGCATAGCGGGCATCAACAGCATAGCATATGGTAGCCGTATCTTGACCAGATGATTTCTGTGCCAGCCCAAAGACTTCACCCTCAGCGGTCATCAAAGGACAGCTCACCATTTTATCGGACAGATGCATGCTGAGTGTATAATATTGATAGGAACCTTCTACCGGGTCGGCAGCTTTCACCTTTCCCGAAGTACATGAACGGTCTTTACGGGTAGAATATGGCAACAGAAAGACTTCTGCACCGGGTTGTGGCACAACTTCTGACACGGTCAGGGCTGAAACTTTCTTGTCTGGAATCTCTACGCGGAACTTAATGACATCATACATATCATCGGCTCCCATAATAGCCTTCACCGGCATTTGTTCCCCCTTGCTATTGATGGCCACTGCACGTTGGGCTCCTTTAAACAAGGCGTAGTCGGAAAGGGCCACACCGTCTTGTGTTACGAAAAAGCCATTTCCGGTATTAAGCATCTTGTCATCTTCTCCGTAAGTGATAATGGAAAATACCGCCTCTTTGGCTTTTTCCACCCACTTCGGGGCTTGAGCCAACAGACTTTGTGACCAGCCAAGGCAGCATACTAAAAACAAGGTTAGTTTTACTTTCATCTGTTATTTCCTTTCTATTTCAAAGACATTGTCAATGTTTTGCATTGGGCTCCTCTATCCTTTGCTTTACCACTTCGTATATCAAAATACCAGCGGCAACCGACACGTTAAGCGACTCAATAGTGCCCAACATAGGTATTTTTACCCATTCATCGCACAAAGCCAAATGTTCGTAGGCGACGCCTTTATCCTCAGCTCCCATGATAAGGCATAACGGACCGGTATACTCTCCACGAGTATAATCGTAATCTCCCTTCTCGGTTGCTGCAATCAGCCGGAATCCACACTCCTTAAGATATTTCAATGTATCAGTAAGGCTTTGTTCACGACACACGGGCAAGGTATGCAAAGCACCTGCCGATGTTTTTACGGCATCGGCATTTACCGTCACACTATTCTTGGCCGGAATGATTACCGCATCTACGGCAGCACACTCGCACGTACGGGCGATGGCCCCGAAGTTCCGCACATCGGTAATGCCGTCCAGCATGACAAAGAAGGGCGTTTTGCCTTGCTCAAAAAGATTAGGTACAAGGTCTTCCACATGCTGATAGGTTACTGCCGAAACATAGGCCACTACCCCTTGATGGTTCTTGCGGGTGATGCGGTTTAAACGCTCCACCGGTACCCTTTGTACCGGAATAAGCGAGCCTTTCAACGCTGCAAACAGTTCACGGGATAATTCACTTTGTATATCCTTTTTTATTAATACCTTATCAATATCCTTCCCAGCCTGTATGGCTTCTATCACGGCGCGTACACCGAATATCATTTCACTCTTGTCAATCATTAATCTACTCTATTTTTTATCTTGTTATCGGGAAACACCCAATAATTCCCTTGCATTATCCAACGCTGCCTCGGTCAAGGTAGCCCCGCTCAACATGTGTGCAATTTCCTCAACCCGTTCACTATCCGCCAAGCGCCGGATGTGGCTGTTGGTTTCGTTTTCATTATCTTGTTTATACACTTTATAATGCACTCTGCCTCTTGACGCTATTTGCGGCAGGTGGGTGATGCTGATGACCTGACGTCCGCCATCGCCCATTTCCTGCATAATGTCGGCCATGCGGTCGGCTATCTCACCGGAAACCCCTGTGTCTATTTCATCGAAGATAATAGTAGGAAGTTTTACGGCTCCGGCTATCATCGCCTTTACGGACAACATGACACGGGCAATCTCACCTCCCGATGCGACCGAAGATATACTTTGCAAAGCCCCATTCTTATTGGCAGAGAACAAAAAGGTAACCGTATCCATACCATACATGCCCGGTTCTTTCCGCTGCCCCATGTCCACCACGAAGCGCACGTTGGGCATGCCAAGTGGTATCAGCCGACTTGCCATCTGCTGCTCTACCAAGCGTGCAGCCCGTGTACGAGCCTCGGTCAGCCCTACTGCCATGCGGACGACTTCTTTATATAAAGCTTCGCACTGCTGCCTCATATGCTCGATGTCTTCATCGGAAGACACGATAGCAGAAAGTTTTGCCCTGTAATCATCTGCCAGCGCCAGCAATTCATCGACGGTGGAGACCCGATGCTTTTGTTGCAAAGAATATATCAGATTCAGGCGGCTGTTTACTTCTTCCAGACGCTCCGGGTTGAACTCTACTTCTTCCTCGTTATTGCTCATTTCGTGAGCAATGTCTTTTAATTCTATATAAACAGCATTCAAGCGCTCGGCCAACTCTCCTGCAGGAGCATATACTCCACGCAACCCGTCCATTACTCCCCGACATTCTTTCAATGCATCAAGCGAACCACCATCATCTGCATCAAGTAACTGAGTGGCTTTATACAAGCCTGCTTTGATTTCCTCTGCATGGCTTAACGTCTCGGCTTCCTGCTCTAGTTCTTCTTGCTCGCCGGCTTCCAGCCGTGCTTCATCCAACTGCTCCAACTGGAAGCGGATATAATCTTCGTCCGACTTGGCTTGCTCCGCACGGGCAATCAAAGCCTCCAAATCACCTTGGGCTTGTTTCCACTCTTTATAAACTTTCTGATAAACTGATAAAGCATTGTCATTATGAGAAAGTATATCCAATACATTCAATTGGAACCCCTCTTTGTTCAACAACAGATTTTGATGTTGAGAATGGACATCCACCAACTGCTCGCCCAATTCTTTCATCTGCGCCAAAGATGCCGGCGTGTCGTTAATGAAAGCACGGCTCTTTCCCGAGGCATACAGCTCACGACGCAAGATGCACTCAGCGTCATACTCCAGTTCCTGCTCGTCAAAGAAAGGGCGCATGCCATAAGAAGAAATATCAAAATGCGCTTCAATAACGCACTTGGAAGTATTGGGCCGAATGGTCCGTACATCAGCACGTTGCCCCAACAACAGGCCTATAGCTCCTAAGATAATAGACTTTCCCGCACCCGTTTCACCGGTTATCACCGAAAAGCCACTTTCAAAATCTATGTCAAGCTGCTCAATAAGTGCATAGTTTTGTATGGAAAGCGAACGCAACATATTTACTTTATCTATCCTTATTACATGTTCTGTGCACGAAAGACCTCAACCAAATGGTCGATAATATCTGCCGCCACTTCCGTTTTCGGCTTTAACGGATAATCCGTCTTAGAGGTTTGGTCTATAATGCTTATTTTATTGGTATCATAGCGGAAGCCTGCGCCATTATCGTTTAAAGAATTCAGCACAATAAAGTCTAGATTCTTTTTCCTCAACTTCTCACAAGCATTTTGCTGTTCATCGTTTGTTTCGAGCGCAAAGCCCACCAATACCAGACGGCTTGCCGACGCCTGCTTCATGCGGCCCAATGCGGCGGCGATGTCTTGGGTGGGTTTCAATTGCAAGGCCAGTCCATCGCTTTTTTCACGTTTGATTTTCACTTCCGCCATTTGCTCCGGCGTATAATCGGCTACCGCTGCGCAGAGAATGGCGGCATCTGCCTCAGGGAATGACTTAACTGAAGCCTCGTACATTTCAGAAGCAGTTTCCACATCATAACGATACGCCACCGGATAGCGTGTGGCCCGCTGAATAGGACCGGCCACTAAAATCACTTCCGCCCCGCGACTGGTACATTCGTCGGCCAAAGCAATCCCCATCTTGCCGGAAGAGTAATTGCCGATAAAGCGGACAGGGTCTATCTTTTCATACGTGGGGCCGGTTGTTATCAATACTTTCTTCCCGACCAAATCGCCCTCTTTGGCAGCAAAATACATTTCCAGTTGGCGGATGATATTCTCCGGCTCCTCCATACGACCTTTACCCACCAGGTGGCTTGCCAATTCTCCCGTGCCGGGTTCTATGATGATATTGCCATAAGAACGAAGTTTATCCAAATTTCTTTGAGTAGACGGATGGGCATACATGTCCAAATCCATTGCCGGAGCCACAAAAACGGGAGCCTTGGCCGACAGGTAAGTCGTCACCAACATATTGTCGGCAATGCCGTTTGCCATTTTTCCGATGGTAGAGGCTGTGGCCGGAGCTATCAGCATAGCATCGGCCCACAATCCCAAATCCACATGGCTATGCCAAGTACCGTCTCTTTGGGCAAAGAAATCGCTTATCACCGGCTTGCTCGTCAAGGCCGACAATGTGATAGGAGTTATAAACTCCTTTCCGGCAGGCGTAATGACCACTTGAACCTCTGCTCCACGTTTAATCAGGCCACGGATTAAGTAACAAGCCTTGTATGCGGCAATACTTCCGGTTATGCCTAATACTATCTTTTTCCCTTTCAACGTATTTGCCATAAACTTATTTTTGAGTCATTTCACGCAGACGTATTTTAGTCAGCATAGCCTTGGTGTTCAGTGTGAAATCACTGTTCAATATCCAGCCGTAATAACCGGGGTCACGCTTCAAGACCTCAGCCACAGGCATACCCTTGTATTTGCCGAAGTTAAAGATTTCCACTCCTTTTTCGTCATAAACCATGCGCCCGGCAAAGTCGACATTCTTATTGAAGCTGGAGAAATCGGACAAGAAGCTTACATCGTTTTGCAGTTCGGGATAGCGGTCCAATTGAGACATCAAGACCTCATACGTAGCCCGCGTGTCGGCTTCAGCCGTATGGGCATCCTCCAAATTCTTTCCACAGTAGAATTTATAGGCAGCCGAGAGTGTGCGCTGCTCCATCTTATGGAAAATCACTTGCACATCAATAAATTTCCGACGGCTCATATCAATATCGACCCCGGCACGCAGGAATTCTTCCGCCAAAACAGGAATATCGAAACGGTTGGAATTAAAGCCTGCCAAATCACATCCTTCTATATCGTTGGCTATGCTGCGGGCTACTTGTTTAAAAGTAGGACAATCCGCCACATCTTTATCGTAAATGCCATGAACAGACGACGCTTCCTCAGGAATATGCATCTCCGGATTAATACGCATAGTCTTGGCCTCCTCATTTCCGTTAGGATAGACCTTCAGGTAACATATTTCTACAATACGATCACTGTTTATGTTAGTCCCCGTTGTCTCCAAATCAAAAAAAACAAGGGGATTTTTCAAATTCAATTTCATACACTATATCAATAAGAATATCAAAGCATCATCGGCATCAATAACATCAACAGGTCTTCATTTTCTTCCTGTTCTACTGGAACGATCACACCTGCACGCGACGGGTCAGCCAGCTCAATGACTACCTCACTGGCTACGATGTTATTCAAAATGTCTATCAAGAACGTTGAATTGAAACCTATACTCATCGGATTACCACTATATTGGCAAATCAAAGTTTCTTCCGCCGAAGTAGAAAAATCAATATCTTGTGCCGAAATCACCATTTGGTTTTCCTGCAATTTTAACTTGATAAGGCTACTTGACTGTGAAGAGAAAATAGAAACACGCCGTAAAGCGCCTACCAATAAAGCACGTTCTACGGTCACCCGATAAGGATTATTTTGCGGAATCACAGAATTGTAATTAGGATAACGTCCTTCTATCAAGCGACACACCATGCGGTACTGTTCTAACGTAAACACTGCATTACGATCATCGAACTCAATGACAACATTCCCTTGCTCCTTAGGCAAAAGATTCTTCATCAAACCTGCAGGTTTCTTCGGTAAAATAAAAGCTGCACGCTCGCTACCCTTGGCGGACAAAGTCTTGCACCGCACTAATTTATGTCCGTCCGTAGCCACCATAGTTATGTCTTCTGTCGTGATATCAAAATAGATTCCGTTCATTACCGGACGCAATTCATCATCGGCTGTAGAAAACACCGTACGGTTAATACCCCCCAACAAAACAGCAGCATCCATTTCTACTCTAACAACATTATTTCCCAACTGGGCAGATTGGGGAAACTCATCTGCATTTTGTCCCATCAAGCTATACTTCCCGTTCATATACTGTACCGTAATCTCCAATGTGCTAACATTGATCTCAAAAGCCAAAGGTTGTTCCGGAATTTCCCTTAAAGCATCCAACAGTGTCTTAGCAGGAATAGCAAGACGGCCATCGGCATCACTTTCATTCACTTCAAGAGTGGTAGTCATGGTAGTCTCACTATCAGAAGCTGTGACGGACAACGTACCATCTTGTAGTTCAAATAAAAAACAATCTAAAATGGGTAATGAGTTTTTTGAGTTGATGACACGGCTAATCGCTTGCAAATGATTAGAAAGCGTGGTACTAGAAACGATAAATTTCATATTATGACATATTTAAGTTTTCTGTTTTCATTAATCGCAAACTAATGGACAAAAGTATAAAAAGAATTCCCTACCACAAAGAAATCTACAAAAAAAGAAAGCCATTTATTCATTGCATATTCCTAAAAAATTGTAACTTCGCCGCGTCATTTAAACAAAAACAAAATGGAATTTAGTGGTAAAATCATTGCCATACTTCCACAAAGAAGCGGAACTGGCAGAAATGGTGAGTGGACTGTACAGGAATATGTTATCGAAGATACTGTAAGTGGACAATACCCTCGTAAAATGTGCTTTAGTGTATTTGGCATCGACAAGATATCCCAATTCAACATTCAAATGGGCGACGAGCTCACGGTATCTTTCGACATTGATGCACGCCAATGGCAAGACAGATGGTTCAATAGCATCCGTGCATGGAAAGTAGAACGGACAAACAATGCGGCCCCAACAGCCTCTAATGTCATAAATGCAGGTTCTACAGTTCCGCCTCCTGCACCAACTACTGCCCCCGATTTTCTGGCTGGGGACGACAAAGACGATCTACCATTTTAAAAAAGATATTCAGTAAATGTCCCTATTTTCGGGGGACACCTAAAGATACAAAAAAGCCAACTATTTCACAACATTTTGTGTATGAATTAGTTGGCTAATTTTATAATATTTAATGAATACTCCTTATGAATGTCCTTGAAATAGAGGGAACTTATATATTCCCTTTATAAAACATCGTAAGACAAGGATAAACAATCCCCTCTGTACACGTCAGCTGGATAGTGATCAGAAAACGTTTAAAAAAGGCAGCATGCTCACAAAAAAATGCCGGAATTTGGCGCAGATATTCTATCGGCTGACAAGATAGTGTTTCCATATCCATTACAATCAATGAATTGTAAGACGAAGACAAAGCCTCCAACCATTCTGTTTTACTGATGATACAGGCTTGTTCTTCATTTTCGACGGCTGTTATATAAGCTGAAAGAGCACGCAGATCAGAGGCCATCAACAGACATCCTTGGTAGAAACATGCTACAACATAAGATCCTTTTTCTGCTGCCATGCCTGTCAACTGAGTGAACATAGCATTTCCCGGTAACGTATATACCCGCAGACGCCGCGAATCTGAATAATACAAGTATTTTTGAACTGAAGGACCTCCGGGAAAGAGTCCTTTATCATAAGGAATAGCATACAACAAAGAACGCAATTGCCGTTCAGCACTTAATTCATTCTTCAATGAAGATATCAACACTGAACAAGGCCGCTTATCTGCAGCATCCGTCGACATGAAATAAGCACTTATCATACTCTCTCCGCCATAATCAAGCCAGAAATCTGCATATGCTTTGTGCCATTGCTCAACATTAGTCCCATAAAAAGAAGGCACATAATGCAAAGAGTCAGCATAACGTAAAATAGCCTTTTTATCGGAAGCCGACCAACAATGATAATAAAATGTGGATGTCGGAAGATAGGCATCAGGAAAGCCCTTCAATGCTTGCTGCCTGCGCAAAGCATTCATATATGTGTTAGACAAAGAATCGGTATCATTATACATCCCAGCACAATAGATTACATCTCCGTCCAGTCGTAAATCAAATCCACACCAGTTTCCCAACCGTGCGCATACTTGCGATGTATCGGAAGCTGCCCCCATCTTCACTGCATTCAAATTGGCATATAGTACAGCCGAGGAACCACGACGCTGCTTATCTTCATAAACCAATTCAAATTCGGGTTGTTCCAACAATGAATTATTTTTATCAAGATAGGTATCGATAACCTGCTCTACCAGTTTCTTTTGAAACCCAGCAACCATAAAATGACGAGTAAAGAAAACCGAAAGGAAAAGGCCGTTTTCCATCGGATAAATATAGATTTTTCTCCTCCTATAGTCAAATGTCTTCACAGGGTAAGGACCTAAAGAGCATTCATCCCAAAAAGCGCCTACCAAATCATAATCTTCCGTGCCCAAACCACAATATAACACCTGATTTATTGGATTGTCCGGTGCATGAAAGCTGATAAGCGCTCTGTTCATTTGCGTACTCAAACCATGAGGGGTATCATCCAATAAAGCATGCAGATGATTCTTCAAATACGTAAATATTTCCGACACATACAAATAATAGCCATCTTTGCTACAAGACAATTGTTCAACATCATCTATAAGACGCTCTACATAATCCGTTTCAAGCACAGCCACCGCATCTTGAGGCACCAAAGTATAAAGATTAAAATCTTGCAGACTTTCTTCCCTGTCTAAACACCAGAATGAATACACACCAATCCCTGCGCATAGCAATACTATAACGATAATAGTAATTGTTCGTATAAGGAGTTGAGGCTTCATAATTCATCCATTAACTCCGCAAAAATAGCACTTTATATTAATAAAAACAAATGAATGTTGCAGAAAGTTTAAAATAGTATTTCCAGACCATCATATGCAAAATACATATGAGGCGGAAGCTGCCTGGATATTTCAGCATGAAGCCCGGCATGGTGGCTCATATGAATAAAATAAGTTTCTTTAGCACCAATGCGACTCGCTGTATCTATTGCTTCTGCTATGCATTGATGTGTAGGATGTGGCTTCACGCGGAGCGCATTAACGACCAATATATCTACCCCTTTCAAGCAATCATAAGAAGCAGAAGGCATTGTCAGCATATCGGTAACATACCCCAAACGTCCATTAATGCGATACCCCAGAATAGGAAGCTGTCCATGCATTACCTCCAAAGGCAACACCTCCGTCTGATGGATGTAAAAAGGAGCCCCGGCTTCCACCTCTTGCAAGAAAATACGAGGAACACCTGGATAAACCTTATCAACAAAGCAATAAGGCATACGGGCACGCAAATGGCCAGCAGTATAGGCATTAGTATAAATAGGAATCTCACCAAAACGACAAAAAGGGCGCAAATCGTCCAGCCCCCCCACATGGTCATAATGTTCATGAGTGATCAGCACCCCGTCTATCGGTTCAAAAAAACCGGCCCGCAACACCTGTTCCCTAAAATCAGGACCGCAATCTATCAATATATTCGCATCATTGGTACATACCAAGGCAGACGAACGCAAACGATTGTCGCGTTTATCAGTAGATGTACACACCGGGCATTTACACCCCACTTCTGGCACGCCGGTAGACGTCCCGCTTCCTAATATCTTCAGTTTCATATTTCTGCCGAATTCTTTAAACAATGTTTACTTCGGGATAAATTCTTATATGGAACCTATCGTACACCGAAGATGCCACCGCATTGGCCAAAGCCACGATTTCATGCCCCTGGGCCCCACCTAGGTTAACCAAAACCAAAGCTTGGCGGAGGTGCACCGATGCCCTTCCAAAGGCCTTCCCTTTCCAGCCACATTGCTCAATAAGCCAACCGGCCGGGATTTTCACAAAGTCCGTACCCACTTCATAAAAAGGCATGCCAGGATATTGACGCAATAGTTCTTCGAATCGCCCGCGCGGCACAACCGGGTTTTTAAAAAAACTACCTGCATTTCCCAACACTTTCGGGTCTGGCAGTTTTGCTTGCCGAATTTTTATAATAACTCTACGTATGGTTTGCAAGTCTAGCGCAGGATATTTTTCCAACTCCGCGTGAATAGCACCATAGTCCAACCTATAACAAGGCTTTTTGCTGAGTGAAAAACGTACGCGAGTTACAAAGACCGATTTCATGTCCGGACGTTTGAATATACTATCCCTATATGCATACTTACACTCGGCATTAGCATAAATTCGCTTCTTTCCGTGAATATCAACGGTTTCTACCGCTTCAATCAAGTCTTTTACCTCCACACCGTAAGCACCAATATTTTGCACGGCAGAAGCTCCTACCTCGCCTGGTATCAAAGACAAATTTTCGGCACCATACCACCCACGTACTACACAACACGCCACAAAGTCATCCCAAAGTGTACCTGCCCCGACACGCACCCGTACACGTTTATCATCTTCTTCCAAAATTTCCACTCCCCGAATGCACGAATGTAACACAGTACCTTCATAATCTTTGGTAAACAAAAGATTGCTCCCTCTACCTATATGCAGAAATGGAACTTGAAGCTCTTCATGCACAAGAAAAGTCATCAATTCGCTTTCCGAATCATACTCCATGAAGCGTGACGCACGAACATCGATTCCAAAAGTATTATGCTCCAACAAGGAATAATTATTCAACACAGCCATGTATATGCAACGTTAAATACTTGTATCTTCATATTTATACAACTTCCATTCTCCTCCCAATTTGCGGAAATAAAAGATATTAGAGTAGCCATTGCTTATTCCGTTCACCTTTAATATCTTCGCTGTAGAAAGTTCATCGTTCCGCTGGCCATAACAAATATTCGAGAGCATGCCTGTCGGCATCTGAGGGCGGAAAGCATACCATTGGTTCGCTTCCAAAGTAGTTTCCAATACCGAAAACTCATCATCAGGATCTATCGTAATAAAATGTAAAGGGAATAAAATGTGACGCGCTTGAAAAAGACTATCTACAGAAAAATGCGTATAGAAAGATAAGAAATCATTCTTTACCCGTTCTTTCATGGGCAACATTTCAATGGAAACGAGCATCCACATGCCCTTATCCCGTTCAAAATAATACTTTTTCTTCAAAGGTTCAGTCAATGATATCCACTCTACCTGCACTGCATGCAAAGTCGTATCGCCAACCATCTCCATATCTTCCTCCCGATCAAAAAGAAGCGTGTAATAGTTTTGTTTGGCAAACAAATAGTCATGTTTCCAATCTTTTTCCTCAATGGTTCTCAATGTGTCTCCGCAACGATAAGGTAAAGGAAACCGCGTGCGCTGTCTTTGTAACTTTTCGTCCAATGCATAGTTGAAAATAAAATCATCAAACAACTCATCGGCTTCCAAAGGTGTCAACACCTCCTTCAACGGCAATGTACCGACCTCTTGACTTATAGAGTCGGGCAATTGAGCCATAACGGTAAAAGGATCCTCTTTAGCATTCCGTCCGCTACACGATAACAGAATGACTAACCCAAACAATCCTATCAGTTCTTTTTTCATTTATTCAGTTTAACTCTCAGTTTATCAAGCATATCTATGGTCATAGAGTCCAAATCATAATGAGGTTTCCATCCCCATTCTTCACGAGCACATGTATCATCCATACAATCAGGCCAACTATCGGCAATAGACTGCTTCAAGGGGTCTACCTCATAAGTCATTTCAAAATCAGGTACATACTTCTTAATTGCCTTATAGATGCCCTCCGGATCAAAACTCATGGAGGCGATATTAAAAGCGTTTCGATGCTTCAAACGTGTAACATCAGCTTCCATCAATTGGATAGCTGCATTCAAAGCATCAGGCATATACATCATATCCATATAAGTACCTGCCTTTATCGGCGACACAAACTTTTCGCCACGCACAGCCGCATAATAAATATCAACGGCATAATCTGTTGTACCTCCTCCCGGAAGCGTCTTATAAGAAATAATGCCCGGAAAACGCACCGAGCGGGTATCTACTCCATACTTCACATAATAATAATCGCTCAGCAACTCCGTAGTCACTTTCGTCACCCCGTACATGGTAGAAGGTCGTTGAATGGTATCTTGAGGTGTTTTCACATGAGGAGTACTTTGTCCGAAAGAACCTATCGAACTCGGTGTAAACACCGCGCACTTGTAAGCACGAGCTACCTCCAGCACATTCCATAAGCCGTCAATTCCTATTTTCCAGGCCAAAATCGGCTTGCTCTCAGCAACCACAGACAATAAGGCAGCCAAATTATATATGGTATCAACCTTATAATCTTTTACGATTTCACCTATCGTTTTACTATCCGTTACATCGGCAATGCCAAAAGGGCCGGAAGCCTTCAACTCTCCTTGAGGTTCCGCACCGGGAATATATCCGGCCACTACATGTTCATTACCATAACGTTTACGCAATTCCATTGTTAACTCCGACCCGATTTGGCCGGTAGATCCAATTACCAATATATTCTTCATATCCGATTTATTATTAAGGCTGCATATTTAAAGATTGGCAAATATCATACTTTTTTTTCAGACTTCTATCATTTTCTGCTTGTTTATTCCAATAAAAATAATGTCCTTTGTAGAAACATGATTCTAACTCTTAAAATTAAATGCTATGTATGGTAAAATGAAAGAATATCTCCGCAACACCATTACGGAGATTAAAGATGCAGGACTCTACAAAGAAGAACGGCTGATAGAAAGCCCACAACAAGCGGCTATCACTGTAAAAGGCAAAGAGGTGCTGAACTTCTGCGCCAACAACTACCTAGGTCTGTCCAACAACCCGCGCCTTATCAAGGCGGCCCAAGAGATGATGGACCGCCGGGGCTACGGCATGTCGTCCGTGCGCTTCATCTGCGGCACGCAGGACATCCACAAAGAGCTGGAAGCTGCCATATCGGAGTATTTCCACACGGAGGACACCATCCTCTACGCCGCCTGCTTCGACGCCAACGGCGGGGTGTTCGAGCCGCTGTTCACGGAGGAAGACGCCATCATCTCCGACTCGCTGAACCATGCCTCCATCATCGACGGCGTGCGCCTCTGCAAGGCCAAGCGCTACCGCTATGCCAATGCCGACATGGCCGACCTGGAGCGCTGCCTGCAGGAAGCACAGGCGCAACGCTTCCGCATCATCGTGACCGACGGCGTGTTCTCCATGGACGGCAACGTGGCGCCGATGGACAAGATTTGCGACCTGGCCGAGAAGTATGATGCGCTGGTCATGGTAGACGAATCGCACTCGGCAGGCGTGGTGGGCGCCACGGGCCACGGCGTGAGCGAGCTGTATGGCACCTACGGCCGGGTGGACATCTACACCGGCACGTTGGGCAAAGCCTTTGGCGGCGCGATGGGCGGATTCACCACCGGTCATAAGGAAATCATCGACCTGCTGCGCCAGCGCAGCCGCCCGTATCTCTTCTCCAACTCGGTGGCGCCCGCCGTCATCGGAGCCAGCATCGAAGTATTCAAGATGCTGAAGGAGAGCAACGCCCTGCACGACAAGCTGGTGGAGAACGTCAACTACTTCCGCGACAAGATGATGGCCGCCGGCTTCGACATCAAGCCCACGCAAAGCGCCATCTGCGCCGTCATGCTCTACGACGCCAAGCTCTCGCAGGTCTATGCCGCACGCCTCCAGGAAGAAGGCATCTATGTCACAGGCTTCTACTACCCCGTCGTGCCGAAAGGACAAGCCCGCATCCGCGTGCAGATTTCCGCCGGACACGAAAAAGAGCACCTTGACAAGTGCATCGCCGCCTTCATCAAGGTGGGCAAGGAGCTCGGAGTGCTGAAGTAGCCCCCACAGACCCGCACAGGCGAAAGATAACAAACGAGGCACCCCCCGGATGCGTCCGGCGAGGTTGCCTCGTTTATTATTCAGAATAATTACTTCACCATTTTGCCCGGGTTCTTACATGACCAGTTTTGTAACCCATTCACTACCAGTAGCATAAAAAGGCAGCCGCCTTGGTATTGCCGAAGTAGCTACTTTTAGGGTGTCGAGATAGCTACCTAGTGGAGGTTGAGGTAGCTACCTCGGCAAAAGTGGGATGTGGCGTAAGATATTTTCCACAAAACAGCTTTACATCTTCACCTTCATTTCGCCACCTTTATACCTGACGGTTTTCCCGGTCTTCGCGCCGGCCATTTTCACTACAAATGTCCGTGACTTCAGCATGCCAGCAAACTCCCCACTGCGTTTCCCTATGGTCAGGATGCCGGCCTCATCGTCCCAATGCATCGGGATTTCGGCGTAGGCACCCTTCTCGTAGTTATAGTTGTCGTTTTCATCCTCATAGAGCGTAAAGTCTCCGTCGGCACCGGGATATATCCGTAACTCCAGCTTCTCCCATTTCTTCTCCGTAGCATATTGCACTTTCTGCGTGGTGAGTGGGATAATGGAACCGGCCTTGACAAACACCGGAATAATCTCGATGGGAGTATCACGCTTGATAGTTTGCCCGCCTTCGTACTCTTTATTGTTCCAGAAATCAATCCATTTGCCATTGGCCGGCAGGTATACATCTCTCGATGCCGCGTTCTCTTCCAATACCGGTGCCACAAGGAAGGCCTTGCCAAACATAAACTCGTCAGCGATATGATACGTATTCTTGTCCGCCGGTGCTTCCATGGACAGCTGGCGCAGATAGGAATAGCCCTTGCTCGTGACTTGCCAGGCAGTGGCATAGAGATAAGGCAACAGCTGATAGCGCAAGTTGATGTATTGCTCCTGCACGTCGAATGCCCAATAACCACGTTCGCCAAACTGGTAAATCTCGCGTGGCGAGCCTGTGCCATGGGCACGCATCATGGGATTGAACGTGGCGAACTGGAACCAGCGGCAATACAACTGCTGATAGGCGGGATCTGTATTGGCCGTCCGGTATACGTTGAAGAAAGGATGCCACGCGCCGATGTCCGTATTCCAATATGGAATGCCGCAGATGGAGTAATTCAGCCCCGCAGGAATCTGCTTCCTGAACACATCCCAACTTGCCCGGATATCACCGCTCCAAGAGCCTGCGCCATAGCGTTGCAAGCCCGTATAGCCGGAACGTGTCAAGATGTACACCCGTTTCGCTTCCGTAGTAGCACGCTGATTCTCATACACCCCTTTGCTGACGAAAAGCGGGTAGGCATTGCGCACGTTGCGCAAAGCCCCTTCGGCAGTAGGCTGGTTGAAATCGCCTTGCACCGTATTGTAGAACTCAGGCTCTGAGCCGTCCATCCACCAGGCGCCCATACCCTTTTGGAACATATTCTTGTTCATATAATCCCAAAAGATTTTACGCGCGTCTGCGTTGTACACATCATACACCTTAGCCTCGCGCGGCGACGATTGCATCGGGTAAATAGCATTCATGTCGTATAAATCCTTATAAATGTCCGTACTTATGCCCACACTTGGCCAGATGGTAATCATCATGTTCACATTCAAATCCTTCAACTTACCAAACATCCAATCGGGATTAGAGAAACCAGGATTCAAGAACTGCAAGGCATTCCAGTTTTCATTGGCCTCGCCCCAATACTTCCAATCCTGTATCACAGCATCCAGCGGCACTCCAAGTTCGCGATACTTCTGCGCTACCCCGACAATTTCTTCTTTCGACTTATACCGCTCCTTGCATTGCCAGAAGCCTAATGTCCACAAGGGCACCATAGGAGCTTGCCCGGATAGTTGGCGAAGCAAAGCCACTGTGCCATCGCCATCCTTGCCATATAGGAAATAATAATCTACAGCCTCGCCTGCTTCCGAGCGGAATGAAGTTCCCATCGGGCTGTCATCAAATGTCGTTATGGAGTAATTGTCCCAATACAAGCCATACCCTTTTACCGACGCGAAGTAAGGGATAGAAATCTGCATATTGTTCTGTTCAAGCACTAAGCGCTGATTGCGCTGGCTCATCAATCCTTCCTGATGCTGTCCCAACCCATAAATCACTTCGTCCTCATCAAGAATAAACTGCTGAATCACTTCATTAGCTTCCTCAACAACCATGCGGCGGCGCCCCATACCCGGAGTATCTTGCCCGGGCGAGCTTTGGGTAGGCACCACTTCGCCGGGTTTAGGCACCGGATTGGATTGGCTTACCCGCTGAACGAATTCTACCGGCATCAGCTGAACACCATAGTCCTTCTCTGCCAACAGAGATTTGCCAGACAAATCCTTGAATTGTATGCTCCCGGTTATCAGGTTCAAAGAAACCTCCAAATCTGAAGACTTAGCCACCACCTTATCAGACTGCTCGTCTATTGCCAAATCTACAGGCTGAGGCGTCATGGTGACAACAAAACTTCTCTTCCTTTCAAGATTACTTGTTGCGGTTGTCTTGAACACCCGCACAATGTCGGGCGAATAAAACTGCACTTTTATATCCACTCCCTTAACTGTTGCCTCAAATCCATCTGACACACGGTTTACTTGTGCAAATGACAAGCTTACCAGACTCAAGAAACATAATAGAAACAAATTCCTCTTCATGATTTTCTCATTTTTAATTAGACATGACTGTATTTCTCCTTAGCACATTAATAACCGGGATTCTGCACTATATTGGTATTCGTTTGCATGGCACTCGATGGAATTGCAAACAAGATAGTATGCCCGTCATTATCTGCCTCAAACTTACCATAAGCATCAGAAAATGGAATCATGCCATAATGCCGATCTACCGTTTCTTTAGTAAAAGTGCCAAAACGGATTTCATCTGTACGACATATTCCTTCGAAACAAAGTTCCCTGATTCTTTCTTGGCGGATGAATTCCATATCAATATCGGAAGCTATTGCAGCCTTGGCACGGCTTCGCACCTCATTAATTTCATTGGAACCATCTTGCCCATTCCGGAATTTCGCTTCACCAGCGGCAAGCAACAGCTCTGCATACCTGAAAATTGCGAAGTCTGCATTCGAGCGCAGCATACCACTACATGTAGGGTCATACTGGTATTTCTTATAACGTGCTCCACCCCACTTCAGATATACATCGTAAACACTACCTTCGTAGCCCAATGCCGCAAGTTCTGTACTTTGCTCACTGAATACTTTATGAGGATAGTAATAACCATATTGAAGCTTATCCTTTATTCCATCAGGGTCATTCTCGCCATTATAAGTATATCCCGAAGCTATCTGCTCCTTATTTTCTTCACCGGCCGGAAAACCGTAGTAGAAGGTGTCATCCCAACGAGGATCATAATCCGTATCGCCATCAAAATCATACCCGAAAGCAAAGGCCGTCGCCCGGGTACCAGCCAAGCCATTCCAACAATTTGCCATCCCTAAATACGCACCATGGTTGCCATGAAGCGAGCGTTGTAAATCCTGGTCATTGACCTGGAAAGAAGTATCATCACGGGGAATCACGAAAATGTTCTCCACATTGCCTTTATCATTGGAAACATCAAAATTATCAGCAAAATTGGACTGAAGCGTATAGCCTAATTCTGCGCATTTTTCTTGACAATAAATAACAGTTTCCCAAGCATTCCTTGTTTCGCCGTCCAATGTAAACTGAATATTCTTGCCACTTTCATTAATGTAGTTGTTTACTTCTTCAGTACTTGTATTAGTTGCAAACACCTTAGTATCCGTTGCCAGATATACAGGAGCATTCAATGCTAACCGGGCCATTATAAAGTATCCGACAGCTTTAGTCACACGTCCGTAATATTCATCAGAAGCATTCTGGCATTGAGCATCAATCAAATGCGGAATCACTTCAGAAAGTTCATCGCGCAGAAATTCATATACCTCTACGCGCGAAGAGGGAACAGTTTCAGCAACCGTCTGATCAGACGTCTCACAAATAGGCACATTCCCATACATATCCAGCAAGTACCAATAAAATACGGCACGCAAACCACGCAATTCATAAATCCAGTTATCCAAATCCGTAGGATCTGCATAATCACTTTTATACTGTTCTATTGTACCAATGGACTTATTGATTGCGGCCACTTTGCCCCACAAAGCATTCCAACCACTGGACATATAACCATTATCCTCCCGCCAAGTATGCATAAACAATACTTGATGTTTACCGCCATCTTGCCAGTCGCCACCTCCACGACCAGGATTAAACAACTGGCCACCGGCTATATCCTGAATAGTGCATAGCGCATCTGTATTTCCCTTAAACACAGTGCCAAGCCCTGATACAACCGTACCGACTGTATTGATATAAAGAAGCTTTTCACTTTTATAAGCTTCCGACTCGCTAATTTGACTAAGCGGAGTTTCATCCAATGAGCAAGAAGAAACGATCAACAAGCAAGCTCCCAATAGACTATATATTTTCGTTTTCATACTAAATCAGATTTTAATTATAAACTTATTCATATCACAAATTCCCTTAGAAAGACACTTGCAATGAGAAAGTAAAGGTTCGGCTAATCGGATAAATACCACGGTCATCCAAACCACCGGAAGTAGAACCAATATCCAACAAAGGAGTCATACCGCTATAACCGGTAAAGGTATGCAAATTGTTACAAGAAAGAGCCAAACGGAGTTTGGACAGATAACCGGCAACACAAGTCTTCTGTATAGGAACATTATAACCTAAAGAAATATAATCAATGTTCACATAGTTACCTTTTTCCAACCAATAATCAGAAAGCTGAATATCATAAATCTGTTTATCTACAGCATCTGCCATGACATTATATGAAGGGAAGTTGGCCATATTGTAATAAAGCATCGAGGTAGAATTATATATCTTGTGTCCAAAAGCTCCACTCAACTGAGTAGACAAATCAAAATCCTTATATCGAACCTGTATATTGGCTCCCATAATCCATTTGGGCATAGCCTGTCCACAATTTACACGGTCAGGGCTATCGTCCGCAGTTCCTATACTTCCATCACCATTCTGGTCGACCAAAACATATCTTTTATGTCCGTTCTCATCTACACTAAATTCTTTGAATTTGGGAAGTCTAAAGTAGCCGACAGGTTCTCCCTCAGACATATAAATAACACCTGTATTCTGAGTTAAACCACCGCAGTTAGTCACACTTTCACGAGCAATATACTTTGCAGGTGTTAGAATTTCCCCATTATACTCTCCAGTCAAAGACACCAACTTATTTTTTTGGAATGCAATATTACCGCCAATCGTTAATCCCCAATCCTTACTGCGAAGAATATCTCCTGAAACAGCGAACTCAAAGCCGTCATTAGTCATCTCACCTATATTCGCCAGTAAAGTCCCATACAAAAATGGCGGTACAGGAACGGAATAATTATACAACAAATCCTTAGTTGTAGAACGATAATAATCTACCGTACCACGCAACCGATTATCAAAGAAACCAAAATCCAAACCTACATTGAATGTATATTTCGTTTCCCACTTCAAATCCGGATTATTATTACGTGAGTAAGAAAAGGACACAGCACTTGCCCCATTGACATTGGTCAATTTGCTTGGGGACATCACAGCCAGCGAGTTATAAGACGATATTCCATTTTGATTGCCAGAAACTCCGTATCCAATTCTAAATTTTAAATTGTCAACAAAGTCCAAATCTTCCATGAATGCCTCATTACTAATCAACCATGCAGCAGAAACTGACGGAAAAAATCCCCATTTATGATTCTTGCCTAACTTAGAGGAACCGTCCGCACGGGCATTTACCGTAAAGGCATAACGACTGTCAAACATATAATTGATACGCCCCATATAAGACATTATCGTATTTTCCGAAGCACTCGACCCTACACTACCATAAGTCACATTAGCTCCGGCTGCCAAATTGTTATACAAGAAATAATTCGTTTCAAATCCCGTAGCGCCGGCATTAAAACTAAACTCCCTGTCTCTGATGGCTTCAGTCAAAGCCAACACATTGATAGAATGTTTTCCAAACTCACGTACATACGATAGCTGTAAATTCCCCATAAGTGTAGTATAACGGCTATTCGTAATTTCTGCCGAACCATTTTCTTTTGCCTGATTAGGAATTTCAATATCGTTGGGGGTGAATTCTTTTCGTATCATATTATAATGATTATAGGCTCCATATGCGCTGAAATTCAATCCCTCCAAGATTTTCACAGTCACACGCGCGTTAGCAGACATACGTTCATTCTCAGTATTACGAACCTGTTCCAATTGCCCTAAAGGATTAGTGACCTGTTGAGCAGCAGGGTCATAATCCCATAATCCCGTCTCCGGATTACGGAAATCCGGATAGGTAGGATTAAATTGTGAAGCTGAATAATATAGATTCTGGTTGGAACTACTTTTACTGTCCCGATGTGAACCAATAAGCCCCATTTCAATAGTTACCCTATCTTTTAAAGTAGTAAGGCTTGCATTCAGTTTCATGTTATAATTAGTATTGCTTGTCCCTTTAACCTGGCCATCGCGACTATTCACACCTACAGAAGCACGCATATTTGCCTTTTTTGTTCCCATAGTTAAAGACACATTATGATTCTGCTGAAGCACCACATCATTTTGAATCAACTTAAGAAAATTGTTTGAATAGCCATGATCTACGCCATGGGCATCCAAAGCCGTATTAGCGGCTCTCCACTCATCTGCCGTCATAATATCCAGATTCTTATATACGACTGATGCGCCCATTTGGCCACTATAATTGACTTCTGCAGCCCCTTCCTTACCGCGCGAGGTAGTAACTACAATTACCCCCGATGCACCACGCGAACCATATTGTGCTGTCTCAGAAGCATCTTTCAAAACAGTAATTTCCTCTATATCTGTATTTGCCAAAGAATTCATCATATCAATATCGGCAAACATACCATCAATTACAATCAACGGACCAGTTTCGCCTGTAAGTGACGAAGTTCCTCTCAAGCGTATTGTAGGGGTTCCTGTAGGGTCACCGCCATTTTGGGAAATCGACAATCCCGAAACCCTACTTCGAATAGCATCAATTGGCGTAGCAACAAAGCCTACATTCATCTGTTCCTTCGTTACACGTTCTACAGCACCTGATACCGAACGTTTATTTCCCACAGCATAACCTACTACGACTACATCATCCAATATTTGATTATCATCCACCATAGTAATCGCAAATTCAGTCTGATTTCCTATTGTTATCTCCTGATCTTTATAACCAATAAAAGTCACGACCAAAGTTGCACCCTTTTGTACCTCAAGAGCAAACCTACCGTCAAGGTCGGTTATTGTACCATTAGTAGTCCCTTTCTCAAGAATATTTGCGCCAATGACAGGTTCATTAGCAGCATCCATAACCACCCCGGTAATTCTGACCTTTTGCTGCTGAGCAATATTATACTCTGCAGCTTGAATACTTGGCATAAAGCCGCCGCCTAAAGGCACACAGCAAATAGCTGTAATCAATAATGCTTTTCGAAAATAATCTTTAATCATGGTAGTTAGTTTTTAATTTTTGAAACATATAATAGAGGACATCATATCTTAAGATGATTCCAACATTACATCTCGGCCCAATAGCTGTTTGTCAGCTAACCCACCCTACCCAGTTGCCCTTGCAGGCACTATTAAATTCTGCATTACCCACCTAATGAAATAGGATGAAAAACAACAATGACACTTCGTGGAATTACGGCACGCTATTCGAGACCTATTGAAAAAAACTGCTTTCGCCGTTTTACCACATTTTAACCGAACTATTTTATAGAATGTTTTCATGACAATAGACTTATATTAACTTTCTAGCAAATATATAAAATAATATTTAGCTAAAATATACTATTTTGTATCCATAATGGTTAACAAATGTATCCAACAGGCGGAATACAGCAGAGAATATACTGTTTATTATAACATAAGACTACAAACTTATCCTTCTAAACAATTAGTTTAATAAACCTAAGGGAGGAACGCTTTCCCCCTATCATTAATATTTCATTGACTGCCATTATTTCCCTACAAGGCATCCTTTATAAAAAAGAAATAGGAAACACCAAATTGGCGTTTCCTATTTCAACATATTTCCTGAAAAAGGATTTTTCCTTACTTCTTCTCAGCCTCCAGCTGCTCTTTCAAAGCTGCCAGTGCGTCGATGTCGCCCAGCGTGGTAGAAGCGGCCTGGTTTTGGATAACCGGAGTTTCCTCACGCTTGCTGTTGGCCTTGCGGGCTGCCTTCTTTTCGGCTCTTTCTTCTGCCTTGGCAGCATCTTCAAACACACGGCTGTGCGACAGGATGATGCGCTTAGCGTCTTTGTTGAACTCCAGAACCTTGAAGGGCAGTTTCTCATCCAGCTGAGCCTGCGTGCCATCTTCCTTCACCAAGTGCTTCGGAGTAGCAAAGCCTTCCACACCGTAAGGCAGAGCCACAACAGCGCCCTTGTCCAACATTTCGATAATAGTACCTTCGTGTACCGAACCTACTGTAAATACAGTTTCGAATACATCCCAAGGATTCTCTTCCAGCTGCTTGTGGCCGAGGCTCAAGCGACGGTTTTCCTTGTCTATTTCCAGAACAACCACGTCGATGTCGGCGCCAATCTGAGTGAATTCAGAAGGATGCTTAACCTTCTTCGTCCAAGACAAGTCGGAGATGTGAATCAAGCCATCTACGCCTTCTTCGATTTCAACGAATACGCCGAAGTTAGTGAAGTTGCGCACCTTGGCAGTGTGCTTGCTGCCTACGGGGTATTTCTCCTCAATGGTTTCCCAGGGATCCGGTTTCAGCTGCTTGATGCCAAGAGACATCTTGCGCTCCTCGCGGTCCAGTGTCAAGATAACAGCCTCTACTTCGTCGCCCACCTTCATGAAGTCTTGTGCAGAACGCAAGTGTTGGCTCCAAGACATTTCAGATACGTGAATCAAGCCTTCTACACCCGGAGCGATTTCGATAAATGCACCATAGTCGGCCATCACAACCACTTTACCCTTCACATGGTCGCCCACCTTCAGGTTGGGGTCAAGAGCATCCCAAGGATGCGGTGTGAGTTGCTTCAAGCCAAGGGCAATACGCTTCTTCTCGTCGTCGAAGTCGAGGATTACAACGTTCAACTTCTGGTCGAGCTCTACTACCTCGTGCGGATCGCTTACACGGCCCCAAGACAGGTCGGTGATGTGAATCAAGCCGTCTACGCCGCCCAAGTCGATGAATACGCCATAGGAAGTGATATTCTTGACAGTACCCTCGAGAACTTGGCCTTTCTCCAGTTTGCTGATGATTTCCTTCTTCTGCTGCTCCAGTTCGGCCTCGATAAGAGCCTTGTGGGATACAACCACGTTCTTGAATTCCTGGTTGATTTTAACCACCTTGAATTCCATGGTCTTGCCAACGAATACATCGTAGTCGCGGATGGGCTTCACGTCGATTTGCGAACCCGGCAAGAATGCCTCGATGCCGAATACGTCTACAATCATACCACCCTTCGTGCGGCACTTGATGTAACCCTTGATAATTTCTTCGTTCTCCAAAGCTGCGTTTACACGCTCCCAAGAACGGGAAGCACGAGCCTTGCGGTGCGACAACACAAGTTGTCCTTTCTTATCTTCCTGATTTTCGATGTACACCTCTACCGTGTCACCTACCTTCAAGTCGGGATTATAGCGGAATTCGCTCATCGGGATAATACCATCCGACTTGAAACCGATGTTTACGACCACTTCGCGCTTGTTCATCGCGATGACGGTACCATCTACCACCTCGTGGTCGCCTACCTTGTTCAGCGTGCTGTCGTACGCTTTTTCCTGGTCTTCGTGGCTTACGTTTGACGTAGCCTCGCCGTTTTCATACGCATCCCAGTTGAAGTCTTCAATGGGAGCTACATTCTTTAAGTTTTCCATTAATAAAATAATTTGTTTAAAACGTTAATTAAGTGAGACATTATGTTGACTCAATAAAACGGGCGCAAAGGTAGCAGTATTTTCTTGTATTACAAAACAAAAGGAAAGAAAAGATGCATCTGCCTGCAGCCGGATTCGCGCAACGACACAGACTGTGCAGATTTCAATCTTTTGACGGCACTACCGGCATCACCTACGAGTGAAGAGTATCCAGCTTATCCTATTCTTCTTTACACGACAAGGAAAAATTATTAACTCGCAGAATCAGGTCATCCTTATCGAAATGCAAAATACGCGCATCAAATCCCCACTGACAACCAATATGATAGGTAGCAGACTTATCCTTCATTTTTACCAACCTCGCCCTTTCTTCGTACCCCATTCGTACCCGATTCGGTATTGCTTCGCTCCCATATCGCTTCTACAGACCGAAGGTGGAGCGTAGGAAATATGAACAAGACAGGTAATAAAACCGACCAAAGTGACACATCGGCACACACGAAATGCCTGCCGGAAGCCGCGCATTAGGAAAAAAAGAGTAAATTTGCAGCAATTAAATTCTCTCATTCAAGAAACGGGCATGAAAACAATCTTACTCATGGTGGGGCGGACGGTGGAGCCGCACTTCGTGGCGGGCATCAACGACTATGTGGCGCGCGTAAAGCGCTACCTGACGTTTGACACAGAGGTGATACCCGAACTGAAGAATACACGCAACCTGCCTGCCGAGGTGCAGAAGGAAAGGGAGGGCGAACTCATTCTGAAAGCCCTGCAGCCGGGCGACGTGGTGGTGCTGCTGGACGAGGGCGGACGGGAGATGCGCTCGGTGGAATTTGCCGACTACATGCGCCAGAAGATGAACACCGTGGCCCGGCGGTTGGTATTCGTCATCGGCGGGCCATACGGCTTCTCGCAGAAGGTGTATGGGGCGGCACACGAAAAGCTATCACTGTCGCGCATGACCTTCTCGCACCAGATGGTGCGCCTGGTCTTCGTAGAGCAGTTGTATCGCGCCATGAGCATACTGCACGGCAGCCCCTATCACCATGAATGAGAATAAGAGATGTAAAGCACAGTATCCAACCAATCCTAGCAAAAACAGATTCAATGAAAAAAGCACTTATTTCGGGCATCACCGGGCAAGACGGTTCTTTCCTTGCCGAGTTCCTGTTGCAAAAGGGGTATGAAGTACACGGCATTTTGCGCCGCTCATCATCGTTCAACACAGGGCGCATTGAGCACCTGTATTTCGACGAATGGGTGCGCGACATGAAGCAGAAGCGCCTCATAGACCTGCACTACGGCGACATGACGGACAGTAGTTCGCTTATCCGCATCATCCAGCAGGTGCAGCCCGACGAGATATACAACCTGGCCGCCCAAAGCCACGTGAAGGTGAGCTTCGACGTGCCCGAATACACCGCCGAGACCGATGCCGTGGGCACCCTGCGCATGCTGGAGGCCGTGCGCATACTGGGACTGGAGAAAAAGACGAAAATCTACCAGGCCTCCACGTCCGAACTGTTCGGCAAAGTGCAAGAGGTGCCGCAACGGGAAACGACCCCCTTCTACCCGCGCAGCCCCTACGGCGTGGCCAAGCAATACGGATTCTGGATAACCAAGAACTACCGCGAGAGTTACGGCATGTTTGCCGTGAACGGCATCCTGTTCAACCACGAGAGCGAACGCCGGGGCGAGACCTTCGTCACCCGCAAGATAACCCTGGCCGCCGCGCGCATCGCCCAAGGCCTGCAAGACAAGCTCTACCTGGGCAACCTCGACGCCGGACGCGACTGGGGCTATGCCAAGGACTACGTGGAGTGCATGTGGCTGATGCTGCAGCACCCCGTGCCCGAAGATTTCGTCATTGCCACGGGCGAGATGCACACCGTGCGCAAATTTTGCACCTTGGCCTTCCGCGAAGCCGGCATCGACCTGCGCTGGGAGGGCAACGGAGTGGATGAGAAAGGCATCGACACCCGCAACGGCAAGGTGCTGGTGGAGGTAGACCCCAAATACTTCCGCCCCGCCGAAGTGGAACAGCTGCTTGGCGACCCCACCAAGGCCAAGACCCTGCTGGGATGGAACCCCAGGCAGACGCCGTTCGACGAGCTGGTGCGCATCATGGTGAAGCACGACATAGAGCAAGTCGGTAAAAAATAGCCCCTTAAAAGCGGGTTTTTGCAGGCAAATGTTTGCTTTCTTCAAGGAAAACCTTATATTTGCACAATTTTCAACTTGATGTGCAATAAACATGGAACAAAGTTTTATAGCTTATATAGAGGAAAGCATCAAAAACAATTGGGACCTTGATGCGCTGACCGACTACAAAGGCGCCACCTTGCAATATAAAGATGTGGCCCGCAAAATAGAAAAACTACACATCATCTTTGAAGCCAGCGGCATCCGCAAGGGCGACAAGATTGCCGTGTGCGGGCGCAACAGTTCACATTGGGGGGTGACCTTCCTGGCCACACTGACCTATGGGGCGGTCATTGTGCCCATCTTGCATGAATTCAAAGCCGACAACATACACCACATCGTGAACCATTCGGAAGCTAAGTTGCTCTTTGTGGGCGACCAGGCTTGGGAGAACCTGAACGAGGCCAACATGCCCCTGCTGGAGGGCATCATGCTGATGACGGACTTCTCCATCCTGGTGTCGCGCAGCGAGAAGCTGGACTATGCCAGGGAACACTTGAACGAGATGTTCGGCAAGAAATACCCCAAGAACTTCCGCAAGGAGCACATTGCTTACCACCAGGACCAGCCGGAAGAGTTGGCAGTCATCAACTACACGTCGGGCACCACAAGCTATTCCAAGGGCGTAATGCTGCCTTACCGCAGCCTTTGGTCGAACACGGCCTTTGCCTTCGAAGTGCTGCCCTTGAAACGGGGCGACAAGGTGGTCTCCATTCTGCCCATGGCACACATGTACGGACTGGCATTCGAGTTCCTGTATGAGTTCTCCGTGGGGTGCCACATCTACTACCTGACGCGGATGCCCAGCCCCAAGATAATCTTCCAGGCCTTTGCCGAGGTAAGGCCCAACATTGTCATCTCCGTGCCCCTCATCATAGAGAAGATTATCAAGAAAAACGTGCTGCCCAAGCTGGAGACGCCTACCATGAAGCTGCTGCTCAAGGTGCCCTTTGTCAACGACAAGATTAAATCGACAGTGCGCGAACAAATCATACAGGCCTTTGGCGGAAACTTTTCGGAGGTTGTCATTGGCGGAGCAGCTTTCAACCAGGAGGTGGAACAGTTGCTGAAGATGATAGATTTCCCCTACACCGTGGGCTACGGCATGACAGAGTGCGGCCCCATCATCTGCTACGAAGACTGGAAACGCTTCAAACCCGGTTCGTGCGGAAAAGCAGCGCCACGCATGGAGGTAAAGATAGATTCTCCGGACCCGGAGCACATCCCCGGTGAAATCATTTGCCGTGGTCCCAATGTCATGCTGGGCTATTACAAGAACCCGGAAGCCACGGCCGAAGTACTGGAACCGGACGGCTGGCTTCACACGGGCGACCTGGCCTTAATGGACAGGGAGGGCAATGTCACCATTAAAGGCAGGAGCAAAAACCTGCTGCTGGGACCTAACGGGCAAAATATCTATCCCGAAGAAATAGAAGACAAGCTGAACAACCTGCCCTACGTGGCAGAAAGCATCGTGGTACAGCAGAACGACAAGCTGGTGGGATTGGTTTATCCGGACTTCGACGACGCCTTTGCCCACGGACTGCACCCGGAAGATATGGAACGCATCATGGAGGAGAACCGCCAAGCACTGAACCTGGAACTGCCCGCCTATTGCCAAGTGTCCAAGATGAAAATATATCCGGAAGAGTTTGAGAAAACACCCAAGAAAAGCATCAAGCGTTTCCTCTACCAGGAAGCCAAAGGATAAGAATGTTATTTCACAGCACAATCCCATGAGATTTTATTCAAGACTACAGTTATTGACCTTATTGTCCCTGCTTATGGCGGGGACTCTTTTTGCCCAGAATAAAGAAACGGCCTCCGCCCAAAAGCGTCCGGGCATCAACCTCTCCCTGTGGAAAGGCATTTCTACCCAACGGCCGGATACTACGGGCAGCACGTTCCTTAATATCGGCATATTCTCCTCCATGAACCGGTTGGCTGGCGTAGGAATAAATATTATCGGTGCCGTGACACGAACGGACGTGAACGGCATACAACTGTCCGGTCTTTCCAACATAACCGGCGGAAGCCTGCGGGGCGTGCAAGTGGCAGGCATTGCCAACATCAATGGCAATGACCTGGCCGGCGTATCGCTGTCCGGGCTGACGGGAATAGCCGGTAACAATGCATACGGTGTCATGGCATCGGGATTGGCAACCATTACCGGCAACAACACACGAGGGCTATTGGCCGGTGGATTGCTGAATGTAAGCGGCGAACAGGCTACAGGTTTTCACTTGGCCGGACTGGCCGACATTACAGGGGAAGACTTTAAAGGAATCTCCATAACCGGACTGCTGGGGCTGGCAGGGGAAAACCTGACCGGCGTACAACTCTCCGGATTAGCCAATATTGCCGCAGGAAATGCCACGGGCATACAATTGGGAGGCTTGGGCAATGTGACCGGAGGCACCTTGCATGGAGTGCAACTGGGCGCCGCCAACATGGCTGTCCGCGCCCGTGGCCTGCAGATTGGGTTGTTCAACTACTACAAAGAAAGTTTGGACGGTTTCCAACTGGGACTGATAAATGCCAATCCCAACACACGCGTGCAACTCATGCTTTTTGGTGGAAATGCCACCAAGCTGAACATCGGCGCACGATTTAAAAACCGCCTGTTCTACACCATCGTAGGCGGTGGCACACATTATCTGGATTTCAGCGACAAGTTTTCGGCAGCCCTGTTCTACCGCGCGGGGCTTGCCTTGCCGGCATGGGGAAGATGGACGCTGAGCGGAGATTTGGGTTATCAGCATATCGAGACATTCAAGAACAAGAATTTCGGATTACCTCCACGCCTTTATGCCCTGCAGGCGCGCATTAACCTGGAGTGCCAGCTCACGGACAGGTTTGCCTTATTTGCCTCAGGCGGATACGGGGGAAGCCGCTATTATACACGCAATGCCACCTTCGACAAGGGGGCACTTGTAGAAGGTGGCATTATCTTGTTTTAGCCGGAAAAAACCGGAGTTACGGCGGCATCCCGCTCACTGGCGTTCTTTGATAAAGCCTGTGCGGTAAGCGACGAGCAGTTTTTCCAGGTCCTTGATTTGCGCACGGAGCTCAACGCCCTTATCGGTATCCTTCACCATCATGCGCTGAGAGTTGAACTCCACCAAGAAAGTGGTCGACTTGATGTCTTGTCCTTCTTCTATGGCCTTTTGCCGACTTTGGAAGGGTTCATGTTGCACTAACTGAAGTCCATGGGAATGGTAAACAAGTGTATAACCTGCAATACCCGTTTCCGGCTGATAGGCTTTGGAGAAACCTCCGTCGATAACCAACAGCTTGCCACCCGCCTTAATTGGTTTCTCTCCTTTCAACGTTTTTACGGGCACATGACCATTGATAATGTGGGCATGTGGTCCCGGTTCCACGCCAAATTCCAGCAATATGCGATCGCATGCTTCGGCCTCATTGCGCAAGGTATAATAATATCCTTTCGTTTCCTTTTGGGCTTCTTTGTCGGTAAGGAAGTAGCGCTCGAAAGTAGCCATCTTGTCTTTGTCGAAAGACGGGGCATCGGGGCCGCACCACATGTACCACACGTAATCTTGGGCAAACTGGCGTTTTTCCAAGTCATCTTCATCGAAATAAGCCGCCCGTATAAGCTGGTCGGCCTTTTCCAGCAAACGCTTTCCCCAATATTCCTTACCTGCAATGTGCACATGCTTAAAACTTCCGTCGGCATTGAGAGGAACAGAAGCATGGTAAAGCAAATTACTATTGCACACCATGTACATTCCGCCATAGGTGAAGAGACAACGCATGTGTTTCTTCAGTTTCTCGCTGTTGACAAACGAGGCATGTATCTTGTTTACAATCTCTTGTTCTTCATCGGAAAGCCGATATGGGTCGGCTGGATCTATCGTCGGGAAATGAGTGTCACGCAAAGGATATTCCTTCCCGTCACACATCAGTACTCCACGTTGCCAGTCTACCCGATGCAGCAATTTGCGGTTCTCCATGCCAAAGTCCGGGCGACGGTCTATGATGGCAGCCTCCAGCTTGAATTGGATTATAGTGATTGCCTTGTGCATCTGGCTGATAAGGCGCAAGGTTTTCTCACTATAGTTTGAATCGGCATAGTTGGTTTTGGGAGCAAAAGCGGCACAGGGGTCATCGGCATAAGTCTCCATGGCAAAAGTGGCCAGCGGAAGGAGGTTGATGCCGTAACCGTCTTCGAGCGTGCTCAAATTGCCATACCGCATGGACAGACGTATGACATTGGCCATGCATGCATCATTGCCCGAAGCTGCCCCCATCCATAAGATGTCGTGATTGCCCCACTGGATATCGAAGTTATGGTAATCGCACAAGGTATCCATAATGATATGCGCGCCAGGACCACGGTCGTAAATGTCACCCACAATATGCAGCGAGTCTATCGTCAGCCTCTGTATGAGGTTGCACATGGCCACAATGAAAGCATCTGCCCGCTTGGTGGAAATTATTGTGGAAATAATGACATTGATATATGCATGCTTGTTAGGGTCGACACTCGATTCATGCAGCAACTCCTGAATAATATACGAAAAGTCACGCGGCAATGCTTTACGCACCTTCGAACGGGTATATTTGGACGAGACATTCTGACAGACCTTGACCAATTGGTTCAGGGTTATCAGATACCAGTCATCCAGCTCGGTTTCCTTGGCTTTCACCAATTGCAACTTTTCTTCGGGGTAATATATGAGGGTACACAACTCTTTCTTCTCACTTTCCCTCAAGGTGTTGCCGAATATTTCATTCACTTTGCGCTTCACGGCACCCGAGCCATTCTTCAATACATGCTGGAAAGCCTCGTATTCACCATGAATATCCGTCAGAAAATGTTCGGTACCTTTGGGCAAATTCAAGATGGCTTCCAAGTTGATAATCTCTGTACTGGCATCGGCAATCGTTGGAAAACTCCGCGACAACAATTGCAAATACCGCAAGTCTTTTTCAATGCATTCAGGAGTAATATTTCCCATGGCTTCTAAGCTTATAAATAAAAAGATGTCCTAATTCAAGAAAAACATCAAGATAATCTGAACCAAGATAACCCTCAGAAACATGCATAACGGATAGACTGTAGCATAGGCTACCGAAGGGTTATCACCCGGAATGGTATCGTTGGCATAGGTCAATGCCATCGGATTGGCCATGCTACCGCACAACATGCCACTCACAGAGCCAAAATCCACTTTCATCCACTTAAAGGCTATAATGCCCATAATCAAAACCGGGACTACGGTCAGCACAAAACCTGTGCCTATCCACATCAAACCTTCAGGGCGGAATACAGTCTCGAAGAAATGCTCACCGGCATCCAGCCCCAGACATGCCAGATACATAGCCAACCCCAACGCACGAAGCATCAGGTTGGCACTTCGGGTAGTATAGGTTATCATGTGCAGACGGGGGCCAAAAGTACCTATCAGAATCCCCACAATGATGGGACCGCCAGCCAACCCCAGTTTTACCGGAGCACTGATGCCTGGCAAAGAGATAGGAATGGCTCCCAACATTAACCCCAAAATAATTCCCACAAACACGGCTACAAGATTGGGTTCCTTCAAACTTTTCACCGCATTACCCAACACCTTCTCCACATTATGGACGGCAGCAGCCTCGCCTACTACAGTCAGGCGGTCGCCCAATTGCAGAGTCAGTTCTGCAGTGGCCAACAATTGCACGCCACTACGATATACGCGTGTAATATTGATACCATAATGATTACGCAAATGTAATGTTCCCAACTTCTTACCGTTCAGTTCAGGACGGGTCACCACAATGCGCATGGATATCAGTTTACTGTCTATCGCATCCCAGTCTATGTCTTTTTTATTCCAATCAGTGTGCTCTTGTTCGCCGAAAAGCACAGTCAACGAAGAGGCGTTTTTATCGGAAGTAATTACCAGCAAGCGGTCTCCTTCCTCAATCACTGTTTCCGAAGTAGGAATACTTACCTTGCCATCCCTCCATAGACGGGAAATAACGAACTTAGGATAATTCAGTTCACCAAGTTCTTTAATGCTTTTATGGAAAATGGCCGGATTATGCACCTGGAAAGCACCTATATAGGTATGATTGTCATTCTCTTTGTCTTTCAAGGTCAAGTCTTCCGGCTTCACCAGCAGCTTGCGGATAAGCAATATACCCAATATCACCCCCACCACTCCCAGTGGATAGGTCACAGCACAACCCAAAGCCGGTGCACTGGCATCCATACCCAACTGTTTCAATGCTTGTTGCGCGGCACCCAAGGCAGGCGTATTAGTCGTTGCCCCGCAAAGTATCCCCATCATATCGGGCAATGAGATGCTTGACACACAACTACCCAATATTGCCATCAGGGTACCCACCAAAACCACGCCTATGGCCAACATGTTCAATTGGATGCCCCCCTGGCGGAAAGAGCTGAAAAAGCCCGGACCTACCTGCAAGCCCAATGCATAAACAAAAAGCACAAGGCCAAAACTCTCCGCGTAGTTCAACATCTGAGGGTCGATAGACAAGCCCAAATGTCCGGCAAGGATACCGACAAAGAAAACGAATGTCACCCCCAGCGAGATGCCGCCAAAACGCACTTTACCTAAACCCAAACCTATAGCAGATATGAGCGACAGCACGATGACCGCCTGCAAAGGCGAGTGCTCTACAAACAAATTATATAACCAGTCCAAAGCTCTACATCGAATAAAAAAGCAGCCACCGTTATTCTTCGGATAGCTGCTTGATTATCAAAAACTGTAGTGGATACGAGAATCGAACTCGTGTTCCATGCGTGAGAGGCATGTGTCCTAGCCGCTAGACGAATCCACCAACTTATAAATAGTACACCCTCAGGGACTCGAACCCTGGACCCACTGATTAAGAGTCAGTTGCTCTACCAACTGAGCTAAGGGTGCTTGATGCGGAAGCTGGGGGATTCGAACCCCCGGTACGGAAATCCCGTACGTCAGTTTAGCAAACTGGTGGTTTCAGCCACTCACCCAAACTTCCTTCCTTTACTACCAGCATTTTTCTGAAATGCGGTGCAAAGGTAGAGCAAACTTTTGGACTGTGCAAGTGTTTCACACATATTTTTTCAACATAACGAGCCAATACTTGCTTTAAAACGGTTATCTTTGCAAGCAACAAAAACATAAATCCGATTGTATGGACACTTTATTGAAACAAACCATCGACCTCATTGCCAGCACTCAATACCCGGAAATGACCGCCGAAGGCAAAGCCGAACTGGAAGCATTACTCGTACGCAGGGAAGCGGAAAAAGGAGAAATCATGCTGAAGGAAGGAGAAACCAGCCACCACATCGTACTGGTGGGCAAAGGCATGCTACGCCAATTCTATTATAAAAACGGCAAAGACCTTACCGAACACTTTTCATACGAAGGCAGCGTTGTCATCTGCATAGAAAGCACCCTCAAGCACGAGCCCACCCGCCTGATGGTGGAGGCACTCGAGCCATCCATCGTGTACATGCTGCCCTACGACCGCCTGCTCCAAGCCACCGAAACCTCTCGCGAATTGGACATATTCTACCGCAAAATACTGGAATACTCGCTCATCGTCTCCCAAGTAAAAGCCGACTCTTGGCGCTTCGAGACGGCCAGCGAACGCTACCACAACCTGCTGAAACACCATCCCGAAGTTGTAAAACGCGCACCTATGTCACACATTGCCTCCTACCTGCTGATGACGCCCGAAACCTTGAGCCGCGTGCGCGCCAACCTGTAATTTCCCCTGCCCCACCCATACCCAAGGCGGGCAAGGTGCCGGATTCCCCACTCCGGTGCTTTGCCCGCCTTTCTGTACCGGCAAGGCAAAGTCTTTCCTTGGCATTCCATACCGTCCTACTGTAATGGGACGGTTGTACCACTGCAGTGAGACAGTCGTCCTACTGCAGTGAGACGGTCGTCCTACTACAGTGGGACACATTGGAAAGCAAGGCAAAAAGCTTGCCTTAGTTCAAATGCTCCTCTTTAAGATTCTTATTCAACCCCTTTTGCCCCCCCTTCCGGTCTCTTTCCCTGTTGCCATTTGTCACATAGCCCGCTACGCTCCTTCATCACAACAGGAAATACCCCACGGGGAACAGCCCTCAAAATAAGGCTGAGCAAAATCTTAAAAAAACACCTGCAAGCACTGCATTTCCCACCGAAAACCTTAACTTTGCGAAGATATTTAACCATAAACCACTAAAAAACTGATTGCGTATGAAACAGATGAAATTTACAGCATTGCTGCTTGCCGCCGCCCTCATGCTGGGCAGCTGCGGAACCATGAACTATACCGCCAAGGGCGGAGCCATCGGGGCAGGGTCGGGCACGGCCGCCGGGGCCATTATAGGTGGCCTGATAGGTAAAGGCAAGGGAGCCGCCATCGGCGCGGCTGTAGGTGCAGCCGTAGGCGCAGGCACCGGTGTCATCATTGGCCGGAAGATGGACCAGAAAGCAGCCAAGGCCGCCGAGATAGAAGGCGCGCAAGTAGAGCAAGTGACGGACACCAACGGCTTGCCCGCCGTAAAAGTGTCGTTTGCCGACGGCATCCTGTTCGACTTCAACTCCACTACCTTGAGCAATGAGTCGAAAGCACGCCTGCGGGAACTGGCCGAAATCCTGCGCGACGACACCACCACCGACATAGCCATCATAGGCCACACCGACAAGGCCGGCACTTACGAAGTGAACATGAAGTTCTCCAAGAACCGTGCTTATGCCGTGGAGAACTACCTGCAGGATTGCGGCGTGTCGCCCGCCCAGTTCAAGCAAGTGACGGGCGTGGGCTACAACGAATATGACGAAAGCCTCACCGCCGCCGAGAACCGCCGTGTGGACATATACATGTATGCCAGCCAGGAAATGATTCAGCAGGCCGAGGCACAGAACTAAGCAGATACAACACCAATAAATAATTTTATCACGAATATGAGATACATTGTCACCTTTTTCGTCTGCTATTCCGTTTGCCTGACGATAGCTTTATTTCTATTCAGCCATACTCCTGTGCAGAGTGTTATCTATGCAGCAGTGGTTTCACTGGCTGTCGCTGTTTCCTTAAAGCTTGTGCAAAGAAGGAACAAGACGGATAAATAGACGCGAATAACATTATTCCACACGAAAAGGAGGGCACCTCATCGCTGAAGTGCCCTCCATTTTTTTCCCTAATGCATTAGATTAAACGCTCAATACCGGTGCTCGTCTTCCTTTTCCATCTCCTCTGCCGTAATCTTGCGGCGGTCGATGCTGCGCCAGGCATACCAGATATAGGCCAGCACGAAAGGCACGAGGATGGAGACATACGCCATCGTCTTCAGCGTAAACTGGCTGGAGCAACTGTTTGCCAGCGTCAACGAGCTTTGCAGGTCGGCTACGGACGGATAGTAGGCCGTATCGTTATAGCCCGCGATGAGAAACAGAGCCAACACCGTGAGCACCGTTCCCGCCCCGGCAAACCAGATGCCTTTGCGGAACGCAGGCTTCCACAACGTGCGGGCAATGCCCCAAAGCACGCCCACCACGCCCAGCAAGAACATAATCAGCACCACAGGCATGGCCAGGAGGTTATGCAGATACTTGTAAGGCTCCATATAGATTTCCCCCGTATCGGGCCGCACGACAAACCCGTCGGCTATCAATATATATACAAGGAACGGCAGGAAGCAGACCAAGAACAGGGCCGCATTCCCCCACAGCGCGCGGCGGCAACGGCCGTCCAGCTCGCGGTCGTCGATGTTGTTCACAAAGTAAAGGATGCCCAATACCCGCGCCAGGAAGCATACGGCCAGTCCGAGGACAATGTTCCACACATTGCCCAGCGCATCCAGCCCGTGCCAGCCGTTGGCCCACCGGCTGATGACAGGCATGCCCAGGTCTGCCATGTTGCCCTTGTCGATGTAGAAAGCCGAGCCGGTGAAGAACGTGGCCACCGCCGCGCCCAGCAGCACAGGGCCTATCACTCCATTTAAGGCAAGAAACCACCGGTAAGCGTTCTTGCCCAGTAGGTTACCAGCCCTCGACTGAAACTCATAGCTCACCGCCTGGAGCACGAAGCTAAACAAGATAATCATCCACAACCAGTAGGCTCCGCCGAAACTGGTGCTGTAAAACAAGGGGAACGAAGCAAAGAAAGCCCCGCCGAACGTCACCAAGGTCGTAAACGTAAACTCCCACTTCCGCCCCGTGGAGTTGACCAGCATGCGGCGCTGTTCCTCAGTCTTGCCCAAGGAGAAGATAAGGGAGTTGCCGCCCTGCACAAACAGCAGGAACACCAGCAAGCCGCCCAACAGGGAAATGATGAACCACCAATAGTGTTGCAGAAACGTATACATGTTTTCCATATCGTTTTATTCCGTTAGATTATACATTCAGTTGTTGTTCGGGGCCTTTGCGGATGGCCTTCAGCATGATGCCGATTTCTGCCACCAGCAGGATGGTGAAAAGCGCCAGGAAGATAAAGAAAGTGGTCTGCACGGAGCCCACCTCCAGGCGCGACACCGACGCGCACGTGGGCAGCATGTCTTGTATGGTCCACGGCTGGCGCCCGCACTCGGCCACCGCCCATCCGGCCTGCCCGGCCAGGTAGCCCAAGGGGATGGTGAGCATGGCCACCCAGTGCATCCAGCGCATCTCGGCCAGCGGCTTCCTGTAGACCAGAAACAGCACCACAGCAAAGAACAGAATGAAGTATCCGCCCAAGATGACCATGACGCGGAACATGTAGAAAGTGAGCGGCACATTGGGCACCAGTTCGTTCACGTCCTTGATGTAGCCATAGCCAAAGAAAGGCATGTTCTCCTCAAGGGTTTGGCGGGCACTTTGCGCTACCTTGTCATTGCCCTCCGCCTTGGCGGCACGGTATTCAGCAAAAGCGGCGATGGCCTTCCTGCCCCGCTCTATTTTCTCTTCGGCAGACAAAGCCTGCGTGCCGTCTTTCAGCGTATAACCTCCCCTTAGCAGGTTGTTGATGCCGGGCACAAAGGCATCGGCCTCGCGCTCGGCCAGCAGGGAAAGCATTTTGGGAATTTCTATACGGAAGAGGAAAGCGTCTTCCCCGTCATCGGCCGTCTGCTTGGCTGGATTCAGAATGCCAAAAGCCACCAGCCCTGCACCCTGTGTGCCCTCGTAGTAGCCCTCCATGGCAGCCAACTTCATGGGCTGCTTCTGCGCCACCTGGTAGCCGGAGCCGTCGCCCGTCCAGGCCGAGAGCAGGGCGGCACACAAGCCCGTCCAAGCGGCCACCTTGATGCTCGACAGGGCAAACTCACGCTCACGCCTGCGCCACAAGTACCAGCAGCTGACGCCCACCACGAAGATGGCACCCAGCACCCAGCCCGACAGCACGGTGTGGCAGAACTTGTTGACCGCCATAGGCGAAGTGGCCACCGCCAGGAAGTCTACCATTTCATTGCGCGCCGTGTCGGGATTGAACGTCATGCCCACGGGGTTTTGCATCCAGGCATTGGCCACGAGTATCCACCAGGCGGAGATGGTGGCGCCCAGCCCCGTGAGCCAAGTAGAGGCGAGATGGAAGCCCTTGCCCACCTTGTTCCAGCCGAAGAACATGACGGCAATGAACGTCGCTTCCATGAAGAAAGCCACAATGCCCTCGATGGCCAGCGGCGCCCCGAAGATGTCGCCCACAAACCACGAGTAATTGCTCCAGTTGGTGCCGAACTCAAACTCCAGTATCAAGCCCGTGGCCACGCCGATGGCAAAGTTGATGCCAAACAGCTTCATCCAGAAGCGGGCGGTGCGCTTCCAGAACTCATTGCCCGTGCGGTAATAGATGGTCTCCATAATGCCCATCACCACAGCAAGCCCCAGCGTGAGCGGCACAAAAAGCCAATGGTAGATGGCCGTCAAGGCAAATTGCGCCCGCGACCAGTCAATCAAAGAAGAATCGATGTTTTCAAGCATATATTTAAAGTATTAAGGGTGATACAAATCGGATGAAACGGCACGTTCTATCAATTCATTGCCCACATAGCCTCCCTTGTCTCCGTCGGCAGCGGCCTCGTATAGAAAGTCCGGAAAGAAAAACAGGCGCAGCACCACAAACAACACGAACAGTTTAAGCAAGATGATAAGCCACAACACGCGTCCCCACGTCATCTGCCGGAAACCGTCGCGATAAAAACGCCATATAGAGATAATTGCCAGCTTCATGATACCAGATGTTTTTATAGTCCTTTTTTCCAATATTCAACAAATATAAAGGCTTTTCCGCAAACTGCCAAACGGAGCGTGGAAGAAAGCACAAAAACAGGGCATCTCCCGATAAGGTTCTTCAATTTCATTGCCCGGTTCTCGACTTGCTTCTTAGCTTCTTTTGCTCTTGCTCAAAACTCTCCAAAAAATGGATTTCTACGGGTGAAAGTTCGCATCGTGTCCGTTCCTTGAACTTGTCGTATTCTTGATTCGCTTTCTGCTTGGCAAGCTCGGCAGAGATGGTTCCTGCATGAGTCAGAAGCTCTTTGCCGGAGAGTTTCAGAAAATCATCCAGTTTCTGAATCCAGTCTTTCATATACATCGGCTTGTGCGACTGAGCTTGGAGTTCGGCGAAGTCAAGGTACAGACTGACAATGCGGTTCAACGTGTCCAGTTCTTCAGGAGACAAGTAATTCTTGGCTATTTCCGCATCGGTACGTTTGGGTAAACCACCCGTCCATGAGGTCAAGCCCATGAAGTCCTTGTTGGCATCCGCCCGTTGGTAGATAACTTCTGCCGCCGTATGTCCGTGAGCCGAGAAGTGCATCTTGTTCTGTACGGTCTTGAAGAACATCTGCGTAGCCTCTGCCCGTGGGTCATAATCAATGCTGAGTGCATAAATCTCCAGCACCTTGCGATAGAACACCTTTTCAGACGAGCGAATATCACGAATTCGACTTAGAAGCTCATCGAAATAATTGCCGCCTCCTGCACGTTTCAGCAAGTCATCGTTCATTGCAAATCCTTTGATAAGGTATTCCCGTAACACCTGTGTCGCCCAAATGCGGAACTGTACACCCCGATAGGAATTGACCCGATACCCCACGCTGATAATCATGTCGAGATTATAGTAGGCTATATTGCGTTCTACCCGCCTTGTGCCTTCATCTTGAACTGTTGCAAAAAATGCAACAGTTGCATCCGGCTTCAATTCTCCGGACTCGAACACATTCTTAATGTGTCGTGAAATGGTAGATTTATTGCGTTGGAACAGTTCTGCCATTTGGTCAGCTGTAAGCCACACAGTGTCATTGGCGAGTGTGACTTCTATTTTTGTCTGTCCGTCCTCGGTTTGATAGAGGAGGAGGTTGCCGGTGAAGGAATTTTGTTGATTCACTTTTTTGTTTCTTTAGATGCAGAATTACAATAATTCTGCAATCAGTTATGGACATTTTCTATTTCAATTTAAACATATCAGAGTTTAATACAATGTATATTTTGTCATAAGCTATATCTTTTTCTTCTTTTGCAAGTTTAGTCTTTGACAATAATTTGTTCTTGTATTTCTTCCTCATCCTATTGATTTCTGTAGGACGAGGATTTTCTTTTTCATTATATACGAAATATATGATCCGACAATCATGTTTTAAACGCTCTCCAATAGCTTCCCACCATAATCTATCTGTTTCCCCTAATGACACACCAAATAGGTAAATTAAATTGGCTATATTAATGCGATTAAGAGATTCCCTATCTTTTAAATGTCCAAGTGCATCATTAATTTTAGGCTTTAAAAGAAAATATTGTGCATCTTCATCGTCTCTAAGTTTCTCATTCTTTATTTGTTCCTTATTATTTAATCCAATTAAAGGTTCATCAGTTGTTCCATGAATATGTACAATAGGGTAAAGTGTATTACTTCGATTATATATAGTTTTTCCGATATCCATTGCTCCTTTCATATTCAGAACCATTTCTATTGTATTCGTATAATTAAAAGAAATGATAAAGGTTTCAAATGAATAACCCTCCCATTTTTTGCAAAAAGCAAAGAATTCTTCTTTAAATTTTGCGCTTAAGTATTTTTCCGGATGTGCCAAGTCGGATATTAGTTTATTTCTATTAACATCTCCTTTTAGCCCATTTTGTTCCACTTTTTGAATATATTCCCGAAGTCTATCATTTAAATCATTATACACTTTTTCCATTTCTTCTCGATTAGAGAAATTTTCTGTATATTCTCCCATCGCAATCTCAAGATCTGACCAATATTTATATTTGCCTTGTGTATCTTTATCTTTTTGCAAATGGGCTTTTAGTTGGGATATTCGAATATCTTCATTTTTGATGCTTAAATAGTAATTATAAAAATCACAATAACTGGTTTTAAGCCCTAAGTTTAAATCAAATCCATTTCCAATTAAGTATACCACTTTCATTTCTGTACTTCCTAAATTAAATTACATACACCGTCTCATCCCCGCAAATATTCCTGATTTTCAGCCGCAGTGGCTTGTGCTCGCTCCGAACGCAGGCATCCCAAAAATCGGAAGTCTTTACGCCATTCTTTATTACATAGCCTAATTTGTCAATCTTGATTTCGCTATCGCTATGCCACGGTGCGTCTTTTTCGGATGCGGTGCAATCCAGACTAAGCCATTCAATGGTTTCCAGACCTTCATCGCTCAGTTCGATGTGTGCATATTTTTTCTTTCCTTTAGCTGCTTGTTGCTGGTTTTTCAAATTGATTTCTTCAATTTTGCGTTTCACCCGATCGCTTTGAAACTGTAATATCTCCACTTTCCAGCCACTAAACAACCCGTTTTGTTCTTCGGATACTTCCCATTCGGCATAGTCTTCCGCCACGACTTCATCGAGCACTTGTTTCAAGTCGCGGAGTTCAATTTCTATCAATGTGTTGTTCTGTTCGTAAATGAACCGCTCTATTTCATCCCGATTGTCAATGTCGATGTAGTAAACGATAACTCGCTTAGTATCTTCGGGCAAGTCAGGCATGGCTTCGTGAATGATGCGGTTCATCAAAGGCTTGTCAAGCAAACGGGTAGTTCCATCCATCAGATTGGGCAAATAAACCGGAGTCATGCCATACTTGGTATCAATGATGCTTCCCTCCCAGAACTTATCCAACGCGTCTTCATTGCGAAGTCCGGGTATTATCTTCTTCAGTTTCTCCATGGTTTGCACAGGGTTGCGATAGAGAGACACGCCGTCTTTCACTTCCATCAGGTTGAATTCGGCTTTAGCAACTATCAGGCGGTCGCGTGTGGTCTGGATGCTGTTTAGGTTCACATCGGTATGAATAAACTTGCGTCCTAATTTATTAGCTACCGTTGCCGTTACCCCGCTACCGCCAAAGAAATCGGCAACCACCATACCTTCGTTACTGCTGGCTTTGATGATACGTTCGAGAAGGGCTTCAGGCTTTTGAGTTGCATAATTTACATATTCTATTGCCTGACCTTGTACAGCAGGAATATCATCCCAAATATCTTGCAATGGAACGCCCAAACTTTCATCAAGATAACCTTTCTGTCTAGGTACTGCACCATCTTTTGACTGATATATTTTTCCTTGTTCTAACATTAATTGAAGATTCTCTTTTGTGAATCTCCAATATCTATAAATTCCCATAAACTCAAAGTAAGGATTACCCTTACTAGCCCCCCCAGGAGCTGTTATAGGAAGTGATTGCCATCTTCTCCCATCTTCATCCGAATATTTAAAAACTTTATCAATATAGTCTTGCGTATAAGGAGTATATCCTCCATTAAAAGATATATTATTAGGATCTCCATTCGAATAAAATAAGATATAATCTGATACTCGCCCAAAATGCGCAGCCCCTTGCCCTGTATCCCCATGGGCAAAATTACGTTTCCATGTGATTTGATTTATGAATCTGTCCTCTCCAAATATCTCATCCATCAAAATCTTCACATAATGCCCGATATGCCAGTCCAAATGCACATAGATGCTTGCCGCATCGCTCATCACCGATTTGATGGCCATCAGGTTCTCATACATCCAGTTCAAGTAACTTTCCTTGTTCCAGATGTCGCCATACATTTTTTCCTCAAAAGCCTTCAACTCTTCGATGTCCAGCTCATTCTCTGCTTCCTTGATAGCTTTCGCCACTTTCGGATTCCGGCGAAGGTAAACTTTCTTGGCATAATCCGCACCACTGGCAAAAGGCGGGTCGATATATACCAAATCTACAGTGATGCCCCGGTCTTTCAGATAAGCACAAGCCGAAAGGCATTCACCCTGAATAACCAAATTGCCGTCGGCATTCGTGCCGACACGTTCGCGGAGTTCGGTTTCGTAATAGGGCATTCCGCGTTCTATACGCTCTATCACACGGTTGTTGTCACGATAGCGAAGCACACGCTTAGTCCGCACAAAATTGTCAAGCAAAGCCTGTCCTTCTAATGTGTTAGGGAAATAAGGAATGTATTTGATAGCCATAAGGATGTATTTTAGTCTTTAAAAAATTCATTGATTACTTCTAATGTCTGTTGCATGAACGCCTCTTTCTTAAGCGTATCTTCCAAATAGATGAACCGAAAACGTTCGTAGCCGAAACGTTCATTGTTTTTGCGGATAAATTCGGTTTCCATAAAACGGCGGCGGTCGGCAAACTTGGCGGCAAAACCTTCACCCTTGGTCTCGATGATGGCAATGCGGTTTATCGTTCCGTCCTCCTTACGATTCAAGAGCAAGAAATCGGGTACATATTTGCCGATATAAACCCATGAACGCCCGTTCTGTTTATAGCAATCTATCTTAAAGTCGGTCAGCGTATCATCGCCATTGAAATACATTTCCAGTCTCTTGTCCTTCAGCAACAGAAGTGAACGGGCAAAGTAATCACGCTCCAGCCCGCTATCGAAACGATAAGGCAGATAGTGGTAGGCCTTTTCTCGTTCGGGATGCGGGTCGCTTGCATCAGGCACTTTTATCCCTTGCGCCCTCAGAAGTTCCATAGCCGCCAACACTTCGGGTGAAAGGGCTTGAACGGGCGGTTTCGTGTCCCATTCCACAATTTCGTGAACTTCTTTCTGTGGAGGATAAAAAGCCTTGTCATCCGCTACATAGAGCGGTGAAACCAGCTTTTCGATTTGGAGTAACTGGGCATGGCAAGGCACGATTTCTTCTTTCACCACCATATCCCGCTTAGGCAGAAATGCCCGGCGGATGCGCGAACGTATTTCCTGCTGGTCAAACCGAAGGCTGAAATATACCTTTTTGTCCCGCTTCTCTGTAATGCGTTCAAAAATGGCATGCAATTCATCTTCATATTGTTTCAGACTCTTTATGCTTAGCGTGTTAAAGCTTTCTCTCGATATTTGGTAAAGCCAGTGGTTAAAACAGGTCTCCTCTCCGACTTCCCGTTCTTCGGCATAAATGCCAGTTTCTTCTCCAGACAAGTCTTGAAGATGAATCAACGTTTCGCCGGCTTTCTCCAACAAATCTTCCTGCTGTAAACGATCAGACGTTCGCGGTTGATTTTCTACAATGAGCGTTTGATAAGAAACTTTCAGTTGGTAGAAGTCGATAGGAGGTACACGCAGTTTCTCCATTCGTGAAAAGCGTTCGATACGTTTTCCCTTGTTTTGCCCGCTTTTGTTCAGTTCATAGATAGAAATGTTCTGTTGTTGCTTAAGTTGCTTGTTCAATGTATCCGCATTAAACTTGTTAAGCCAAATCAAAGCGGATTCTTCCTCGTTTCTTACCACTTGACGCAAGCACCGACATCCAGTCTGAAGAACCATATTGGTCGGACATGCGCCTTTCTGCGGCAAGATAACTCCAGTCAGGCTTTTGCAATCCCAACCTTCCTTACCGATTTGCACCAAAAGTACGATGCGAATGTGTGAAAGTTCCGTGTCAAGCGAAGCGAATTCTGTTTCCGCCCCTTCAGGCTTAGGATAAGTTTTGTTTCCGCCATGGTATTTCAAGATAACTTCCGAAGGATTTAAGCCGTATGAAGCCACCATTTCGGAAACTTGCGGGTAAATCTGTTCTTCAAGTGTTTCTATTTGTCCGCAATAAATGGCAAGTTTGGCGCATGTGCCATTGGCATAAACCGTATCTTTATATTTATCCATAAACTCACGTACTCCGTTGCGCACAATGGTTTCCGTATCGGCATCGGCATACTTTACTTCGGGAATTTTCAAGAAATTGCCCACAGCCTTTATCAAAGGATAATAATAAACCACATTGGAAAGTTCGGTATTCCTAATTGTAAACATATCGGCCAAAACCACACTTTCGGCCTTTTCCAAATAAGGTGTACCCGAAAAACCCAATACTCCGTTGAAAGACCTTTCCCGCGTCCATTCGTTTACCACTTGGCGTAGCTTTATTTCGCTATCGGCCGCATGATGTACTTCATCGATGTACACCGCCAAATGGGGTATCTTCCCGATGATTTCGCGCAACTCATTCGCCAATTTGATTTTATCTATTTCTTCCTTGCTGAACAGGCCATTATGAATGTCTTCTCCCGAACGGTCAAGTATTACTTTTTCGGCATTGGTAATGGCAATCAATCCCATCAAGTCATCCAAAGGCTGGTGATTATTGATTTTCTGTGCATTCGGATTCCTCACCAAATTGCTCTTCTTGGCAGATTTCTGTTCGTCAAGTACTTCAAACTTAATCAGTCTTTTCAGATTAGAAGCAGCAGGTTCGGGGATTACCCAGGAAGGATCAAATCCCATGATATTCTTTAAGCTCGGTACAATGGATGATTTCAACCCCGAAGGTGCCAGCACCATGAAGTTGTGGGCAAAAACAGGATTGTCCGGTTCGTTTTGGGCAAAATATAAATCCAGATAAATGAAAGCCGCCATCAAGAATGTCTTTCCCGCTCCCATGGGGAGACTGAAAAGATAATCGGGATAATTCACTTCATAAAATATTTTCCGGAATGTTGCTTCATAATCTATCTTCTCGGTATAATCCATAATGAACTGCTCCAGTTCGGGGGCTAATTGGTGACCATTCCGGTCTTTCAGCCTGGCATATTCCAACAAAGCGACTGCCGCTTTATGCTTTTCAAGCACTTGACGTGCGGATGCTTTCAAGGGAATTGCATCCAAATCCAAACTATTGAAAGTGCCTTGAACAAATAATTTCCATAAAGGAAGATTCCCACAACCAATCTTCAAATAAAGATAAGTCTTTATCGCTTCCACCTGTGCATCGCGCATCCGACCGTGAGCTTTAATATAATCTACCAATTCTTTCACCGTACAAGCCGATGAGGTAAACCATTCATCCCGTTTATTTTCTATTAGCTTATAAAACATGCTTCCTTTAGCTCTTAATCAACTCCTTCATATCTATTTTTAGAATACCCGCTATTTGAAACAACATCTCCAAGCGGACTATCGTCTGTTGCAAACGTATGAATTGACTATACAGACTTAGTTCTGCTCACAAAGATATAAAATACCTTGTTACAAAAAGAGAAAAGAGCACGAAATCTTTTCTCAAACCCATCCCAACGCCATCCATTCAAGCACGGATAACCACCTATGACATCGCATAGCAACCGTTACCAAACCAATAATCGACAGTAAGCCCCAAAAGCTGATGTTTCCTCATTTATTGTATGAATATTTCCATTCACGCATATTTTCCCTCTCGCACAAACAAATATTTACATCAAAAATCCCTTTCCTTCTCTTTTCCTTACAAAAAATCGTCCAAGATACATCCGTAAATATTTCTAGACCAGCACATTACCGCTACAAACACAACCCAACTACGCACCACCTCCGACTCTCCTCCGATACAAGTCCGACACAAGTCCGATAATCCATGGGCGTATAGGGTCGGAGGTGGACCGTAGGAAATACGGACAGGATACGGCCGAGGATAGGGTAAAAATGGCTTTAAAGTAGACAAAATTGTCAATACATTTCCTTCTTCCCTACACATACGGGGAGCAAGACCGTGCCAAGAGGGGAAGTGGTCGGCTTTTCTGCCCGGTTCGACGACGAAAAGGCCGGGCTCGTCTATCGTAATTGCGCGAATAGGATGTTGCTACTACTTTTGTATCGGATTTAATGAACAACCATAAAGAACAACGATATGACAAACCTGAAAAGATTGACAGTGATAACGTTCTGCCTGCTGGGCTGCGGTCGGTTATCTGCACAAAGCGCCGACGGCACGCAGCCGACCGACACGCTGCCTGCACAGTGGGACTTGCAGACGTGCATAGACTATGCTCTGGAGCACAACATCACCATCCGGCGCAACCGCATCAGCGCCGAGAGCACGGAGGAAGACGTGAAAACAGCCAAAGCCGAATGGCTGCCCGGACTGAGCGGCAGTGTGAGCCAACGCGTTGTGAACCGCCCGAACACTACGAACGGCACCATCATCAGCGGCGACAACATCACCACCAGCCAAAGCAAGACGTCGTACAACGGCAGCTATGGCATCGATGCCAACTGGACGCTGTTCAACGGCGGAAGCCGCGTCAACACCATCAAGCAGCAGAAGCTGAACAACCGCATTGCCCAACTGGCCGTGACGGAAAGCGAGAACAGCATACAGGAGAACATCATCCAGCTGTACATGCAGATACTCTATGCCGACGAGGCCGTGAAGGTGAACCGCAGTACCCTGGAGGTGAGCCAAGCCGAATATGAACGCGCCAAGCAGCTGTATGACGCCGGCAGCCTCTCCATTGCCGACGTGGCGCAACTGGAGGCGCAGGTGAGCAACGATAACTACCAGGTAGTGACCTCGGAAGCCACCCTGCAGGACTACAAGCTGCAACTGAAGCAACTGCTGGAGCTGGACGGCATGTATGAAATGAACCTCGACATCCCCCAGCTGGACAACAGCGACGTGCTGCACCCGCTGCCGCAAAAGGAGGACATTTACCGCATGGCGCTGGCCCTGCGCCCCGAAATAGAGTCGGGCAAGCTGAACATCGAGGCTGCCGACCTCGGCATCAAGGTGGCCCGCGCAGGCTACATCCCTTCCATCAGCCTGACGGCAGGCATAGGCAGCACCAATGCCAACGGCAACGACTTCACCTTCAGCGAGCAGGTGAAGCAGAACTGGAACAACTCATTGGGCGTCACCCTGAGTATCCCCATCTTCGACCGCAGGCAAACCAAGAGCCAGGTGAACAAGGCCAAGCTGCAAAAGCAGACCAGCCAGCTGGACCTGCTGGACCAACAGAAGGAACTGTATCGCACCATAGAAAGCTACTGGCTGGATGCCTACAGCGCACAGAAGCAATATGAAGCCGCCGTGCAGCAAGTGAACAGCACGCAGACCAGCTACAACCTGGTGAGCGAGCAGTTCAACCTGGGCATGAAGAACACCGTGGAACTGCTTACCGAGAAAAACAATCTGCTCCAGGCTCAGCAGCAACTGCTTCAAGCCAAATACATGGCCATACTCAATACCCAGCTGCTACGCTTCTACCAAGGGCAGCCGGTGGAACTGTGATGAAGTAGCCAGTAGCCGGTAGATAGTAGTCAACATAAAATGACTTGTAGGGAAACCGGTTATTTATTCCGCAGCATCCTTCCTACCGACTACTAACTACTGACTACTAACTACTAACTACTGACTACCAACTACAGAATTCTATAATGACAAATATAAAGATAGGTTATGAAGAACAAAAAGAAAATCATCCTCTACGTCCTCATCGCCATCGTGGTGGTGGGCGGAGCCATCTGGCTGTTCGGAGGGAAAAAGGCACAAAGCAAACTGGTATATGAAACCGCCGTCGTAAAGAAGGGCGAGATATCCGAATCGGTCACCGCCACGGGGTCTATCGAACCGGTCACCGAGGTGGAAGTAGGTACGCAGGTAAGCGGCATCATCGACGAAATCTATGTAGACTACAACTCGGTGGTGAAGAAAGGGCAACTCATCGCCATGATGGACCGCGTGACCCTGGAAAGTGAAGTGGCCTCCGCAAAAGCTGCTTACAACGGTGCCAAGGCGGAATATGAGTACCAGAAGAAAACCTATGAGCGCAACAAGGGCCTGCACGACAAGAACCTCATCAGCCAGGCCGACTACGACCAGTCGCTCTACAACTACCAGATGGCAGAGAGCAACTACTCTTCATCGGAAGCCGCCTTGCAGAAGGCCGAGCGCAACCTGTCGTACACCGTCATCACCTCGCCCATAGACGGCGTAGTCATCAGCCGGGCGGTGGAGGAAGGACAGACCGTGGCTTCGGGCTTCGAGACGCCTACACTGTTCACCATTGCCGCCGACCTGACACAGATGCAGGTAGTGGCCGACGTGGATGAAGCCGACATAGGCGGCGTGGAGGAAGGACAGCGGGTGACATTTACCGTCGACGCCTACCCTAACGACGTATTCGAAGGCCGCGTCACGCAAATCCGCCTGGGCGAAGAAAGCTCTTCATCCGCCAGCACGACCACAAGCACCGTCGTGACATACGAAGTGGTAATCAGCGCGCCCAACCCCGAACTGAAACTGAAACCACGGCTCACGGCCAATGTCACCATCTATACCCTCGACCGTAAAGACGTGCTTTGCGTGCCGGCACGAGCCCTGCGCTTCCGCCCCGAAAAGCCGCTGGTAAGCGACGATGCGGTAATCAACGACTGCCCGGGCGAGCACAAGCTCTGGACGATGGACGGCAACAACGTCTTCACGGCACATGCCGTAGAGACGGGCATCAGCAACGGCATCACCACCGAGATAGTGTCGGGCATAGCCGAAGGCACCACGATAGTGACGGAAGCTACCATGTCGATGCCCTTCAGCCAAATGGCACCCCCGCAAGGAGGCGCCGGCCGCAGCCCCTTCATGCCCGGTCCGCCCGACCGTGGCAACAACAAGAAAGGCGGGGAGAAGGAATGAGATAGGAGAATATAGAATACAGAAGTCAAGAAGACAGACGTCAAGAAGTCAAGTAGAAAACTTCTTAACTCCTTGACTTCTTAACTTCCCACTCCTTAACTTCTTAACTCCTTAACTCCTTAACTTCTTAACTTCTTGACTTCTTAACTTCTTGACTTCTAAAAAGAATATTATGAGCAACAAAGTCATAGAACTGCAAAACATAAAGCGCAACTTCATTGTGGGTGACGAAACGGTGCATGCCCTGCGTGGCGTATCCTTCAGCATAGACGAGGGAGAGTTTGTCACCATCATGGGCACCAGCGGGTCGGGCAAGTCTACGCTGCTCAACATCTTAGGCTGCCTGGACACCCCCACGAGCGGCGAGTACCTGCTGGACGGCATACCGGTGCGCACCATGTCGAAGCCTCAGCGTGCCGTGCTGCGCAACCGCAAGATTGGGTTTGTATTCCAAAACTACAACCTGCTGCCCAAGACTACCGCCGTGGAGAACGTGGAGCTGCCGCTGATGTACAACCCTTCGGTGTCGGCTGCCGAAAGGCGCCGCCGTGCCATCGATGCCTTGGTGGCCGTAGGGCTGGGCGACCGGCTGGAGCATAAGTCCAACCAAATGTCCGGCGGACAGATGCAGCGCGTGGCCATAGCCCGGGCGCTGGTGAACAATCCGGCAGTGATACTGGCCGACGAGGCGACCGGCAACCTGGACACACGCACGTCGTACGAAATACTCGTGCTCTTCCAGAAGCTGCACGCCGAGGGGCGCACCATCATCTTCGTGACGCACAACCCGGACATTGCCCAATACAGCAGCCGCAACATCCGCCTGCGCGACGGGCACGTCACCGAGGATACACCCAACACGGACATACAGGACGCCGCCCGCGCCCTGGCGGAACTGCCGCCCGACATTGACGACTAAATTTTCAGGGAACGAGGGAACAAGGCGATGAGGGAACAAGTTAACAAGGGAACAAGGATATATCATTACCTTGTCACCTCGTCCCTTGTCACCTCACCAACTAAACATTACACCAAAATGAACGGAACCAACTTATTCAAAATAGCCCTGCGCGCCTTGGCAAACAACAAGATGCGCGCCTTCCTCACCATGCTGGGCATCATCATCGGCGTGACGTCCGTCATCACGATGATTGCCATAGGGCAGGGCTCCAAGCTGAGCATACAGGCACAGATATCGGAGATGGGCTCGAACATGATTATGATTCACCCGGGCGGCGAGATGCGCGGAGGCGTGCGCCAAAGCGCCGACGACATGCAGACGCTGGACCTGGAGGACTACGAGTCGCTGCGCACGGAGACCACCTTCCTCGCCGCCGTGAGCCCCAACGTGAGCAGCAGCGGGCAACTCATTGCCGGCAACAACAACTACCCTTCGAGCATCAACGGCGTGGGCACGGACTACCTGGAGATACGCCAGCTGACGGTGGAGAGCGGCGAGATGTTTACCGAGCAGGACATACAGACTTCGGCCAAAGTGTGCATCATAGGCAAGACCATCGTGGACAACCTCTTCCCCGACGGACAGGACCCCATAGGGCAGATTATCCGCTTCAACCAGGTGCCCTTCCGCGTGATAGGCGTGCTCAAGAGCAAGGGCTACAACTCCATGGGCATGGACCAGGACGACATTGTGCTGGCCCCCTACTCCACCGTGATGAAGCGCCTGCTGGCGCAGACCTACCTGCAAGGCATCTTTGCCTCGGCCCTGAGCGAGGGCATGACGGACTATGCCACGGAGGAAATCAGCGAACTGCTGCGACGCAACCATAAATTGAAGGCCACGGACGAGGACGACTTCTCCATCCGCAGCCAGGAGGAGCTGAGCTCGATGCTGAACACGACGACCGACCTGATGACCACGCTGCTGGCCAGCATCGCCGCCATCTCGCTCGTGGTGGGCGGCATAGGCATCATGAACATCATGTACGTCTCGGTGACGGAGCGCACGCGGGAGATAGGCCTGCGCATGTCCGTCGGCGCACGGGGCATCGACATCCTCAGCCAGTTCCTCATCGAGGCGGTGCTCATCAGCATCACCGGCGGACTGATAGGCGTGCTGCTGGGCTGCGGCCTGTCGTTCGTGGTGAAGGCCATGGCCGGGTGGCCGGTGTTCATCCAGCCATGGAGCGTGCTGCTGTCGTTCGCCGTCTGCACCTTCACGGGCGTATTCTTCGGCTGGTATCCCGCCAAGAAGGCGGCGCAGCTCGACCCCATCGAGGCCATCCGCTACGAGTAAGGCCGGAGGGGCAGGATGTCAACATTTCAGACAATCCGCCCCGAAGGCGTGAAAACCGCGCCATGGTGCCGCCGGAACTACGCCATAGTGTCGTCGGAAACGGACCATGGCGCAGTTATAAACGCGCCATAGTGTCGTTGAAAACGCGCCATGGTCCGTTTCCGACGACACTATGGTCTATTTTTAACGACACTATAGTGTCGTTGGGGTCGCGGTAAAATAGATTGATTTTATACACATATTAACAAATTCGGCCCTTCCTGGAGATGTCAACAAAATTCCATAAACACGCCCCGAGGGGAAACGGACGGACGATAATTTTCGTAACTTTGCAAGCACTATGATGAAAGACAGCATCGACCGGCACCCCCGCACGGTGGGGATACTGATACACGTCATCGGCTGGGGCATCACCCTGGGCTTCCCCTTCCTGATGATAAGCCACAGTGGGTTCAACATCGACTGGAAAGCCTACGTGGGACATGGGCTCATCATGCCGCTCTCGTTCCTCATCACGTTCTACGTCAACTACTTCCTGCTCATCCCCCGCTACCTCTTCCGGGGCAAGATGAAGCCATACCTCATCCTCAACCTCGTGCTCATCGCCCTGGTGGTGCTGGGCGGACACGTGTGGCAGGAGTACCTGTACGGCGAACTCATCCGCAAACTCACGGAAGGCAGGCCCCTGGGACCGCCCAAATGGATGTTCGTGCTGCGCGACGCCTGCTCGCTGGCCCTCATAGCCGGCATGAGCGCCGCCATCCGCCTGAGCATGAGGTGGAAGCAAAACGAGTCGGCCCTGCAGGCTGCCGAAAAGAGCCGCATGGAGGCCGAACTGAAGAACCTGCGCAACCAGCTCAACCCCCACTTCCTGCTCAACACGCTGAACAACATCTACGCGCTGATAGCCTTTGATGCCGACAAGGCACAGGAAGCCGTGCAAGAGCTGAGCCGCCTGCTGCGCCACGTGCTCTACGACAACCAGCAGAACTTCGTGCCGCTGAACAAGGAGATGGACTTCATCCGCAACTACATCGGGCTGATGCGCATCCGCCTCTCCGACCAGGTGCGCGTGGCCACCCGCTTCGACGTCCACCCGGACAGCCGCACGCCCATCGCCCCGCTCATCTTCATCTCGCTGATAGAAAACGCCTTCAAGCACGGCATCTCGCCCACCGAACCCAGCTACATCAGCATCCGCTTCACAGAAGACGAGCACACCATACGCTGCGAGATAGAAAACACCAACCACCCCAAGACCCAGGCCGACAAAAGCGGAAGCGGCATCGGCCTGGAGCAGGTGAAAAGACGCCTGGCACTGACCTACCCTGGCCACTACCGCTGGCAGCAAGGCCCCAATGCCGAGGGCACCCTGTATCGCTCAACATTAATCATAGATAAAACACCCACGCCATGAACCTGAAATGTGCTATCGTAGACGATGAGCCTCTCGCCCTCGACCTGCTCGAGAGCTACGTCCGGAAGACCCCCTTCCTGGAGCTGGCCGGCAAGTATCCCAGTGCCGTACAGGCCATGAAGGAGCTGCCCGACCGCCACGTCGACCTGCTCTTCCTCGACATCCAGATGCCCGAACTCAACGGGCTGGAGTTCTCCAAGATGGTGCCGCCCTCCACGCGCATCGTCTTCACCACCGCCTTCGACCAGTATGCCATCGACGGCTACAAAGTCAACGCGCTGGACTACCTGCTGAAGCCCATCTCGTACACCGACTTCCTGCAAGCTGCCCACAAGGCCCAAAAGTGGTTTGAACTGCTGCCACAGCCCCGCGAGGAAATACAAAGCATCTTCGTGAAAAGCGACTACAAGCTGGTGCAGATAGAACTGAAAAACATACTCTACATCGAGGGGCTGAAAGACTACATCAAGATATACGAGGAGAATTCGTCCAAGCCCATCCTCTCGCTCATGAGCATGAAGGCCATGGAAGACCTGCTGCCCGCCTCACGCTTCATGCGCGTGCACCGCTCGTACATCGTGCAGAAAGAAAAGATACGCATCATAGACCGTGGGCGCATCGTGTTCGGCAAGACCTACATCCCCATCAGCGACAGCTACAAGCAAGCTTTCCAGGACTACCTCAACCGCAGGAGCTGAGCCACAGGAACCAGATTATGGTCATCAAAGGGAAGTGGACGAGAAGCAGGGAGCCCATTTGTCGATAAAAATGAGGAATTCGTCTATTTATTTCCTCATTATTGTTGCATATTCCAAAATGTATGCTTATCTTTGTGCCATACAAAAGGAGTTGTGAAACTCTTAATAGAATAGTTTAGTTAAGTCTAGTTTAGTTTTTGTGTAAGGCGCCTCCCCCGCAAGCGAACGGGGGAGGCGTTCTTTTTATGTTATGGGTATGGTGGTTTGGGGGAACTTCCCGACTTCTTCTACCAGCCCATAGCCGCTATGCCTGCGGCATTGTACCACTCCAACGTATGGTAAGGCTCGCAAGCCGCCGCATCGGGAGACGAGGGCAGGTAATGGGTGACGCCGTGGGTGCCTTTCATGGAAAAATTGCCTACAACAGTCCAGCCATCAGAAGCAGCCGAATAATTGGTAGGCGTTGTATAATAAGTCACCGCGTCGTCAAAGGCACGCTTCCAGCCGGCATAAACATCCTCTTCAAGCGACTCCTGCATAATGTCCGCCAAGTCGTAGTAACCGACATACAGAGAAGAAGAAGTGCTGCGTTGGTCGTAGTTGAAAGCCTCCCTTCTAAGGTCTGCACAATCCAGCGGGACGCTTACCGTCTGCAATGCCGCACGCGTGGCAGCAGCCAACGTTTCCAAACATGCAGTTTCCGACACGCAGATGGCGGCACCCATCGTCCAAGGAGAATCGGATATGCGTTCCGGATTATACACCTCTGCATAGACATTATAGTAGGCTTCCGCCAATTTCTTGGCAGCCCCTTTCTTGAACATATAAGGAAGAATGGCATCGTAAGGCGCACCTGTTCCCGGGGTCTCGGTGGGAGAAGCTATATAATAATCGGTGTAATTGCGCAATTCGTAAGCCACCTCTATGCTCTGCATGAAGCAGGCATCAATCAAGATAAAGTCGAAATGGGGAGCAGCGTCCAGCACCTGCTTGAATTCGGAAAGATTCATGCGATTGTCGCCATCGCCCGTGTCCTGCCCTATCCAGCGCGAACTGGGCAGAGGGTAAGGTATCCAGCCATCGGCATGCGACCAATAGACCAGCCCGTAGCTTTCTGCTTCGTAAAGGGGATTATTGAAGACATCGTTGAACACTTCCAACGTCTCATCCAATCCGGCGGAGTTGCGGTCAGGGTATGCCTTAATTGTCTTTTCGGCGGCTTTGCCATCCTCGTACACCACTTCATACAGTCTTGCCTCCCCGCCCCTATCGTCATAAATAACCAGGTGCTGGGACACGGAAAGCGGATTTTCTTCTACTCCCCGCATTATCTCGTCTAAATCAGACTGCACATACCGACCAATATTATTGTCTGCTGCCAGATACACCAGCACCGTCTTCTCCCCCGGCGTAGGAATAATGATATCCGTCTTCTGCTCGCACGACACCAAGAAGACCAGCAGGCAAACCCATGATGCAAACAACTTGCCCTTCATGGCTTATTCCTCCGGCTTCTTAAAGGTGAATGCTGAGGGCTCTATGGCTTGCAGCGACAAGCCCTGGTCTTTCCCGTACCTTGCCTTTAGTTTGTCGGCCTCTTTGCCTAACTTTGTCTTGTTCTCGGAAAAGTAAATCATGCAGGTATAGTTGCTTTTCTTCAAGTCATACTCGATGTGATTTTTCAGCTGATAGGAATAGACCTCCCTGTCCGGCAGAAAGCCGTCTTTGTCGAGCAGCACGCTGTCCAGCAATTGTACCTCGGTATAGTAAACTATGGTGTCGTTGAAAGAAGCCGCGATGCCAAACACATATACAGGCTTCTCCTTGTCTTTCATCGTAAAGGCGGAACATAGCGTAAAGGCCACTGCCGCCAGCAAAAACATGCGCATGTACTTCATCTTCGGTGAGAATTAATTAGTTGGGCACAAAGGTAACAAAAAAACCGGCCATCCCTGCAAGATGAACCGGTTTTTAATACCTTTTGATTTGTCGGAAAGCGATATTTCTTACTTATCCCAAATAAGACTTGAGCAATTTGCTACGGTTACTTTGTCTTAATCTTCTGATGGCTTTCTCCTTAATCTGGCGCACACGCTCACGTGTCAGCCCAAATTTGTCGCCAATTTCTTCCAGTGTCATTTCCTGTTGTCCGATGCCGAAAAACATCTGAATGATTTCTTTTTCGCGCTCGGTTAACGTAGAAAGTGCCCTATCGATTTCCCTCGCAAGAGACTCGTTCACCAATGCGCGGTCGGCCATAGGAGAGTCGTCGTTTACCAACACATCGAGCAGACTGTTGTCTTCCCCCTCCACAAAAGGTGCATCCACCGAGATATGGCGGCCCGACACCTTCAGCGTATCAGAGATTTTGTCAACAGGGATTTCCAGCTCATCGGCCAGCTCTTCGGGAGACGGGCGGCGCTCGTTTTCCTGCTCGAACTTCGAGAAAGCCTTACTGATTTTGTTCAGCGAGCCTACCTGGTTCAGCGGAAGGCGCACGATGCGTGCCTGTTCTGCCAAAGCCTGGAGAATGGACTGGCGTATCCACCACACTGCATAGCTGATAAACTTAAAGCCACGGGTTTCATCGAACTTCTCGGCAGCCTTAATCAGTCCCAAGTTGCCCTCATTTATCAAGTCGGGCAAACTCAACCCTTGGTTCTGGTACTGCTTGGCTACGGACACTACGAAACGCAGATTGGCACGCGTCAGTTTTTCCAATGCGGCGCGGTCGCCTTTACGGATGCGCTGTGCAAGCTCTACTTCTTCTTCAACGGTAATAAGGTCCTCACGCCCGATTTCCTGTAAATACTTATCCAAAGAAGCGCTCTCGCGATTGGTGATACTTTTGGTAATCTTTAATTGTCTCATTCTCTACACTACATATTGAGGTTGCAAAGTTAGTACAAAATATTCGTACCACAAGTATTTCATGCCAACTTTTTCATTTTATTCATACATTCATCCCAACAAAAAGGATGCCAACCCTTGCAGGCGGCATCCTTTTCATGCGATGTTTTTACACACAATCTTATTACCTTACTAATGTTGTTTGTTATCCTTATCTGTCAGCACCGCTTTTCTTACTGATTACGGCGCTTATTCTTATTGATTGCAACTGCTATTCTTCCTGGCCTACATTTACGGCATAGTAGCCTACCCTGCCCGAGGGGAACTTACCGGTAATGAACAATACCGGCTCGCTCGAACGCGAAGCCTCTTTCAAGGCCGTCTCCATGTCGTCCACACTGCGCATAGGCATATCGTTTACCTTCAGGATGATGAAGCCACGACGGATGCCGGCTTCCTTCATCTTGCCCTCGCGCACGCCGGTCACTTCAAGGCCATAGTTCAGGTTGAGCTGCTCTTTCATTTCATCGGTGATGGGGCGGAAGGCTGCACCCAGCAGTTCCATATCGGCATCCTTCACAACCTTCGTGTTGCCCTGCTGGTTCTTCAACGTCAAGGTTATCTCCTTCTCCTTCTTGTCGCGGATAACGGTAACTTTCACCTTATCGCCCGGACGGTGCTTAGCCAGCTCTTCCTGCAAATCGGCAAAACGGTGAATCTTCTTGCCTTCAATGGCCGTCAACACATCGTCTACCTTCAAGAAGCCGTCGGCCGAACCGCCTTCCACAATCTCGCGTATCCAAAGGCCTTCTTTCAACCCGAGTTCTTTGGCTTTGTCTTTGATTTCCTTAATTCCCTTGTTTTCTTCATCCACGGCTAAACCAATGTTTAAATCAGTGCAGGAAACTCCCAACATGGCACGTTGTACGGTACCATATTGCTTCAGGTCGGCCACCACCTTTGTCATAATGCTGGTAGGAATGGCAAAACCATAGCCCGAATAAGCACCCGTAGGCGAATACAGCATGGCATTGATGCCCACCAGCTCGCCCTTGGCGTTGACCAACGCACCGCCACTGTTGCCGGAGTTGATGGCAGCATCCGTCTGGATGAACGACTGGATGTCGGCAGCCTTGCCGTTGGCACTCATGGTGCCAATGGAACGTGCCTTGGCACTGACTATACCTGCCGTTACCGTAGAATTCAAGTTAAAGGGATTGCCCACAGCCAACACCCATTCACCTACTTTCAACTCATCGGAATCGCCAATGGGAATAGTGGGGAAATCATCGCCTTCTATCTTCAGCAACGCAAGGTCGGTGCTCTCATCCGTACCGATGATGCGGCCTTTCAACTCGCGCTCATCGTTCAGTTTCACGGCAATCTCGTCGGCGCCTTCCACCACATGGTTGTTCGTCACGATATATCCGTCTTTCGAGATGATGACACCCGAACCGAAACCTACACGCGGCTGCGTCTGTATTTGCCTCTGTTGCCCCCGGCCGTCGCCGAAGAAGAAATCAAAAATATCAGGTGCCGTCCGCACGGTCTCTGTCCTTCCCAATTGGGTAGCACGGATGTGCACCACAGCATGAATGGAAGTTTCGGCAGCTTGAGTCAAGTCCACCGGTTGCGCATCCACAGCGTTAAACCCTGCCAACTTCACGTTGCTGGCCGGATTTTGCGGAAACAAATCATTAAAAGTGGCAGTAGCCGCTCTTTCCTTACTCAACAACTTATAGGCCGTATAACCGCCTACACCCGAACTGAGAAGCACGATTGCCACTACTCCTAAGATGTTTTTCGTTGTCTGTCTCATAGCTTTTTCTATTGGTTTAAATGTTAATATTCGCGTTTCGTTTAACTTTTCGACGTTAAAATAACGGCAAAAAACATTCACTTCTTCCGCTTGGCACTCTTTTTTGTTCTCTTTTAACAGAGCCTATTTTGAGCTTAACAGCGGTTAACGGCTGAGACTGACAAATTAGCATTTATGCACGCTTCCCTATTGTTAAAATGGCAACAGGGAAGGCGCAAGAAAAAACAAAGGGCAAATCAATAGTTCAGATAGTCTATCTCCATATCATAACTCCATTGCGTGAAGTAGAGGTTGCCTCCTTCCCACTCCACCTCTCCGCGCTGGAAATCTACGGTTTCACTGCGTGGATATTTCTTGGCAGGCACCAGTGGCATACCATAATCGGAATTCACCACCATACGCCATGAGTCAATGCCTCCCAAGAAGAAAAATTTCTCATCGGCATTACAGGCAAAGGGAGGAATGCCAAAAGACTGGTCAACAGGAACCCAACCAACTCCTTCAAAATAGACCTCTGCCCAATCATGCAGATTCCAGGCACGGGGATGCATCATAAAGCCACTCTGAAAATGGGCAGGAATACCGCTCAGACGGCAAAGTGTGACGAAAAGCAGCGTGACCTGCCCGCAATCGCCATGCCAGTTGTCGAGCACATACTCCGGAATGTTGTCTATCGTGGAATACTCCCGAGCCGATGCCCAAGGAAAATGGTCGTATATCCAATGGAAAATACGTTTAGCTTTCAAGTAAGGGTTATCCTCGCCAGCCGTAAGCCTTGTGGCAAGCTCGCGCAAACGAGGTGAAAACACAATGTGTTTATCGCGCTCGACCGTATACTTCCGATAAAGGGCAGAGGCCGTGTCATACGGTTGCACGTCTTCTGGCTTCAGGTTGTGCCACTCGCCATACGAGGTATATTCAAAGGTCTCAGAAAACACCGTGGGCTGCCCTTGCACCGCCCGTTTCTCCATATAGAGTGTGCTGTGGGCACACTCGCGCGGCGACAACACATACTCTGCCTCGCTTGTCTCCAGCAGTTTCACGTCCTGCTGCCTCGGCACATCTGTGCGCGGATAAGGCAGCCAGCAGCGCACTATTTCGCCTGCCGGAACAGCATTCGTATCCACCGTCAAAGTATAAGTCACCCGCATGCGCTTGGGAAGCACCAATGTCTTCGCACTATCTTTTACCGCACGGATAATGGCAGGCACGTTTTCTGTATTCACCCTATCATAACCTTCCACGACCACGCCCTCTTTGGCTGTCTTAATGTCACGGCAGGCTGAATCTATCCGAAAGAGATTGGGTCCTGCGTTTATAAAGTAGCGTTTTTCGCCGTCCAGCCACATGCATTCCAAGGCACGGCTTTCTTCCCATTGGCGCATCTGTTCATCGGTCACATCAGGTATATACCGGCGGATGTAATCTTTCACCTGCTGTTCTGTCAGGCAAAAGTCGGTCAGCAGACGCTGATGCAAGTCGTCCTCCCACGTGTAAGGTTTGTGCGACATGCCCGTGCCGCAAGCCGAGGCCAGCACCAGCAATGCCAGTGCATAAAGCAAATTCTTCATAAGCCGTTCTTCAATTTATAGTTTTACCACCCCTATGCCCGGCCTGTCGGGCAAGGTTATTTTGCCCTTCACCACTTCCATGCCCTTAAAGCGGTCGTTGGCTATCAACAGGCTGCCGTCCAGGTCGGCAAAGTCTACCGAGGGCGAGAATTGGGCGGCAGCACTGATGGCGCACGAGGTCTCCGTCATGCACCCCACCATCACCTTCATACCGAGGGCGCGCGCCAAGGTCACCATCTTCCACGCCTCGCGCATCCCCGTGCATTTCATCAGCTTAATGTTGATGCCGGAGAAAGCACCCTTTAGGGCAGGAATGTCTTTCAGCCGCTGCACCGACTCGTCGGCAAAAATGGGCAAGGGACTGTGCTGCGTAATCCATGCAATGTCATCCAGCCGCTCTTTAGGCATGGGCTGCTCCACCATCACAATGCCCTGTTCCTTCAGCCAGTGTATCATGTCAAGCGCCTGCTGCCTGTCACTCCAACCCTGGTTGGCATCCACGACTATGGGCAACTGCGTCACCGAGCGGATGGTCTCTATCAGTTGCTTGTCGTGGTCGCTGCCCAGCTTCACTTTCAAAATATTGAATTGGTCGGCACATTCTTTGGTCTTTTGCCGCACCACCTCCGGCGTATCGATACCGATAGTAAAGGTGGTGGAGGGTGCTTTAGCCTTGTCCAGTCCCCATATCCTGTACCACGGCACCTGCAGCAGCTTACCCACTAGGTCGTGCAAAGCAATGTCTACCGCTGCCTTTGCCGCCGCATTGCCTTCCGATAAGCCGTCTATGTAGGCCAAGATGTCTTCCAACTGAAAAGGATCGTCGAAACGCCCTATGCCCTCCTGCACCTTGCGCAAGAAAACCATCACGCTTTCCACCGTCCCCAGCTCTTTTTGCAGATAAGGCGGCATCGATGCCTCGCCATACCCCACCAGGCCATCGTACTCCAACTCCACCTGCACATCGGGCGTAGTGCTGCGCGAATAGGTAGCCACCGTGAACACATGCTTCAACTTCAACTCATAGGGGAAGAAGCGCAACTGCATGCGGGGCGATGCTCCTGCCACCCGGTTGATGTTGAACCAAGCGGCATGCCCGCCTTCTCTCCTCATGGCCAGCAAATCATCCGCAACCACTCCGGAGCCTATAGCAGCCAAGGCTGCCGTTTTCAAGAAATCCCTTCTATTTTGCATATATTTAAATGATAATTTATCTTTGTACTTTTCTTTTTGTCTTGCCACAAAAAGAAAAGATACCAAAAGAAAAAAGTCAAGCGCTGAATCTCCGGGGCTACTCCGAGCACGTTTTTGCTAAACGGCAGGGAACTCGCTACGCTCAGACAACCTGCCGTTCTTCACGCAAAAACGCGCTCTCCGCTTTACGCCCCTCCGCTTAGGCGCGGCCATGCGGCGTTGGGCGGCAGGCCTTCCGGCCTGTGAGACGCGGCACGCCACGTCTCTACATAGTACGGCTTGATGCCGCATGGCTCTCCGGCATTGACCGGCGGGCGTGAAGCGGAGGGCAGTTTTCAGCCGTGAAAAGGGGCAGACTGTCTGAGCGAAGCGAGTTTCTGCCACTTAGGCTGAAAGCTGACCGGAGTAGCCCGACGGGCACAGCCGGGGTCCTTTCTTTTTGGCATCTTTTTCTTTCGGACAAGCGAAAGAAAAAGTGCACATAAATTCCCATTCCCCTTTCTACAGTCTATAATAAGGATTAGTAGCCGTAGTGTTCAGCCCCTCCTCCTTATCTATATAAGGCAATATGCGGGTGGCAAATAGCAACCTGCCCAAGTTATACTCATCAAAGCAAGAGTCGGCCGGCGCAAAACTGCTGAGCCGAACATCGCCCTGCGAGTGAATGAATCGCTTGCCTCCTATATAGATGCCAACATGTACAATGCGCTCTTTCCGTCCGGGCGCAGCCTTCCGCCCAAAAAACAGCAAATCACCAGGCTGCAGGTTGCCAAAGTCAGGAGCAATGTCAATGTGCTGCCCCACGTAGGCCTGCTGCGAAGCGTCGCGCGGAATAATGATGTCGTGCATAAACAGCACTGTCCGCACAAACCCGCTGCAATCCATGCCCTTGGACGAAGTGCCCGCCCACAGGTAGGGCACCCCCATCAGGGTATGCGCCGTGGCAATGATGTTGTCTGCCTCCTGCTTCAAGCCGGCACGCCACTTCTCCTCGGGCACCGCATCCGCCTTCAACAGATACCCTTTGCGCCCGTCAGGATAAGCCACCCGGTAAAAGGCTCCATGCCTACCCTCCAGCTTCAGGCGGTCGCCCGCCACTACGTCCGACACGGTTTGCGCCCGACGGTCAGGGCTCGAATACACAAAGCCGTAGTGCGACGTCACCACCACCTTCTCCGCCCGGTTCCAGGCAGAGAGTTCCTCCCGCGTCACCGGGCACACGCTGGCCCGGTGCACCCAGGCAATGTAGTTGTCCGGGGTCTGTATCCTGTACCAGCCGTCGTGCTGAAGCACGCGCACCGGCATGCCCAGCAAGGCCTGCGTCACCATCTCCGACGAATAGTCGGCCTCCCGCCTCATGCTGGCCACCGAGAGGTTAATAATGCCATACGTCTTGCCTTGCAATCCGGCAGAGTCGGGCAGCACTTTCAGGAAATCCATCACCCGGTACCCGCCGGCAGCCAGGCAGCCCGTCAATGCCCTCTTGGCCTCCCCCGAAGTGGTGACCCCGCGAAGCATGACGTCTTTACCGGAGAAAGTATAGTCAACGTCGAACAAAGCTACCCGGCTATCCGGCGCATACACCCGCTTCAGGCTGTCGGACACACGGGCCACCTCTGGAGGAATATCGTCCAACTCCGAAGCCCCCACCCCTACCGGCAGGCATAAGAAGGCCAAAGCGAACGTAGCAATCAATGTTTTCATCGGTAATTACTGTTTATCGTTTGTTCGGATAGCAAAATTACAAATTATTCCCCAAAACAGCGCATTTTGGAGCATTTTTCACAAAATTCTTGCATTTCAGACACTGAAAGCCATCAAATGCCTCAAATAGGAATCACTTTCAGAAGTCACAAATAAGTGCTTTTTAGAATGAGTGACAACTCTTCTAAATGGGAATTTAACGCGCGCAAGCGCGCTTTAATGAAGAATTAAGAATGATGAATGAAGAATTAGCAGGTGATTATGCAGTGGTAACTGATTCCCCTCCTCCGGGGAGGAGGGGTGGCACGAAGTGACGGGGTGGTAGCGATAATAATATTATTATTCAGAGACTTATATTTTACCTACCACCTCTCCCTCCGGATACTCCTCCTCCCGGGAGGAGGAGAATTCAGTTACATCACTAATTCTTCATTTTTAGTTCTTCATTCTTCATTTCGGGGCTACGCCCCGATAAATTATCATTTAAGTTTATAGCTTGGAATTCTGTATTATGTCACAGAATCATTATGTTTGCAATACATAATAAACATAAGGCATGAAATTCGTTGATAGTCGTTGATAGAACAAATGAAATGGCACGACTAAAGATTTGCCCACAATCATACTATCATCCCAATGCTGTTCCTTAAAAATACCCCTGAAGATAATGTTGGCAATGCAATGCTCCCCATAGATGTGATTGGATTAAATCAATAACGCGGATTAGAGCCTCATATATACCGTCTCCATTATGACTTGTGCAATTTTGCAGTTGCACTTCAAATTTACACAAACATTCTGCTACGCCAGAATCTCGAGAGCGTTTTACTAAGAAATGCTTACAAAAGCATCTCTTTCAAAGGCTATCACCCCTCTTTTTCCTCCCGGACATGTCCGTATTTCCTACGGTCCACCTCCGACCCTATACGCCCATGGATTGTCGGACTTGTGTCGGACTTGTATCGGAGGAGAGTCGGAGGTGGTACGTAGTTGGGTCGAAGTTATCATATCAATCTATTGGTTTAGAATACAATACGAGCACTTCGGAAAGACATTTTTGTAACGAAATAAGAAACATCAAGATTTTTCATGTAAGCATTTATAAATATCCGTGTGGAGAATATGAAAATTTTGAAATATTTACATTATCCTAAAAATACACGTCGCCATCCACAGCCTCATCGGCATCGAGGAACATGACGTAATAAACGGGCAGGTAGCGCACCTTACCTTGGGTGACGACTTGCCGCTCACGAAAGAATGACACTTTTCAATAAAAAATAAGGGTGAAAAACTACACTTTTCAATGAAAAAGGAGGTTTGGAGGCAGAATTTTGAAAATGGGCTGACAAAAAACTCAACGTAATGTTTGGTTAGATAATTAGGATTTCCTAAGTTTGCAGTTATTCACGTAATACTAATTTAAAAATCATATAATTATGGAAAAACAGGACAATATCCGCGCTATTTGGCTGAGATTGTTTGCCTTGCTGGCTGTTTTCACAGGGCTGGCAGGCTGCTCGGAGGACGAGGACAAGACCAACGTGAGCCCCGAAATCTCGCTGAACAAAACTAATCTGATGCTCGAAGTGGGTTCATCGGAAAGGCTGACGGCCTCGTTCAATCCGCCGGAGGCTCCGAACAAAGGACATATATGGACATCGAGCGCAGCCAACATCGCCACCGTAGACGAGACGGGCATGGTGACGGCCATAACGGTAGGCAACGCCGTGATTACCGCCCAGGCACTGGACGGCGGGAAGATGGCTTCGTGCAACGTGCAAGTAGTGGCTGAGGTGGTGCATGTGACGGGCATCACGCTGACTCCCGCCAATGAAAGCATTGCCGTGGGCGAACAGTTGCAACTGACGGCAAGAGTTTTGCCCGAGAACGCTACCGATAAAAGCGTGATATGGACCTCGAGCAACGATGCCATTGCCACCGTGGACGGCACAGGCCAGGTGACAGGCATCGCAGCAGGCTCCGTGGTGATTACCGCCACGAGCAACGACGGCAACAAACAGGCGACCTGCCAGCTGACGGTAAGTGAACGGGGCGCCATGATTTCGGCTCCGGAGGTTACCGATGTGACATCTACAACAGCACACGTATCGGGTAGCATCCAGGCAATGGGCGTGGAGATACAAGAACGTGGCTTATGCTACGGCACCTCGCCATCGCCTACTGTGGACGGGCAAAAGGTGACGCTTTCCGGCGAAGACGTCTCATACACCTTGAACGGACTATCGGAAAGAACGACCTACTACGTGCGGCTATATGCCATAGTAGACGGGAAAGTGAGCTATGGAGAAGAAACCGAATTCATGACAACGGGGGAAATTATAACTAGCTTCGAGGCGACAGACATTTATGATGACAGAGCAGAACTTGTTTCTGTTGCCCCAAGTGGCGTGACCAGCGTGAAAATCTGTTATTCAGAATCACCTAATCCAAAAATCACGGACTATACCACAACTGCCCACGTGGAAGAAGACGGATTATTGCATCTGACACTGGAAAATCTGAGTTGGGATCAAGATTACTATCTGCGCAGCTACACTGACACGGGAGGCTCTATAAAATATAACGACGATGAAACTTCCGTAAGAACAATAGGCGGCCCTTCTCTCTACCTTGACCAAAGCACTTTTAATATCAACTTTGTTTACGACATCGGGGTTTATGGTTCTTATGAAGTAGTTAGCGTTGGAAACTTTCGTGTACGATGGACAGTTGATTACCATATAGAAAGACCGGGTACTTATTTAGTGTATGGAGATAACGGTGGCGAAGTAGGGAAAAATTATGTATTCAGTGCAGACCCCATCTATATAGAAAGCGGAGATGGAGAATTCAGTTATAGAAAAGATGGAGGATGGATACGGAGGATTGATGGGGTACAATATATGCAATTCGACTTCACCAAATATCTCACATTCCAACATATGGAAACCAATATTAAGTATCACTTTGAAACCCCTTACCAAACTCGTATTGAATAAACATGAATACACAGCCATGAAACAGAATAAAATAACCCGCCGCGAGTTCTTCAAAGCCAGCATCAAGCGCACGCTGCCCATACTGGGCGCCATTGCCTTGGGGCCGGCGGTGCTGGGCAGTTGTAGCAGCGACGACGGACCGCTGGGCTGCGAAGGCTCGTGCATAGGCACGGCGCAAGAGGGGTGCAACGGCAGTTGCAGCGGCAGTTGCGTGGGCAGCAGTACGGGCGGATGTGGCGGAAGTTGCTACACCGGCTGCAAGGACACTTGCAACGACACTTGCCAAGACTCGGCAAGGTCGACCGGCTGCCAGGATTGCGGCAACAACTGCTCGGGCAGTTGCGAGGATTCGGCAACATCGTCTACATGTTCAGGTTGCGGCAACAGCTGTAGCCAAAATTGTGCACAGAATTGCGACACGACGTGCCGAACGGGATGCCGGGTATCTTGCATGCACAGTTGCGATAAAAGCTGCCAAGGTTCCTGCGATATCTCTTGTTTGGGCACTTGCGACCGCTGGTGTCAACACACCTGCTCAAGTGCTGCCTATCTTTAGATAACGATGGAACGCATTGACTATAAAAAAACCAGCACCTGGCAGTCCGGCAAGGCAAAGAACATCACCTTCATCGTCACCAAGGACTGCCAGCTGGCCTGCAAGTATTGCTACCTGGTGGGCAAGAACGCGAAGGAGCGCATGACGTGGGAGGTGGCCAAGGCGGCCATAGACTACATACTGGAGCAGGAGGAGGAGTTTCCGGAAGAATCTGTCATCTTCGACTTCATAGGCGGGGAGCCGTTTATCGAGATAGAACTGATAGACCGCATCTGCGACTACCTGAAGACGGAAATGTTCCGCCGGGGGCATCACTGGTTCAATTCCTACCGTTTCAGCTTCTCCACCAACGGCATCAACTACCACGAGGAGAAGGTGCAACGCTTCATTGAGAAGAACTACAGCCACCTGAGCATAGGCATCACCATAGACGGCACGCAGCGGAAGCACGACCTGAACCGAGTGTACAAGGGCAACGGGCGGGGTTCGTACAACGACGTGGTGCGCAACATTCCGCTGTGGCTGAAGCAGTTTCCGGGCGCTGCCACCAAGGTGACCATCAGCAGCGCGGATCTGCCCTACATCAAGGAGAGCGTGCTCCACCTGTACGGCCTGGGTATCCACGAGGTGAACATCAACTGCGTGTTCGAGGACGTGTGGCAGGAGGGGGACGACCGCCTATTTGAGGACCAGCTGACGGAGCTGGCGGACGAGATTATCGACCGGGGGTACTACAAGGACTACGCCTGCTCGTTCTTCAGCGAGCACATCGGCAAGCCGCTCGACCCGGAGAAGGACAATCAGAACTGGTGCGGGGCGGGCAGAATGCTCTCCATCGACGCGGCGGGCAACTTCTATCCCTGCACCCGGTTTGCCCAGTACTCCCTGCGCAGCAAGCAGGCGCGCATCATAGGCAACATCCACACGGGCATCGACCAGAACAGGCTGCGCCCCTTCCTGACGCTCGACCGCTGCACGCAAAGCCCCCGGCAATGCCTGGAGTGCGAAGTGGCGGCAGGATGCGCCTGGTGCCAGGGCGAGAACTACGATGCCGCAGAGACGGACACCATCTATCAGCGGGCAACCGCCATCTGCCGGATGCACAAGGCGCGCGTAAGGGCCAACAATTATTATTGGAACAGGCTGGAGAATTTAGCGCGCAAAAGCGCGCTTCAATGAAGAATTAAGAATGAAGAATTAAGAATTCTCAAGGATGCAGCAGCGGTAACTGAATTCTTCATTTTTAGTTCTTCATTCTTCATTTCGGGGCTCCGCCCCGCTAAATTATCAATTATGCTACAATATCTCATCATATTATTGGACGACACAAGCACCTCGTTCTGCCACTACAGCAACACGCGGAAAAGGCGGAAGCTGATGGAGTCTGACATGCTGAAGGCGGCCATCGTGTATGCCATGAAGGAAGACCTGCGCGTGCAGTTCGTTTACCCGGATTACGACCTTCCGCCCGCGCACAAGGAGCTGATAGAAAGCATAGAGCACAGCAAGATACAACCGGCCACCTGCACAGACGGGACAGCCGACGTAGTGGTGATAGACGACTGGAAGCTGCTGAAAAATTACCCGTACTGCAAAAGGACGGCATACGTGTGGCGCACGGGGAAGGATGACTTTTTCAATCACCACCAGCTGATAGCGGAAGCTTTGCCAAAGATAGCGCGGCTCAATGTAGTGATTACTGACGTGGAATCTTTTGACAAGGAAGACTTGGAAGATTACCGCCTCGTTCTACAAAGCCTGGCCCAAGAAGTGACAGCGCAATACCTGGCAGGATGCATGCCGCAACTCAATCTGCTGACCGACCGCATAATGCTGGGCAGCATGAACAACTGCGACGCCGGCTGGCACAGCCTCACCCTGGCCCCCAACGGCAAGTTTTACATCTGCCCGGCCTTTTATCTGGAAAACGAGGAGGACAATGTGGGCGATTTGGCTCACGGATTGAAGATACCCAATCCGCAACTCTATCAGTTGGAGTATGCCCCCATCTGCCGACGCTGCGATGCCTACCAATGCAAGCGGTGCATCTGGCTGAACCGGAAGACTACGCTCGAAGTGAATACGCCCTCACGGGAGCAGTGCGTCACCGCACACCTGGAGCGCAATGCCTCCCGCCAACTCCTGGCAGCCATACGGCAAGCGCACAAGGACTTCCTGCCCGATACGGATATCAAAGAGATAGACTACTTGGACCCGTTTGAGATTTGCAGGAGATGAGAAATGGGAATTTAGTTGACGAGGGAACAAGTTAACAAGGCTACGAGGACAGTGAAACTGTCCAACTATACTTAACCGCTGTGTGCCGCGCAGCGGTACCTGCGGTAAGAAGCCATCAGCAGATGCATAGAACCTCGAAGAGGTTCAACCCCATACCGACGGGACATAGCTTGTTCGACCCCTTCAAGGTCGGGGTGCTTGCGTTCACCTGCATACACCGCAGGTACCGCTGCGCGGCACACAGCGGTTAAGCATGGTTGGACGGCGTTGCCGTCCGCAAATACTCCACCCCTCGTTGCCTCGTCAACTTGTCTCCTTGTCAACTAAATTATCATTTACAACATAAAAAACACCCACAACATGAAGCAATTAGTAGGACAAGTTACGGAAGAAGAGAAAAGAGAAATACAGGCACTCTTTGAGCGACGGAACGGCCTGAAAGAGCTGACACTGATAGTGACCGCCGACAATGATGCCCTGTACGAGAAAGTAGTGAAAGACCTGGGGGAAACAGGCCGGAAATTCCAAGAGTGGTGGAACCGTATGGCCGACAAGTACCAGTGGGAACGCCACGAAGGGGGCAACTGGGAAATAGATTTCCACACCAACGACATCTATCTGGTGCACGGCACCCCGCGCCGCTGAAAAGCCCCGTTTTTTCCCCAGTTAGGGAAAAAATATTCCCCAGGCAGGAAGCATTTATTTCCTAACTGGGGAATATTTGCCCTCATTTTTCCTACCTTTGCCCCGGTAACTATATGAATGAACAATGAAAACCATCTACTGCCTCGCATTGGCTTTATGCTGCGTGGCCTGCACTACACAAAACAATGGTAAGGGAAATCTGCCGGAAATAGAATTGGGAGAAATCAAGGCGAATGCCGTGCAAGAGGAGCTGGCATGGGAAGACATGGGCGTCCGCATACAAGCCACGTGCCTGGAAACCAACGACTCTTGCCTCTTGAACAACATCAGCCAGCTGGTGGATATGGATTACCTCTGGATTGTGGCGGACAGGCAGATTTACCAATTCGGCAAGGACGGCACCTTCATCCGGCGCATCGGGCAGAAAGGACAAGGCCCGCAGGAGTACATTGCCCCCGAGCATATACTGGTAGACGGGCGGCAGAAGAGGATTTATGTGCTGGACTATTTGGGGCGGAAAGTCATGACGTTTGACTACGAAGGCCGGTTTGCGGACAGCTGGGCACTGCCCGAAGACTACTCACTGAACCGCATGGCACTGCATGAAGGCAGACTGTACTACACCTCCTATGCCAACAGCGTCGCGCCCGACCTGCTGGCTTATGACAAAGAGACGGGCGGCATGGACACCCTCAGCTTCCGGGACAGAACAATGGGGCAAGAAGCCTATGCCGGGCAGACGTTTGTGTACCGCCTGCAACACAAGACTTACCTATACCACTACTTCAACGACACGGTGTACAGCATCAGCGGAAAGGAGCTCATTCCGGCTTACCTCTTCCGCCTGGGGGGCAGCAAGTTTTCGTATCCCCAACTGACGCTTATGGGAGACTATACTTCGGAAGAAACCATAGACAGGCCTAAAGTGCAGCTCACCAACTTTATCGACACGAGGAAATATCTGTTCATCTCTTACACGGTGATAAACTCTTGGCAGCCTACCCCTAAGCCTGACAAGCGCTTTGCCGTGTATGACAAGGAGAGCGGGAAGATGCATCCCGACGCCTTGCCGACAAGCCGGAAAGAGCCGCTCTTCGGCCTCGCGCCGGAAGACCCCATTTTCGCGTCGGCCGACGAGTGCTCCATCTATGCCATCAAGCAGGCCGACAAGTTGGTGCCGGCATTCAGCCACCTGGCAGAAGACAGCAACCCGGTAATTGTGAAGTACACCTTCGACTGACAAATGATAATTTAGCTGACAAGGGGACAAGTTGACGAGGCAACGAGGGGCTGAGTATTTGCGGACGGCAACGCCGTCCAACTATGCTTAACCGCTGTGTGCCGCGCAGCGGTACCTGCGGTGTATGCAGGTGAGCGCAAGCATCCCGACCTCGAAGGGGTCGAACAAGCAAATGTCCCGTCGGTATGGGGTTGAACCTCTTCGAGGTTCTATGCATCTGCTGAAGGCTTCCTACCGCAGGTACCGCTGCGCGGCACACAGCGGTTAAGCACAGTTGGACAGTTTCACTGTCCTTGTAACCTCGTTAACTTGTTTCCTCGTCAACTAAAGCGCGCTTGCGAGCTAAATTCCCATTTATCATATAAGCTTAATATGATTAGCTACTTACTACAACAAATGTATATACACTTTTTGTAGCAACAATTTGCGTAGTTACATTTAATGTATTACATTTGTGTTGGAAATCAAAAATAGAGCGTTATGGAAACTCCGTTCATATTTGGGAAGATTGCTACCGAGAAGAATTTTACCGATCGCGAGAAGGAAACAGCCGACTTGGTTCAGAACTTTACTTCGTTAATCAACATGATTATTATCTCTCCTCGTCGTTGGGGTAAAAGTTCGCTTGTAAATAAGGCCGCAAAGTTAGCGATGGCGCAAGACAGTAACCTCCGGATTTGCCATATCGACCTTTTCAATGTGCGTAGCGAGGAGCATTTTTATTCGCTGCTCGCCCAGAAGGTTATTGCCGCCACTTCCACAAAATGGGAGGAGGCCATCGAGAGCGCGAAAAGTTTCTTTTCGCATCTTGTTCCCAAGATTTCAATCGGTACAGACCCCACCAATGAGGTTTCCATCGACTTTGATTGGGAAGAGGTAAAGCGCAACCCCGATGAAGTGCTCGATCTTGCCGAAAAGATTGCCAGAAAGAAGGGGCTGAAAATCGTGATTTGCGTAGATGAGTTCCAAAATATTGCGGAATTTACCGACCCTGATTATTTCCAGAAAAAGTTGCGTTCACATTGGCAGCTGCACCAAAATGTAGCCTATTGTCTCTATGGGAGCAAGCGCCACATAATGATGGAAGTGTTTACCGACTCCTCCAAGCCATTCTACAAGTTCGGCAATCTGATGTTTCTCAATAAGATTGAGACGCCTTGCCTTGTGGAATTTTTCAAGACCCGTTTCGCCGATACCGGCAAAAACATTAGCGATGAAGCAAGCCACCTGATTGCAAAGCTCGTGGATAACCATCCATACTATGCACAGCAGTTGGCACAACTGTCATGGCTCAGAACGAAAGATGTATGTACCGTTGAGATTGTGCGCGAGGCACACACGGCATTGGTAGAGCAGTTAAGCCTGTTGTTTGTAACCATCACCGAAACGCTGACCACACAGCAACTGAACTACCTCAAAGCCCTTATTGCCGGCGAAAAGTCCATCAGTTCAACTGAAGTGATGCATCGCTATCAAATCTCTTCAACAACCTCAATATCCCGCTCAAAGGCTGCCCTTGTCAAGAATGATATATTGGATAATAAGGCTGGTGAAATCTCGTTCCAGGACCCGATTTATGCCTA
>CALUJC010000001.1 GCA_944320865.1 uncultured Bacteroides sp. | reverse complement strand
CACAATGTGGTGTTTGCCACGCTCAACCATTTCCTGGAGCCGGAGAAGCGCAAGATGACTTATTCCGCGCCTATCGTTTTGGGTAATAACGTATGGGTGGGTTCCAACGCCACCATCCTGCAAGGCGTAACCATCGGGGATAATTCCGTCATCGGTGCCGGGGCTGTGGTTACGAGCGACATACCTGCCAATGCAGTTGCGGTCGGTGTTCCGGCGAAAGTTGTCAAACACATATGATTATATGAGGACAAAAAAGTACATATCTCTGTTTTTTGGGCTGGCTTTCGGGCTGGCTCCCCTTTGCGGGCAGACGGTCGATGTCCACACCCACATCATCATCCCTGAATATGTGGAAGTACTGAAAGCGCATGGGGCGGAACTGGAAGAGACCTTCCCGTTGCCCGAATGGGATGCCGGACGGCACATCGCCTTTATGGATAGTGCCGGCATCCGAACTGCCGTACTGACGATGCCCGCCCCGCAGCCGTATTACGATGATGTGGAGGAAAGTGCCGAGTGCATCCGCCGGGTGAACGAGGTTTCGGCAAGGGTGAAACAGGACTATCCCGACAGATTCAGGTTCTGCGCTGCTCTGCCGCTGCCCAATGTGGACGCCGCCATCCGCGAAGCCATTTATGCGCTTGACACCTTGGGCGCGGACGGCGTGAAGCTGGCGACCAACAGCCGTGGGCAATACTTGGGCGACGAGGCGTTGGATCCGCTGATGGAGGTGCTGAATGAGCGACACGCTGTCATCATCATCCATCCGCACCGCCCCACGCCTTATCCGGAGAAAATTATCGCCACCACGCCGCTAGCGATGTACGAATATCCGGCGGAAACCACCCGTGCCGTGGTGAACATGTTGTCGAGGAACGTGCTGCTGCGCTACCCCAACCTGAAAGTGGTCGTGCCCCATTGCGGCTCGTTCTTGCCGTTGGCGTTGCCGAGACTGAAATCCATCCTCCCGGCAATGGTCGTGCAGGGCTATATGCAGCCGATAGATTGGGACGGCAACCTGTCGCGCCTTTACTTCGACTTGGCGGGCAATCCGACTATTGAAGTATTGCATTCGCTGCTCACCATCACCTCGCCCGACCATATCCTTTACGGTTCGGATTACCCCTACTTGCCCGATGCCGTGCTGAAAGCCAACCTGCAAAGGCTGAAACAGACGCTGGCTGCGGATGAGGAATTGGCTCCTTACAGCGAGGATATACTGTGGAAGAATGCGGAGCGGTTGTTTGAGAATTAAGGAGAGTCCCTTGCCCCGCTCCCCGATTTTAGTTATCTTCGCATCAGACAATATCCGATTGACATGAATATTGAAGATTTCAGAAACTATTGTCTCTCTCTGCCCCATGTGACGGAGAAGATGCCATTCACGACGGTGAAAGACCCTTACAGCCGCGACGTGCTCTGCTTTTATATTGGCAGCAAATGGTTCTGTTACGTGAACATCGAGGTGTTCGACCGCTGCTGCCTCAAATCCAAGCCCGACATAGCACTGGAATTGCGGGCGCGTTACAATGGCATCCGTCCGGCATGGCACATGAACAAACGCCATTGGAACGATGTGTATTTCAACCAAGACGTTCCCGACGCGATGATTCGTGAATTAGTCTGCGAGTCGTATCGCCTTGTCCTCGCCTCACTTCCCAAAAAGGAACGTGAAGTATTGGAAATATAGCAGGAAACCTCTTGCCCACGTCAAAATATTCTTCCTATCTTTCGCCAAGTATTACCCCGTCTCGCACGCCCTCCGGAAGTCACGGCACTTTCATTTACACTTGGATATAAGAACCGGCATTGCCATTCCGGGCTGCCTAAGAGGCATTACCGGTTCATGCTTCATCCGCAGACGGCACGATGACAAGCTATGCAAGAATGAAAATGTAAATATATTAAAAATCCCGCATTTCCCATTTTGGAATCCATAAAAGTTTACATGAAAAAATCTGCTAATTCGCTTTTCCTTACAAAAATAGTCCTAATAATCACCCATAATATCCTATAACCCAATATATTGCCGCAATAAATATAACCTGGCTCCGTACCACCTCCGACTCTCCTCCGATACAAGTCCGACACAAGTCCGATAATCCATCGGCGTATTGGGTCGGAGGTGGACCGTAGAAAATACGGACATGTCCAAGAGGAAATAGGGGGATAATAGCCTTTGAAATGAACAATTTTGTAAATATTCATTTTTCGCACTAACTTTTGGGAAAGGGATGCTGTCCAAAGTCTAAATGAAAGAGCCGTGTCCGGAAGTGAGGCAGGATAGTACCCTTTTAGCATTTTTACCTCTATCACGACATAGCACGACAGGTTAAGGTTGCAAAGATATCTGTATACCTACTCATGGCGATGAGGTCTTTTCAATATACCATTTTTTGGGTATTGCCCCACTTTTTAACTCCCCCTACCTTTGCGGCAACAATAATTAAGGTAAAAAATGAAAAGACAAATCAGTTTATTCACTCTGTGCCTGTTGCTGTCAGTAGGTGCATTGCAGGCCGGGGAGGTGCTTGTCCCCGACACAGTGACTACAGCAAAATCCTCAGGAATAGAAAAAGTTAAGAAAGGTATTTCCGCAACGACGGATGACGACTACAAACGGTTTCGCGTAGGCGGATATGGCGAAATAGTGGCCAACTTCATGGATTATGGCCTCAACCGCTTCACGGGAACCGGCGTGGGCAACACCAAGGAGCACCGCAGCAGCATTTCCATACCCCGCTTTGTGCTGGCCTTCGACTACAAGTTTACATCGAAGTGGATATTGGGGGCCGAAATCGAGTTCGAGTCCGGCGGTACGGGCATGGCTACCGAGCTGGAGCCTTCGGAAAACAACGAGTATGAGACCGAGATGGAAAAGGCCGGCGAGGTGGCGTTGGAGCAGTTCCACATCACACGGCTCATCCATCCGGCATTCAACATCCGGGCCGGGCACATGGTGGTACCCATAGGCCTGACCAATGCCCACCACGAACCCTTCAACTTCTTCGGCACTTCGCGGCCCGAGGGCGAAACCACCATCATCCCTTCCACGTGGCATGAGACGGGCGTTTCTCTTTTCGGCTCTTTCGGCAAGGGTTATGCTGCTTTCGACTACCAACTGATGGCGGTTGCCGGCCTGAACCCCGACGGTTTCGGGCGCGACGGTTGGGTGAGGGATGGCAAGCAGGGCTTGTTTGAAACGGATAAGTTCTCCTCGCCCGGCTATGTAGTTCGTCTGGATTATAAAGGTGTGCCGGGCTTGCGGGTAGGCGCTTCCTTCTATTACTGTGCCGATGCCACCCGCAATGCCGACAAGGAGTATAAGTACACCTACAGCCAAGCTACTTCCTCCGGTACGCAGAGTGTAGACTACAAGGTGCCTGTCCGTATTTATTCGGCAGACGCTGAGTATAAGAACCGCTACGTCACCGCCCGTGCCAACATTATTTACGGCAACATGGACAATTCTGCCCGGGTAAGCTCTACCAGCCTGTCCAACAACTCCAACTATCACCACGGCTCCATGCGCAGCACGGCCGAGTCTGCCTTGTGCTACGGGGCGGAAGCCGGGCTGAACCTCAGTGCTTTCTTCCACGGCAAGAAGTGCCCTGTCATCTACCCTTTTGCCCGCTATGAATACTATAACTCGCAAGAGAGCTGCGAGGGGAGCGTGGTGCCCGACCCGCGCTGCCAAGTCAGCAAGTGGACGGCGGGCATCAACTGGTTTGCCCTGCCCAACCTGGTGGTGAAGGCCGATTACACCACCCGTCAGATAGGTACGCAGAAAGTGTTCGGCACCAGCAAGTACAACAGCGAGAACGAGTTTTCCATCGGCATAGCCTATGTCGGTTGGTTTTTCAAGAAATAAGTATTAATCCATAAAATCAAGAACAAGATGAAAAAGAACATTCTTTATGTAGCAAGTCTGGCGTTGGGCCTGATGGCCATGGCGTCGTGTAGTGATGACAAAGGTGGGGATGACCCCGGAAACAATCCTCCTGCCACCGGTGGTGGCGGTGCCTTGAACTGTGTGGAACAGATTATCGACGGTTGCCTCGATATTGCCAACGAGGTAGGCGAGGCCAAGATTGGCGACCCGTTGGCCCTCTACAACAGCGGCCAGACAACGGAAGCCCTTTACGCTGTGGAGTCGTGGTACAGCTGGCACTCCCGCGAGGACTACTCCAATAATATTATTTCCATCTATAATGCCCTGACCGGTACGCGCGGCGAACAGGTGGTGTCCAACAATCAACTTGACTTGACGCAGATGAATGCTGCTGCCAACTCCATTTATTCGGTAGTCAGTGGTGTGAATGCCGCGATGGCCGACGAGGTAATGGAAGCCGTCAAGACTGCCCACGATGCCATTCTGGCTATTCCCCAGCCTTTCCGCAACCACATCAACAGCACCGAAGCCTTGGAAGCCCAACGTGCTTGCGCCGACCTGTTTGAGGCTCTGAACAGTCTGAAAGGCTACATCGAGCGTACAGGTGAAATCAATACCGACGAGGTGCTCGACCCTGTAGTATCTACCTATGTGGATGTCGTGGTGTTGCCTACTTACAAGGATTTGAAGGATAAGAACCAGTTGCTGTATAATGCCATCTATGCCTTCTCCGAGAATCCCAGCGATGCGGCATTCGAGGACATCTGCGATGCCTGGCTGGTAGCCCGCGAACCGTGGGAAACGAGCGAAGCCTTCCTCTTCGGCCCGGTAGCCGACCAGGGACTCGACCCCAACATGGATAGCTGGCCTTTGGACAAGGATGCCATTGTGAACGTGCTGGAAACGGCTGCCTGGGGCTCTATGGAATGGACCGGAGACTTTACCGAAGACGGGGCCAATGCCGAATCCATTGCCAATGCGCAGGCCGTGCGTGGATTCCATACGCTGGAGTTCCTGGCCTTCCGCAACGGTGTGGCCCGCACGCTGAACGACCAGCTGGATGCCAACGACCCCGAAGATTATGTGTACAGCGATGCCAACAAGCAGAACTGGGGCGACTACATGATGGCCGCCGTCACCCTGCTGGTGAAAGACTCTGACGACCTCTACAGCTATTGGAACGATAGCTACAAGGGTGGAGACAGCTATGCCAAGCGTTTCAAGGAGCATCGCCTGACCGATTAAATTTAAAGTAAGAGTGCTGAAGGAAGTAGGGGGCGGAATGTAGTTCCGGCCTCTGCTTCTTTGGCATGTCTGGACGGAAAATACAATGATTTGATAGCTAATTAAAAGAGAATGATATGTTTAATCATTACATAAGATATTTCTCCCTTGCTTTCGGCTTGTTGGTGTGGTGTGCCTGCGAGGACTACGATGAAATCAATGCCGATGACATCGAGGTGCCTTACGGCTATGCTCTTTCTGCTGGTACGTCCACCATCTTCTCTACTTCTTCGTTTGCCTACGACTCGGAAGCCGACTGGGTGACGGGCAGCTACAAGACCCGTTTTACGCGTGGCGACGGCTTGTATGACGATGTAAGGGCACAGTCCGATGGATTGGGACCTGTCTATGCCGGTTATTCTTGCGGCAGTTGCCACCGCAATGCAGGTCGCACCGCGCCCACCCTGTGGACGGAGGGCGGTTCGGGCAGCACGGGCTTCTCGTCCATGCTCATTTATATCAGCCGTAAGAACGGGGCTTTCTTCCAGGACTACGGGCGGGTGTTGCACGACCAGGCCATTTACGGCGTGGAGCCGGAAGGCAAGCTGAAGGTGGAGTGGGAGTACCAGGAGTTCAGCTTCCCCGATGGCGAGAAGTACGAGCTGGCCAAGCCCACTTACACCATTACCGATTGGTATGCCGACGAGATTGACCCCAAAGACCTTTTCTGCACCGTGCGCATCCCTTTGCGCCACGTGGGCATGGGGCAGATGATGGCCATCGACACGAAGGAGATTGAGGCCTTGGCTGCCAAGAGCAATTATCCGGAGTATGGCATCAGCGGCCGTTGCAACTATGTGACGGAGAAGGGAGTTTACGCCGTGGGCCTCAGCGGCAACAAGGCGCAGCACCAGGACCTGACCGTGGAGCTGGGCTTCTCCAGCGACATGGGCATGACCAACAGCCGCTATCCGGAGGAGATATGCGAAGGACAGGCGCAGGTAAACCAGGGCAGCATGATGGGCTTGGCTTACGACCAACTGGATGTGTCTACCGAAGACATGGAGAACGTGGACCTCTACATGCAATGTCTCGGCGTGCCCGCCCGCCGCAATGTGAACGACCCGCAGGTGGTCCGTGGCGAGGAGATGTTCTACGAGGCCAAGTGCCACTTGTGCCACGTCACCACGTTGCACACCCGTCCGCGCGGCTCTACTTTGCTGGCCGGCACGCAGTTGCCTTGGTTGGGCGGGCAGACCATCCACCCGTATTCCGACTTCCTGCTGCACGACATGGGTTCGGAAATCATGGGCGTGGGCTTGAACGACAATTATGTCAGCGGCCTGGCACGCGGCAACGAGTGGCGCACCACCCCCTTGTGGGGCATCGGCTTGCAAGAGCGGGTGAACGGGCACACGTACTTCCTGCACGACGGGCGCGCCAGGAACTTCGTGGAGGCCATCATGTGGCACGGCGGCGAGGGCGAAGCCTCCAAGAACCTCTTCAAAAACATGCCGAAGGAAGACCGTGATGCACTGGTCGCCTTCCTTAAATCACTATAAACAATGTTGCTCTGCTTTATGATTGCTTCCGAAGGAATGCAGCGTTACTTTACTCGGAATAAAGCAACGCTTTATTAGGAATAAAGTAACGCTTTACTCCGAGTAAAGTAACACTTTATTTTGGGTGAAGAAAAAATAAAGTAATAAGTCTCTTAAAAACATGTACTTACAAACGAAAATGATGAAACAAAACAATTCAATGATGAAAAAGATAGCCATGATGCTTTTGGCGGCTTTGCTCCCTCTGGCCGCCATGGCGCAATACGAGGAAGATACGGACAACGGCGTGGTGTCGCTTGCCGGACGCGAGGGATTCTCCATCGAAACGAAGAAGGGCGACTTTGTGTTCAAGCCCTACCTGTTGGTGCAGACCAGCGGAAACTTCAACTGGTATGACGATGAGGGCCTGGACAAGGCTTACAATCAGGACAACGTGGCCAACTCCGGCTTCGCGGTGCCCTATGCCGTGCTTGGCTTTACGGGCAAGGCGTTCGAGAAGGTGTCGTTCAACCTCTCCATCAATGCGGCGGCCAGCGGGGGCGCGTTGTTGCAGCAAGCTTGGTTCGACGTGGCGTTGAAGCAGCAGTTTGCCATCCGCGTGGGCAAGTTCAAGACACCCTTCTCCCACGCCTACCTCACTACCTTGGGTGAAACGCTGATGCCCGTGTTGCCTACTTCGCTGACGGCTGCCGTCATCCTGCCCTATTCGCTGAATGCGGTGATGCCCAACATCGGCACCGGTTTCGACCTGGGGGTGGAAATCCACGGCCTGCTGGCAGGCAAGTTCGGCTATGAAGTAGGCCTGTTCAACGGCACGGGCGCATCGGTCAATACCGCCGGAAAGACACTGAGCGACGATTGGCACATTCCCTCCCTGCTTTATGCCGGCCGCCTGACGTATATGCCCAAGGGGGTGATGCCTTCCACGCAGGGCAATCCCAACCGTTTGCATGAAGACAAAATCATGTTCGGCCTTTCGGCCTCCGTCAACGTGGAGAGTGAAAGCGAGAGTACCAACGATACCCGCGTGGGCTTGGAGTTTGCCTGGCTGAAGAACAGACTCTATCTGGCCGCCGAGGCTTACTGGATGAACGTGGGCTTCACCAAGCGGCAGAAGATAGACAAGTCTTACAACTTTCTGGGCGGATACGTACAGGGTGGTTACTTTGTGGCTCCCCGCGTGCAGCTGGCTGCCCGTTATGACTTCTTCAACCGGAACGGCGTGGACACCAACGGCTTCCTCAACATGCCGGCCGTGGGTGTGAATTACTTCTTCAAGGGTTGTAACCTGAAGTTGCAGGCCATGTACCAGTTCATCGGGCGCACGGGACACGACACCCAACTCGACCGTGACAACGATGACCTGGGCATTGCCACCCACTCGGCCACGGTATTGCTGCAATACTCTTTCTGACAAGCATTTTCTTAGGAAAGGACATACACATATGAACAAGAAAGTTTTGATTCTATCGCTATGCCTGCCCTTGATGGGGTTGCTTTCCTCGTGCGATGACGGACGGATTTACGAAGAACAGGTCGTTATTCCGCAGGAAGGACTCAGCCTGAAAATGACGGGCAGCATCAGCAACATAGGCGACTGGCCCAGTGGCTATAGCCTGGTAGTGGCCGGGTTCAACGATGAAAGCGCGTATGCCGTCGTCTCGAAAATTGTGCCCAACCCCTCTACGGACGGCGGTGAAGTGACGGTCGAAATGTCCGGCATTACGGATGAAGTGACCAGCCTGGAGTTTTGCATCACCGACCGCCTGCGCCGTCGGGTACATACTTTCTGCAAGACCGATGTTTCTGCTGCAGTAGACAATGTGGTAACCATGGATGTCGGAGCACAGGATGTGGGTATGTGCGGCGTAGTGCAGGATGAGGTCTTTACCCCAAGCTGTGCCGCTTGCCACGGAGCCAGTGCGGGAGGGGCAGCCGCCGGCTTGTATCTTACCGAAGGGCTCAGCTATGATGCCTTGGTGAACCAACCGGCTACATGCAATCCCGAGATGCTTCGGGTAAGTCCGGGGGATGCGGGCAGCAGTTTCCTCTACCTGGTGTTGAGTCGCGACGGGGATACCGGCCATCCGCATACGGACATTCTTGATGCAAAGCGGAAGACCGTTTTGCTGAATTTGATAGAAGACTGGATAGACAATGGCGCACAGCCTTGATATGTTGTACATAACCATAATTAGATGTCGATGAACGATAACAAACAACAAACCATACAGTCAGACAAGACGCTGACAGAGATATTCAAGTTCGCCGGAAGGAGCAATGTTTCGGAATATCACGTGATGATTCATTGCACTTGGCCGGAAGGTACGTATGAAGAGCAGTTGAATGCTGTGCTGAATGCCTACGATGCCTTGCTGGCGCATGAACTGAAAGGCTCCATTGCTGTGTTCAAACGCTACTTCCTGAGTGATGCCGCCAATCAGGCCGACCTCTTGCAGGCCATTACGACGGAAGGGTCTGATTGTGCATTGTCCATCGTGGAGCAACCGCCCTTGAATGGCTCGAAAGTGGCCTTGTGGGCTTACCTGCAAACCGGCATAAAGACGCAGGTGCTTCACAACGGACTTTTCGAGGTGAAGCATGGGACTTACCGCCACTTGTGGAGCGGGGGAGCCTTCAACCGTGCCGCCAATTCGGAGTACCAGACACGCCTGTTGCTGAACGACTATGTGATGCAACTCGTGGAACAGGGCTGCCGGCTGGCGGCCAACTGTGTCCGCACGTGGTTTTTCGTGCAGAATGTGGACGTGAACTACGCCGGTGTGGTGAAGGCACGCAGCGAGGTGTTCGTCACCCAAGGTCTGACAGAGAAGACCCACTACATAGCCAGCACGGGCATCGGAGGCCGCCATGCCGACCCCAAGGTGCTGGTGCAGATGGATGCGTATGCCGTAGACGGGCTGCAACCCGGGCAGATGCGCTACCTCTATGCGCCTACTCACCTGAATCCCACCTACGAGTACGGCGTCACTTTCGAGCGGGGAACGTATGTGGACTACGGCGACCGCAGGCATGTATTCATCTCGGGCACGGCAAGCATCAATAACAAAGGCGAGGTGATGTATCCGGGCGATATCCGCAAGCAGACAAGGCGCATGTGGGAGAACGTGGAGGCCTTGCTGGCCGAAGCGGAATGTTCCTTTGAGGACGTAGGGCAGATGATAGTGTACCTGCGTGACCCGGCCGACTATCCGGTAGTGAAAGCCATGTACGACGAACGCTTCCCGCACACGCCCAAGGTCATCACTTTGGCGCCCGTGTGCCGTCCGGGCTGGCTGATTGAGATGGAGTGTATGGGCGTGAAGGCGGTGGACAACGACAAATACGAACCGTTTTAAGCAGGCTGTTGAGATGGGAAAGGCATTCAAGGCAACGGTAGTGGTGGTGTATGTCTTATTGGTAGCGGTGCTGGCTGTCGCCACTTTTGTGGAGCGGGCACAAGGAACTGCATTTGTGGAACGGAACATTTACCATTCTTATTGGTTTTGCAGCCTGTGGGGAGTTTTGGCCTTGGCCACGGTTGCCGCATGCATCCGGTATCGCTGGTGGCTCACGAAATTGCCTGTACTGTTATTGCACGGTTCATTCCTCGTCATCCTGGCCGGGGCGCTGACTACTTTTGCCACGGGCAAGAAGGGATACGTGCACCTGGCCGTAGGCAGTGAAGCTGCCAGTTTTGTGGAACAGGGCAGCCGGTCTTTGCAGCCTTTGCCTTTTACCCTTATGTTGGACAGCTTTCGGGTGGAGCATTATCCGGGAACGGAGGCGCCGGCCGACTACGTGAGTTACGTCCGCTTCCGTCCACACGGGGAAGGGGACACGGCGGCAGTCGCCACTGTCATCTCCATGAACCGCATTGCCGTGCATCGGGGATACCGCTTCTACCAGGCGTCCTACGACGAAGAGGGCGGCAGTTGGCTCACTGTCAACCACGACCCGTGGGGCATCGGCGTGACTTATGCCGGCTATGCCTTGCTGGGACTGTCGATGCTATGGGTGCTGTTGGCGCGTGGCGGAGGATTCCGGCGGTTGTGGAGGCATCCGCTGCTGCGCCGGGGCGGGTCGTTGGTGGCCTGTCTTTGCCTGGGGGCGACCGGGGTCGGGGCACAACAGCGCTCGTTGCCTGCACTGCCCCGCCACAGTGCGGACAGCCTGGCACGGGTGCAGGTGGTGTACAACGACCGGGTAGTGCCTTTCAACACCTTGGCGCGTGACTTTGTGACGAAGCTCTACGGACGCCCCGACTACGGCAACCTGACGCCCGAACAGGTGGTGAGCGGCTGGCTGCTGCGCCCCGATGTGTGGAAGGGCGAACCGATGCTGCGCATCAAGAGTGCCGAACTGCGCCGATGGCTGGGCATTCCTTCTCCGTACGCCCGGCTGTCCGACTTGTTCGATGGGCAAGAATACCGTTTGAATAAGTGGGTAAAGCCCGATTCTCTTTCCGGTGGACAGCCTTCTGCCTTGGTGAAGGCAGCCCTTGAGGTGGACGAGAAGGTGGGGCTGGTACTGATGCTGACGGGCGGCACCCTCATCCGCCCGCTGCCTGCCGATGGCAGTGTGCCGCCCCTCTCCCCGGCCAGGGTGGAGGCCGAGCTGCTGTACAACCGCGTTCCCTTTGCCCGCATCCTCTTCATGGCCTGCCTCGCGCTGGGCTGTCTGGCCTTTGCCCGATTGCTGCAGGGCTGTCTGCGCCGCGCGCCGGGCGGAAGGGGGCTGCGGCGTGTGGATGCCGGACTGGCGGCGGGGCTGTATGCCGTCACGGCGATGCACCTCGTGGGCTACGGGCTGCGGTGGTACATTGGCCGTCACATCCCCTTGGGCAATGGCTACGAGACGATGCTCTTCCTCGCCCTTTGCGCCCTGTTGCTGGCTTGCCTGTTGCGCAGGCGTTTCCCGGCCACGCTGCCTTTCGGATTGCTGCTGGCGGGCTTTGCCCTGCTGGTGGCCTGGCTGGGGCAGCGCAATCCGCAGATTACCCCCCTCATGCCCGTGCTCTCCTCGCCATGGCTCAGCGCGCATGTGTCGGTCATCATGATGGCCTATGCGCTGTTCTTCTTCCTGCTGCTGGGCGGGGTGCTGGGCCTTTGCTTGCCTGCGCAGGCCGGTAGGCTGATGCTGCTGGGCCGGCTGATGCTTTATCCGGCGGTGTTCCTGCTGGGGGCAGGCATCTTTTTGGGCGCGGTGTGGGCCAACGTGTCGTGGGGGCGTTATTGGGCGTGGGACCCCAAGGAGGTGTGGGCGCTGGTCACCTTCATGGTCTACGCGGTGGCGTTCCATGCCGGGAGCCTGCGGTGGTTGCGCCGTCCGCGTGCCTTCCATCTCTACATGATAGCTGCCTTCGCGACGGTGCTGATGACGTACTTCGGCGTGAACTACGTGCTGGGCGGTATGCACAGTTATGCTTAAATAGCGGGATAGCGGTGAGTGATTAGCGGGGTAGTGATTAGTGGTTAATGTGCACGAACCGCTAATCGCTACCCCGCTCACCGCTATTAAAATACCTACTTCTCGGTATTGCGCCGCACGCCTGTTTGCCCTATCTTTGCAGCATCAGATTTGAATGAATTAGTTAGTCATAATTACGTAACCACTTTTATGAAGATAAAAGGATTCCCGCCTCCCGATGTGATATCGTGGGGCGGGAATTGTTTTAGGGCGTTTCCGCAGGCGGATAACTGTCCCTCCGCAGGCGGATAACGGTCTCTTTGGAAACGGATGCGCATCTGTTCAAAAATGGACGCGCGTCCGTTTCAAACTGGACGCGCGTCCGTTTCTAACCGGATGCGCGTCCGTTTTTAACCGGGTCGTATCGCGCAAAAAAATGCCCCGTAGGGCGGTTCCTTTTCCGAAGGATGGCGCTACGGGGCGGACTACAGTTGGTCTTTGATGTCGCCCAGCTCGACGAGCTTGTTGACGATGGCGTAGATGGTGAGCCCGGCCGAGGAGTGTATCTGCAGCTTGCGGGCGATGTTTCGCCGGTGGGTGATGATGGTGTGGATGGAGAGGCACAGGCGGTCGGCTATGGCCTTGTTGGTCATGCCCTTCACCACGCAGGTCACTATCTCCTTCTCGCGCTGGCTCAGCGCCTCGGTGCCGGCGTCGCGCGGCTCATCGCCGGGGGCGCGCAGCAGGCTGTCCAGGCGGTCGGCAATGGCGTCGGGGTCGTCGCAGATGGAGATTTGTGCGTCGTATCCGCGCAGCGCGGCGGGGTCGATGACGGTGGAGACGAGGGCCACGTAGCGCGCCTCGCCGTTGCGCCCCTCGGCCTTGAGGGCGGGCAGGTCGAGCCAGCCGCCCAGCGTGGGGCTGACGATGACGGCCTGGGGGCGGTGCAGCTGCAGGTAGTGGCGCAGCGACTCGGAGGTGGCAATCTCCACGGGCTGGATGTTCAGCCCGGGCAGCCGCTTCAGCACGGCGGCCACCCCGCTGCGCAGTATGGCGGAAGAGTCGGCTACTACAATCTTCAGTGGCGTGTTGTTACTGTCCATTCTTCAGTCTCCTTTCCACGGCGGCCACGGCGGGCACGAAGAGGTAGTCCTCCACCTGGCAGTGCGAGGCGAGGTCTTGCTCGCAGTTGAAGATGTCGAACAGCACGGCGTTGAGCAGGTTGTTGCACTGTCCGGCGGGGTAATACTTTATGATGATGTTCTTCAGTTCCTTCAGCTTGGCGTCTATCTGGTTGTGCTTGCTGGCGAAGGTGGCTATGTCGTAGTGTTCGTCCAGCCGTCCCTGCATCAGCCCCTGCACGTAGGTGAAGACGGCTTCGTTCTCATACTCCATGTGGCGGCGCACCTCCTTGGCATATTCGTCGTAGAAGCGCATGATGAGGTACGACAGGTCGGCACCCCCGGCGTAGTCCAGCGCTTCGATGAGTTTGCGGCGTATGGCCGGCAGGTTGAAGTCGAGGAAGTAAGTGTGGGCACGCTTCAGGTAGTCCATCAGCGAGGTCAGCGAGAAGTCCGTGTCGTCCTCACTGTAAGTGTATTGGTCTTCGCTGATGAAGTTGGCCACGGCCAGGAAGGTGCGGTAGTCCACGCCCTGGGCTTGGCACACCTCGCGCACCGTCTTGTCGCCGAATCCCAGCGCCAGGCCGAAACGGCTCATCACCATCAGCAGCGAGTAGTTGTCGCAGATGAGGTCGCTCATGTGGTCGTCTGCTCCATATTTGTGAGGTTTGTCCATAGCAAATAGTAGGTATGTTTGTTCTTTCCGGCTGCAAAGAAACGGCTTTTCTTCGAATCTGTCAATCGCAATTAGTAGGTATTTTTATGCCTTTCCCTTGGCCAACTATATGCTTTAGTTTAGTTTAACTAAAAAGATTAGTTCGTGAACTATAAAATGTCGTTATTTGTTTCGTCTAACAGAAATATGCCGGTTATGAAAGGATTGACTGCAAAGGAAGAAGAAATCATGGGTCTTTTTTGGGAGAAAGGTCCGTTGTTCGTGAAGGAGATGCTGGCCTTCTACGCCGAGCCCAGGCCGCACTTCAACACCCTGTCCACCATTGTGCGCGGACTGGAGGAGAAGGGCTACGTGGCCCACAAGGCATTTGGCAATACCTACCAGTATTATCCTGTGGTGTCGCGCGAGGAGTTCAGCAAGGGCACCTTGAAGCGTGTCATCAGCAAGTATTTCAACAACTCGTACCTGGGCGCCGTCTCCTCGCTGGTACAGGAGGAAGACATCTCGCTGGACGAGTTGAAAGCATTGATAAAACAAGTGGAGGAAAGAAAATGAAACAGTTGAAATGTATAGTGGCAGCCTTGGCGTTGGCTGCATGTTCCCAACCCGCTGCGGTGGTGACCGACGACCTGGCGGTTGTCGACGTGGAGGGAGCCGTGGCCGCGATGGATGGGCTGAGGCTCTCCGACCTGGGCGACTCGGTGCGCTACGTGCCGCTGGAGACGAACGACTCGTGCCTTATCGGGCGCAATCCCTCGGTGCAGGTTCTGGACGGCTACATCCTGGTTTCATCGGGCGGCAATGTGTTCAGCTTTGACGGGCAGGACGGGCATTTCGTGGCCAAGATAGGGCATAGGGGCGAAGACCCGCAGGCGTATTCTTCGGCTTCTGCCTACTACAACACGTGGGACGGCCTGCTGTATTTCGTCCGCTACCCCGACCGTTTGCAGGTGTACGACCTCCGTGGCCATTATCAAGGCAGCCTCAAGGTGCCCGTTCCGCCCGAGATGCCCACGGCTTATGCCTTTTCCGACTCCATCATTGTGGGTTACTATGCCAACCTGGCTCAGATGAACGCCCATGCCCGTGCGCTGCTGCTGTTCGACAAGGCGGGGCATGGGTGCGATACCGTCTCCAGCCTGTTGCCCATGCTTCCGCCCATGGGGTTGCAGGACATCAGCAGCATCAGCGTAAAGAAGTTCGGCAATGGCGGCATGATATTGACACGTTTCCAGGATGGCAGCGTGTCGGCCAACCTCATGGGCAGCAACTTATGGAGCCATGCGGGGCATGTGCGCTTTAAAGAAAGCTTTTGCGACACTATATATAATGTAGTGGACAACCGCCTGCAGCCTGCCGTGGCTTTCCACACGGGCCGTTGGCACTTCCCTGCCGAGGAGCGCGCCAACGGCGAGGGCAGCCACGACAAGATTCTCCCCATGTGCATCTTGGAGGGGACGGAAACCCTCTTCTTCCAATGCGTGCGTGGCCTTTATGACGACCGCCCGGAGACGCTGAACGGCATCTACAACCGCCGGACACAGACGACCCGCATGGCACCTGAGTCCGAAGGGCTGGCGGACGACATCAACGGCTTTCTGCCTTTCCGCCCCACTGCAAGCACCGCGCAGGGCGGATATGCCTCCTTGCTGCTGCCCGACGACATTCTGCCCTGGCTGGACGAGCATCCCGAAGCCCGAAGCAACCCTGCGCTTGCCCCCCTGTCGGGCATAGGCGAGGAAGACAATCCGGTGGTAGTCATCGTGTGCCGGAAGTAAAACGTTGTATCACCCAAAAACTAATGTGCCATGGGCCTCTTTTTAGTCTACATCCTCAAGTCCGCCCTCTGCCTGGCGGCGTTCTACCTGTTCTACCGCCTGCTGCTCAGTCGCGAGACGTTTCACCGCTTCAACCGTCTGGCGTTGCTGGGCGTGTTGGTGCTGTCGTGCATGCTGCCGCTGGCAGAGGTCAGCATGAAGCACCCTTCCGAGGTGGGGCAAACCATGCTCTCGCTGGAGCAATGGCTGCTGATGATGGCTGCCGCGCCCGTGGCCGAAACAGTACCAGACGCCGCCCATGTGGAAGTGCCGTGGGTGCAAGGGGTGTTGCTGGTGTACGTGGCGGGGGCGGTGTTCTTCGTGCTGCGGGGAGGCTATTCCCTGTGCCGGCTGCTTGCCCTGCTGCGCTCCGCCCGGAGGGAGGATGTGGGCGGCTATGTCCCCGGCTGCCGGGGCGTCTGCCTGCTGGTGCACGACCGGGAGATTGCTCCCTTCAGCTGGATGAGCTACATCGTCATCTCGCGCAAGGACTTGCAGGAAGACGGCCGCGCCATCCTGCTGCACGAGTTGGCGCACATTCGCCGCGGCCACTCGTGGGACTTGCTGCTGGCCGACGTGTGCATCACGTTGCAGTGGTTCAACCCCGCCGCCTGGCTCTTGAAGCAGGAGCTGCAGAATGTACACGAATACGAGGCCGACGAGGCTGTGCTGGCCTCGGGCGTCAACGCGAAGGAATACCAATTATTATTAATAAAAAAAGCTGTCGGCACAAGGCTCTACTCTCTTGCCAACAGCTTTAATCACAGTAAACTTAAAAAACGTATCACTATGATGACAAAAAGAAAATCCAGTCCGTGGGCACGCGCCAAGTACCTCTACGTACTTCCGCTGGCAGCCATTGCAGTGGTTGCTTTCGCCCGTCCCGAAGTTTCGGGTGTAGCAAGTGAGATTGCTGCTGCCAAAGTTAGCGATTTATCGGCAATTGTGAAAGGAAATGTGCCGGAAAGTGTTGTTCCTCAGCCAGACACTTTGGTGACTTCCCGCTTGAAGGACAAGGTGGCCGATGCTGTGGCGCATGAGGGCGTAGACCAGTCCCCGGAGTTTCCCGGCGGGTCAGAGGCTTTGCGGAAGTACGTGAAAGACAACATGCGGCATCCGTTGGTCGATACGCGGAGCGGCAATGTCATTATTCAGTTCACGGTCGATGAAGAAGGGCGGGTGGTGAACCCTAAACTGCTGCGCGGCTTGGACGAGGAGTTTGATGCTGAAGCCATCCGCTTGGTAGAGGCGATGCCCCGCTGGAAGCCCGGTATGAAGGATGGTAAGCCGGTGCCCGTACAGTTTACCCTGCCTATTTTCTTCCCGTCGGTGTTGGCGGAGCAGTTGTCCACACCCAAGGTAAAGGAACCGGTGGTTGTAGTAGATGGAAAAGTGATGGAATGGGATGCCTTTAAGGCGCAGGTGTCTCCAGACAAAATTGAGAGCATCACCATATTGAAAGGGGATAAGGCTGCAGCTTATGGCACCCGGGGCGTGGAGAACGGTGTGATAATGGTAAAGACCAAGCAGATTCACATGCTCAGCCTGAGGACCGAGGGCGATGTGCCACAGGAACTGGTGGACAGTGTGAAGGACTTTTTGCGTGGGCAGGTAAGCAAAGTGAATGTAGAAACATTGTCCCTCCAATCGGCTACCGGCATTGTGAAGGGTGAAGACGGCGAGCCGATGCCCGGAGTTATTGTGCTCGAGGCCGGTACCAAGCACGGAACTGTAACCGGCAAGGACGGCCGTTTTGAACTGCGGCTTTCTTCGCCCGACGCTATGCTTTCTTTGCAATGCGTAGGCTTTAAGACCCTTAACGTGAAGTCGGGCACCGACTTGGAGTTGGTGATGAAAGCTGAATAAGCAGGTAGCAAAAATCTCTCGCTTACTCTAACCATTTGTAAACAATGAAGGGGGATGACGCGTTTCCACAGCGTTTCATCCCCCGTTGTTTTTATCCCTTCGTAACAGTCTGTAAATGAATGCCCCGGTAGCGATACTACGCCACCGGGGCAGTGATACTACGCCAGCACGGTAGCGATACTACACTACCATGGTGGTGATACTACATCAGAATTCCACCGTCGGAGCCACCTCGGCACCCTCCTGTGCTTCGAAGTAGGCGCGCTTGTTGAAGCCGAACATTCCGGCCAGGATATTCTTGGGGAAGCGGCGGATGGCGGTGTTATAATCCTTTGCGGCGTCGTTGAAGTTCTTGCGCGCCACGTTGATGCGGTTCTCCGTGCCTTCCAGCTGGGCTTGCAGTTCCAGGAAGTTCTGGTTGGCTTTCAGGTCGGGATAGGCTTCGCGGATGGCGAGCAGCTTGTTCAGGGCCGTGGTCAGTTCGCCTTGTGCCTGCTGGAATTGTGCCAGTTTCTCCGGCGTCAGTTCGGAGGCATCCAGCTTGATTTGCGTGGCCTTGCTGCGGGCTTCCACTACGCCTTTCAGCGTTTCCTGCTCGTGGGCGGCATAGCCCTTCACGGTGTTCACCAGGTTGGGGATGAGGTCGGCGCGGCGCTGGTACTGCGTCTCCACGTTGGCCCACTGGCTGCTTACGTTCTCGTCCATGCTGACGAGGTCGTTGTAGCCCCACACTGTCCAGATGGTAATGACGGCAATGATGGCGATGATGATAAGGGTGGTTGTTTTCTTCATACTTCTTTGTCTATTTGTTGTTTTAAAATCTTAGCAAGGGTTTTAGGGTTGTGCCGGGTATCCCAAACATAAGCAATGATAATGCAGTCTTGTCTTATGGTATAGAGTATTTTATGGTGCTGCTTGAGGATATACCGATATTGTGTTGCTTTCCCGTTTTGTTCTTGTACACTTCCGATGGTAGGGAAAATGAGCAGATAGCGCACCTCTTGACGGATTTCCATAATAATCCGGTGGGCTACGGTTGCATTGGCTTGAGCCAGATAGAAGTTATAAACTTCTTCTAAGCTATTTATTGCTACTGGAGACCATTTGATTACCATGTCTGTATTACTTTGTCAAGTTCTTCATCAGTGAGGCATAGTCCGGCTTCATATTGTTGTTCAACTGTTTCTGTTAATTTCTGAAATAGTTCGGGGGGAAACTCGGAAGATGCACTGTCCTCTTTACTACGTATGATGCTGCACGCCTCAGCAAGTCTTTGCAGGGCTTCTTCCGTATTGAAGTGGTTCACAATTTCCCGGATAAGTACCATTTTACGGCCTTCTAATTCTGCTGTTGTCATATGGATTTCTTTTTTTATGCTTTGCAAATATAGTCATTACTTATGATAAGGAGAATATTCTTAGTTCTTCATTCTTCATTAAAACCTGGAGCCTGCTCCCCCGCCGCCCCCGCTTCCGCCTCCGAAGCTGCCGCCGCTGAAGCCTCCTCCGCCGCTACCGAAGAAACCTCCTCCGCCGAAGATGACGGGGCCTCCTCCACGTCCGCCCCGGTAGTTGTCGCTGCCGTGGCGTTCGCGCCGGGTCACCACGTGCCCGCAGTGGCGGCACAGGTAGGTCACTTCCTCGGTCTTTACGCCGTTGTGGATGGATACCGTCTGGCTGCTGACGCGTTGCAGCTTATGCTTGCCGCACTTGGGGCACTTGCTTGCCGCGCGCACGGCCAATATGACAGCAATGATGCCGAAGGCGATGAAGCCAAGGAACACGAATACGGGCCAAAGGCTGTCATCCTCACCGGTGCCGCTGTCGTTCTCCATCGAGCCGTCCAGCCGGGCGCAGGTGGCGCGTATGCCGGCTACCATGCCTTCGCTCCATTGTTCGTTCTTCAGGTAGGGAATCATGGCCTGCACCTGTATGCGCTTGCAGATGGCATCGGGCAGCACGCCCTCTAGGCCGTAGCCGGTGTAGAACTGTATGCACCGTTGGTCGGTGACGAGCAGGATGACCAGCCCGTTGTCCTTCCCCTTCTTGCCCACGCCCCACGAGTTGAGCAGCTCGTGGCAGAAATCGAAGCACTCCGCCTGCCCGATGCTGGGCACTACGGCCACCACGGTCTCGATGCCTGTCTGTTGTTCCAGGCGGTAGAGCATGCGGTCGATGCTGTCTGTTGCGGCGGAGGAGAGTATGCCTTCGGGGTCGCACAGGTAACGGTACTTGTTTTGCAGGTGCACCTTGGGCAGGTTGTCGGGGGTATATACCTTGGCCTGCATCCACAGGGGGAGGGCTAGACAAAGGAATAATAAAACTGTCAGTCTCTTCATGCTAAATAGAAGATAGAATTACAAGGTGAGTTTAGTTGATATACTTTTCGGTGAATGCCTTTACCCGTGCTGTGTATTCTTCGGGGTTGTGCTTGTAGGACAGTGCGTGGCCTGGGCCGGGAGCTAGCCACAATTCTTTGGGCTCGGGCTTGGCCTCGTAGAGGGGGTGTACCATCCAGGTGGGCACAAAGTCGTCGCTATCGCCGTGGATAAACAGCATGGGCAGGGTACACTTCTTCACCTGCTCCAAGGCCGATGCCTGGCGGAAGTTCCAGCCGTACTCCCAGTCGCAGAGCTTGCTGGCTATGTGCAGCAATGGAAAGGGTGGCAGGTGGAACCGGGCTTTCAGTTCGCCTTTGAATTCATCCCACACGCTGGTATAACCGCAGTCTTCCACAAAGCACTTCACGTAGGGTGCTTGGTGGATGCCATGTTGCACCTCGCCGGACACCATCATGGTGGTGGCTGCTCCCATTGATATGCCATGCACTACCATTTGAGTTCCTCCTATTTCGCGGCCAAACAGTTCGTCGGCTGTTTCCATCCATTGCAACACGTCTAGGCGGTCCAGCCAACCCATCTGTATGGCACTGCCTTGGCTTAGTCCGTGGGCATGGAGGTCGGGCAGCAGGATGTTGTAGCCCAGCAGGCGGCTGTACAGGTAGCCGATGTGCAGCATCCGCACGGCATTGTCTGTATAGCCATGCACGATGACGGCTGTGCGCTGCGTAGGTTGTGCTGCGCGGACGTAGATGGCGTGCAGCTGTTCGCCGCGTTCGTTTTCTATATACCAGTCGCGCAGGGCACCGGCCTGGTACAGACTGTCTATCCACACCTCCAGTTCGGGAAATTCTTTGACCATGTGCTCATAAGAGGCGGTGAGGTCGCGGCTGCGGGTGTCCAGCGCACTGGGTTGCAGGGCAAAGCCGAGTGTGAAGTAGCCGGCGCATAGCAGCAGGGCAATGATGGCCACCACGCCGATAAAGGAATACTTGAGGGCTTTTTTTGTCTTCATAGGCAAATGTGAGGCTTATCGGTGCCAGATTTCCCATGCGGCAAAGGCTTGCAGCAACAGCATCTCCAGGCCGTTCTTCACGGTAGCTCCTTGTGCGCGGCCTCTTTTCATGAAGAGGGTCTCGTCGGGGTTGTACAGCAGGTCGTAGAGCAGGTGGTCGGTGGTCAATTGGTCGTAGGGAATGGCAGGGCATTCATCTACTTTGGGGTACATGCCCACAGGGGTGCAGTTCACGATAATTTTGTATTGTTGCATCACCTCGGGTGTCAGTTCTTCGTAGGTCATTACTTCGTCGTTCTTCTTGGTGCGCGATACGAAGGTGCTCTTTATGCCCAGGTTTTCCAGTCCCCGGAAGATGGCTTTCGAAGCACCACCCGTGCCCAGTATCAGGGCATGTGTATGGACGTCGGGCTTGAGCAATGGTTCAATGGAGCGGGTAAAACCTATGATGTCCGAGTTATAGCCCACCAGCTTGACCTTGCCTTTGGGCTGGCGGATGATTTTGATGACGTTCACCGCGCCTATCTTGGCCGTGTCCTTGTCCAGCTCGTCCAGGTAGGGGATGACTTGCTCTTTGTAGGGGATGGTGACATTCAGCCCGCAGAGGTTGGGATTCTCCTCCACGACCTCCATGAACTCTTCGATGCGGGGAATCTCGAAGTTGACATACTCGGCGTCGATGTTCTCAGCCTTGAACTTTTCGTTGAAGTAGACGATGGAAAACGAATGCTTCAGCGGGTAGCCTATTAAACCGTATTTGTCCATAGTTGTTATTGTTGTTAGTTAGCTACGAGCTACAAGCTACGAGCTACGGGTGTTATTGTTGTTAGTTAGCTACGAGTTGGTTTGTGCGGCTACTGGTAGCTTGTAGCTCGTCACTCGTAGCTAAATGCTTATTTCGTCGCCATATACAGCGTGCACACCCCGAACGTCAGCCGCTTGAACCTGACTTCCGAAAAGCCGGCGCGGCGGATGCTCTGGCTCATCACCTCGCCCTGCGGGAAGGCGCGGATGCTCTCTGGCAGGTAGGTATAGGCACTGTTGTCGTGCGAGATGCTGCGGCCGATGACGGGCATCGCCACCCGTGAGTAGAGGGCGAACAGTTGCTTCATGGGAAAGCGGTCGGGCGTGGAAAGCTCCAGGATGACGAGGTGGCCGCCGGGACGGAGCACGCGGCACATCTCCCGCAGCCCCAGGTCCAGGTGCTCGAAGTTGCGCACGCCGAAGGCCACGGTGACGGCATCGAACGAGGCGTCGGGGAAGGTGAGCGCCTCGCAGTCCTCGCGCCGGAAGCGGATGTGCCCGTCCAGTCCGGCGTCCTGCGCCTTCTGCCGCGCCACTTGCATCATACCCTCCGAGATATCTACGCCCGTCAGCGTGCGCGGTTGCAGCATCCGGCAGGCCAACAGGGCAAAGTCGCCCGTGCCCGTGGCCACGTCCATCACGTCCTGCGGGCGGAAGGGGGCGAGCCAGCGGATGGCCTTCTTGCGCCACCGGCGGTCGATGCCGAGCGAGAGGGTGTGGTTCAGCCGGTCGTAAGTGGGGGCGATGTGGTCGAACATGCGCTCCACCTGTTCTACTTTCTTGCCCTCGCTGCCGTAGGGCTTGACTTTCTCTTGTGGGTATTCCATTGTTTCCTTTTAATTTACAAAATAAGATGCCTGCCGGGATGATGTGACATCAAACGGCGTTTGATGTAGGATCAAACGGCGTCTGATGTGGGATGAAACGCCGTCTGATGCAGGATGAAACGCCGTCTGATGTCAGAAGCCCCGGAATCGGCCCTACAAGCATCTGTAGAGGGGGTGCCGGGGCTTGCCGGACAGAAATCAGGCATTAAGATAATTCGTTACATTCCGTTCGATGCGCGTGGCGATGTCCTCCGTGTCCTGCGGCACGAACTTCTCGCCCGTGATGTGTTCGAAGAGCTCCACGTAGCGGTCGCTGATGCTCTTCACAATCTCGTCCGTCATCTCGGGCACCTGCTGTCCTTCCTTGCCTTGGAAGCCGTTGTCCATAAGCCATTCGCGCACGAACTCCTTGGAGAGCTGGCGTTGCGGCTCGCCCTTCGTGAAACGCTCCTCGTAGCCCTCGCTGTAGAAGTAGCGGCTGGAGTCGGGCGTGTGGATTTCGTCCATCAGGTAAATCTTGCCGTCGTGCTTGCCGAACTCGTACTTCGTGTCCACCAGGATGAGTCCTCTCTTTGCGGCAATCTGCGTGCCGCGCTCGAAGAGGCGCAGGGTGTAGTCCTCCAGGATGGCGTATTCCTCGGGCGTGCAGAGGCCGCGCTTCAGGATTTCTTCCTTGGAGATGTCGGCATCGTGCTCGCCTATTTCGGCCTTGGTGGTGGGGGTGATGATGGGGGTGGGGAACTTTTGGTTCTCCTTCATGCCCTCCGGCAGGCGGACGCCGCAGATTTCGCGCACGCCGCTCTTGTAGGCACGCCAGGCCGAGCCGCAGAGGTAGCCGCGCACAATCATCTCCAAGGGGAAGCCCTCACAGAAGACGCCCACCGTCACCATCGGGTCGGGCGTGGCCAGCTTCCAGTTGGGGCAGATGTCCGTCGTGGCGTCGAGGAACTTCGCGGCAATCTGGTTCAATATCTGTCCCTTGAAGGGAATGCCTTTGGGCAGGATGACGTCGAAGGCCGAGATGCGGTCCGTTGCCACCATGACGAGCTTCTCGCCGTTGATGTTGTACACGTCGCGTACTTTCCCGTGATAGACAGCTTGCTGTCCGGGGAAATGGTAATCTGTTTTAGTTAATGCTTTCATATTTTTGTTATTTAGCTATGGTTTCTTCTTTCTTGCGCTCCCGCTCCGCCTTCTGCTCCTTCTCGTACTTGTCATACGCCTCGACGATGCGGGTCACTAATTTATGTCTGACGATATCCTTCTGGTTCAACTCTATAAAGGAAATTCCCTTTACTCCTTTTAATATGCGGAGTGCCTGCACCAGCCCGGAGGTCTGCGATGTGGGCAAGTCTATCTGCGTCATATCTCCCGTTACTATCATCTTGGTGTTCATGCCCATGCGGGTGAGGAACATCTTGATTTGGGCGGAGGTGGTGTTCTGCGCCTCGTCCAGGATGACCACGGCATCGTTCAGCGTCCGGCCTCGCATGAAGGCCAGGGGGGCTATCTGGATGACGTTCTGGTCCATATACTCTTGAAGTTTGGCGGCGGGTATCATATCCTGCAAGGCGTCGTACAGGGGTTGCAGGTAGGGGTCTATCTTCTCCTTCATGTCGCCCGGCAGGAAGCCCAGCTTCTCGCCAGCCTCCACGGCGGGGCGGGAGAGGATGATTTTCTTTATCTCCTTGTTCTTCAGGGCACGCACGGCCAGGGCGATGGCGGTGTAGGTCTTGCCCGAACCCGCCGGGCCGATGGCAAACACCATGTCGTGCTCACGGAAGGCGTCCACCAGTTTCTGCTGGTTCTCGCTGCGCGGGATGATGGGCTTTCCCGTCACGCTGAAGACGATGACGTTGCCGCTCTTCTCGGCCTGCGGGGCATTGCCCTTGATGATGTCGATGATGGTTTCCTCCTTCAACTGGTTATACTCTGCGCAGTACTTCTCCAGTTTGAGGATGTTCTCCTCGAAGGCGCACATCTCCTCCTCGTCGCCCAGCACCTTGATGACGTTGCCCCGCGCCACGATGCGTAGTTTGGGGTACAATGCCTTGACGAGTTGCATGTTGGCATTGTTCACGCCATAGAAGATGACGGGGTCTATGTCTTCGAGTACAATCAGTTTTTCTATCATTCGTGTTTAGGATTCTTCTATTTTCCGCAAAGGTAGTGAAAGGTTCGCATAGTTAGTGCGGGGCGTGCGTGTTTTTTATGCAGGTGAGCTCTCAATTATCTGCAGATAAGCATTTGTTCACCATTCTATTCCTTGCATACCATGTTGCTTCAGATAGGCATTGGCCCGGCTGAAATGCCGGCACCCCAGGAATCCATGTTCGGCAGAGCGTGGTGAGGGATGGGCAGCAGTCAGCACCAGATGCCGGGAGTGGTCTATCAACGCCGCTTTCTCTTTCGCATAACTGCCCCACAGCATAAAGACCAAGTGCTCACGCTCATCGCTCAGCTTGCGGATGACGGCATCGGTAAACGTTTCCCATCCACGCCCCCGGTGCGAGCCTGTCTGATAAGCCCGCACGGTCAAGACCGAATTCAGCGGGAACACTCCTTGCGCCACCCATCTGTCCAGATTGCCTGAGTGGGGGATGGGCTTCCCTAAATCATCGTGAATCTCCCGGAAAATATTGGCCAAAGAACCCGGAATGGCCACGCCCTCGGGCACAGAGAAGCAAACGCCATAGTAAAGTCCCGGCGCAGGGTAGGGGTCTTGTCCCAAGATGACCACCTTTACCTTGTCGAACGGGCAATGGTCGAAAATGTAGAAGATGCGTCCCCCCGGCGGGAGCACTTGCGTATGGGTATATTCTTCCCGCACAAAGTCTGTCAGTTGCTTGAAGTATGGCTTGTCAAATTCGTCTTGCAGTTGTCTGCGCCAGTCTTCGGCGATACGTACTTGCATGGTTAATTCTCCTTTTTTAGCACAAATAGGTAATCATTCCCCCATCCGCAGCCGCATACTTCTCCAATAATTCCCGCGTCATCTCCGCCGCCTCGCGCAGCCGCTCCTCATCCCCGTCATACCCGTTGATGAGGGCCAGTATATGCCGCGTGCCCACGTCCATCTTCGTGCGCTCATGGTCGCTGGTGGGCGTGCCAATGCCGCCCTGCGCGTCGCGCCACACAGGCAGCCCCTCGATGTTCAGCGGGCCGCGCCCTATGCCCTCGAATGGCTCTCCTGCATGGCCTACGCCAAGGGTGAGGGCCGTGCCCTGAATCTTGTCCGCATCAAAGCCGCCGATGCTGTAACCCGTGCGCAGGGAAACTAGGTTGATGAGGTCGACCAACGTGTCTATGCGGTACAACTCCAGTCCGCGCAAGAGCCTCCTCCTCAACGCTTCGGCCGACGGGCGGTAGCGGCTGGGGTCTTTGCCCAGGCGGCGGTAGGCCTCGCGCGTGGCGGCAATGGCGGGCTGCTGCTTGATGCTGTCCGCCGTGTCGGTGGCCCGCAACTCTTGGGTAAAGGCATCTATTTCTTGCCAAAGGCCTTCGTTGTAAGGCGTGTTTTGCACTTCGGCATAGACGGCTGCTACGCGGTAACGGGGGCAGGCTGCGGAAAGCTCTGGGGAGATGTTGAGTTGAAACATAGGCGTCATTTTTCATTTTCTTGCAAAAGTAACGCTTTCTTTCGGGTTATGAAATTCTCTGGGCGTTTCTTTCCGTCCGGCCGGTCATTTCCCAGTATTCGGACAGGCTTTGTAAATATTTGCTACCTATTAAGTTCGCTCCATGTTCGCTTCTATAGCGACGGGTAAAGAGCGAACCTGGAACGAACATGGTACGAACTTGGTACGAAGGAGACCCGACTAAAGTGCGGACTTGTACTTGTTTTGTATTGTATGTGCGTGATATTCAGTAATATATGATGATGGTGATGGCGGATTCCGGCACTTTTTCTTGGAAAAAGCGTTTAGAGAGGTTGTTCAATATTTTTATTATTGTAGGAAAGTGCGCTCCTGATGTTGTTTTTGACGGGTGTATGCGTATCTTTGTGCCGTCAGACTAACGATATTCTGTATGCAGGGACTGAATTTCATCGCCATCGATTTTGAGACGGCTACCGGCAGCCGTGCTTCCATCTGCGAGGTGGGCATTTGCGTGGTGCGCGGCGGCAAGGTGGCCGGGGTGCGCTCGTGGCTGGTGCGCCCGCAGGGCAATTATTATAGTTTTTGGAACATGCAGATACATGGCATACGGCCCGAAGATACGGCGGATGCGCCCGAATTTCCGGAGGTATGGGCCGAGATTGGCGGTTATCTGCGGGAGTGCCCCGTGCTGGTGGCCCACAATGCGGCGTTCGATATGGGCTGCATCCGCCAGTCTTTGGAACTATATGGCTTGGCGAAGCCGGACATCACCTACTACTGTTCCCTGCGGGCAGCGAAAAAACTCTATGACTTTGGTTGCAACAAGTTGGACTACCTTTGCCGGCAGTTCGACATATCCTGCGGGCAGCACCACCGGGCGGGCGATGATGCGGAAATGTGTGCACGGCTGTTCTTGAGGGAGGTGCGCGATGCCGGGTGGCTGGAGCTGTCGGAAATGGATTTCTGCCGGGGGAGGCTGTAATTCAGACTTTCGGCCTATCAACCGTTTATCATGATGCCCGTCAGCATCCGCCCCGACTTCACGCCCAGGCGGCGGGCGGAGAAGAATTCTTCGTGCCGGTTGTAGGTGCAGATGCCGCACCATTCTATCTGCCGGTCGGGAACGCCGAAATCCAGCAGTTGCAGGCGGTTGGCCAAGGGCAGGTCAAGGTGCCATTTGCCTGTGCCGGCGTGCCGGTACGCAATGTGCTGCATAAGCAATCCGGCTTGGCAGAAGGCTTGGTATACTTCATCTCCTACTTCAAAGGCGTCGCGCGCGATGCCGGGTCCGATGCAGGCCAGCACGTCTTCTCCCGCAGTGCCGTAGAGTTGGTGCATGTGCCGCAGGGTGTGTGTGGCGATGCCCGCCACGGTGCCCCTCCAGCCGGCATGGATGGCTGCTACGGCTCGGTGGCGGACGTCGTAGAGCAGCAGGGGTATACAGTCGGCCGTAGAAATGCAGAGGCAGAAACCCGGTTCGCGGGTGGTGAGGGCGTCGATGCCTTGCAGCAGTGCTTTCCGTTCGTCGGGTGTGGAGTTGAGGTAGTCCTTGTCGATGGGGAGCACCTGTGTGCCGTGGGTTTGCCAGGGAATGACCAGCTCTCGCGGTGGGAAAGGCAAGGCCTCCGCCAGGATTTTCCGGTTGCGGCGCACGCATTCCGGGTCGTCGCCCGTGTAGGGGGTACAGTTCAGCGAGGCATAGGTGCCCGTGCTGATGCCGCCCCGGCGGGTGGTGCTGAAGGCACAGACTTCGGGATGTCCGTGCAGGATGCCGTATTTTACCAAGGGGATGCGCATGGCATTTTCTTTTAATGAAGAATGAAGAATTAAGAATGAAGAATTTGCATGCAATATAACGGGCAGCGGAAACTTCATTCTTCGTTCTTCATTCTTCATTTTTCATTTATTATCGTCCTCTTCCCAGTCCTCCTCATACTCAAAGTCCTCCAGGTCTTCTACATCGTCCTCGTCGATGTACTCTATGCTGAGGTCTTCATCTTCGCCTTCTTCTTCAAGCTCCTCTTGCAGGTGGCTGAGGTCCTTGGGGCGGTGGGCGATGCTCTCTATGTGGCCTTCAATCTTGTTACTCTCCTCGTTCAGTTCTGTCCACAGGATGTCTTTCAGCACGTCCAGCCCCAGCCCGCTGACGGAGGAGATGAACACATGGGGAATGCCCTGGGGCAGGGTAGGCTCCAGTTCGTCCATCAGTTCCTGGTCCAGCATGTCGCTCTTGGTGATGGCCAGCACGCGGCGCTTGTCCAGCATTTCGGGGTTGAACTGGCGCAGCTCGTTGAGCAGGATGTCATACTCGCGGGCAATGTCATCGCTGTCGGCAGGCACCATGAACAGCAGCAGGGAGTTGCGCTCTATGTGGCGCAGGAAGCGCAGGCCCAGTCCCTTGCCCTCGCTGGCTCCCTCGATGATGCCGGGAATGTCCGCCATGACAAACGATTTGTTGTCGCGGTAGGGCACGATGCCCAGGCTGGGCTCCATGGTGGTGAAGGGGTAGTCGGCTATCTTGGGCTTGGCGGCTGAGACGGCGCTGAGCAGAGTGGATTTCCCGGCATTGGGGAAGCCCACGAGGCCCACGTCGGCCAGCAGTTTCAGCTCCAGGATGACGGTCATCTCCTGCATCGGCTCGCCGGGCTGCGCAAAGCGGGGTGCCTGGCGTGTGGCGGTGCGGAAGTGCCAGTTGCCCAGTCCGCCACGCCCGCCTTTCAGCAGGATGACTTCCTGGCCGTGCTCGGTGACGTCGCACAGGTATTGTCCCGTCTCGGCATTGTAGGCCACGGTGCCGCAGGGCACCTCGATGACCTGGTCTTGCCCGTCCTTGCCGAAGCTGCGGTTTTTCGAGCCGCTTTCCCCGTGTCCTGCCAGCACATGCCGTTGGTAGCGCAGGTGCAGCAGTGTCCAGTAGTTGCGGTTGGCGCGCAGAATGATGTCGCCTCCGCGTCCGCCGTCGCCCCCGTCCGGACCTCCGTGGGGTTGGTACTTGGCACGGCGCATGTGCGTAGAGCCCCTTCCGCCCTTTCCCGAGCGGCAGTATATCTTCACGTAGTCTACAAAGTTGGATTCTGGCATAGTGTTGTGGAATTTAGGGGGTAAGAAGTCAAGAAGTTAAGAAGTTAAGAAGGAGGATGCAAAGCTTCTTAACTTCTGCCTTTTGATAATTTACATACTGCTAATAATGGTTTGGCAATAAGATTTGAGCATTTTGCTGATTTCTGCAGCATCTTGTTTCAATTTCAAGTAGTCATTTTCTGTGATATAACCTAAGTCTTTTGAAAGAATCAAGAAATTTCTTGTCTCTTCAAGAGAGCCTTGTGAAATGTTGTAGAAGCGGAGTTTTTCTTTTTTCCCTATTCTGACAAATCCTTCTGCAATGTTGGCTGTGATGGAAGCTGCTGCTCTCCGTATCTGATTGACCAACCCAAACATTTCCTCTTTGGGATAGCTTTTAGTGATGCGATAAATGCATAAGACATATTGATGTCCCTTCTTCCATACAGTCAATTCTTCGAAAGATTGTGCCACCATTTCTTCTCAACTCCTTAACTCCTTTAATTTCTTAACTTCTTGACTTCTTAACTTCTTAACTTCTTGACTTCTCACCTTCTCACAAAGTTTTATCAATAGCCTCGCAAATATCAGCCGTGATGCGCTCCAGGTCGCCCAGGCCGTTGATGTGGGCATAAAGGCCTTCTTGCTTGTACCAGTCGATGAGGGGAGCCGTCTGGCTGTGGTACACGGTGAGGCGCTTGCGTATGGTCTCCTCGTTGTCGTCGGCACGTCCGCTTTGCTGTCCGCGCAGAATGAGGCGGTGCATCAGTTCGTCTTCGGGCACCTCGAGGTCGAGCATCACGCTCACGGCCTGGTTGCGTTCGGCCAGCATCTTCTTCAATGCCTCGGCCTGAGCGATGGTGCGGGGGAAGCCGTCGAAGATGACGCCCTTCGAGTCCTTCAGCCCGTCCAGTGTGCTGGCCAGGATGTCGATGATGAGCTCATCGGGCAGCAGCTGACCTTGGTCGATGTACTGCTTGGCGGTTTTGCCCAGCTCGGTGCCATTCTTGATTTCGGCACGCAGCACGTCTCCGGTAGAGATGTGGTTGATGCCATACTTTTCTACGATTCTCTCACTTTGCGTCCCCTTGCCTGAGCCGGGGGCGCCGAAAATTACGATGTTCAGCATATGATAAATTAAGAATTATGAATGAAGAATTTAGAATTTAGTAGTCAGTAGTTAGTAGTCAGTAGTCGGTAGATAGAATGGATAGAAAAAATAATCTGTTCTGCAAAGCATTCTATACTGCTTAACGAATTATATCTACTGTTTTATCTACCATCTACTGGCTACTGACTACTAAATTCTTCATTCTTCATTGATTACGGTATAAATGTCCTTGAAGTTCCGCCCCAGCCCGTCGTAGTCCAGTCCGTAGCCCACGATGAAGTCGTTGGGTATGCGCATGGCCACGTATTCTATGTCGAGGTCTACCTTCAGCTTGTCGGGTTTCACGAGCAGGGTGGCGATGTGTATCTCCTGGGGGCGGCGCGTGCCCAGCGATTCCAGCAGGCGTTGCATGGTCAGACCCGTGTCCACAATGTCCTCCACGATGACGATGGTGCGTCCCGTCAGGTCTTCGTTGATGCCTATCACCTCCTTCACCTTGCCCGTGGTGGCCACGCCCTGGTAGGAGGCCAGCTTGACGAACGACACTTCGCAGGGAATGGTGATGCGCTTCATCAGGTCGGCGGTGAACATGAACGAGCCGTTCAGCACGCTCAGAAACAACGGGTTCTTCCCCGCCAGGTCGCGGTTTATTTCCTGCGCCACGCGCTCCACCTCCCGCAGGATGTCTGCCTCCGGAATGGAGACGACAAATGTCTTGTCTTTGATTTGTATGGTGTTGTCCATCTGCATTTTTATTGTATTTGGGTGCAAAAGTACGCTTTTTATCCGAATTATGGGACTATTCCGGGTAAGTAATCGCGCGCTATATATCCCTTTTCCCAGCGTAGTAACCCCAGCGCGCCAGCCTTCCTACGCCAGCACGCTGGCTTTGAAACGCTACCGTGGCAGTCTTCTTACGCCTGCGCGACGGGCAAATAATCCTACATAATTGGTTATTTATTTTTATTTGTACGTCCCGGGGCAGGCGGTACTTTGTTGGATAATATTTTCGGGATGAGTTACCTTTCCCTGCTCAGAATGAGCTTATGGCGGTTTTTAATGTTTTATAACAAATTTGATAAGGATACACCTTTGTTGGTAAAATAAAACTCATTATCTTTGCGAGCTGATTCTTACGAACAGTTGGAATATAGCAGACGAAACAAACAAAAAATTAACAATCTTTTCCTTGAAAATGAAACGATATACATGGATAATATGTGTATTGTTTTTCTTGCCCATTACTTCGGCTTATGCCCAAAAAGCGGCAGTAAAAACAAATTTGCTATACGACGCCACCACAACGTTGAACCTGGGCGTGGAGGTCGGCATAGCTCACCGATGGACTATAGACCTCTCGGGCAATCTCAATCCGTGGACATTCAGTGACAATACCAAGTGGAAGCACTGGCTCATTCAGCCGGAGGCTCGCTATTGGTTGTGCGAGCGCTTCAACGGGCACTTCCTTGGCGCGCATGTGCTGGGCGGCATATATAATATTGGTAACGTGGGAGGCGACTTCAAGTTCCTGGGCACCGATTTCGGCCAGTTGGCCGACCACCGCTACGAGGGGTGGATGCTGGGTGCCGGCATAGCCTACGGCTACCAGTGGATGCTGTCGCGGCGTTGGAGCATGGAGGCCGAGATTGGCATAGGCTACATCTACACGCGGGCCGACAAGTACGAGTGCCCCCGGTGTGGCGAAAAACTGGAAGACAACGAACCGCATAATTATTTCGGGCCTACCAAGGCGGCCGTCAGCCTGATATATGTATTCTGATTTTTTTTAAAAAGTGAAACAAAGCAAACGAAACAAACAAATCAATATCAGAAGATTATGAAAACTTCCGCACGCTACATATCGTCCGCGCTGCTTATGGCCGCCTTGGCCATGCCCCTTCATGCCCAGACCCTGGCAAGCGGTGCACAGGTGGAGGGTGCCGGCATTGTCCGCCTGCGCGACAGCGTGGTGATTTCCATGAACATACGCCTGGACGGCATGAAGGTAGAGAGCAACCGTTCGGTGGTGTTGCAGCCCCTGCTGGCCACGGATGCCAAGACAACCTGGCTGCCTGCCATCGAGGTGATGGGCCGCCGTCGCCACCTCTATTACGAACGCAACAACCATCAGGTCTATGCCGAAGGCCCCGTGCAGGTGGTGAAAAGGCAGAAGGGGGAGGAGCAGAGCCTGACGTATCGCACAGCCCTTGCCTATGCGCCTTGGATGGACAACGCCCACCTCACCGTGGCCGAAGACCTCTGCGGGTGCGGGCAGGTGGAGGAGAACGGCGAGACACTGCTGGCCCGGGCCGATGTGGCCTTTGTGCCCCGGCTGGCCTATGTATCCCCGCAAGCCGTTACCCGCAAGACGCGCGAGCTGCGCGGCACGGCCTACCTGGACTTTCCCGTCAACAAGACTACCATCTATCCCGACTACCGGCGCAATCCGCAGGAGCTGGGCAAGATACGTGCCACCATCGACACCGTGCGCCACGACCCCGACGCCACCATCGCCTCCATCAGCATCAAGGGCTTTGCCTCGCCCGAGGGCACGTGGGCCAGCAACACCCGCCTGGCCAAGGGGCGTACCGAGGCACTGAAACGCTACCTCATCGACCGCTACGACTTCAGCGACACCCTGTTCGCCACCGCCTATGAGCCGGAGAACTGGGAAGGCCTGCGCGCCTACGTGCTGCAGACGGGACTGAAGGACAAGCAGGAAATATTGGACATCATAGACAGCGACCTGCAGCCCGACCCCAAGGAGGCCCGCCTGAAGCGCGAGCATCCCGAGGCCTACCGCATGCTGCTGGAGGAGTGCTACCCCGGCTTGCGGCGGTCGGACTACGTGGTGACCTACGTCATCCGTGGGTTCAACGTGCAGGAGGCAAGGAAGATAATCCGCACCCAGCCCCAGAAACTCTCTTTGCAAGAGATGTTTGCCGTGGCGCAGACCTACGAGCCGGGCAGCCCGGACTTCAACCACGTGTTCGACGTGGCCGTGCGCCTGTATCCCGACGACCCTGTGGCTAACCTCAACGCCGCCAATGCCCTGCTGCAGGCCGGGCTGACGGAACAGGCTTTGCCCTACCTGGACAAGGCGGGCAACACCCCCGAGGCACAGAATGCCCGTGGTGTGGCCCTGCTGCAGCAAGGTCGTTACGATGAAGCCCTCTCCTTGCTCAAGCAGGCTCAAGCAGCCGGACTGAAGGGGGCGGAGGAGAATATGAGGATACTGGTGATAAATGAAGAATGAAGAATCGCCGCTACGCGGCAAAATGAAGAATTCTGTAGGAACTTCTTTTTTTGAACGAGGCTGCGCCACAATTCTTCATTCTTCATTATTAGTTCTTCATTAAAAAAGTGTTCTTTGACTTAGTGGGAAATAAGGGAAATAATGCGTAACTTTGCAATAAGTTAAACAAGAAAGGAGCAAAGCCATGACTGAAAATGTAGACCTCAGTATTAAGCGTGATGCGCTGGTCAGCCAACTCTACAGCGTAGACAACGTGGATGTGATAGAGAAGGTGCAACGGGCCTTGAATCGTGCCATGTCTGCCGTAAAGCAGGCCACGGTCAAGAAGGCTGTAGAAGATGATGATGTGGAGTACATCAGTAAGGAAGAGCTGGAAGATGTATATCTCAATGCTTTTACTGAATTGTGTCGTGCAAAAAAAGAAGGTTGGAAACTGAAATCGGCGGAGGAGCTGCTTCATGAATTATAGCATTGACACCCTTCCTGAGTTTGAAAAGGAATTGAAGCGATTGAGCAAGAAGTACAAGTCGATGAAGCAAGATTATGCTCGTTTGCTTGAAGAACTTCGCGCTAATCCTTTCACTGGTTCCGATTTGGGAGAGGGAAAGTTTAAAGTACGAATGGCTATAGCCAGTAAGAATCGTGGCAAAAGCCATGGAGCAAGAGTCCTTACTTATGTATATGAAATTGATGAAGTAAGTGGACAGATTATCCTGCTCACCATATACGACAAAGCCGAACGCGAATCTTTGTCTGCCGCACGAGTAGCAGAGTTGTTTGCTCAAGCTAAGGCAAAGGTTGGGCTGTAACGCTACGAGGCTATAGTAGCTGATAAAGAAACAAGGAACAACGCGCTGACGAGACATGCAGAATGCATCTCTCAGGACGGTGAAACCGTCCAACGATGCTTAACCGCTGTGTGCCGCGTAGCGGTACCTGCGGATACATGCAAGCATAGAGCGCATTCCCGACCTCGAAGAGGCCGAACAGTCAGTGTCTCGTCACTATGATGTTGAACCCCTCCGAGGTTCAGCTTGCCGGGCGATGGCTTCCTGCCGCAGGTACCGCTACGCGGCACACAGCGGTTAAGCATGGTTGGACGGCGTTGCCGTCCCCTGCAACTTCCCCCCCCTCACATTATCCCCCTTATTTCCCTTCATAAGCCTAAGAACACCACAACATACACTGTGTGCGTGGTGCGCGTGTTGTGCCCTGTGCAAAGAGAATGCAAAACAAACAATATGATAACAACTTTAATAATGTAATTATGAAAAAGATTAACTATTTGGCCATGCTGTTGGCGGCAGGTATGTTTGCCGCTTGTAGCGACACGCTGGAAGATGCGACGGGAGGGAATAATACCAACACTCCGGCTACGGGAGAAGGGTATGTAAAGGTGGCGATTAATATGCCTACTACGAGCGGAACATCAACAAGGTCTACGGATGGTACAGAAGATTCTCCTGTAGTAGACTTGGAAGATGGCGAAGCAAATGAATACAATGTGGAGAATGCCATGCTTGTGTTCTTTAAAGATAATAAGAGCGGAACATCTCAAGATCAGACACCAACTGATCCTGACACTAATGCCAAATTTGTAAAAGCATACCCCATTGCCAAAGGAAACTTAACTGTATCGGGATCTACAGAAATACCGCAAGTGACAGAGCAAGTGTCTATTATTACGGAGGCTCCTAAGGTAAGTGCTACAGAGCAATTGTATGTGCTTGTAATATTAAATTATAACTCAGACTTGATATCTTCAACAAACGGCGGTTTATCAGTAAATGGTACAGCCTTAACTGCTGGTACAAGTACTCTTTCTGCCCTTCAAAGTAAGTTGAATGGTACAAATGTTGATTTGAATGCTTTTGTAGGTGATGAGCAAACGAAAAATCAATTTACCATGACCAATTCTCCATTATCGGATAAGCAAGGAAGTTCAAACACCATTGCTGGTGCTAAAGCCTATACTTTAGTTCCGGTTACTGTATACGATGATCAGGGGGATGCAGTGGCTGGTGATGTTGCTAATGTATATGTAGAGCGTGTTGTTGCTAAAGTTACGTTGACTTCTACGTCTACCCATAAGGATGCAAATGATGCAAAGAAAATTAAAGTTACTGATGCAACTGGACAAGAAACAGATGATTTGATAGAAATCACAGGTTGGTGTTTGAATGTAACCAATAATTCTACAAAGTTAGTGCGAGATGTAAGGAACTTTAATGCTACAGCTACAAGTTCTTGGTTAAGTACAGCAAGTAGTAATGGCAATGCTGCTGAACGTTTTGCTGGTACACGCCCCATAGAAAATGCATCTTTTGGTGTAGCTAACGAAACAAACTATTATCGCATTTATTGGGCACAAGATGCTAATTATTATGGAAGCGGAAGCGAAGATGTTACAGGACAGAATGAATTCACTACTTATACTACAGATAAAGATGGCAACATTACTCCAACAGGTATTACTTGGAATACAAACCTTGTAACAACTACAGCTGATAATGCTTGCTACTGCCTTGAAAATACAATGAATTATGATCAACAAGCTAAGGAACAGACAACAGGCGTGTTGATAAAAACAAATTATTGGACAAAATTTGATGGGGAAACAGCGGCTTCTAAAAAGAGTTTCTTTATTTGTGGTACTAATTCCACAAAATATCCGGAAAAGACTGTAGGTGGTGGCTCTGCTTCTAATGGAACTGATGCTTTTGTTGATTATGTCATAAGTGCAGCTAATGAGTTATTGGATACCTCTGACGATTTATCTATAACCGAGGATTCAAAGGGTATAAGTCTTAAAACAGATTTGAATTCTGGTACATATACGGATGTTACTGATGTATTCACTTTTACTGAGACATCAGGTTCTGATAAATACAATGCTCAAGTAGCTGCTGTAGCATCTGTAGTTGGAGGTAGAATATCATATTATAAAGACGGCGAAAATTTCTACTATTCTTCTTTGATCCGTCACTTCCAAGATAGTGAAGGAGTAGGATTGGAAGAAGAAGGAGTTGAGGATGAGTCTAGCTATCAATTGAAGCATTTAGGTCGTTATGGGGTAGTTCGTAATAACTGGTATGAAATAGATATTCAATCAGTAAGTGGACCTGGTGATCCTACAATAGAAGAACCGGAAGGCCCGGATGATTCAGCAGAAGGTTATATCAACTGTGCCATCAACGTCCTCTCCTGGGCAAAACGTTCTCAGAGCGTAGACCTCTAATTTGGAGGGAAAACGTGTGGCATGAAGAATGCATTCCCTTTGCCTGTAGAGGCGCGGCACGCCACGTCTCTACAGGCAGGGAAATGCCCATGCTGCCGATGATGGTTGGACAAAGAAACGCCGCACGAACAGAAACGGTTATCCGCGAGACAAACAACAAGACAAACAAATGAAAGCAACAGCGAATATACACCTTTGGAAGGGACAACGGACGCGCAAAGTTGCCTTTGCGCTGGTGGCTGCCCTGCTCGCATCCCTCACGGCCTGCACGGATTTTATCTTTGAAGACCGCGACGGATGTGAACACGGCCTGTGGCTCAACCTGAAGTATGACTACAACCTGCAACGCGCCGACATGCTGGAGCACGTGGGCAGCGTGGGTGTCTTTGTTTACAACGAACAAGGGCAATATGTCACTTCCTTCATTGAGCCTGACTTGCACCGCGCCGACGCACCGCGCCCCGGTAGCCTCTATCTGGACTTGCCCGAGGGCAACTACCGGTTCCTTGCCGTGGGCGGGCAACGCTCGTATGAGGACATGCTGGCCGGTCCCGGCGCCAACTTCCTGTGGAAAGAACCTGCCTTGGGCGACCTGATGGAGGATTTCAGCGTTGAACTGGACCACACCCATCTGGGCGATGACTGGGCCTTGGTGCGCCATGAACAGGAGCCGCTGGACACGCTGTGGCACGCCGTGAGCACGCAGCCCGTCTACGTGCCTGCCGACCGCTACGCCGAGCAAACCCTTTCGCTGATGCGCGACACCAAGTCTATCTCCGTGTCCCTGCGCGAGATTGACGAACCGGAAACCATGGATGTGACCGACTACACTTTTACCATCACCCACCGCAACCTCTACTTGGACTACGCGCAGATGAGCACCGGTAAGCCTGTGCCTTCCACCGGCACCCGCACGGCCATTTATACGCCCTACGCCACCTGGAACACTACCGATGACGACGAGGCCATGCAGACGCGCAGCGGCGAGGCTGGCCGTACCGCGCATGCCGACTTTATGACCGCCCGCCTCTATGCCAGCGACGACCCTGCGGAGGATGCCCGCCTCACCATACGCCGCCGCGACACCCGCGAGGCGGTGATAGAGGCCGACCTCTGCAACCTGCTGGGCCAGTTGCGCAACTACGACGAGACCCGTCGCTACACCCTCCAGGAGTTTCTGGACCGTGGCTACGACTTCCGCCTCACCTTCTTCCTGAAGGGCGGCAAGTGGCAGTACACCGACGTCTCCATCGGCATCCTGGGCTGGAGCAAGCGGGTGATGAATGTGGATTTGTAGTAGTAGATAGAAGTCAAGTAGTCAAGAAGTCAAGAATAAAGAAGTTAAGAAGTCAAGAAGTCAAGTGGTCAAGAATAAAGTAGTCAAGAAGAAATGACACTCCGAAAGCTATTGCCATACAGCATTGCCTGTCTCCTCACGGCTCTCCCCGTCCTTAGCAGTTGCATGGATGGCGGCATGGCCGATGTATCCCTTCCCCACGAGGAGGCGGACGGCAGCGGCGTGTATGTCAGCGTGGTGGTGAATACGGATGGCGGTGCCCGGACGCGGACGATAGGGTCGCCCACGCCGGGGGAGAATGGGGATGACGAATGGCCGGGAGAAAACTACGAAAACCGGATAGAAAATTTATATCTCTATTTCTTTGACGGAGGGGAAGATGAATCTGGCATAAGGAAAGGTATTAATGCTGATGGAAATACTCAGATTAAGGCAATAGTGAATTTCTCGTTTGGGGAAAGCAACCTTCATGGCTACAATAACCGGTATTTTACTGAGCCTATGGAAATAGATGAATTGCAAATAGGCAAGACGTATGATGTGCTGGCAATAGCCAATGTTGATGGCGTGAAAACAGAGACTAATTTTAGCACATTAGGCGAACTAAGGGATGCAGCCACATTAGAAGCTGTGGAAAATAACTTATTTGTCATGTCCTCAGCCAATCCAATATTCGATGCCGAGAAAAGAATTAATTCTGTCAAGATAGAAGGAAACAACAGCAAAAATAATCCGGCTACGGTAAATATAGATGTGGAAAGGCTGGTGGCACGGATAGATTGCCGCGTGAATGATAGCTATCAGATAGGAACTACTGGGGATGTTGTGAAAATACAGCAATTTATCGTGGTCAATAAGTATTTTGAAAATACCGTAAACAATAATATAGAATATTCCTATTGGTTTAAACGGGTAACGGCTGGTACCGATTTGTCGGCAAATCCGCTTGCCTTTACTTATTTGGGTGATGAGGAGCCTAAGAATGGTCTGAGTGCAGCTTCCAATTATGTGATAGGCCCCATGACTTTGAACTTGCCTACTATTGAAACCGGTAACCATCATTATGACAATTCCCTGTATTTTCACGATGCAGAAGATTGGGCACAACTTTGGCGTGGATTGTCTACTGAGGTCACCTCTACGGATGAGGATGGCACTACCTATTATTTATTGGACTACACCCAGGAAAACGTCATTCCGGCTGAAGTGCTGGAAAATGAAGACAAGAGGAAATATTACTGCACCGGCGTAGTCTTCAAAGCGCAATATACACCGGCCGGTTTCACGGAAGGAGAAACTTTCTATTGGTATGCCAATAAGTTCTACAAGACTTTAGAAGAAATAGCAACAGCTATGGGCGGCAACATCAGCTTGACCGATGACAACTGTCTCCAGTATGGCATCTACAAATATACCAATGGCATATGCTACTACACCTATTGGATACGTCATGCCGACGATGGCGACCCTACTAAGATTAGTCCCATGGAGTATGCCATTGTGCGTAACAACATCTACCAGTTGGATGTGCGCAGCATTGCGGGAATAGGAGGCACCGAGCCGGGCGAAGAAGGCGGGCTGATTATCCGTGTATCGCTGGCGTCGTGGCGGGAAGATATTGATGTCTATCCCGATTTTGATTAAAACTTTGAGGAGAAAGACATGAAGATATGGAATAACATAGTAGCTCTGTTGTTTGTCTGCCTTTGCTTCGCGGCATGTACTTCCGACGATGTGGAGGGGGCATTGCCTGCATCGGGTGACACCACAACGGTCATGCTGGCCATAGATGCCAATGCACCCGAAACCCGTGCCACCGTGAACTACGACAAGGAGATACGCACCATACGCATCTATGCTTATCTGCACGGCACGGCAGGAACAGCAGTTGCCCCCATCGGTTACTATTATCAAGAAGTGGAAGGCAACGGCCCGTACTATTGCACTATGGACTTGCCGCTCACCCAAACCACCGTGGTAGACTTCCTGGTGACGCTGAACGATGGTAGCATGACAAAGGAAGCTAATTCCTCGGACTTGAATGCGAACACTACCCGTAGTGAGGTAGAGAACTATATGTTTACGGCCAACACTTTCAAAACTGACGCAGACGGGAATTTTGCCTGTCCCATGTCCAACCTGCTGGAAGAAGGAAAGACGGAAAATAATGTAGACGAAAACAACCGCTCCTTCACCATCCGCAAGACCACCGCGCCGCAGCTGATAGACATTCTTTGCACCCGTGCCATGGCAAGGCTAAGGCTGCAATTTGCCAAGGTGGGGGAAGAGGACGCCACTATAGACAAGGCTACACTTTATCGGGGACCGAGATACACTTGGCTGATGAAGGAACCCACGGAAGGAGACCAAAAGACCATGTATGTTATGCCGGAAGGATTATCTGACGCGTTTCTAGCCACGTCTGTCCCCATCACACAAGTGGTGTCGTCTGTAAACAACGAGAACGGCGAATATCAGACTATAGCTGAAACTTATATGTTGGAAAACCTATTTGGCACGGAAAATCCTGATAAACTGCCGGAGGGCACAGACGGGAATGGAAACAGAATGTATTGGCTGGAAATAGAATACACCACCAACGGCGAGGAACATGAAAAAATGGTTTACCTGCCTGCCGTTAAGCGCAACCAGACCATCAACGTGCGCGGCACCTTGGTATCCAATTCCCTGCAAATACAGCTTGATGTAAAGCCTTGGGAAGTAGACGAGAACGAAATAGACTTTTCCACCGATTGGAATGCTGAGTTACAAAAAGTAACACTCTATAAAGAAATACCGGATGACCCGGAAACCGCAGATAATGAGCGTGCCGTAGCAGTTGCCACCTCTACCGACGGCACAAACCGGGGGGCTACCTTCCAGTTCCGCATGGCTTCCCCTGTCGGCGCCACGTGGACGGCACACCTCAGCTCTACGGTAGACTTCCGTCTGGAGGGAACTACCAGTGGGGTAGGCGAAGAAACCCCGAACTTTGCTACCTTCACCATTGTGCCCATAGGGAATTACAACCAAGAGACACCGCAAGAGGTGAAACTGTTCATCACGCTTTCTTCCCCGTTTGGTGGAGCGATGGAAGATGAGGGCATGCAGATTATCAATCCCAAAAATGAGGAAAACGGTACGTATCCCTTCCCTGGCAATGAGACGGAGATACTGATTCGCCAAGTGTCGGAAAACGCATACGATGCCTTGCCCGCCGCTGGCAATTGAAACAGAAAGGAGAGTGCATTCACATGATAAAGAAACTGTTCATAGCAAACCTGGCCGCCCTACTTGGCCTGATAGCCTTGGCAACCTCGTGTACGCAAGAGGAATTGCCTGCCTTGCCCGAACCTTCTGTATCCGAAGGGCTGGTGATAGACCTGCGCACCTCGTCCATAGAGACACGGGCCACGGAAGTAGGCAATGATAATTTGCGCGAAAACACCATAGAGACCGCCCACGTGTTCATCTTCAAGGCCGACGGCACGCGCGAAGGGAGTGAGAGCTACAAGAAACTGACCTTTACCAACGGCGTGGCCACCCTGGCTTCGGGCGACTGGAAGAACAACACCAACATGTTTCCCGAAGGCCCTGATGCACAGTATGGCATCTACGTGGTGGCCAATTATCACGGAACAGAAGATTTATCACAAATCTTTACTGTAGATGATTTGAAAGCTGCCATGGATACCGATACCGACATCTGGAAGCCTGAGCATGGCAATTTGGGAAGTAACAACTATTATTCCGGCAAACTGTTCACCATGACGGGCGATGTGAACTTCCAGCCTAGTGTACAAGAGAACAACTACATCCTCCCCGTGCCGGTCACCCGCATAGCGGTAAAGATAAGAATCTACATCAATCTGGCGGAAGACTTCAAAGCGGTATTCACACCCACAGGCTACCGTTCCATTGTGCGCAACCATGCCACCAAAGGCTTGCTTTGGGCAGACGATGAAGAACGCACTTTGTCCGAAGAAAGAGGGCTGGCAGGAAACGGGGCGGAAGAACAAAGTGTGGAGGCTTGGCAGCAACAGCAACCCGATGCGGAAAACGCCGCAGTGGTGGTAGTCTACACTTATCCCAACCGCTGGGGCAACAATGCCTTGGACGAGACTTTCGTGCTGCTGAACATGCCGGGAGAATATATAGGAAATAGTGATGGCAATACCGGAAATGTGGAGGAATATAAATCTTCCAACTATTACAAAATACCCATCCGCCTGGGCACCTCTGCCGACCAAATGGTGCTGAACCGCAATACCATTTACCAGACCACCATCACCATAGACCGCCTGGGACAGACGGAAATTGATAAGCCGGTAGAGTTGAAACCTAAGTTTGAAGTGGTAGATTGGGATGAGGAAACTATCAATATCAGCGATGATGATGTCCGCTACCTGGAATTGCTAAAAGATGTGATTGAAATGAAGAACATCAGCGAGACGACGGAGCAGTATTTCACGTCGTCGTCGGGGGTGTGGAATAATAGTGGCACTACCAGCTACGTGCGTGTGGTGGAGGCTTATTATTATGACAAAATGAACCAAAAACAGACGATTAATAATTTGCAACGCTATCATATCAATGCCAGTATAGTAGGAGAAGAAGGCAGCCGATATGGGTATTTGGAAGTTACCTCTGATATTCCGACCAACAACGGTATACGGTATATTGAAGTAGAAGTAAAGAATGAGCAAGGAGTGACTGCTACGTTCTTGGTGAAACAATATCCGCTGGAGTATATTGTGGCGGTGCCGGGATGGTATTCTTATAGAACGGACTTTAAATACAATGGTTCTACTGTCACTTATGAATCAGGACCTTATGAAAGTCCGCAGAGTGATGATGCGGAAGCTCCTAAGACATCTGGCTCTGATTTCAAATCAAAAGTTTATTATAATGGTAGCATTTATCAATATAGATATAACAGAGAGAGTGAATGGGTCAGTACAGGATGGTTTCAAGGATACTATAGATATGGAGATTGGGAAGTGGAAAGGTATAGTAAACAATCAGATAATCCCAACAACAACATGTATTTTGTTCGTATCACCAAGACTTCCAATAAATATACTTTAGCTGTCCCTGCATTAGATAAAGATGGTTATACAGATAGTTCTAATGAAAACAACCAATTGGTATCCCCCGCTTTTATGATAGCCTCTCAATTGGGAACAGTAACTACACAAGGGTATAATAGCGCTAAAACTCACTGTAGAGAATATGCGGAAAAATCTTTGGATGGAGAAGTTTATGAGGATTGGCGGCTGCCTACGGAAAAGGAACTTTGGATAATAGATAAATATCAAGGCGATGACGAGTCAGTAATAGATCGTGTATTAGCAGGTGCTTATTATTGGGCTGCTAGCGGTAAGGTGTTACTAACTAACGAAGAGGAAGATTGGTGGGGAAATGTAACGGAATGGAACGAAGGAACCATTGGAACAGGGTATTCTTCTGCTTATATCCGCTGCATCCGCGACGTCAAAGCCAATGAACCCATTATGCAAGAAGATTATCTTAATCAATAGTATATGATAAAACTTGTACGATACCTCCCTTTGCTCCTCATCTTGGCACTCCTTGCCGCCTGCCAGGACAATGCCCTTGTGGACAATACCCGTCCCGTAGAGGTGGATGAAAACGGCAACATCACCCTGCGCTTCTCCACGCAGATACCCGACATGCAGGAAGTGGTGACCCGTGCCGTAGACCCCGACGGATATGGCGTGCGCACGCTGTGGCTGTTCTGTTTCGACAGCTACCGCCACTACATAGGCCATGTGCAGGCTACGGATATAGAGCAGACTGTGTCGGGAGGAGGCAATACTTCCGACGGCACGTTGGACAACAATCTGAGCGGTTCTTTCCAGGCCACCATTCCCGGTGCTACCCGCTACATTCACTTCATTGCCAACCTCAACGTGAACGACTTTGAAGACACCCCCAACCTGGGACGCCTGGACACGGAAGTAATTCCTGAGTTTACCACCACCTCAGGCCTGCTGTCCTACTGGGGATACATGCACTTTGCCACGGAAGAAGAGCTGACAAGTTTTGCAGGAGGTACGGGAGATGTCGTGCAGATGTTCCGCAACCAAGCACGCTTCCAGCACCATCGGGAAGGTTCAGGTGAAAACCTGAGCATTAAAGGCTATGTTCTGGTCAACGAATACTCGCGCGGCACGGTGGCACCCTACAACCGGAAAACCGGAGAAAACGCAGACCCGTTTGCCTTTGCCGATGCTGCCGCCATTGCCGAGCCTACCCTCTGCGCCGAAGAGGACAAACTGGTGGCCACTACCCCGACGGATGTGACCCGCTACTCGGAAGGTGGCGATGCCCGCTTTGCCTTTGAGCATGAGAACTCGGCCAACAATCCCATGTTTGCTATTTTCCGCATCAATACAGAAGGGGGAGAAAGCGAGGATACCCAGTGGGAAGAGAATGACCGCTACTACAAGATAGCCTTGGTAGACGATAATGGCGACTACTTCCCCATCTTGCGCAACCACCTCTACACCTTTCACTTCACCGGTATCCCGGAACGCATGGGCTACGCCACCTTTGAAGAAGCCCTGAACGGCGATGCCGCCAACAATGTATGGGTGTCCATAGACCAGACCATAGCCGGCATAAGCGACAGTAAGAGCGAGCTGAAAGTGACAGGTGCAACCACCCGTATCATTACGCCCGAAACCATTAATGCCGACGGCACATACACCATACGCTACACCTGGTTCGGCGGCAGCGGAAACAACACTACTCCCGAAGTGACGTGGACGGAAGGCGGCAACACCGGTATCGCTGAATCAAGGATAGAAAATGATTTCCAAGCCGGCACTTCATTAGACAATCCGGGCGAAGGCACCATCACCATTTTTCCGCTCAATATCGGCTCGCCCCAATACGGCTCCCTGCAAATCAAGGCAGGCAAGTTCGTGCGCACCGTCAACCTGATTTCGCTGACCAACTTCTCCTTTACCCCGGTGTGGACCTCATCGGGCGTGCCCGAACGGACAGGGCAGCCGGTGGCCATAGCCTTCACCATCCCCGAAGATTTCCCCGAAGAACTTTTCCCGCTGGACGTAAAGATTTCCGCCAACCTCTTTGATGACAACGGCACCAATGTGGACATGAATGGCAACCAAACCTACTTGGACGTGGTATTCGAAGAGTGCAACTTTAAGTTGGCCGACGGGGCAATCGAAGAGAAGAGGGATTGGTCTTACAAATACGTCTACACTGTAGACCGTCCCGGCCTGCATCGCGTGAATTTCGAGACTGTGCTGAACGACTATGAGGCAAACGAAAACGAAGCCCCACGCATAGAGTTCTTCCTGGAAGCAGAAGCGTTCACCACCATCCGGCAATATATCTACATGGCAGGAAGCAACCAGATAAACTACATCCGGGTGGGGCTGGACAATGCAAATAATGGAGTGACTTGGACTACTGATTTGAATAATAATGCCGAGGTGCATGTACCGCCCATAGCCGGGCAGGAATTCAACCTGCACTTGCAGTTTGTCAATACAAGCGGCAATGTTTTCTGGCCCAATAATGATGAACGTGTAGACCTGCGCATCTACGTGGACAAGGATAAGATTCAAGCTAAATCGACAGGTACAGACTTGCGGGAATGCGACACTCCCGACCCGGAGCGCGGCTTCTACTACATTTATACCATGCCGAGTACTCAGCCTGGCAACTACGCCAATACAGGCATCACCATCCCCATGGTGACCCAGTCCACCGACTGTGCCAGCTACATACGCATAGCGGCGCACAATGTGGATGCAGCGGCAGGAAACAATAGCGAAAATACTTACCGCTCCACCATCCTCACCACCCGAAACAGCACTTCGGGGCAGGCCGGAGGCGCGGATGCCTATGTCTTTACTGCCACCCTTAACTACGGCAGCAGCACGGGCAGCAGTGTAGAGATACCCTACGGTCCGGGTGAAGCAGTCACGCTGAATGTTGACATTCCGCAAGAGATATTCGACTTCAATGGCAACAAGTCCGTAACCGTCTTTGTGGCTACCACGAACCTATCGCCTGCTGACGAGGAAACGCGACTGAAGGCTGTAGAGGGCGGTTACACGTTTACTACCGACCAAGCAAATGTCACATTGCTTTTCCAAACCAATACAGTAGCTTCTGCCGAGACGATAACCCTTTCCGAATACGACAATAAGGTAGCCTTTACCCCTGCCGAGCTAACGATTACCAATAGGCAGATTACCGGCTCTGTTACATTTGCTGAGGGAAGTGACGGCGAGTTCTTGTTAGAATCGCCCTATCTGTCGTTGGAGCGCAAGGATGGTACTCGTTTGGGTGTGTGCAATGCTACAAGAGACGAAAGCAATCATAAACATGCCACTTTCACGCTCACCCTCCGCACGGAGTACCCCTTGGATATGGACGAAGAAATCTACGTGCGCTTCTCCCCTTATCCCATTGGTCATACGGAGTATTACCAAGGCAGCGTCACCCTCCGCCGCCTGCAAAATGACGAAGAAGTGGTTTTGGAGAAAGGCACGTTATAAAGGCTATTTTTCTTCCCCAGTTAGGCAGCGCCCCCTTCCTGACTGGGGAATATTTTTTTCCTAACTGGGGAAAAATCGGGCCTGTCACCATGCTGCTCCGGCTCCTTTTGGGGACTTTTCCTTCTGTAAGCCTTGTTTGTAAGGATGTATTATTCCCCTCTATTGTTTAATCGTGTACTCTTAAATATTTACAATTAGAGAGCTTCTGTTTTCTATTTCTTTACAAAAATATCTCTCCGTAATGCTCGTAACTATTTATGTGTCAATACTTTTACTTAACAAATATATGTCCTGTATATACCAACTACCTACCCGGTTCGTACCAAGTTCGTACCATGTTCGAATTTTCCCCCTCGCTATAGAAGCGAACAAGAAGCGTAAAAGATGCGAACATGGTGCAACGGGAAAAGGGGAGAAAGGGCAAGCGGAAATGTAATTTTTGTTGGAATATTTTGTGTGATGGGAAAATGTCCATATTTTTCTTCCCTTTATTTTAGGAAAGTAGAGGGAAGCTATGGAAATGTTGGATAAAGAATTGCCAAAGTTTGGCGGTGTGGAATGGTTGTTGTATTTTTGCAGCACGAGCCTCCCAAGCCTCTTAACGATGGGGGGGTGTGTTTTTTATACTAATGAAGGGAGGAAAGAATATGGCAAGACCTATAAAAGAAACCCCGATACTGTTTGGTGAAGATGCCCGACGGTTTGAGGTAAGAATGAATCAGAAACGGACTGTTCCGCAAGAAGAAATAGATCAGATTAAAAAGAGCTATGACATTGTGATGAAATGGTTCGAAAACGGCAAGAAATATGAAGATAGACTACGAGCAGCTAAGGGTGAGGAAGCTTAGCCCAGCTGAACATATAGCTTCATTTGATTGCGGCGATGAAGACTTGAACAGTTTCATCTTGGAAGAGGCACCGCTGTACCGCAAGGCATTGCTTGCCGTGACATACGTGGTAGAAGATAGCGAGAGCGGTAAGGTACTGGCTTATTTCAGTTTGGCCAACGACAAAGTGTCGCTAAGCGATTTCGAGAGCAAGACCGAGTTCAACCGTTTCCGCAAGCACCGCTTTGTGAACGAGAAGCGTTTGAGAAGCTATCCTGCGGGAAAGTTGTGCAGGCTGGCGGTGGACAACGCAGCCAAGAACCTGCACATTGGCTCTAATCTCATCCGATTTATCAAGAGATATTTCATAACCGACAATAAGACGGGATGCCGTTTTCTGACTGTAGACGCATACGCCGATGCTATTCCGTTCTACTTGAAAAACGGTTTCATCCCACTGAATGAAGACGATGCCGGTCAAGCGACACGCCTGCTGTTCTTCGACTTGAACGACATAGCCGGCACGGAGTGATCGCCTCCGTTTCGGATGGATTCCATTATTCCGCCTGCCCTTTGCAAACGACCGCAAGAGGCGGGCGGCTTTCTTTTTCCGGTTTGTTAAGACAACAAATAAGTAAGAGTACGGAATTAAATGATAATTTATCGGACTATTTTTTAGACGCGGATTGAGCGGATAAAGCGGATTTTATTTTTTTATTTTTAAACCATACGGATGATTAATTGGGCGAAGCCCCTTTAACAATCCGCCTAATCCGCTCAATCCGCGTCTAAAAAATTTGGATGTGCTTGCGCGCGCTAAATTCCCATTTATCGTATAAACTAAATATGATTAGTTACTTATTGGGGAATATTCATTCTCTTCTTCCCTTTATTTGAGGAAAGAATCGCTATATTTGTCCTGAAATCGAGGAAAGTATGAGGAATATGGATAAAGATTTGCTCGATAAGGCATATTTCTTTGTGATGGCTAACCGTATGCAAAAGGGATATGTTCATGACTATGACATTGTATACGGCCCTGTAGCCAATGATTGTGTTTATGCAGCTTTTGCTCTTTATGAAGGTCGGCTCATCAGCAAGCAGGTTCTTATTGCAGAGTTGCGTGCATATAAATAATCCCCGATTCACTTTTATAGCATAAACAAACTATGATTGATTACTTATGATGGAATTCTTTACTCCGGTATCCCTGCCTGTCGACTTGCCGGCCATTGCCCATGCCGATGTGCTGATGTCGTTGGGCTCGTGCTTTTCCGAGGCTATGGGCGAGCGTTTGAAAATAAGCAAGTTCCGTTGTGATGTCAATCCTTTCGGCATCTTGTATAACCCTCTGTCCATAGCAGAGGCTTTGCAGGAGATGATGGAGGGCAAGGTGTATGGCCGGGAAGATTTGTTCTGGCATAACGGCTGTTGGCATAGCCCGATGCACCATAGCGACTTTTCTGCGGACACGGTGGAAGAGACGTTGCGCCTCATTAATGGTCGTCTGCAGGTGGCGGCAGGTGAGGTGGACGACTTGGACTTCCTGCTGCTAACCTTCGGCTCGGCGGTGGTGTATGAGGCTAAGGACACGGGGCGCGTGGTGGGCAATTGCCACAAGTTGCCGGAGCGGAACTTCGGGAGGCGCAGGCTGTCGGTGGAGGAGATTGCGGCGGAATATGCTGCGTTGTTTGCGGAACTGTTTGCCCGCAATGCACGGCTGAAGGTGTATCTTACCGTCAGCCCTATCCGTTACTTGCGCGACGGGCTTCACGAAAGTCAGCTCAGCAAAGCAACGTTGCTGTTGGCCGTGGAGGAGATATGCAAGGCTTTTCCGGGGCGGGCGTTTTACTTTCCCGCGTATGAGATTGTGACGGACGAGCTGCGCGATTATCGCTTTTATGCCGACGACATGGTGCACCCTTCGACAAAGGCAGTGGACTACGTGTGGCAGCGCTTCTGCGAAATCATCACTCCCGAATCAAGGGGGATAATGGCATCTTGCGAAGATGTACATAAGATGCTATGCCATAAGCCTTTCCGGCCGGAGTCGGATGAATATAAGCGTTTTTTAGAACAAATTGTGTTAAAAATAGACCGACTTAACGAAAAATACCCGTACTTAGACTTCGAAAAAGAACGAGAGACATGTCATATACAATTGAAGAAATTGCAGAAACCATAGGCGCGAACCGTACAGGGAGCGCGCCTGCCACGATAGACTGGCTGCTGACGGACAGCCGTTCGTTGAGCTTTCCGGAAGAAACGCTATTTTTCGCCTTGCCTACGCGGCGGAATAACGGTATCCGCTATGTTGCCGAGCTTTATACGCGCGGGGTGCGCAACTTCGTGGTGAGCGAGGAAGACTATAAGAAGGAGGACGTGTGCGCAATTTTGAATGCGCCGGATGTGAATTGCCTGATTGTGCCGTCGCCCTTGAAAGCGCTTCAAAAGCTGGCGGAGCATCATAGGGAACAATTCAGCATCCCCGTCATAGGCATTACGGGCAGTAATGGCAAGACCGTGGTGAAGGAGTGGCTGCACCAGTTGCTTGCAGCAGACAAGGCGGTGGTGCGCTCGCCACGCAGCTATAATTCGCAAATAGGTGTGCCCCTGTCTGTATGGCAGATGAAGGAGGAACACCAGTTGGCCGTGTTTGAGGCCGGCATTTCGGAGCCGGGAGAGATGCGTGCCTTGCAGAACATCATTAAGCCTACCATAGGCATCCTGACCAACATAGGGGGCGCCCATCAGGAAAACTTCTTCTCCATGCAAGAGAAGTGCATGGAGAAGCTCACCTTGTTCAAGGATTGCGATGTGGTGATTTACAACGGCGACGACGAGTTTATCAGCAGCTGCATGGCCAAGTCGATGTTGCCTGCCCGCGAGATAGCCTGGAGTTGCAAGGATGCCGACCGGCCGCTGTACATAAGCAAGATAGAAAAGGGAGAAAACAGTACGGTGGTGTCTTACCGCTACCTGGATATGGACAATAGCTACACCTTGCCCTTTATAGACGATGCTTCCATAGAAAACTCCCTGCATTGCCTTGCCGCATGCGTGTACCTGATGCTGCCGCCTGCCGCCATTACGGAGCGCATGGCACGATTGGAGCCGGTGGCTATGCGCCTGGAGGTAAAGGAGGGGAAGAACGGTTGCCTGCTCATCAACGACAGTTATAATTCGGACTTGGCTTCGCTTGACATAGCCCTCGACTTCATGTACAGGCGCTCGGAGAGCAAGGGGCTGAAGCGTACGTTGATATTGTCGGACATCCTTGAAACGGGGCAGACCGCCCATTCGCTTTACCGCCAGGTGGCCCAATTGGTGAATAGCCGGGGGGTGGAGCGCATCATTGGTGTAGGGAGCGAGTTGGCTATCTGCGCCGACCGCTTTGGCATGGAAAAGGCATTCTATCCGGATACGACTGCTTTGCTGAAGGACATCGGGACGGGCAAACTCTGTCTGGAGAATGAAATCATCCTGATAAAAGGTGCCCGTAAATATGGCTTCGACGCCTTGACCGAGGTGCTGGAGAAAAAGGTGCATGAAACCATTCTGGAGGTGAACCTGGGTGCAATGGTGGCTAACTTGAACTATTACCGTGGCTTGTTGCACCCGGAAACGAAGATGGTGTGCATGGTGAAGGCTTCGGCATACGGCGCGGGTTCGTATGAGATAGCGAAAACCCTGCAGGAACACCGGGTGGATTATCTGGCGGTGGCGGTGGCCGATGAAGGTTTTGAACTGCGCAAGGCGGGCATCACGGCCGACATCCTCATAATGAACCCGGAAATGACGGCCTTTAAGACAATGTTCGACTATAAACTGGAGCCTGAGGTCTATAGCTTCCACCTGCTGGAGGCCTTGATACGGGAAGCTGAAAAGGAAGGCATTGCCAACTTCCCCATTCACATCAAGCTGGACACGGGAATGCACCGCTTGGGATTTGCCCCGGAGGACATGCCCCGGCTTATAGAACGGCTGAAGGGGCAGAATGCGGTGATTCCCCGCTCGGTGTTCTCGCACTTGGCGGGTAGCGATTCTTCGGTATTTGATGCCTTCACACGCCGGCAGATAGAGACGTTTGAAGCGGCTTCCGGTGAATTGCAGGCGGCTTTCTCCCACAAGATATTGCGGCATATCTGCAACTCGGCAGGCATAGAGCGTTTCCCGGGGGCACAGTTCGACATGGTGCGGCTGGGCATAGGCCTGTATGGCATCAATCCGATTACTAATGCCGTCATGCACAATGTCAGTACGCTGCGCACCACCATCCTGCAAATACGGGAGGTTCCTGCCGATGAAACGGTGGGCTACAGCCGTAAAGGACATTTAACCCGCCCGTCGCGTATTGCCGCCATCCCCATAGGTTATGCCGATGGCTTGAACCGCCATCTGGGCAATGGAGCTGCCTATTGCCTGGTGAACGGACAGAAGGCACCCTATGTGGGCAATATCTGTATGGATGTTTGTATGATAGATGTAACTGATATTCAGTGCACTGAAGGAGACTCGGTGGAGATATTCGGCGACCATTTGCCGGTAACGGTGCTGTCTGATGCTTTGGGGACCATTCCTTATGAGGTATTGACAAGCGTTTCGACACGGGTAAAGCGGATATATTATCAAGATTGATTTTATCTGTTTTGTTTTTTCTAAAAAATAAATACTATCTTTGCAACGCAAATTAATTGAAATACAACTATGACTAATTTACTTTTATTAATGCCAAGCGGCACTGAATGGATTATAATCGCAGTGATTATTCTGTTATTATTCGGAGGAAAGAAGATTCCTGAACTGATGAGAGGGCTGGGAAAAGGAGTGAAAAGCTTTAAAGAAGGCGTAAACGAGGCTAAAGAAGAAATAAACAAGGCAAAGGACGAGATAGACGAACCCGTGTCCAAGGATAGATAACGTCTTTGCAAAACAAAATAATATGGTAGATGTGAGGCTGTTTCAAAACTCATCTTGATACAGCCTCATGTAAGTATATGCCCGTATGCATCCTGTCTTGCGGGATAATTGTTGTGCCGAATTGTGTTATGAGCGAAAAAGAACTGACCTTTTGGGATCATTTGGATGAATTGCGCCGGGTGCTGTTTCGCGTATTGGGCGTATGGTTCGTGTTGGCCATAGGCTACTTTATTGCCATGCCCTACTTGTTCGACCAGGTGATTATGGCACCTTGCCGGAATGATTTCGCGTTTTATGACTTGTTACGGAAGGTGGGAGAAACATTTCATTTGGAGGGTGACTTCTTTACACAGGATTTTCATGTAAAGCTGATAAACATCAACCTGGCGGCTCCTTTCTTTATTCATATATCTACTTCGTTGTGGATGTCGGTCGTGACGGCGGCTCCTTACCTGTTTTATGAGGTGTGGAAGTTCATCAGCCCTGCACTTTATCCCAATGAAGTGAAGGGGGTGAAGAAGGCATTGACGTTGGGGACTGTCATGTTTTTCCTGGGTGTATTGCTGGGCTATTTCATGGTGTATCCGCTGACCTTGCGTTTCTTGTCCACTTACCAGTTGAGCGCGGTTATCGAGAACCAGATTTCCTTGAACTCCTACATCAACAATTTCATGATGCTGGTGTTGTGCATGGGGCTGGCTTTTGAGTTGCCGTTGGTGACCTGGCTGTTGTCTCTCTTAGGACTTGTGAACAAGACCTTTTTGCGCAAGTACCGTCGGCATGCGGCTGTACTGATAGTGATAGCTGCTGCCGTAATTACTCCGACAGGCGACCCGTTTACCTTGACCGTGGTGGCTGTTCCGCTTTATCTGCTTTATGAGTTAAGCATCCTGATGGTGAAGGATAAAAAACGGGAAGAGGCGACGGACGACGAGGAGGTAAATGAGGAGGCTTGATGTGCAATGATATCGGTATAAAAGAAGGTTACGGCATACTGTGGGCGGTGTGCCGTAACGAGTCTTTATCCGGATATGTGGCTTACCGCCAGTTGCGGGAATTGTTGGAACGCTTATGCCGCACCCAATTGGGCGGTGACAAAGGCTGCTTGCAGCTGACCGACCTGTCGGCGCGTATCAGCTTCGTGGCTTCTAAGATAGGCTTGACCCTTGCCGAAGAGAACCGCCTGCATACTGTCCGCCTGGCCTCCAATGATGTATTGAACCACCGCGTAAAGCCGGAGCGGAAACAGCTGCTTAGGGATGTCAAGACGTTGGCTTTCTTTATGAAACGCTTGACCGGTGAAGATATTCCGGCTGATTTGTATGCATTGTTGCCCCGTGAAGACGCGACTTATCTGCTTGCCTCGCCGGTTGCACGGCAGGTGAAGCGCATGAGGGTGATATTCCAATATGCCGACGAGACTTATCTGTATGTAGAACCTGTGGACTGTGTGGACAAAGGGCTGTTGCGTGTACATTATAACGTGCCCCAGGTTAATGATGAATTTAAGGAAACGTGCCGGGTGTTGTGGCGGCATGCCCAGCTGAACCTGTTGGATGTGGCAGTCGATGAGGAAGAGGTGCTTACCCCATCGTTTATTGTACTGGAACCGGATTACCTGATAGACATCAGTTCGCTGGCAGAATGTTTCAAGGAATATGGCCATCATCCGTTGAATTATGTATTTGCACGCCTACAGCCGCCGGATAATACACGGCCGTTGTTGCTGGGTAACATTGCTAACCTTTTCCTTGACGAATGGATTCATGCGGTGGAAGCTCCCGACTACCTGGCATGTATGCGGAAGGCTTTCCGCGCTTATCCCATCGAACTGGCGGCTTGCGAAGATTTGCTCGACCCGGAAAAAGAGGCGGCCTTTTTTGCCGATTGCAAGCTGCATTTTGAACATATCCGCAAGACGGTAAATGAGGTATTCCCGGCTCCGGGCTATGCACTTGACAGGGCGGATGCCGTGCTTGAACCTTCGTACATCTGCGAGGCGTTGGGACTTCAAGGCCGTCTGGACTATATGCAGCGGGATATGTCTTCGTTTATCGAAATGAAGTCCGGCAAAGCGGATGAATATGCCATCCGGGGCAAGGTTGAACCTAAGGAGAATAACCGGGTACAAATGCTGCTTTATCAGGCGGTGCTGGAGTACTCCATGGGGATGGAGCATCGCCGGGTGAAAGCCTATTTGTTTTATACCCGTTATCCGTTGCTGTATCCGGCACGCTCATCGTGGGCCATGGTGCGGAGGGTGATGGATGTGCGCAACCGGATTGTGGCCAATGAATATGCCGTTCAACTGAAGAATAATCCTGAATATACAGCTGAGTTCCTGAAGGCAATTTCTCCTTCTCTGTTAAATGAAAAGGGATTGGACAATGTCTTATGGAAACGATATTTATTGCCTTCCATTGAGAAGGTGTGCGGACGATTGCACTCGCTCTCGGCTTTGGAGACAGCCTATTTCTGCACTCTTTATAACTTTGTCACGAAAGAGATGTATACTGCCAAGTCGGGTGATGCGGAGTATGGGGGACGCTTCGGAGCTTCGTCCTTATGGCTTTCCACGTTGGAGGAAAAGCGGGAAGCCGGTGAAATATTGTATGACCTCTGTATCGTGCAGAACCATGCAGCCGATGAGCATAAGCCTTTCCTGGTTTTGTCCGTATCCGATGTGGCTGAGGAAGAAGATGTGTGCATACTTCCCAATTTCAGGGAGGGGGATGCGGTGGTGCTGTATGAAAGGAACAAGGATGCTGACAATGTGACCAACAAGATGGTATTTAAGGGTAACATTGAGAGCTTCACGGGGAATACTGTCCGCTTGCGTTTGCGTGCCTCCCAGCAAAATGCGGGTGTGTTGCCGGCCGGTAGCCGTTATGCCATTGAGCATGACTATATGGATACGTCGTTCCGCAGCATGTATAATGGCTTGGGCGCTTTTCTTACTGCCACGCAGGCAAGGCGCGACTTGTTGCTGGGGCAACGCTTGCCGGAGTTTGACACCTCGCTGGACGGACGTATAGCTTTGGCTGCCGACGATTTTTCGCGCATAGCGTTGAAGGCTGAGGCGGCACGTGACTATTTCTTGCTGGTAGGCCCTCCGGGAACGGGGAAGACTTCGCGGGCCTTGCGTGCCATGGTGGAGAATTTTTATGGCCGGGGAGGGCAATTGCTGCTGTTGTCGTACACCAACCGGGCTGTGGATGAAATCTGCAAGATGCTGGCGGGCATCAGGCCTTCCATAGATTTCATCCGCATCGGGAGTGAGCTGGCTTGCGAACCGCTTTACCGGCCTTATCTGATAGAGAACGTCCTGGATGCTTGTGGCAACCGCCGGGCCGTGAGAGAGCGCATTGCCCGTTGCCGTGTGTTTGTGGGCACGGTGGCCACGCTTTCGTCGAAGACGGATTTGTTCCGGTTGAAGACGTTCGACGTGGCTCTGGTGGACGAGGCGACCCAGATATTGGAACCGCAATTGCTCGGCCTGCTGTGTGCCCGCGATGCGTCGGGAAAAGATGCCATCGGCAAGTTCGTCTTGATAGGCGACCATAAGCAGCTGCCTGCCGTGGTGCTGCAACCCTCTGGACAGTCGGAGGTGAAGGATGAGGCTCTGCGGGACATCGGGCTGCTCAACCTGAAGGATTCGCTGTTCGAGCGGCTGTACAGGCACCTTTCCCGCCACCGCGCTGCGGAGGAGGGGAGCGTGATGCCCTTGGCCGAGCGTTGCTGCGACATGTTGTGCCGCCAGGGCCGCATGAATGTGGAGGTGGCCCGCTTTCCCAACCAAGCCTTCTACGGCAACCGCTTGCTGCCTTTGGGGCTGCCCCACCAGCAGGGAAGCCTGGCACTGGCGCCGGGGATGGAGGCTGACGAGTTTGCCGCCCTGCTCACCTGCCGGGTGGCCTTCCTGCCCTCCGAGCCCGAGCCGTTGGCCTGCTCGCCCAAGGCGAACCATTCGGAGGCGCGGCTGGTGGCGCGGCTGGCCGCGTCGGTCTACAGGCAATACAGCGCAGGGGGGCAGTTCGACGTGGCATACACCTTGGGGGTCATAGCGCCTTACCGCAGCCAGGTGGCCTTGATTAGGCGGGAACTGGAGGCCACGGGCATCGAGGCGCTGGCCGGGGTGATGGTGGACACGGTGGAACGTTTCCAGGGCAGCGAGCGCGATGTCATCATCTATTCCTTCTGCCTGAACAGGGCTTACCAGCTGGAAACGTCGGGCAACATGACCGAGGACGACGGGGTGCTGATAGACCGCAAGCTGAACGTGGCCCTGACCCGCGCCCGGAAGCAGATGTTTGTGACGGGCGTCCCCGAGCTTCTGCAACTGAACCCCTTGTATGCCCGCTTGTTGCAAGTATTGACGGAGGGAAACGGCGGGACAAGGGGGGTAATTTAGCAGATATTACACATTTGGCCGCATTTTCTTTGTCCGGCCTGTTGCGAATAAGGAAGGGATGCCGTATATTTGTACCGCGTTTTTTTCATAGAGATTTAGATTTAAGGTTAGAAGAATTGGGAAGTCGGGAGACTTCCCTCTTTTTTTGCCCGCACGGCAGATTCCCCTTGAACACGAAGGCTGCTTAGGCCTAAGCAGCCACTCTGCTTAGGCTTAAGCAGCCACTCTGCTTAGACTTAAGCAGCCACTCTGCCCGGGCTTAGTCCGTCACGATGGGCTTGTAGCGCGGCACGAGCGCCTTCATGATGCACCACCCGGCCAGGTAGGCCACGGCGCAGATGCAGAAGATGATGAAGTAGCCCGCCGGCTTGCCCTCGAAGCCCATGAACGTCAGCCCCGTTTCGCCCGCATAGACAAACAGCTCGCCCGCGCCGTATTGCATCAGCATCGAGCTCAAGCCCCCCGCCATGCCGCCTATGCCGGTGACGGTGGCCACGGCCGACTTGGGGAACATGTCGCTCACGGTGGAGAAGATGTTGGCCGACCACGACTGGTGGGCTGCCGTGCCGATGCCTATCAGCACCACGGGGAACCAGGGCGACACGGTGCCCAGCGGCTGCGCCAGCAGCACCACCAGCGGGAAGAAGGCAAAGATGAGCATCGCCTTCATCCGTGCCGCGTAGGGGTTCAGCCCCGTGCGGTTGATGATGATGGTGGGCAGCTTGCCGCCGTAGATGGACAGCATGGTGATGGCATACAGCGTGAAGATGAGCGCCATGCCCAGCCCCTCGGACGTCTTGATGCCGAACTGCGTGTTCAGGTAGGCCGGTATCCAGAAGAGGAAGAACCACCACACGCCGTCCGTCATGAACTTGCCCAGGGCGAAGGCCCACGTCTGCCGGTAGCGGAAGCATTGGATGAAGTTCATCGGCTTCTCCTCCCTGGCCGGATGCTGTTCCTCCTGTTGCCCGTCGCGGCTGTCTTGCTCAATGTAGGCCAGCTCGGCGGCATTGACGTGGCGGCTCTTGGCCGGCGCGCTGTAGAGGAACACCCAGAAGCCCATCCACACGAAGCCCAGCACGCCGATGATGATGAACGCCAACTCCCACCCGCAGGCCTTGGCCAGCAGCGGAATGGTGAGCGGGGCCACCAGTGCGCCTATCGACGCCCCGGCGTTGAAGATGGAGGTGGCAAAGGCGCGGTCTTTCTTGGGGAAGTACTCGGCCGTCACCTTGATGGCGGCAGGGAAGTTGCCCGCCTCGCCCAGGGCCAGCACGCACCGCGCCGCCAGGAAGCAGTACATGCTGACGGTGGCAATCACCACCACCACGTCGCCCGTAGCCCCGGCCAGCTCGGCGGCAGTGTGCAGGCCTACGCAGTGCTCGGTGACGATGCCGCACAGGGCGTGCAGGCATGCCCCGGCCGACCAGATGCCGATGGCCCACAGGTAGCCGCGCTTGGAGCCCAGCCAGTCGATGAGCCGCCCGGCAAAGAGCATGCAGGCGGCATATACGAAGGAGAACACGGCGGTGATGGTGCCGTAGTGCGATTCGTCCCAATGAAACTCGGGCTTGATGAACTCGTCCCACGTGAGCGACAGCACCTGGCGGTCCAGGTAGTTGACGGTGGTGGCAAAGAACAGCATGGCGCAGATGGTCCAGCGGAAGCCGGTCATCGGCGCGGAGGCGGAGTTACGTGCATTGTCTTTCATGGCGGCGGGGGTTAGCGCATGTCGGTGTACTTTATCTTGTCCATGTCGTTATAGTCCAGGTTCTCGCCGGCCATGCCCCAGATGAAGGAGTAGTTGCTCGTGCCGGCGGCAGCGTGGATGGACCACTCGGGCGACATGATGGCCTGCTCGTTCTTCATCCACACCAGGCGCTCCTGCTGCGGCTCGCCCATGAGGTGGCACACCATGTTGTCCTGCGGCACCTGGAAGTAGAAGTAGGCCTCGATGCGTCGGCTGTGGGTGTGGGCGGGCATGGTGTTCCACACGCTGCCGGGCTTCAGCTCGGTCAGTCCCATCTGCAGTTGGCAGGGCCCTTCCTCCAAGACGTTGGCCACGATGAGCTGGTTGATGACGCGGTCGTTGCTCTCCTCCATCTTCCCGGCGGGGAAGGAGTTGGCCTTGAGCGAACCCTTGCGGCCGCTGATGGTGACGAGCTGCGTCTTGTACTCCCGGTGTGCCGTGGCCGAGTTGAGGTAGAACTTGGCCGGCTGTGCGCTGTCCTTGCTGCGGAAGGTCACCTGCCGCTTGCCGCGCCCCACGTAGAGCGCTTCTTTGAAACCGAGTTCATACTCCTGGCCATCCACCGTCACCACGCCCGGGCCGCCGATGTTGATGACGCCCAGCTCGCGGCGCTCCAGGAAGTAGTCGGCCTTCAGCGGGTCTATGGTGTCCAGCTCCAGCACCTTCTGCACGGGCATGGCCCCGCCGTAGATGAAGCGGTCGTACATGGAGTAGGTCAGGTTGATTTCATCGGGCGCCATCACCTTCTCCATCAGGAAGCTGGCGCGCAGGCGCTCGGTGTCGTAGGTCTTCACGTCCTGCGGGTTGCAGGCCACCTGCATCTGGTAGTTCACTTGGGCGGTGGCGGCTGTGGCCACGGCGCCCATCACGATTGCGGTTGCTAATGTCTTCATATTCTGTTGTTATTTAAGTTTTACGTCTTATATCCCATCTTGTCCTGTCCTATCCCGGCTCTCTATCTAATACTGGATAGGGTGTCTATCTAATACTGGATAGGGTGTCTATCTAATACTGGATAGGGTGTCTATCTAATACTGGATAGGGTGTCTATCTAATACTGGATAGGGTCTCTATCTAATGCTGGATAGAGTCTCTATCTAATACTGGATAGAGTCTCTATCTAATGCTGGATAGAGTCCCGCTTCCCGGTTTGCATCCTCACGATGGCCCTGCGGTTCATCACCAGGGCCACCAGCGTGCCCAGCACCAGCAAGGCGGGGCCGGCGTACTTCAGCGTATGCGTCAGGTGGAAGATGACCCACGCCAGGGGGCTGGAGGCAAAGTCCAGCGAGCCGCCCTCGAATCCTTGCGGGATGTTGACTGCCGCGTCGCCCGTCTGGGCATAGACGTCCTGCGCAGCCAGCGTGAAGTAGGGAGCCAGGTTGGTGACGAAGTACAGCCCGATGACGAGCACTACAAGCCCCACGATGAAGGTCTTCAACACATTGCCCCGCGTGATGGGCAGCACCAGCGGAAACAGGTAGAACATGCCCGCCAGCGAGGCCAGCGGCAGGAACTCGTTGCCCGGCAGCACCACCGCCAGCAGGATGGTGACGGGGATGAGCAACAACGACACCACCAGCGTCGTGGGGTGCCCGATGACCAGTGCCGGGCTCATGCCGATGTTCAGCCCCGCTGCGCCCTTGAAGCGGCGGGCAATGAGTTCGCGCGTGGCGTCGGATATGGGTTTCAGCCCCTCTATGAACAGCGCCGTGATGCGCGGAATCAGTTCCATCACCGCTCCCATCTTGATGCCCAGGCCCAGGATGTTGGGGATGCCGTCCACCAGTTCCCCGCCGCTCCTATACGACAAGGCACCGATGGCACACCCCACCAGTACCCCGAGGAACAGTGGTTCGCCCAGCAATCCGAACTTGCGCTTCATGCCCTCGGCGTCGATGTTCAGGCGGTTGAAGCCCGGAATCTTGTCCAGCAGCCAGTTGATGCCCATGGCAAACGGCACGAATCCCGCACAGAACGGCTGCGGGATGGAGATGCCCTCCATCTTGTCGTAGAACCGCTGGAACCGGTCCGCCGTATAGTCGGCCAGTACCAGCGTGAGTATGTAGCAGATGATGGCGGCAAAAAAGCCCCACCATATATTGTCTGACGCGAAATACACCACCGCTCCGATGAAGGCGTAGTGCCAGTAGTTCCACAAGTCTATGTTGACCGTCCGCGTCGTCTTGGTGAGCAGCATCAGGATGTTCACGCCCAGACAGACGGGGATGATGAGTGCGCCCACCGACGTGTTGTAGGCCACGGCCGCCGCAGCCGGCCACCCCATGTCGAACACCCGGAGTTGCAGGCCGTAGATGTCCACCACCTGGCTCAGCGCCGGTCCCAGGCTACTGGTGAGCAGGGCGGTGACAACGGACAATCCCACAAAGCCTACGCCTACCAGCAATCCGCTTTTCAGCGCCTTGCCTGCCTTGATGCCGATGCAAATGCCCAGGATGGTGAAGATGACGGGCATCATGACAGCCGCCCCCAGTCCGATGATATAGCTGAATACTTGTTCCATGGTGTTGATGTTTGTAACCTGTTTTCTTAATCTGTGTCTGTGAATGTCTCCAAAAATAAGTGCTTTTCTTTACAGGACAAACAGAAAAGTCATAATATTTGGTAAATAGGTGTATTTCGTAGCGAAAGTGCCGTTATCGTGCACACAAAAGCGCGTTCCCGTACACGATATGACACCCGTTTCCCTCCATCCGCTAAGGGATAGTCGTCCTGTCGCCCTGGCTGGTGTAAAGAATGGTGAACAGGCTTTGCCACCTGTGTCTACTCCATGGGGCAGCCTGCCAGGCGGGCAATGTCTTCCGCACGGTCCACGATGTGGTCGGGGCAGAGGGCTTCCAGCTCGGCACGGGGGCGGAATCCCCAGGTGACACCGCACGAGGTGACCCGGGCATTGATGGCCGCCTGCATGTCCACGGCAGAGTCGCCCACATAGAGCACGTCTGCCGGGGGGACAGGGCAGACCCGGAGGATGTCGTGCACGATAGTCGGGTCGGGTTTCACCGGGATGCCCTCGCGCTGGCCCAGCACGGCGGCGAAGTTGATGGCGGGGAAGTAGTGCGCTATCAGCTTGGAGGTAGCGGCCTGGTACTTGTTGGAAGCCACGGCCAGGCGGACATTGTGCTGCTGCAGGTGTGCCAGCAAGGCGGGTATGCCGGGGTAGGGAAGACTGCGGTCGGCGTTATGTATATTATAATATGGTATAAATGCCTGGCGCATGCGCAGCACGTTTTCCTCCGTCTTCTCCCCCTCGGGCAGGGCGCGCTCAAAGAGCTTGTTGATGCCGTTGCCCACCCGTTGGCGGTACGAGTCCTCGTCGTGCGTGGGGTAGCCCAACTCCTCGAGGGCGTGGTTGGTGCTCTGTGCCAGGTCGGCAATGGTGTTGAGCAGCGTGCCGTCCAGGTCGAATATCACGAGTTTCTTCATTTTGTCCATCATTTTAGTCGTTGTTTATTGCCGGGACAAAGATAGTGATTTGCGCCCAAAGCCGTGCCGATGTGCAATTCTTTCTCTGCTTTTCATGTTTTTAGGCAGAAAGTACGTATCTTTGCGCCCTGATTTTTAGTAATTAAACAGTAAATAGGTATGAGTTACAATCTTTTGCAAGGTAAGAAAGGCATCATCTTCGGTGCCCTCAACGAACAATCCATTGCCTGGAAGGTGGCCGAGAAGGCCGTGGAGAATGGCGCCCGCATCACCCTGTCGAACACTCCCGTGGCCGTGCGCATGGGTCAGGTGTCGGCCCTGGCCGAGAAGCTGCAGTGCGAGGTTATCCCCGCCGACGCCACCAGCGTGGAGGACTTGAAGACGGTGTTCACCCGCTCGATGGAGGTATTGGGCGGACAGGTGGACTTCGTGCTTCACTCCATCGGCATGTCGCCCAACGTGCGTAAGCGCCGCACTTATGACGACCTGGACTACGACATGCTGGGCAAGACGCTCGACATCTCCGCCATCTCCTTCCACAAGATGATACAGACGGCCAAGAAGCTTGACGCTGTGGCCGAATACGGGTCCATACTGGCCCTGAGCTACGTGGCCGCCCAGCGCACCTTCTTCGGCTACAACGACATGGCCGACGCCAAGGCCCTGCTGGAGAGCATTGCCCGCAGCTTTGGCTACATCTACGGACGCGAGCACCATGTGCGGGTAAACACCATATCGCAATCGCCCACCATGACCACCGCCGGCTCGGGCGTGAAGGATATGGACAAGCTGTTCGACTTTGCCAGCCGCATGTCTCCGCTGGGCAATGCTTCGGCCGACGAGTGTGCTGACTACTGCATCGTGATGTTCTCCGACCTCACCCGCAAGGTCACCATGCAGAACCTCTACCACGACGGGGGCTTCTCCAGCATGGGCATGAGCCTTAGGGCAATGAACACCTACCAGAAAGGCCTGGAGGAATACATGGACCAAGACGGCCACATCATCTACGGATGACAGGGGAAAACCGAAAGTCGGAATGGATATCATTGGCTATTTCATTAAGATATAGTCTGTCATTCTGAGCGCAAGCGAAGAATCTCCTAATAGCATAAATCAATGAGAGATCCTTCACTTCGTTCAGGATGACAGGGCAAAACAATGAGTAAAACCATCCTGACAGGCCTCTTTGATGTCAGAAAAAATGTATATCCAGCCTGCATTTTGTAAATACTTGATAACCAATACTCTTAAAATGAAGGTACATCAGTCTTGAAGTGATGCCACATCAGTCTTGAACTGATGTACCTTCAGTCTTGAACTGATGTGGCTTCAGTCTTGAACTGATGTCACATTACTTTTTTGCTGTAAACAATTATAACCTTCACTTATGCCAGCCCTCTACCTGCTGCCCGTCACCTTGGGCGACACCCCGTGGCAGAACGTACTGCCCGCGTACAACCGTGACATCATCCTCCGCATCCGCCACTTCATAGTGGAAGACGTGCGCTCTGCCCGACGCTTCCTCAAGCGGGTGGATCGCGACATTGACATCGACGCCCTCACGTTCTACCCGCTGAATAAGCACACCACCCCCGAGGCCGTGAGCGGCTACCTGCGCCCCCTGGAGGCTGGGGAGGACATGGGCGTCATCTCCGAGGCCGGATGCCCCGCCGTGGCCGATCCGGGCGCCGACGTGGTGGCCCAGGCGCAGCGACGGGGCCTGCACGTGGTGCCGCTCGTGGGCCCCTCGAGCATCATCCTCTCCGTCATGGCCTCCGGTTTCAACGGCCAAAGCTTCGCCTTCAACGGCTACCTGCCCATCGACCCGCAGGCCCGCGCCGCCCGACTCAAGCAGCTGGAGCAGCGCGCCTATGCCGAGGACCAGACGCAACTCTTCATAGAAACCCCTTACCGCAACAACCGGCTGGTGGAAGACATACTGCACACCTGCCGCCCGGGGACGCGCCTCTGCATCGCCGCCAACCTGACCTGCGAGGGCGAGTATGTGCACACCCGTACCCTAAAAGAATGGACAGGCCGTGTGCCCGACCTGTCCAAGATTCCTTGCATTTTCCTGATTTATAAGTGAGATTCCACCCGCCGGTCTACAGCCTTCGTGCCGTCTGCTCCGCGTGGTAGGACGAACGCACCAGCGGTCCGCTCTCCACTTGCCGGAAGCCTTTGGCCAACGCCGTCTCTTTGTAGCGGGCAAACTGCGCGGGCGTCACATACTCGGCCACGGGCCAATGCCGGCGTGAGGGCTGCAGGTATTGGCCGATGGTGAGCACCTGGCAACCTACGGCAATGAGGTCATCCATCAGTTCCTCCACCTCGTTGGGCGTTTCGCCCAGCCCCACCATGATGCCGCTCTTGCAGGTGATGCCGCTTCCGGCTATTTGCCTCAGCACCTCCAGGCTGGTGTCATAGCGGGCTGCGCTGCGCACCTGGGGGCTGAGGCGTCGGATGGTTTCCATGTTGTGCGCCATGATGTCGGGCCGTGCCTCAATGACCTGTGCCACCAGCTCCGCGCGCCCTTGGAAGTCGGGCACCAGTACCTCGATGGTCGTCTGCGGGCATCGGCTGCGCAGGGTGCGTATGGTGCGTGCCCAGTGTGCGGCGCCCAGGTCGGGCAGGTCGTCGCGGTCTACCGATGTCACTACGGCATGTTTCAGCTTCATCAGCGCCACCGACTCCGCCACATGCTCCGGCTCGTCGGGGTCCAGTGGCAGCGGCTTGCCCGTCTTCGTGTTGCAGAATCGGCAGCTGCGGGTGCACGTGTCGCCCCCTATCATGAAGGTGGCCGTGCCCCGCCCCCAGCACTCGCCCAGGTTGGGGCATCGCCCGCTGCTGCAGATGGTGTGCAGGCCGTGCGCCTCCACTATGTGCTTGGTCTCAGTGTATCGCTCATTGGCGGCTATGCTTATCTTCAGCCATTCGGGCTTCCGCAGGGGCTTTTGGGGAGAGTCTTGCGGGGTCATTTCAGTTTCTCGTTGAAAAAGTTCGTCAACTTGGTGTACAGGTGCAGTCTTGTGTTCCCGCCGAAGATGCTGTGGTTGCGGTTGGTATAAATCTGCATGTCGAACTGCTTGCCCAGTTGCACCAGGTGTTCGGCATACTCGGCACAGTTCTGATAGTGCACATTGTCGTCGGCCGTGCCATGCACCAGCAGAAGGTCGCCATGCAACTTGTCGGCACGGGTGAAGGCCGAAGCCGCCTTGTAGCCCTCGGCATTCTCCTGCGGAGTGCGCATGAATCGCTCGCCGTAGATGGTGTCGTAGTAGTTCCAGTCGGTCACGGCGGCCACCGCAACGCCGGCGCGGAATACAGGCGTGCCCTCGCTCATGCTCATCAGCGTCATGTAGCCCCCGAAGCTCCATCCCCAAATGCCTATGCGCTGCTTGTCCACATAGGGCAGGCTGCCTAGGTAGAGGGCGGTTTCCACCTGGTCGTGTGCCTCCTTGACGCCCAGATTCAGGTAAGTGCATTTCTCGAAGGCCGCTCCCCGTCCGCCGGTGCCTCGCCCGTCCACGCAGACTACCACATAGCCTTGCGAGGCCATGTACGTCTCCCAACTGATGCTGAAGCGGTCTACCACCTCCTGCGAGCCGGGGCCGCTGTACTGGTACATCAGCACGGGATACTTCTTCGCTTCCGAGAAGTCGGCAGGTTTCATCATCCATCCGTTCAGCACGGTGCCGTCCGATGTCTGGAAACTGAAGAACTCCTTCTGTGGCATGGCGTATTGTGCCATCTTGTCCTTCAGCTTCTGGTTGTCTACCAGGGTGGTGAGCACCTTGCCTTTGTTGTCGTTCAGGGTGATGACGACCGGGGTGTTCAGGCTGGTGTAGCGGTTCATGTAGTACTTCATGTCCGTGCTGAACTGGGCGCTGTTGGTACCTGCCTGGGTGGACAGTTTGGTCTTCTTCCCCTTCCGGTCTGTCTTGTAGACGGCCTGGCGCATGGGGCTTTCCTCGTTGCTGGTGTAGTAGAAGGCGCCCTCCTTTTCGTCATAACCCAGGAAGCCCGTCACTTCGTACTGGCCCGAGGTGATTTGTTTTTGCAGGCTGCCGTTCATGTTATACCAGTACAGGTGGTTATAGCCGCTCTTTTCGCTGGCAAAGCTGAAGTGCTCGGGGTAGAAGCGGATATAGCCGAAGGTGCCTTCCTTGATGTACGTGTCGCTCTCGTCACGCAGCACCAATTTGCAGACGGTGCTGCGCGGGTCGGCAAAGTAAAGGTCCAGGCGGTTCTGGTGACGGTTCAGCGTAAGGATGGCCAGCTTATTGGGGTCTTTGGTGAATTGGATGCGGGGAATGTAGCCGTCTTCATCCAGGGGCACGTCGATGCGCCTTGTCACCTTCGTCTTGATGTCGAAGGTGTGCACCGAAACCTTGGAGTTGGCTTCTCCCGTCTTGGGATATTTATAGGTATAGGCGCCCGGATATTTGGCATAAGCATCTATGCGTGGCGCTTCGCCGGCATATACGGGAAACGAATAGGATGATACAGCCGCTTCGTCAAAACGGACGAAAGCCAGCATCTTGCTGTCGGCACTGAACTCCAGGGCCCGGTTGAAGGCAAACTCTTCTTCATACACCCAGTCGGGAATGCCGTTCAGCACGCTGTTCCGTTTCCCGTCTTCCGTCACCTGGCTCTCGCTGTTGTTGTACAGCAGCTTCACTAAGAATATGTTATTGTCGCGCACAAAGGCCACCATGTTGCCGTCCGGCGAGAATACCGGCACCTGTTGCGGACCTCCGTCCGACAGCCTCTCTACCACATTGTTGATTTTTCCCTCCAGATTGCGCTTCAGGCTGTACAGGTAGTGCACGGCGGTATAGGAACGGCGATAGATAGGCGTGGTCTCTGTAGCGATAAGCAGCTTGCTTCCATCGGGCGAGAAGCTGTAGCTGTCGAAGGTCTTGAACGGGCACTCGCGTGCCGTGGTGGCGTCAAACAGCACTTCCACGGCCTTCCCCGTCTTGAAGGAGTATTTGATGATTTGTGTACGCTCGGCATTCATTTGCGAGTAGTGTTCCCCGTCGCCCGGGATGGGGATGACGCCGTAAATGTTTTCGGGGGTGAATTGTCCCGATACAATTTCTTTCAGTTCGAGTGTCTTGCCTCCTTGTGCAAAGCTTGCCAGCGTGCAGAGGCAGCAGAAGAATAAAATACCTAATTGTCTCATATTCCGGTATGAACGTTGTTTATAAATGTATGATTTTGCAAACTTACGCAATTTCTTTGGAATAAACCAGCAAAATGCCGGGAATGCAAGGCATGCAGGTTTCAGATTAATTCGTACATTTGCGCCCGTAAACTAAAAAACTGATAGAACGTGGATCCAGTTGCCCTGATACAGAAGTATTATCCCGATGATAATGCCCCCTTGCAATACATCCTGTTGAGGCATTCTGCCGATGTGGCCGAGAAAGCCGCGCAGATTGCCGAACGCCATCCCGAACTCCACTTAGACCAACGTTTTGTATATGAAGCCGCCATGCTGCACGACATAGGCATCTTTATGACCGATGCCCCTTCCATCCATTGCTATGGCGACAAGCCCTACATCTGCCACGGATACCTAGGTGCCGAACTGATGCGTCGTGAGGGTTACTTCCGCCATGCCCTGGTGTGCGAGCGCCACACGGGTGCCGGCATCTCGCTGGAGCAAATAGAGCGCGAAAACCTGCCCTTGCCTCACCGCGACCTGCAGCCCGTCACCTTGGAGGAGCAAGTCATCTGCTTTGCCGACAAGTTCTTCTCCAAAACCCATTTGGATGACGAAAAGACGGTGGAAAAAGCCCGAAAAAGCCTCCAGAAGTATGGTGAAGAAGGCCTGGCTCGTTTCGACCGCTGGTGCGAACTGTTCTTGTAAGCACCTAAATTTCTTTAAAAAACAGGATTATACGTATAAAATCAGTACTTTTGCCCCTTCAAGCGCAAACCCTTAGTCAATGATGTCATTGAAACAGAACATATTTATATCGTTCCTTCTACTGCTTGTCTTGTTGTCTTTTTCGACTGAAGCCGTCGCACAACGGCGTATGAGGCCGGTGCAACCTCCCGTAGGTATTGCTCCGCAAGACTCTGTGGCCCTGAACGACACATTGGCTGCCGACTCCCTGCGCCAAGACACCGTGGCCGCCAAGAAGGACAATGGGCTGGATGCCCCCGTCACCTACGAGGCCAACGATTCGCTCGTCTTTACCCAAGACGGCTATGCCCACCTCTTCGGCGAAAGCAAAGTGAACTATCCCCACCAGAATATTGAGCTTACGGCAGAAGTCATCACCATGAACATGGACAGCAGCATTGTCTATGCCCATGGCGTGGAAGACTCGCTGGGCGTCATACAGGGCCGTCCCGTGTTCAAGGACGGCGAGACTCCCTACGAGACCAATACCATCCGCTACAACTTCAAAAGCAAAAAGGGTGTTATAAGCAACGTGGTGAGCCAGCAAGGCGAAGGCTACGTCACCGGCAATAATGCCAAGAAAGGAAGCAGCGACGAGCTCTACATGAAGAGCGGCCGCTACACCACGTGTGACAACCACGAGCACCCCCACTTCTACATGCAGATGACCTATGCCAAGGTGCGCCCCAAGAAGAACATCGTGACGGGTCCCGCCTACCTTGTGGTGGAAGACGTGCCGTTGCCCCTGGCGGTGCCCTTCTTTTTCTTCCCCTTCTCCAGCAGCTATTCATCGGGATTCTTGATGCCCTCTTATATGGATGACTCCAATCGCGGTTTCGGTCTCACCAACGGCGGTTACTACTTTGCCATCAGCGACCAGATGGACTTGAAGGTGCAGGGCGACATCTTCACCAAAGGCTCGTGGGCGCTCAATGCCGAGACCAACTACGTGAAGCGTTACAAATACTCCGGCCTGCTGCAGGCCAGCTACCAGGTGACCAAGACGGGCGACAAGGGCTTGCCCGACTATGCCGTGTCGAAGGACTTCAAGATAGTGTGGAGCCACCGCCAGGACGCCAAGGCCAACCCCAACTCCACCTTCTCGGCCAGCGTGAACTTCTCCACCAGCAGCTACGAGCGCTCCAACATAGGCAACCTGTACAATGCCCAGGCCATGTCGCAGAATACCAAGACTTCAAGTATCAGCTATTCGCGCTACTTCTTCGACCGTAAGCTCCAGATATCGGCCACAACCAACATTGCGCAAACCATGCGCGACTCGTCCATTAACCTCACCTTACCCGATGTCAACATCTACCTCACTACCATCTACCCCTTCAAGCGTAAGCACCAGGTAGGCGATGAAAAGTGGTACGAAAAAATATCGTTGAGCTATACCGGCCGCTTGAAAAACAGCATACAGACGAAGGATAACCTGCTCTTTAAGTCCAACCTCATCAAAGACTGGGACAACGGCATGCAGCACGACATCCCCATCAGCGCCACGTTTACCCTGTTCAAGTACTTCAATGTGACGCCCTCCTTCAACTACACCGAGCGGTGGTACACCCGCAAGATTAAGCGCGGCTGGGACGAGGAAGCCAATCGGGAAGTGCAGACCGATACTGTCTACGGCTTCCACCGCGTGTACAACTACAGTGCCAGCTTGGGCATCAACACCAAGATATACGGCATGTACAAGCCTATTATCTTCCCCAAAAAGGAAATACAGATACGCCATGTCATCACGCCCTCTGTTTCCATCAGCGGGTCGCCCGACTTTTCGTCGCCACGCTACGGTTACTACGACTCCTACTACCGTCCCAACAGCGCGGGCGGGCAAGACACCGTGCAATACTCTTATTATTCCGGCCAGGCCTTCTCGCCTCCCGGTACAGGCAAGTCGGGCAACATCACCTTCTCCATCTCCAACAACCTGGAGATGAAGTATAAGGACAAGAATGACTCCATCCGTAAAATCAGCTTGATTGATGAGTTGGGTGCTAACATCTCTTACAACATGGCGGCTGTCACACGGCCGTGGAGCGACCTTCAGCTCAACCTCCGCCTGAAGCTGACGAAGAGCTATACCTTCAGCATGAGTTCGCGCTTCAAGACCTACGGCTACAAGTTCGACGAGCGGGGCAACGTGGTGGACAACGACCGCACCGAGTGGTCTTACGGCCGTTTCGGTATCTTCCAAGGCTATGGCTCGTCGTTCAGCTATACCCTGAACAACGACACATGGAAGAAGCTGAAGGGTTTCTTTACCGGAAAGAAAGACGAAGAAGAGGCTAAGGAAGGAGAAGAGGACGGCACTGAAGCTACAGGCGAGGAGAATGCCGCAACCCCGTCTTCCACCGGCGGCAAAAAAACGGAGCAGGCCGCTGCCGATGAAGATGGCTATCAGGTATTCAAGATGCCATGGTCCATCAACCTGAACTACAGTTTCAATATCTCAGAAGACCGCTCCAAGCCTATCAACCGCAAGACCATGCGTTATCCCTACCGCTATACGCACAACCTCAGCGCGTCGGGCAACATCAAGATATCCAACAACTGGTCCATCAGCTTCAACTCGGGCTACGACTTCGAGGAGAAGGAAATTGTGCAGACCACGTTCAACATCACGCGCGACCTGCACTGCTTCAGCATGTCCGCCAGTCTTTCGCCCTTCGGCCGCTGGAAGTACTACAACTTCACCATCCGCGCCAACGCCAGCATCCTGCAAGACCTGAAGTGGGACAAGCGCAGCCAGACGCAGAGCAACATCCAGTGGTATTGATGCCTGCCGATGGCCGGGCATCCGTTTTTTCTTCACCTGACGTATTTCTTCTCATCCGGTGGTCCGTATTGTGGCATACCGGTTTGCCGGTTTGATTGATTCTATTACTTTCCTTGTACGTATTTCCGTCGGTCCTTCTTCGCTCCATAGCGGCGCAGAATGACCGAACCAATACCGAATGGGGTACGAATGGGGTAGGTAGTTGGTACGTAGGTGGTAATTTTAGCATACGGATTATGACTGTATATGCTTGGTAATCAGTATGCAGCTGGTTTGTATATTCTTATATTTAACAAGATTTTAGTGTTTGCTGGTGTAAATAATAGTGATTCTATTTATAAGGAAAAAAGAGTATGGCTATTTCGCTGTGTTTCCTGCGTCGATATGCTTGCTGCGGTTATTGCCAAGCGGTGGCCATAGGCAAGAGGAGTGGGGGACGCTATATATAGATAAGGACGTTTACTTGACGTTTTGTCTTTGGCTTATCAGAATCTCGCAAATTCATAATCGTAGTCAAAAACAAAGCAGCGGTAGATGTCCACGGGTATGTTTATATGCCTGTCGTGCCTCGTTTCGGGGCGCGATAGGGCGTTATACATATCGGCGTGGGCTTCTGCGTTGCTCGTTCAGACTACGATGGGCAATGCGAGAGCCTTGATAAGCGGGACGAGTAACAGGTACAGATTCCCGCGCTCTTTTTATATATGGCCGATTATTGCTTAATTAGATATGTCCTGGTCTGGGAATCTGCACGGACGCTCTTTATTATTATGCGTAACACTACAGATTCCGCAAGGTTGCGTTTAGGCTTTCTCTGTAAGAAGGGAATGCGTGTTTTTTCTATGGCTGCCCTTGCCTTGTCCATCGCCTTGGGCGCATGCAGCGACGATTATGATGACTCCGCCCTGTGGGAGGCGGTGAACGACCACGAGAACCGCCTCGAGTCGCTTGAACAATGGCAACAGCAGGTGAATGACAATATCGCCGCCTTGCAGCAACTCATCAGTACTACAGACTACATTACCGGCGTTACCCCCGTCATGCAAGGCGGCGAGGAGGTGGGCTATACCATCACCTTTCTGCACTCCGAGCCCATTACCATTTACCATGGCAAGCAGGGCGCGCAGGGAGCTGACGGCAAAACGCCGCAAATCAGCATCGTGCAAGAGGAAGACGGCAACTGGTATTGGACACTGAACGGCCAGCTGCTGACTGATGCCGATGGCAACCCCATCCGCGCCAACGGGCTGGACGGGCAGGATGGTGCCGACGGACAGCCGGGTGCTCCCGGACAGGACGGTGAAGACGGAAAACCGGGCGCTCCCGGCCAGGATGGAGAGGATGGTCAGCCCGGGGCACCGGGGCAAGACGGGCAGGACGGTGAAGATGGCGCGCCGGGCCAGGATGCGCCCCTTCCGCAGCTCGCCACCGGGAAGAGCCTTGCCAAGCAGGGCATCACGAAAGATGCTGAAGGCGCTGCCCTTGTGGCGGATGCCATCTACCTCAGTGTGGACGAGGGCAAGACGTGGTATCGCGTATCGGGCGAAGATGGTGAGGACGGAAGACCGGGGTCGACAGGCCGCCCAGGAGCGGATGGCGACGACGGGGATGCCTTCTTCCAAAGCGTGGATGCAGAAGGAGAAGACTATGTGGTCTTCACATTGACAGATGGGACAACATTCCAAGTGCCCAAGTACAAGGGCGCGATGCTGACATTCGCGCAGAACGGGGAGGAATTGGCGGACTTGACGCAGGCGATAAATTTGGCTAATGGTGACCTTACCTTTACGCTGACCGGTGAAGGAGAGGTATCGGCACGCATTCTTGAGGGTGAAGGATGGACGGTTGAACTGGAAGGAAGCGCGATTAAGTTTGAGCCCGGCGAAGCAGGCTCGGAAGCGTTGTTGGAAGTGGCGCTTATGGAGAATGGTGAGGTCCTGGTTACCTATAGACTGACTATTCAGGTATTTGAAGGAAAAGGAACAGAAGCGGAGCCTTATCTGATATCTGAGGTAAAGCATTTGAAATATATAGCAGATCAGGTTGAAGCTGGTATATATTATAAAGGCTTATTTTTCAGATTGACCAATGACATAACTTTTCCGGAAGTCGGAAATGATGATGAAGGGAACTGGACGCCTATCGGAAGAGAGCTGACGGATGGAACTACAGGGCCTCCGCAGAATTCTTATTTCTTTGGAACATTGGATGGCGACGGACATGTTCTTAGGAATCTAATAATTCATGAGACAGAGAGGGGGCATGTCGGGCTCTTTGGAATTTTGGCGGGAACGGTAATGAACCTTACCGTGGAATCGCCTAAGGTTATGGGAGGACCGTACACCGGAGCTATAGTAGGATGGACTTGGACGGGAAAGGTCATTAATTGTCATGTGACAGGTGAAGCGGAAGTGAAAACTTACCATGGTATGGGAGGTGGAGTTGTCGGGCAAAATGAAGGTACGATTACAGCCTGCAGCTTTACAGGAAAAGTCTCGGCTCAAAGTGGATGTGCAGGAGGAATAACTGCATGCAGTTCTAGTGAAAAAACAGTAACGGCTTGTTATGTGGCAGGTGAGGTGGAATGTCTGGATGATAAGACACCGCAATCTGTAGGAGGTGTCGTTGGCTTAAACTACGGCTCTGTGACGGCATGTTATTTCGCAGGAAGTAAGGTAAGTGGATGTGATAATGTAGGAGGAGTAATTGGAAGCCAGACAGGTGGTACAACATCGGCTTCCTATTGGAGCATCTCATCGGCACAGGGGGCACCTGAACATGGTATCGGTGGCGATAACAGTACTGACGAGAATGCTACAAAAGTGACAGAAGAAAGCGAATGGCCGGCTGCCATGGAGGCTATGAACAGTGCCTTGTCTGCTGCCGGCAGTACCTGGCAGTATGTAGCGGGTGACAGCGGGGATGACTTTCCGCTGGTATTGGCGCAAGAGTAGATGTTTTCTTGCAAAAATGTGAAATATACATTGGAATATCAATAGGGGATGTATAAAATGCAGGATATACATTGGCATATTTGCAATATTTGTAGTATGTGCCAATGTATATCCTATACTTTACCACACAATCTCCGTCATGCCGTGCGCCTTGAGGTACTCGTTCGTTTTGCTGAAGTGGCGGTTGCCGAAGAAACCGTTGTAGGCGGAGAGGGGAGAGGGATGGGCGGAGGTGAGCACCAGGTGCTTGCTGCGGTCTATGAAGGCGCCTTTGCGCTGGGCGTAGGCTCCCCAGAGGATGAAGACGAGGTGCTCTTTCCGGTCGGCCAGCAGGCGGATGACGCTGTCGGTAAAGGTCTCCCAGCCGTGGCCTTGGTGCGAGCCTGCCTGGTGGGCGCGTACGGTGAGGGTGGCGTTGAGCAGCAGCACGCCTTGCCTGGCCCAGCGGGTGAGGTTGCCTGTGGCGGGTGGCTCGGTGCCTATGTCGTTTTTAATTTCCTTGAAGATGTTGACGAGCGACGGGGGGAAGGGAATGCCATCGTTTACCGAGAAGCACAGCCCGTGTGCCTGTCCGGGGCCATGATAGGGGTCTTGGCCTATGATGACTACTTTCACCTGGCTGAAGGGGCAGAGGTTGAAAGCATTGAATATCAGCCGGCCCGGCGGGTAGATGGTTTGGGTGCGGTACTCTTGGCGGACGAAGTCGGTAAGGGTGCGGAAATAATCTTTGTCGAATTCCGGTTGCAGGAGGGGTTTCCAGCTTTCTTCTATTTGTACATCCATAATGATTAGCAATAGTTTTGGCTGCTAAGGTACAAATAGAAATGAAGAATGAAGAACGAAGAATGAAGAATTTTCGCAAAAGGGTAAGAGCCTGTTTAAATTTTGCTCTTTTAAGTTTTTATCAGCCCCTTTTTGAGCCTCTTTCCGGTCTCTTTTCCTGTTGTTATTCGTCACGTAGCCCGCTACGCTCCTCATGACAACAGAAAAATATCCTCGAAAACAGCCCTCAAAATGAGGCTGAGCAAAATTTAAACAGGCTCTAATAAAGTATCACTTGGAAATTCTTCATTTTTCGTTCTTCATTCTTCATTCTTCATCAAATGAGGTGTATGTTGTGCTCGCGGCACGTCTGTCGCATGCTTTCGGGCCAGATGCTGGCCTGTATTTCGCCGATGTGGGCCTTGCGCAGGTAGAACATGCAGAGGCGTGACTGGCCGATGCCTCCGCCGATGGAGAGGGGCAGGGTGTCGTCCAACAGGCGCTTGTGGAAGTAGAGTTCCAGGCGTTGTTCCTCGCCCTCCAGCTTCAGTTGGCGCACCAAGGCTTCTTTGTCCACGCGGATGCCCATGGAGGATAGCTCGATGCTGCGCTGCAGCACTTCGTCCCACAGCACAAGGTCGCCGTTCAGTCCGGGCAGGTCGTTCAGTCCCGGGGTGGTGTAGTCGTCGTAGTCGGGGGCACGCCCGTCGTGCTTCTTCCCGTCGCCCAGCCGGCAGCCTATGCCGATGATGAACACGGCTCCGTATTTCTTTGCGATGGCGTGCTCGCGTTCTTTGGCGGTGAGGTGGGGATAGAGCTGGCGCAGTTCCTCGGCATGGATGAAGTGCAGTTTGGCCGGCAGGCAGGGGCGGATGGAGGGATACATTTCGTACACCATGTACTCGGTGCGCACCATGGCGGCGTAGATGCGGTTCACTATTTCCTTCAAGAAGTCGATGTTGCGGTCTTCGGCGGTGATGACGCGTTCCCAATCCCACTGGTCGACGTAGAGGGAGTGCAGGTTGCCTAGTTCTTCGTCGGCGCGTATGGCGTTCATGTCGGTGTAGATGCCGTAGCCTGGCTCTATGTGGTATTCGGCCAGGGTGAGGCGTTTCCATTTGGCCAGGGAGTGCACCACTTCGGCCTGCACGTCGCCCATGTCTTTGATGGGGAAGGAGACGGGGCGCTCCACGCCGTTCAGGTCATCGTTGATGCCCATGCCTTTCAGCACGAACAAGGGGGCGGTGACGCGCCTCAGGCGCAATTCGGACGACAGGTTCAGCTGGAAGAATTCCTTGATTTGCTTGATGCCCAGCTCGGTTTGCCGCAGGTCCAGTATAGGTTTATATCCCTTCGGGGTAATAAGGTAGCTCATAGCTTTTCTTGTTTTTTATTGATAGGATTGTTATTTTGGTTGGCAAATATAGGAATAATAATGATAATTGCTTTTCTTTTTATGGAAAAAATAACATAGTGTTTTTTGTTTTGCGTGTTCTGCACTCAAAATAACATTTTCCGGGCGGCATCTGCATGGAGGGGGCGGTGTGGAGGGTTGTGCAACGCTTTGGGATAAAAAACTGGTGCAACATTAGGAAGATGAAAAGTTTTTTCCTACTTTTGCACCCGCATTACGGCTCCGTAGCTTAGTGAATAGAGCGTCAGATTCCGGTTCTGAAGGTCCTGGGTTTGAGTCCCAGCGGGGTCACGCGTTGAGGATTCCCTGCAAGGCTTTGTCTTGCGGGGATTTCTTTTTTCTGTGGATTTGCTTTGCCACGTCGCTGCCTTTGCTTACTTTTGCGGCGTTTTTTAAGGCACACCAATATTAATATAGTAGATTTATGAGTTGGGTAGACAGTCTGTTATGGGATCCGGCATCGGTGGCTCACATCGTTTTTCTGTATGCGTTTGTCATTTCGGTGGGCGTGTTGCTGGGCAAAATCAAGTTTTTCGGCATTTCGCTGGGGGTTACCTTCGTGTTGTTTACGGGTATCCTGATGGGGCATTTCGGCTTTACGGCGGAGACGCACATCCTGCATTTCCTTCGTGAGTTCGGCCTTATCTTGTTTGTGTTCTGCATAGGCTTGCAGGTGGGGCCGTCGTTCTTCTCGTCGTTCAAGAAGGGGGGCATGAGGCTGAACGCGCTTGCCGTGGCCATCGTGTTGCTGAACATCGTCGTGGCGCTGGGCATTTACTTCCTGGCCGAGGGCAGGGTGAGCTTGCCGATGATGGTGGGCATCATGTATGGTGCCGTGACCAACACGCCGGGTCTTGGTGCCGCGCAGGAAGCCTTGAACCAGCTGCATTATACCGGCGACCCCATTGCCCTGGGTTATGCCTGTGCTTATCCGCTGGGCGTGGTGGGCATCATCGGCTCGGTGATTGCCATACGCTACATCTTCCGCGTGAACTTCCAGAAGGAGGAGCAGGACTTGCAGACGCTGGATTCGTCCGACTTGAAGCATAAGCCGCACATGATGAGCCTGGAGGTGCGCAACGAGTCCATCAACGGCAAGACGCTGCTGCAGGTGAAGGACTTCCTGGCACGCGCTTTCGTCTGCTCGCGCATCCGGCACGAGGGGCATGTCAGCATACCGGACCAGAATACGTTGTTCTACGTGGGCGACCAGCTGTTCATCGTCTGCTCCGAGGAGGACGCCGCAGCCATCACCGCCTTCATCGGCAAGGAGATTGAGGTGGACTGGGAGCGCCAGGACATGCCCATGGTGTCGCGCCGCATCTTGGTGACCAAGTCGGAGATTAACGGCAAGAAGCTGGGCAGCATGCACTTCCGCAGCATGTTTGGCGTGAATGTGACGCGCATCAACCGTTCGGGTATGGACCTCTTTGCCGACCCCAACCTGGTGTTGCAGGTGGGCGACCGCGTGATGGTCGTGGGCCAGCAGGATGCCGTGGAGCGCGTGGCCAACGTGCTGGGCAACCAGTTGAAGCGCTTGGATTCGCCCAACATCGTCACCATCTTCGTGGGTATCTTCCTGGGCATATTGCTGGGCAGCCTGCCCATTGCCTTCCCGGGCATGCCGACGCCGGTGAAGCTGGGCCTGGCGGGCGGACCGCTGGTGGTGGCCATACTGATAGGTCGCTTCGGGCACAAGCTGAAGCTGGTGACCTACACCACGATGAGCGCCAACCTGATGCTGAGGGAGATTGGCATCGTGCTCTTCCTCTCCAGCGTGGGCATCGAGGCGGGCGAGCATTTCGTGGACACGGTGGTGGAGGGCGACGGGCTGCTCTACGTCCTCTGGGGCTTCCTCATCACGGTGGTGCCCCTGCTGTTGGTGGGCATCTTCGCCCGCTGGCGCTACAAGCTGAACTACTTCACGCTGATGGGCCTCGTAGCCGGCTCGACCACCGACCCCCCTGCGCTGGCCTATGCCAACCAGGTGTCGGGCAACGACGCGCCTTCGGTGGGATACTCCACGGTGTATCCGCTCACCATGTTCCTCCGCATCCTGGCCGGGCAGATGCTGCTGCTGACGATGATGTAGATGCTAAATGAAGAACGAAGAACGAAGAATCTTTTTTAATGAAGAATGAAGAACGAAGAATGAAGAATTAGGCGCTGCATATATATAATATGGTATAAAAAGAATGGCGGGACGCTCCTTGCAGAGTGCTCCGCCATTCTTCATTTTAATGCTGCCGATGAGAACGGAGAATTCTTCATTCTTCGTTCTTCATTCTTCATTAAAGGAGGTTTACCCCAGCTGGTGGTCGCCGTCGTCCTCGCCGCTGTCGTCGCCGGTATTGTCCTCCACGCCGCCCTGTACGGGCAGCTTGCCCGTCTGCTTGTACTCCAGGTAGGACTTGGTGCTGGGGAAGGTGAAGCCTTCGTCCACCACGCCCACGTTTTCAAACTCCAGTCCGTTCTTGATGTCGTTCATCAAGGTCTTCGAGGGGGTGAAGACTATCTTCACGTTCTTTATCATCGAGGCGGCGTTGAACTTCGTCAAGTCGTCTACGCCCTCGCTGCTGAAGCTCAGCCGCAGCCAGCCCAGTTCGCCCAGCTGGACGCTGTTGCCTTGCTGCAGCTCGTGCACAATGCCGTCGCACACCAGGTTGAAGGTCGATTCGGCCTCCGTAGGGGCGGTGGTGGTATTGCGCGTCACGACCTTGCAGACGGAGCGGGTGGTGAGGCGGTTGGTGACAACGGGAAGGGCATGCCAGTTCGTGCCTTCTGCGGGAGCAGAGGGCTTTTTAGGTTTCTTTCCAAATTTGAATTTTAGTGACATGGTATTGTTCTGTTTAAATTGTTAATATATATGGTAATTCAATATTTTTCATGTTGATACCGACTGCACTATAGTGTCGTTAAAAATAGACTATAGTGTCGTTACAAACGGACTATAGTCTATTTTTAACCGGACTATAGTCCGTTTCTGACGGGACTGTAGTCCGTTCGTGACGACACTATAGTGTGTTTCCAACGCCCCTGTATCGCATTTCCGCAGGCAAAGTTATCGGTTTTCCGTAATATTGACAAGTGTTTGCCCCCGCCTCATATCTCCAGCTTCCTCCTCACGAACGTCTCGATGAAGTCCGTCGTGGCCTCCACGCCCAGCGCCGACGAGTCGATGCACAGGTGGTAAGTGGCCGCGGCGCCCCACGTCTTGTTGCTGTAGTAGTTGTAGTAGTCCGAGCGCTTCTTGTCCGCCTTCTCCATCATGGCCACGGCGGCGTCCTCGCTGATGCCGTGCAGGCGGCACAGGCGCGCGATGCGGTCGGCCCTGGAGGCGGAGATGAAGATGTTGGCGCACCACGGATGGTCGCGCAATATGTAGTCCGCGCAGCGGCCCACGAAGAGGCACGAGCGCTCCTGGGCCAGGTGGCGGATGACGTCGCTCTGCACCTGGAACAGCGAGTCGTTGCTCAGGCAGTTGCTTGCCGGCATCGCGCCGTCGCCTATGAAGGGGAAGCGCATGCCGAACAGCCCGCCCAGCACCGACTGCGAGGCCCGCTCGTCCGCCTTCTCAAAGAACTCCGAGCGCAGCCCGCTCTGCTCCGAGGCCAGCCGGATGAGCTCCTTGTCGTAAAAGTCGATGCCCAGGCGCGCGGCCAGCTTCGCCCCGATTTCGCGGCCCCCGCTGCCCAGCTGGCGGCCGATGTTCACTATGATTTTCTTGTTCATCATGTCCGTTTCTAAGATTAAAAAGTACGTGTCGAGGGCAAATATAGGCATTCCCTCCGGAAAATGTGCCCCCCGGCGCGGAAAAATGCAAAATGTTTCGTATTTTTGCCCCCAAATTGACGCAGAGTAACGAAATGAACGTATTAGAACTAAGTGAACAGGAAATCATCCGCCGCCAGAGCCTGGCCGAACTGCGCGCCATGGGCATCGACCCCTACCCGGCGGCCGAGTATGTAACCAATGCTTTTTCGACCGACATAAAAGCTGAATTCGAGGACGGCGCCGAGCCCCGCCACGTCTCCGTGGCCGGCCGCATGATGAGCCGCCGCGTCATGGGCAAGGCCTCCTTCATCGAGCTGCAGGACTCGCGCGGCCGCATCCAGGTGTACATCACCCGCGACGACATCTGCCCGGACGAGAACAAGGACATGTACAACGTCGTCTTCAAGCGACTGCTCGACCTGGGCGACTTCATCGGCATCGAGGGCTTCGTGTTCCGTACCCAGATGGGCGAAATCTCCATCCACGCGCAGAAGCTCACCGTCCTCTCCAAGAGCCTGCGGCCCCTGCCCGTGGTGAAGTACAAAGACGGCGTGGCCTACGACAAGTTCGACGACCCCGAGCTGCGCTACCGCCAACGCTACCTCGACCTCATCGTGAACGACGGCGTGAAGGACACCTTCCTGAAGCGCTCCAAAATAATCAGCACCCTGCGCGCCGCCCTCGACGAGGCCGGCTACACCGAGGTCGAGACACCCATCCTGCAGTCCATACCCGGCGGAGCCAGCGCCAGGCCGTTCATCACCCACCACAACTCGCTCGACATCGACCTCTACCTGCGCATCGCCACCGAGCTCTACCTGAAGCGGCTGATAGTGGGCGGCTTCGAAGGCGTGTACGAGATAGGCAAGAACTTCCGCAACGAGGGCATGGACAAGAACCACAACCCCGAGTTCACCTGCATGGAGCTGTACGTGCAGTACAAAGACTACAATTGGATGATGGGCTTCACCGAGAAGCTGCTCGAGCGCATCTGCCTCGCCGTGAACGGCTCGACCGAGACGGTGATAGACGGCAAGACCATCAGCTTCAAGGCACCCTACCGCCGCCTCCCCATCCTCGACGCCATCAAGGAGAAGACCGGCTACGACCTCAACGGCAAGACCGAAGACGAGATACGCCAGATATGCAAGGAGCTGAACATGGAGATAGACGACACCATGGGCAAGGGCAAGCTGATAGACGAAATCTTCGGCGAGTTCTGCGAAGGCACCTTCCTGCAGCCCACCTTCATCACCGACTACCCGGTGGAAATGTCGCCCCTCACCAAGATGCACCGCTCTAAGCCCGGCCTCACCGAGCGCTTCGAGCTGATGGTGAACGGCAAGGAACTGGCCAACGCCTACAGCGAGCTGAACGACCCCATCGACCAGGAAGAGCGCTTCAAGGAGCAGCTCCGCCTCAGCGAAAAGGGCGACGACGAGGCCATGTTCATCGACCAGGATTTCCTCAAGGCCCTGCAGTACGGCATGCCGCCCACCTCGGGCATCGGCATCGGCATCGACCGCCTCACCATGCTCATGACGGGGCAGCCCTTCATCCAGGAGGTGCTCTTCTTCCCGCAGATGCGCCCCGAGAAGGTCGCCCCCAAGGACGCTCCCGCCCGCTACACCGAGCTGGGCATTCCCGAAGCCTGGGTGCCCCTCATCCAGAAGGCAGGCTACACCGTGGTGGACAGCATGAAGTCCGTCAACCCCCAGAAGCTGCACATGGACATCTGCGGCATCAACAAGAAGTACAAGCTGGGCCTGGACAACCCCACCGTGGCCGACGTCGAAGGCTGGATAAACCGGATACAGTAACGTATATATAATATAAAGGTATATAGGGAGCCATGAAATTACCTGGAAAGATAGCCATCATGGGCGGAGGCAGTTGGGCGACCGCCATAGCCAAAATGGTGTTGGCGCAAGCCGACTCGCTGAATTGGTACATGCGTCGCGACGACCGCATTGCCGACTTCAAGCGCCTGGGCCACAACCCTGCCTATCTGACCAGCGTGAAGTTCGACGTGAAGCGCATCCACTTCAGCTCCAACATCAACGACATCGTCAAGGAGTCGGACACGCTGATATTCGTCACCCCGTCCCCCTACTTGAAGAGCCACTTGAAGAAGCTGAAGGCAAAGATAAAGGACAAGTTCATTATCTCCGCCATCAAGGGCATCGTGCCCGACGACAACCTCATCGTGTCCGACTACTTCACCAAGGAGTACGGCGTGCCGCCCGAAAACATCGCCGTGGTGGCCGGCCCCTGCCATGCCGAAGAGGTGGCCATGGAGCGCCTGTCCTACCTCACCATTGCTTGCCCCGACACCGCTAAGGCCACCACCGTGGCGCGCCTGCTGGCCAGCTCTTACATCAAGACTTCGGTGAGCAACGACGTGGTGGGCATCGAGTACGGCTCCGTGCTGAAGAACGTGTATGCCATAGCGGCCGGCATCTGCAACGGGCTGAAGTATGGCGACAACTTTCAGGCGGTGCTCATGTCGAACGCCGTGCAAGAGATGGAGCGCTTCCTGCAGACCGTGCATCCCATCGACCGTAATGTTATTGATTCTGCTTATTTGGGCGATTTGCTGGTGACGGGTTACTCCAACTTCAGCCGCAACCGCACCTTTGGCGCCATGGTGGGCAAGGGTTACTCGGTGAAAAGCGCGCAGATGGAGATGGAGATGATAGCCGAGGGCTATTATGGCACCAAATGCATCAAGGAGATAAACCAGCATTACCACGTGAACATGCCGATAGTGGATGCGGTATATAACATCTTGTATGAACGCATCTCGCCGGTGATAGAAATAAAGTTGCTGACCGACTCCTTCCGCTGAAGGCGCCGGGCGGCTGTGTATAAGGAAGATTATTAATCGGGTAACCTCTTCCTCCCTCTGCAAGGCGGGAGGAGGGGGAAACTAAAACTTTGAACGATATGATTAGCTTAAACATTGAAAAGACTTTTGGATTCATTTCCAAAGAGAGTGTCTTTGCCTACGAAGCACAGGTAAAGGCCGCACAAGAAGCACTGGAAAACGGTACAGGCAAGGGTAACGATTTCTTGGGATGGTTGCACCTCCCTTCTTCCATTTCCAAAGAGCATCTGGCTGACTTGAAGGCTACGGCCGAGGTGCTGCGCGACAACTGCGAGGTAGTGGTAGTGGCAGGCATCGGCGGCAGCTACCTGGGTGCACGTGCCGTCATCGAGGCGCTGTCCAATAGTTTTGCTTGGTTGCAGGAAAAGAAGTCGGCTCCTACCATCCTGTATGCAGGCCACAATATCGGTGAAGATTACTTGTATGAACTGACCGAATACCTGAAGGGCAAGAAGTTCGGTGTAATCAATATCTCCAAGTCGGGCACCACGACCGAAACCGCTTTGGCATTCCGCCTGCTCAAGAAGCAGTGCGAAGACGAGCGTGGCAAGGACATGGCCAAGAAGGTCATTGTAGCCATCACCGATGCCAAGAAAGGCGCAGCCCGTGTAACGGCCGACAAGGAAGGCTATAAGTCATTCATCATCCCCGACAACGTGGGCGGACGCTTCTCCGTGCTCACTCCCGTAGGCCTGTTGCCCATCGCCGTGGCCGGTTTCGACATTGATAAACTGGTGGCCGGCGCCGTGGCCATGGAGAAGGCTTGCGGCAACGACGTTCCCTTCGCCGAGAATCCCGCAGCCATCTATGCCGCTACCCGCAACGAACTCTACAAGAGCGGCAAGAAGATTGAAATCCTCGTGAACTTCAACCCCAAACTGCACTACGTCAGCGAGTGGTGGAAGCAGCTGTACGGCGAGTCGGAAGGTAAGGAAAACAAAGGTATCTTCCCTGCTTCCGTAGACTTCTCCACCGACCTGCACTCCATGGGCCAATGGATTCAGGAGGGCGAGCGCACCATCTTCGAGACGGTAATCTCCGTGGAGAAGGTAAACCACAACCTCACCGTGCCCACTGATGCCGAAAACCTGGACGGCTTGAACTACCTGGCCGGCAAGCACGTGGACGAGGTGAACAAGATGGCCGAACTGGGCACGCAACTTGCTCACGTCGATGGCGGTGTGCCCAACATGCGCATTGTTATTCCTGCCTTGAACGAGGAAAGCATCGGCGGTTTGCTCTACTTCTTCGAGAAGGCTTGCGGCATCAGCGGCTACATCCTTGGTGTCAATCCGTTCAACCAGCCGGGTGTAGAGGCTTACAAGAAGAACATGTTTGCCCTGCTCAACAAGCCGGGTTATGAAGAAGAGTCCAAAGCCATCCAAGCCCGTCTGTAATGCGCTGCATGGACAAATTGTGATATGATATAGAGGATATGGGCAGCCCTTTGTATGGGCTGCCCATATTTGTTTCTAAGTAGCAACAAACCTGTTTAATATAAGTGGGAATTTATATGTACTTTTCTTTTTGTCTTGCCACAAAAAGAAAAGATACCAAAAGAAAAAAGTCAAGCGCTGAATCTACGGGGCTACTCCGAGCACGTTTTTGCTAAACGGCAGTCAACTCGCTTCGCTCAAACAAACTGCCGTTCTTCACGCAAAAACGCGCTCTCCGCTTTACGCCCCTCCGCTTAGGCGCGGCCATGCGGCGTGGGGCGGCAGGCCTTCCGGTCTGTGAGACGCGGCACGCCACGTCTCTGCATAGCACGGCTTGATGCCGCATGGCTCTCCGGCATTGACCGGCGGGCGTGAAGCGGAGGGAAGTTTTCAGCCGTGAAAAGGGGCAGACTGTCTGAGCGAAGCGAGTTTCTGCCCCTTAGGCTGAAAGCTGACCGGAGTAGCCCGACGGGCACAGCCGGGGTCCTTTCTTTTTGGCATCTTTTTCTTTCGGACAAGCGAAAGAAAAAGTGCATAGCTAAGTTATCATTTAATTTTGTACAGTTATTTATATGTCAGATTTTAAAGCATCCGTTATCCGCTATCTGGAAAGACACGGTTATTCGGGTATCCGGCTGAAAGCCGTCTTGTTCGACATGGATGGTGTGTTGTTCAACTCCATGCCTTATCATGCCGATGCTTGGAATAAGGTCATGGCGCGTTATGGCCTGCACCTCAGCCGCGAAGAAGCCTTCCTGCATGAGGGGCGCACCGGCTCGTCTACCATTAACATCGTTTATCGTCGCCAATTTGGCAAGGATGCCGACCCTGAGTTGGTGAAAACTATTTATGATGAAAAAAGTGCTGAGTTCGCCAAGAACCCCGAGCCTGAGCGCATGCCGGGAGCCTGGGAACTGCTGCAGAAACTGAAGGCCGAAGGCATTATACCTGTCCTTGTGACGGGGTCGGGACAACATTCCTTGTTCGACCGCCTTCAGCATTGCTTCCCCGGCATGTTTCAGCGCGACCGCATGGTCACGGCCTTCGACGTGAAGTATGGCAAGCCCCATCCCGAACCCTACCTCATGGGCTTGGAGAAGGCCGGCGTGCAGCCCTGGGAGGCTATTGTCGTCGAAAATGCCCCCATCGGCGTGCAGGCAGGCTGCGCGGCAGGCATCTTCACCGTAGCTGTCAACACCGGTCCGTTGGACGGGCAGGTGCTGCTCGATGCCGGTGCCGACGTGCTGCTGCCCTCCATGCAGGCCCTCTGCGATGGCTGGGAGGCGTTGAAAGCCTGCTTTGGTAGCGTTGGAAGCCTACCACGGTAGCGTTGAAAGCCTACCACGGTAGCGTTGAAAGCCTACCACGATGGCGATGGTAGGCTGGCTTGCCGGGCGTCCTATCCCCCGCTTGTTTAGCTTTTTTAAGGCGGGAAGGCAAAAAGTCGGCTGAAAAACACACTTATCCCAATGAATTGCGTATATTTGCATGTCTGTAAATGACGTTTTGATAAGAGAACAGTTTTACTTATTTAAATAGATAAACTATGGCAGATATCAATGAAAAACTCTTCTCGGACTTTCCTCCCGTCTCTACCGATGCGTGGATGGAGAAGATTACCGTCGACCTGAAAGGCGCGGACTTTGAGAAGAAACTCGTTTGGAAAACCAACGAAGGCTTTAAAGTAAAGCCCTTTTACCGCAGGGAAGACCTGGAGGGATTGAAAACCACAGAGGCCCTTCCCGGTGAATTCCCCTACTTGAGAGGCAACAAGAAAGACAACAACAGCTGGCTTGTGCGCCAGGAGATTGACGCAGCCGATGCCGCCGAGGCCAATGCCAAAGCGTTGGATGTGCTGAACAAGGGCATCGACTCCCTCTCCTTCCATCTGAAAGCCAAGCAGCTGGATGCCGCCTACCTGGACACTTTGCTGAAAGACATCTGCGCCGAGTGCGTGGAGCTGAACTTCTCCATCTGCCAAGGCCACGTGGTGGAACTGGCTAACCTGCTGGTGGCTTACTTCCAAGGCAAAGGCTACGACCTGTCCAAGCTGCAAGGCTCCATCAACTACGACCCCATGGGCAAGATGCTGGCCAAGGGCAAGGAAAAAGGCTGCCTGGTGGATACCGCCAAGGCTCTGCTGGCCGCTACCGCCCCGCTGCCCGGATACCGGGTGCTGAACGTGGGCGCACTGACGCTGAACAATGCCGGCGCTTACATCTATCAGGAACTGGGCTATGCTTTGGCTTGGGGCAATGAATACCTGAACGCGCTGACCGAAGCCGGTATCCCTGCAGCTACGGTGGCCGGAAAGATTAAATTCAACTTCGGCATCAGCTCCAACTATTTCCTCGAAATCGCCAAGTTCCGTGCAGCCCGCCTGTTGTGGGCCAACATCGTGGCTTCCTACCTGAAGGAAGACGACTGTAAGTGCGCGGCCAAGATGTGCGTACATGCCGAGACTTCTACTTTCAACCTCACTCTGTTTGATTCTTACGTTAATTTGTTGCGCACGCAGACCGAGGCCATGAGTGCCGCTCTGGCCGGTGTAGACTCCATGACGGTAGTGCCCTTCGACAAGGCTTACGAAACTCCCAACGAGTTCTCCGAGCACCTGGCACGCAACCAACAGCTCCTGCTGAAGGAAGAATCGCATTTCGATAAGGTAGTAGACCCCGCTGCCGGTTCTTATTACATTGAGAATCTTACGGTATCCATTGCCAAGCAGGCTTGGGAGCTGTTCCTCTCCGTAGAAGACGAAGGCGGATTCCTGGCAGCCGTCAAAGCAGGCAAAGTACAAGAAGCTGTCAACGCAAGCAATGCCGCACGGCATACAGCGGTGGCCAAGCGTAAAGAGATTCTGCTGGGCACCAACCAATATCCTAACTTCCAGGAACTGGCCGATGGCAAGAAGCCGCTCGAAGCCGTGTGCTGCTGTGGCGGTGGCGAGCATCAGGCATGCGAGAAAGACTGTGCTACTTTGGTATTCGACCGTGCCGCCAGCGAGTTCGAGGCCTTGCGCCTGCAGACGGAGGCATCGGGCAAGCGCCCCAAGGCCTTCATGCTGACCATCGGCAACCTGGCCATGCGCCAGGCACGTGCCCAGTTCTCGTGCAACTTCCTGGCCTGCGCCGGATACGAAGTCATCGACAACCTGGGCTTCGACACCGTGAAAGAGGGTATCGACGCTGCCATGGCTGCCAAGGCGGACATCGTGGTGCTCTGCTCGAGCGACGACGAATATGCTGAGTACGCCATCCCGGCTTACCAGGAACTGGCCGGACGCGCCATGTTCATCGTGGCCGGTGCCCCTGCCTGCATGGACGAGCTGAAAGCCGCAGGCATAGAGAACTTCATTCATGTACGCGTCAACGTGCTGGAGACTTTAAAGGAATACAACGCTAAATTATTAAGTTAACAAGGGGACAATGCTGCCAGGCACAAGGCATGCCCTTGTTTGCTTGTCAACTGAATCCTCGTCAACTCATAAGAACCATGAGAAAAGATTTCAAAAACTTAGATATATATGCCGCTTTCCAGCCCGTCGACGGCGCTGAGTGGCAAAAGGCCAACGGCATCCACACTGACTGGAAGACGCCGGAGCACATTGAAGTGAAGCCTGTTTATACCAAGGAAGACCTGGAAGGGATGGAGCACCTGGATTATGCCGCCGGCATACCGCCCTATCTGCGTGGCCCGTACTCCATGATGTACACTTTCCGCCCTTGGACCATCCGTCAGTATGCCGGATTCTCTACGGCCGAAGAGTCCAACGCTTTCTATCGCCGCAACCTGGCCAGTGGTCAGAAGGGACTTTCCGTGGCATTCGACCTTCCCACGCACCGTGGCTATGACCCGGACAATGAGCGCGTGGTGGGTGATGTCGGCAAGGCCGGCGTGTCCATCTGCTCGCTGGAGAACATGAAAGTCCTCTTCGAGGGCATTCCCTTGAACAAGATGTCCGTCTCCATGACGATGAACGGTGCCGTGCTGCCCGTCATGGCCTTCTACATCAACGCCGGCCTGGAGCAAGGCGCTAAGCTGGAAGAGATGGCCGGTACCATCCAGAACGACATTCTGAAGGAATTCATGGTGCGCAACACCTATATCTATCCGCCTGCATTCTCCATGAAGATTATCTCCGACATCTTCGAGTACACCTCGCAGAAGATGCCGAAGTTCAACTCCATCTCCATCTCGGGCTACCACATGCAGGAAGCCGGCGCCACGGCCGACATTGAACTGGCTTACACCTTGGCTGACGGATTGGAATACCTCCGTGCCGGTGTCAATGCCGGATTGGACATCGATGCCTTCGCCCCGCGCCTGTCCTTCTTCTGGGCCATCGGCACCAACCACTTCATGGAAATCGCCAAGATGCGGGCCGCCCGTATGCTGTGGGCCAAGATTGTGAAGCAGTTCAACCCGAAGAACCCCAAGTCGCTGGCCCTGCGCACGCACTGCCAGACGTCCGGCTGGTCGCTCACCGAGCAAGACCCCTTCAACAACGTGGGACGTACTTGCATCGAGGCCATGGCCGCTGCCCTGGGTCACACGCAATCCCTGCACACCAATGCTTTGGACGAGGCCATCGCCCTGCCGACGGACTTCTCGGCCCGCATCGCCCGCAACACCCAGATATATATCCAGGAAGAGACCTACGTCTGCAAGAACGTCGACCCGTGGGGAGGCTCTTACTACGTGGAGGCGCTGACCAACGAGATTGCCCACAAGGCATGGGAGCACATCCAGGAGATTGAGAAACTGGGCGGCATGGCCAAGGCCATCGAGACGGGCATCCCCAAGATGCGCATCGAAGAGGCTGCCGCACGCACCCAGGCCCGCATCGACAGCGGCGCGCAGACCATTGTCGGCGTGAACAAGTACCGCCTGGAGAAGGAAGACCCCATCGACATCCTCGAGATAGACAACACCGCCGTGCGCCAGGAGCAGGAGGAGAACCTGAAGAAGCTGAAAGCCAACCGCAACCAGGCCGACGTAGACAAGGCACTGGATGCCATCACCGAGTGCGTCCGCACCGGCAAGGGCAACCTGCTGGAGTTGGCCGTGGAAGCCGCCCGCGTGCGTGCCACTTTGGGCGAGATTTCCTATGCGTGCGAGAAGGTAGTAGGACGTTATAAAGCAATGATTAGAACCATATCAGGCGTGTATTCATCAGAAAGCAAAAACGATGCAGACTTCGCCAAGGCATGTGAACTGTGCGAGAAGTTTGCCAAGAAAGAAGGTCGCCAGCCGCGTATCATGATTGCCAAGATGGGTCAGGACGGGCACGACCGTGGTGCAAAAGTCGTAGCTACGGGCTATGCCGACTGCGGCTTCGACGTGGACATGGGCCCGCTCTTCCAAACCCCGGCGGAAGCTGCTCGCGAGGCCGTGGAGAACGACGTTCATGCAGTGGGCGTATCCTCTTTGGCGGCAGGCCACAAGACCTTGATTCCGCAGTTGATGGACGAGCTGAAGAAGCTGGGCCGCGAGGACATCGTGGTCTTTGCCGGAGGTGTCATTCCCCCGCAGGACTATGACTTCCTCTACAAGGCAGGCGTGGCTGCCATCTTCGGCCCGGGTACTCCGGTGGCCAAGGCTGCCTGCCAGATTCTGGACATCCTGATGGACGAAGAGTAATTCAATTGCCATAAGCTCCTTTTTTTAAGGATACCGGCCGCCTTGCCCGCGAGGGTAGGGCGGCATTTTTTTATGGGGACAATGGTGGTATATCCAAGAAATTTCTTTACCTTTACGCCCAATTATTAACCTAATAATATAGAATATGTATATGCGTAGAATGAAAAGTAAATTTACCCCCCCCTATTAAGAAAATTTAACTATATATTGCTCTCTGCCTGCCTCCTTACAGGCCCGGTGCTCACCTCCTGCCAGGACGACTACGACGACACCGCCCTATGGGACACGGTGAACGACCACGAACAGCGCCTTGCCGCCCTCGAGGAGTGGCAAAACGAGGTGAACCACAACATCCAGTCCCTCTACACGCTTATCAATACTACCGACTACATCACCTCCGTCACCCCCTACCTGGAGGGCGGCGTGGAAGTGGGCTATACCATCACGTTCCTACACAGCGACCCCATCACCATCTATCACGGCAAGAAAGGTGACAAGGGGGAACAAGGTGACAAAGGTGACAAGGGAGATACCGGTGAACAAGGCGACAAGGGAGACACCGGCGCCGACGGCCACACCCCGCTGATAGGCCTGACCCAAGAGGCCGATGGCAACTGGTACTGGACGCTGGACGGCCAGCTGATGACCGACCCCCAAGGCAACCCTATCCGCGCCAACGGTGAAGACGGCAAGGACGGCCAAGACGGTACCGATGGCGAAGATGGACAAGACGGCACTCCCGGACAGGACGGACGACCGGGAGCCGACGGCGAGGACGGCAACCCCGCCCCCGTGCCCCAAATCAGCCTGGGCAGCAGCATTACGGAGGGCACCATCATGACGGACAACGGCACAAAGCAGGCCGATGCCTGGTACCTCAGCGTGGACGGTGGACAGACGTGGTACCGCATCAGTGGCGAGGATGGTGAGGATGGCGACCGTGGTCCTACAGGCCCGCAAGGACCAACAGGACCTGCAGGACCAACAGGGGCCACTGGCGATGACGGCGAATCCATGTTCTCCCAAGCCCCCAAGCCTTCCGACGACGGCACGCATTGGACATTCTATCCGAAGGACGGCACACCCTTTGATGTCCCTGCCTACCAGACCCTCACCATCGGCGATGGCACAGGCACCATCACCCTGAAGGGCACGACAACTGTAATCACCCTGACTTATCCCACCGAAACGACAGCAGCGAACTACACCGCCCTCGTGGCGCAAATCACCCCCGAAGGTGCCGACGGCACCTACACCGACATCAGTACCCGTGCCGACAATGTCTCCGGCTGGAGCGTGGAGGGCAACCTGGGAGGTGGAAAGGTCACCATCACCGTCGAGGCCTCGGCACAAGTGGGCAACGCCCTGCTGCGCGTCACCCTCATCCGCACCGACGGCAGCGAGCTGACGGCCTCGTGCATCGTGTCGTGGCAAGGCTATACGGTAGATACTGAAACCAACACCTACACCGTCTACACCACCGAAGGCCTGCTGGCATGGGCAAAGGCTGCGCAAGAAACCCTATCCACCAGCTGCACCCTTGCTGCCGACATCACCCTGCCCGACCCTGCAGAAGAAGGCGGAAGCAACTGGACACCGGTAGGGACACCTAATAATCACTATACCGGCACCTTCGACGGCGCAGAGCATACCATCAGCAATCTGCAAATTACAGGCTCTTATAACTACATCGGTCTGTTTGGCTATGTTGGTGAAGGTGGCACGATTAAAAGTTGCCATGTGGAAGGCTCCATAAGTAGTATATCAAGTTGTATAGGAGGTATTGCCGGATACAGTGATGGCGGTAGTATACATGCCTGTTCCTTTTCGGGCAAGGTTAAGGGTAGTAGCAGTGTAGGAGGTATTGCCGGATACAGTAATGGCAGTAGTATACAGGCCTGTTCCTCTTCGGCCACGGTTAGTGGTCCTTACTATACAGGAGGTATTGTCGGATACAGCAGTGATGGCAGTAGTATACAGGCCTGTTCCTCTTCGGCCACGGTTAGTGGTCCTTACTATACAGGAGGTATTGCCGGAGGCAGTGATAGCAGTAGTATACAGGCCTGTTCCTCTTCGGCCACGGTTAGTGGTACTAACTTTGCAGGAGGTATCGCCGGATACAGCAGTAGTGGCAGTATACAGGCCTGTTCCTCTTCAGCCACGGTTAATGGAAGCGACGGTGCAGGTGGAATAGTAGGACTTCTTGATTTAAGTGGGATGATGCTGTCCTGCTATGCAACAGGGAAGGTCACTGGAATAGCTAATGTGGGCGCCGTAGCAGGACGGAATAATAATCGCTCTACTATTACCGCCTGTTTTTGGAGCGGGGATGCCACAACAAGTGTTGGCAGTGAAGATAACGGTGCCACAAGTACAGTCTTCAAGGTAGGTGAAAACGGCATCACCTGGCAGTCCGCCACCACCGTCATGAACACCGCCATCAAGACGTGGAATGCCGGCAACGACAACGCCTGCCCCTACCACTACGAGCAGCAGGCCGGTAACAGCAATCCACCTGTGCTGGAGGACGGGGCACCGCAGTAACCCTATGTATGCTCGTACATGCCACCCTATGTACGAGCATACATGCTATCCCATGTACGAGCATACATAGTACCCCATGTACGGACATACATGGCATCCAATGAAGAAACTATTGTTTAATCTTAAAAATAAAAAAACATGAGCGACGAAATCAAGTACACGCTCAACGTGCAGAGCGTAGACAACCCGCTGACCAAGGAGGTGGGTGACAGGAGATTTGTATTGGTATCCAACGGCACGGCCGACTTCGACCGCGTCATCTCCGAAATTATGTCCGTCAATCCCGGCCTTGAAAGGGAAACGGTAGAGGCGGTGGTGAAGCTGGAGCACCGCACCATCATGCGGCTCACCCTCTCGGGGATGCGTGTGAGCAACGGCCTCTTCTCAGCCGTGGCATCCCCCAAAGGCCGGGCAGGCGCTTCGTGGAACCCCGAGGTGAACCAGCTGAACATCACCATTGCCCAGGGTGCCGACTGGCGTGAAGCCATCCGCAACACCACGGTGAACGTGCTGGGCGAGAAGGCCGAGGTGATGTACATCAGCGGCACCACCGACATTGCCACCCGCGCCACCGACCGCACCGCCACCCCGGGCTACCCCTTCACCGTGGAGGGCAACTACCTCAAGCTCGTTGGCGACGACCCTGCAGTGGGCATCACCATCGTCAGCGAGGAGGGCACAGAGACGCGCGTGGACTCCGGCATGGTGGCCGTCAACGAGCCCAAGAAGCTGGTGTTCGTGCTGCCCGCCGGTCTGGCTGAGGGTACCTACACACTACGCATCACCACCCAGTATGGCGGCAGCAACAGTAACATCCTGCGCAAGGCGCCCCGCGTGGTGGAAAGCCCCCTCTACATCGGCGTAGCCCCCACCACGCCCGATGAAGGCGGCGATGACGGCGGCGAGGACGATGGCGACCACCAGCTGGGGTAAGTATTAAGTATTAGTGATGAGGTATTAAGTGGGTGGGGACGGTGAAACCGTCCAATCATGCTTAACCGCTGTGTGCCGCGCAGCGGTACCTGCGGGGGGGGACTGTAGCCCGACTATCTGAACCTCGAAGGGGTTCAACCGTGTGCTCGTGAAGCATAACCCATTCGACCCCTTCGAGGTCGATGTGTCGTTGTCCGCATACATCCGAAGGTGTCACTTCGTTCCACCCTCGGTTAAGCATGGTTGGACGGCGTTGCCGTCCGCTGCACCCTCAATCTCGTAGCTTGTAGCTTGTCGCTTCATAGTGCTCGTAGCTCGTAGCTCGTCACTAAAATTTTCGTACCTTTGCCCCGCTAAAACCAAAGGAAGAAGAGAACATGATAGTTTGCATTGCCGAAAAGCCCTCCGTGGCACGCGACATAGCCGAGGTGCTGGGCGCGAGGGAGAAGAAGGACGGATACATCGAGGGAAACGGATACCAGGTGACATGGACCTTCGGCCACCTCTGTACCCTGAAGGAGCCGCACGAGTATACCCCCCAGTGGAAAGCCTGGCGGCTGGACAGCCTGCCCATGATTCCGCCCCGCTTCGGCATCAAGCTCATCTCGAACCCCACCTACGAACGGCAGTTCCGCGTCATCGAGCGGCTGATGCAGGCGGCGGACATGATTATCAACTGCGGCGATGCCGGTCAGGAGGGCGAGCTCATACAGCGCTGGGTGATGCAGAAGGCCGGCGCCCGCTGCCCGGTGAAGCGGCTGTGGATATCGTCACTCACCGAAGAGTCCATCCGCGAAGGCTTCGCCTCCCTGCACGAGGCGAAGGAGTACCAGCCCCTCTACGAGGCCGGACTGAGCCGCGCCATAGGCGACTGGCTGTTGGGCATGAACGCCACGCGCCTCTACACCATGAAGTACGGGCAGCGCGGGCAGGTGCTCTCCATCGGCCGGGTGCAGACGCCCACCCTGGCACTCATTGTCAACCGCCAGCTGGAGATAGAGCACTTCATCCCCCGGCAGTATTGGGAGCTGCGCACGGTGTATCGCGACACCACCTTTGCCGCCCTCGTGCGCAAGACCGACGAGGAGTTGGCCCGCGAGGCCGAGAAGCAGAAGGCCTCCACCAAGCCCCCCAAGCCCGACGACAACCGGGGCATCGACCCCATCACCGACCTCCGGCGCGGACAGGCGCTGCTGGAGCGCATCAAGGACGAGCCGTTCACCATCCTCTCCGTCACCCGGCGCGAGGGCAAGGAGGCGCCGCCTCGCCTGTTCGACCTCACCTCGCTACAGGTGGAGTGCAACAAGAAGTTTGCCTACTCTGCCGACGACACGCTGAAGCTTATCCAATCCCTTTACGAGAAGAAGGTCACCACCTATCCCCGCGTGGACACCACCTTCCTCAGCGACGACATCTACCCCAAGTGCCCGGGCATCCTGAAGGGACTGCGCGGCTACGAGGCACTGACCGCCCCGCTCGAGGGCCGTCCCCTGACGAAGTCAAAGAAGGTGTTCGACAACTCGAAGGTGACCGACCACCACGCCATCATCCCCACCGGCCAGCCCCCCACGAACCTGACGGACATGGAGCGGCGGGTGTTCGACCTGGTGGCACGACGCTTCATTGCCGCCTTCTATCCCGACTGCAAGTTTGCCACCACCACCGTCATGGGCCGGGCAGCCGACGTGGAGTTCAAGACCTCCGGCCGTCAGATACTGGAGCCGGGCTGGCGCGTAGTCTTTGCCTCGCCCGCCTTGCAGGACGACAAGGAAGGGGACGATGCCGGGCAACAGGTGCTACCGGCCTTCACCAAGGGCGAGAGCGGCCCCCACGAACCGGAGCTGGTGGAGAAGTGGACACGCCCGCCCCTGCCATACACCGAGGCCACCCTGCTGCGTGCTATGGAGACAGCCGGCAAGCTGGTGGACAACGACGAGCTGCGCGATGCCCTGAAGGAGAACGGCATAGGACGCCCCTCCACCCGCGCCGCCATCATCGAGACACTGTTCAAGCGCAACTACATCCGCAAGGAGAAGAAGAACCTGATAGCCACCCCCACGGGCGTGGAGCTGATACAGACCATCCGCGAAGAGCTACTGAAGTCCGCCGAGCTGACCGGCATCTGGGAGAAGAAGTTGCGCGAGATAGAGCGCCGCACCTACGACGCCTCCCGCTTCCTGGAGGAGCTGAAGCAGATGGTGACGGAGATAGTGCACAACGTGCTGGCCGACCGCAGCAACCGCCGCATCGCCGTGCAGGCCTCCACCCCCCCGGAGGAGAAGCCCAGGAAGGCCGCCACTGCTGCCCGCAAGCCCGCTGCCCGCAAGAAAAAAGCGCCTGCCCCCGCTGCTGTGGGGGAAGACGCTCTGGTGGGTCAGCCTTGCCCCTTGTGCGGGAAAGGCACTGTTATCAAGGGCAAGACGGCCTATGGCTGCTCCCGCTGGAAGGAGGGGTGCACGTTCCGCAAGCCTTTCGAGGGGCAGTCATTATAAGTTGGCATACTCCAAGTAGAACTCCACTACCGCCTCGATGCCCTTGCGCAGGATGCTGAGTGGGATGTTCTCGTTGGGGGAGTGGATGGCGTTGCTCTCCAGTCCGAAGCCCATGAGCACCGTCTTGATGCCCAATACCTGCTCGAAGGTGGAGATGATGGGGATGCTTCCGCCCCGGCGCACGGCCAGCGGCTTCCGTCCGAAGGCCTTCTCGAAGCCTTTCTCCGCAGCCCGGTAGGCCGGCAGGCTGATGGGGCAGACGTAGCCTTGTCCGCCGTGCAGGGGAGTGACCTTGACTTGCACGGTGTCCGGAGCCAGGCTTTGCAGGTAGTCGGCCATGAGCTGCTCTATCTTGCGGTGGTCCTGGTGGGGCACCAGCCGGCACGACACCTTGGCAAAGGCCTTCGAGGGCAGCACCGTCTTGGCTCCCTCGCCCGTGTATCCGCCCCAGATGCCGCAGATGTCGAACGACGGGCGGCAGCTGTTCCGTTCCAGTGTGCTGTATCCTTTCTCTCCGGCCAGGGCCTTCACGCCGATGGCTTGCTTGTATTTCTCCTCGTCGAAGGGTATCTTGGCTATCATGTCGCGTTCAGCTTGCGGCACTTCCTCCACGTCGTCGTAGAAGCCGGGCACGGTGATGCGTCCGTCTTCATCCACCACCTTGGATAATAATCCGCAGAGCACGTTGATGGGGTTGGCCACGGCTCCGCCGAAATGTCCTGAGTGCAGGTCGCGGTTGGGTCCCGTCACCTCCACCTGCCAGTAGGCCAGTCCGCGCAGGCCGGTGGTCAGCGAGGGCAGGTCGGCGCCCAGCATGCTGGTGTCCGACACCAGTATGACATCGGCCCGCAGCAATTCCTTATGTTCTTTGCAGAAGGCCTCCAGGCTGGGAGAACCGATTTCTTCTTCACCTTCGAAGATGAACTTCACGTTGACCTTCAGCAATCCGTTCTTCACCAGATACTCGAATGCCTTCACTTGGATGAACGACTGGCCTTTGTCGTCGTCCGCCCCGCGTGCCCAGATGCGTCCGTCGCGCACTTCGGGTTCAAAGGGCGGGCTTGTCCAAAGCTCCAGTGGCTCGGCGGGCATCACGTCGTAGTGGGCGTAAACCAGTACGGTCTTGGCATCGGGGGCGACGGTCTTTTGTGCAAAGACCATCGGGTTGCCGGCCGAAGGCATTACGTGCGCCTCGTCGGCTCCGGCCTCCAGCAGCAGTTGTGCCCAGCGTTGGGCGCAGGCCAGCATGTCGTCGCGATGTTCGGGTTGCGCGCTGATGCTGGGTATGCGGATGATGCTGAACAGCTCGTCCAGCATCCGTGGTTCGTTGAGGGTAAGGTAGTCTTTAATCATGGTTTACTTTAATGAAGAACGAAGAATGAAGAATTTTGCCATGCGGAAACATCCTTGAGAATTCTTCATTCTTCGTTCTTAATTCTTCATTTATCAAAGTTGTGTCGTCTTGTCTATCAAGTAAAAATCCAGCAAGGTCATGGCGGTCATGGCCTCCACGATGGGCACGGCGCGGGGAAGCACGCAGGGGTCGTGCCGTCCGCGGGCCTTCAGGGTGGTGTCTATGCCGTCCAGGTTGACGGTGTGCTGCTCCATCAGCACGGTGGCCACGGGCTTGAAGGCCACGCGGAAGTAGATGTCCTGCCCGTTGCTGATGCCTCCCTGTATGCCGCCGGAGTGGTTGGTGCGGGTGGTGATGCGTCCTCCGTTGTTGTAGAACACGTCGTTCTGCTCCGACCCCTTCATCTTCAGTCCCTTGAAGCCTTCGCCGTATTCAAAGGCCTTGGCCGCGTTGATGCTCAGCATGCCGGCGGCCAGTGCCGATTGCAGCTTGCCGAACACGGGTTGGCCCAGGCCGATAGGGCAGCCTTGGATGACGCAGGTCACTACGCCGCCAATGGTGTCTCCTTCTTCCTTTATCTGGTAGATTAACTCTTCCATCTCCTTGGCTTTCTCCGGGTCGGGGCAGCGCACGGGGTTGGTCTCTATCACGTCGAAGTCATACTCCCGGTAGTCTTTCTCCAGCTTGATGCCGCCCACCTGCGAGGTGTAGGCCGTGATGCTGATGCCCAGTTGCCTCAGTGCCAGCTTGGCCAGCGCCCCGCCCACCACGCGGGCAATGGTCTCGCGTGCCGACGAGCGTCCGCCTCCACGGTAGTCGCGGATGCCGTATTTCAGCTTGTAGGTATAGTCGGCGTGCGAGGGGCGGTACACGCTTTGCATTTCGCTGTAGTCGCTGTATCGCTGGTTTTCGTTCCACACAATGAAGCCGATGGGGCAGCCTGTGGATTTCCCTTCGAAGATGCCGGACAGAAACTCCACCTTGTCCGTCTCTTGGCGCGAGGTGGTGATGCGCGACTGGCCCGGGCGGCGGCGTGCCAGCTCGGCCTGCACAAAGTCCATGTCGATGTTGATACCTGCGGGAAATCCGTCTATCACTCCCCCGATGCCTTTGCCATGCGATTCCCCGAAGCTGGTGAGGCGGAGGATATTTCCATAAGAGTTAAACATAAGTGTAGTGTGTATGTTGAGTTGAAATTCCCTATAAAGGTAGGGCTTTTTTCGGAAATATGCATGTTTTAGGCCGAAAACTTCAGAAAAAGCCTGTTTTTTACTGCCGTGCTGGCGTTGGAACGCTGCCGTCCTGGCCTTCCAACGCTACCGTGCTGGCCTTCCAAGGCTACCATCCCGGTCTTATATGGCAGGCAAGCAAGGGCTTTTTTTCTTCTGAAATGCTTGTAAACATTTTGCTATCCGTTTATAGGCCAAATATATAGAGAACGCTTCCTTCCCAAAACGCAGCATGCCCGCAGATTGGGGCTAAATAAGCGATTCTCGCGCGGCCGGATGTGCCCGATGTCCGAATGAAAGTTAACGACTTCCCGCCCGGCACTTCCTCCATTTGTCCGTTTATTATACTTTTTCGCAAAGCCGATATGAAAAATAGACCAATCTTTTAAAAAATAGCACTTGTATAATCAGCGCAAAACCTGTTACTTTGCAGCCGGATTTTAAAAAAAGGATAATTCTTGGCTTATTGGACAGGAATATGTATTAACTCAATTAATAGTTTAAAAGTTATGAAAAAGAATTTGTTTTATTTGTTTGCATTGATTTGCTCGATGAGCCTGTTCACGGCTTGTAGTGATGACGACAAACCGGGCGGCGGTGGCGAAGGCGGCGTAACCCTGGAAGAAGTTATTACCAACGACATTGCCGGTAACTATAAAGGCGACTTGGCTGTAACGGTGCTGGGTGTGCCTATGGAACCCGTAGCTCAGAAAGTGGCTGTTACGAAGTCTGGAACAGAAGCTGTGAGCCTGTCCATCAACAACTTCAGTTTCTTGGGCATGAGCTTGGGCGATATTAAACTGGAAAACTGCGCGCTGGCGGAAGAAAACGGAGCCTACACCTTTACAGGCACTACGTCTTTGGACGTTACTCCGGTGCCGGGCATGAACCTGACAGCCGACGTGGCCGCCGAAGGTTCTTTCACTACGGGCAACCCCACGAGCATTACCCTGAACCTCGACATCAAAGCAGAGCTGGCCGGACAGCAACAAGATGTAACAGTGGTTTATACCGGTACGCGCCTCACGGGCAATGAAAGCAGCGAGGCTTTGATTACCTCTTTCGCCATCGACAGCGAACTGGTATCGGAAGCTCCCGCCATCGACAATGAAGCCGGCACTATCACCTTCAAGGTGCTCGACTCTGCCGAGAGCCTGGTGTTCGCCCCCACTATCGAAGTATCTGCCGGTGCCACGGTGTCTCCCGCCAGCGGTGAGGAGCAAGACTTCTCTTCTGCCGTTACTTATACGGTGACTGCCGAAGACGGCACGGTGAAGACTTATACGGTGTCGGTAGCTGCTAAGCAAAGTGTTTTGGCTTATTCTTTTGATGAATGGACAACTGAAGAAGGATGGCCTAGCCCTCTGCCCACATCTGATTTGGCTACGGCTAATCAAGGCGTGTCTACTTTGATAGCATTTGGTGCTGATTTGGATTATGCTACAACTCAAGATGAGAATGGCTATTCAGGAAGCGCAGCCAAGTTGACCACGCTGTACACGGTAGGCGCAGGTTTCGGTCTTGCTCCGGCTATCACTCCGGGTTCTTTGTTCACCGGCAAGTTTGAGTTTGAGTTTGTCTTGGACCAAGCTGAACAAATCAAATTGACCAAGTTTGGCATTCCTTATGACAAGCAACCTGTAAGTTTCAAGGGTGTCTACAAGTATACTCCGGGCGACAACTATATTGATGGTTCCGACAAGGCCAATGTACAGGAAAATCTGGATGGAACGGATGAATGCTCCATTAAGTGTATCCTGTATGAGGCAAAAGATGAAAGCGGTAACGAGGTTATTTTGACAGGCGCCGACATTAACGATTCTCCTTACCGTGTGGCTGAGGCAGTCTTGGAAGATGGTAGTGCGAAAGAAGATTGGACAGAGTTCAATATTCCTTTTGCTTTCGTGAACGATAAGACTTATGATGCCGAGAAGGATTATAAATTGGCTATCGTTTGCTCTTCAAGCAAGCAAGGCGATAAGTTCATCGGCGCTGCTGGTAGCACTTTGTGGATTGACGAATTTGAAGTGATTGGCGAGTAATTACTCCTAGTCTTATAAATAAAGAACAGCCGGGAAGCACAGAGGAATCTCCTCCTGCTTCCCGGCTTTGTTTTGTCCCTCGTTTACGCCCAAGGCTGTCCGAGAACTCTTGCGCAGCTTTCATTTTGCGCTGTCATTCAGCGGATTTCACAAATTAATAATCCGCATCATCCGCTGAATCCGCGTCTAAAAGATTATTCTTTTTTGTTTTGATACACCCTCCCTGAGGGGGTATGAAGAATCTCCCGCTTGCTTCTGTTGTCAGGAGATGCTTCACATACGTTCAGCATGACAAAATGATAGGTCAATCTTAGTTCTCGGCCAGACTCGCCCATAATTTTTCCCCAGTTAGGAAATAAATGCTCCCTGCCTGGGGAATATTTTTTCTCTAACTGGGGAAAAATTGTATCAGAACTTATACCCGAACCCGATGTTCAGATAGATGGGATACATGGCAAAGGTGATGGTCTTGAACTCCTTGTTGAAGATGTCGTTCAGCCCCCACGTCAGGTCGGCATGCACGTTGAGGTGGCGGTAAGCCTTCCACGAGCCTCCCACTTGCAGGCCCCACTGGAAGTTGCGCAACTCGTCGGTGAAGTCGTAGGTGGCGATGCTTTCGCCCGAGAAAGAAATCATTTCGCCCGTGGCATCGGGGGTGCGCAGGTGGCCTTCGTACACGTTGCCCGAGAAGTCTCCGTCCATGAGGTACGAGAAGTAAGGCCCTGCCGATACGCGCCAGCGCTTGTTTATCTGGTAGGTGGCCAGCACGGGGATGGTGAGCAGCGACATCTTCACCTTGGTCTTCACGCCGCCCGTCCACAGTCCGCCGGTGGGGCGGCCTATGTTGTTGATGATTTCCATGCCGTAATTCTTCACGGTAGCCTCGGTGGTCATGCTCTTGGTGTCCAGGCGTACGCCCAGGTTCACGCCCCATTCCTTGTTCTTGTCAATCCACTTGGTCACGTTTCCCTCGATGGAGATGGCAAGCCCCGGCTTGTAGCTGTCTATGCTCCTTATTTCTTGCGGCAAGGGCAGGGGGGCGGTACCGCCAAAGTTAACTCCGGCCTTAAACTCGTATTCCAGTCCGTGCAGTGCCGACCACAGCAGACCTTTGTGTTCTGCTTCCTTGGGTACGCTTTTGTTTTGTGCTGTTGCAATGCTCATGCCGGCGGTCAATGCCAGCAGGCAGGCTATAATGTACTTCTTCATTTCGTATGATGTTTTTTATCGGGTGATGATAAGTTATTCGCATTCAATGTTTACTTCGTCAATCCATAGCGTGCTGCCTACGGCGCCAATGAAGTAGGCTCCCTTGATGCTCGACGAGAACACCACGCCCAGCTTGTACTTGCCGTCGGCCAAGTCTTGGGCATCAATGTCGGCTGCAGTGTATCCGTTCTGGAATTCGAAAGGCAGGTCAAAGTAGGTCCATTCGCCGGCTTCCGTCATTTCGGGAATGCGCGCAAAGAGTATGACTTCCGGGTTGATGTCGCCATCCAGCGAGATTACGTCGCCCGCCACCGTATAATTATTGTCCGGTGCTTTGTAGAACAAGGCGTAGATGTCGCCCCGGTCAGCCTCCTCCGTCGGGTTGCCGTCCGCATCGGTCGACAGGCCTCCCGATTTGTACTTGTAATAGCCCGTGATGCGCACCGGCTTTTGCGTGAAGGGGTAGCCGAAGCGGGTAGAACCCAGCGGGTCTTGGATGGCGTTGTTGATGTCGAACGAGCCGACAAACAGGTTGCCCGCCGCAATGCGCATCTTCACCATCTGCCCGAAGCTGCCGGTGTCTTTGGTTTCCAATTTGGCGGCTTTGCCCGAACGTCCTTCAGACACCTGTATGGTGGGATAATCCAGCGGGTCGGCCGCCATGCCGGTCAGTTTGAAACCGGGGTTTCCGCTGGCCCATTGCAGTACCTTCGTCACGTTTCCGCCTGCTCCCGGTGTATATTCATACAAGATGGGGTAGTCGCTGCTGCCCTCCATCAGGTTTTCAAAGTGGAAAGAGGTGGGTAGTTCTGCCGGAATCATAGAGATGGTATAAACAGGAGTGTTGGAGCCGTCCTCCGACGTGACGGTGAAGTAGCGCGGATTCTGGGTGCTGAAGTCATAAGTGTTCTCCGTATCTCCCGGCAATGTCTCGTTGGCCTGGATGGTTGAGCCCTGCGAGAGGGTGAACTCCAGCTTCTGGCGCGACAGGTCGGCGCTCCGGCTGATGTAGATGTCGATAGACTTCTGTGCTCCTTGCTTGTTGATGATGGCCAGCTGCACGTCGCTACCCGTGCACCCGTCGATAGCTGCTTCCACGTTCAGTGCCTCGTCTTGGATGCATCCGCCCAAGGCGAATGCCAGGCATAAACCCGGAATAAGTTGTTTCAGTGTCATGTGAAATGGTTTTAATGAGTTATTTTAAATTCAGGATGTTCAGCGATAGCAGATTGCTTCTCGCGAACATGGTGCAAAGGTACGTTTCTTTTTGAAATAAAAGCCTATGCAGCTTCATGAAAATTAAGTGGCATGACTATTTGACGGGTGAAACCTTTTTCCGTACCTTTGCCCACTACCAAATACTGACAAAATGATAAACAAAGAAGAACGTGAGCAAATCATAGCCTTGGTGAAGCGTGAGGTCGTGCCGGCCATAGGTTGCACCGAGCCTATTGCCGTGGCCTTGTGCGTGGCACGGGCTGCTGAGTTATTGGGCTGTTGCCCGGAAAAGGTGACTGCCTTGTTGAGTGCCAACATCCTGAAGAATGCCATGGGGGTAGGCATTCCCGGCACGGGCATGGTGGGGCTTCCCATCGCCATCGCCTTGGGGGCATTAGTAGGAAAATCGGCCTATCAGCTGGAAGTGCTGAAAGACAGTACCCCTGCCGATGTGGAGCAGGGCAAGCAGTTCATAGCTGACAAACGCATACGCATCGCCCTGAAAGACGGTATTGAAGAAAAACTGTACATTGAAGTTCATTGCCAGGCTGGCAACGACAGTGCCGTGGCGGTGATAGCCGGCGGGCACACCACCTTTGTCTACCTGGAACACAACGGCGAGGTGCTGCTGGACAAGCAGTGCGCCGAAGCGGCCGAGGAAGAGGCACCGGTGCCGGAGCTTACCCTGCGCAAGGTATACGACTTTGCCCTGACAGCCCCGCTGGACGAAATAAGCTTCATCCTCGAAACCGCCCGCTTGAACAAGGCTGCCGCCGAGCGCTCGTTTGAGGGCGACTACGGCCACGGCCTGGGCAAGATGTTGCGCGGCAACTACGAGCACAAAATAATGGGTGACAGTGTTTTTTCGCACATCCTTTCTTATACTTCGGGGGCATGCGACGCCCGCATGGCCGGTGCCATGATTCCGGTGATGAGCAATTCGGGCAGCGGCAACCAAGGCATATCGGCCACGATGCCCGTAGTGGTGTATGCCGAGGAGAACGGCAAGACGGAGGAAGAACTTATCCGCGCCTTGATGCTGAGCCATCTGACGGTCATCTACATCAAGCAAAGCCTGGGCAGGCTTTCTGCCTTATGCGGTTGTGTGGTGGCGGCAACGGGTTCCAGTTGCGGCATCACGTGGCTGATGGGCGGCGGCTACGAACAGGTGTCTTATGCCGTGCAGAACATGATAGCCAACCTGACAGGCATGATATGCGACGGCGCCAAGCCCAGTTGCGCCTTGAAGGTGACCACCGGCGTGGCCACGGCCGTGCTCTCCGCCATCATGGCTATGGAGGGCCGCTGCGTCACCTCGGTAGAGGGCATCATCGACCGCGATGTAGACCAAAGCATCCGCAACCTCACAGAGATAGGTTCGCACGGCATGAACGAGACGGATAAGCTGGTGCTGGACATCATGACGCACAAGCATTAAGGCGCGCTACCCAAACGCATGGAGGTGTGTCAAAGCCTCTGAATGCTTTCAAAATGTTATATATTAGGCACGGATTACGCGGATTTCACGGATTAAGTTTATTAAATCCGCGTTATTCCGCGTAATTCGTGCCTAAAAGAAAGCATTCAGAGGTTTTTGACACACCTCCGACTGTTTTGTACCGCCTTAGTGGCAGCACCCGCCGCAACCGTGATGGTCGTGCTCGTCACAGTCGCCGCCGCAGTGGTCGCATCCGCATCCGCAGCCTTCGCCGCTGAGCAGGCGGGCAGCCTCGGCCAGCTCTTCGTTGGTGGCAGGACGGCTTTCCAGCACCTTGCCCGTGAAGTTCAGGTCGCATCCGGCAAAGGGGTGGTTCAGGTCGATGACTACCGTGTCGGCTCCTATCTCGGCCACCTTGCCGCTGACGTGTTGTCCTTCGGCCGTCATAAGGGGCAAGATGGCACCCACGGTAACATGCTCGTCGTCAAACTTGCCGTCGATGCAGAAGATGTCCTTTGCAAGGCTTACCACATGCTCCTCATTGCGCTCCCCGTAGGCGTTTTCGCTGGGGATGACGAAGTCGAAGGTGTCTCCCGCCTTCAAGGGGGCTATCTGGGCCTCAAAATTGTCGAGCACCATGCCCAGTCCGGAGATGAATTGGAACGGGGCGCTGGCGGGGGCTTCTTCCTGCAGTTTCTTTTTGCCGTTCTCTGTGGTGTAGAGCTTGTAGGCCACGGCGATGTAGTTGTTGGTTGTTGTTTCCATAATCAGTGTATTTTAAAAATGATTTTTGTAGTGGGAAAAGTCCCGGCATTTGCTTCAGGACGGCGGCAAAGATACGAAGTTATTTTGCAATAACATGCTTCCGGTCGGGTAAAAAGCAACAAATGACAAGCTGTACAAGAGCGTAAATGTAAACATATTAAAATCCTCGCATCCTTCATACCGGAATTTATAAATGCTTACATAAAAAATCTTGATTGTTTACTTTTCCTTACAAAAATCGCTTCAAAAGTTGCTCGTAATCTACTATGATTCAATATGTTGATGTAACAAATACATCCCGGCTACGTACCACCTCCGACTCTCCTTCGATACAAGTCCGACTCAAGTCCGATAATCCATGGGCGTATAGGATCGGAGGTGGAGCGTAGGAAATACGGACATGTCCGGGAGAAAATAGGGGGATGATGGCTTTTGAAATGAACGTTTTTGTAAATATTTTCTTTTCGCGCTAACCTTTTGGAGGGAGGATGCTATCCCAAAGTTTAAATGAAGAAGCCATGTAAGCTTCTTGGGAGGACAATGATGAGAGGGCAGAGGCGGGCGTTCACCTCTCTTGGCCGTTGGCAAATTAACAGTAATGGAGCGTCTTTTCTTAGAAATAATCACGAAAGGAAAGAAAAAAACGTCAATTTGTTTGCAGATAATAAAAAAGGCCTTACCTTTGCGGCACGTTAGCAAGAAAAAAATAACCGATAAAAGAATAATGATAGTTATGAACGTGCTGCATACATTGGTCAACCTACACAATCTGATTATTCGCGTCGTGGTGGTCTCCTCCAAAGCGTGAGAAAGGGGGTTGTTCGTGTTGCATGGAGCATTCATACAAGTAAACACAATGATGAAGCCTTTCTCACTGGACAGTGGGGAAGGCTTCACCGTTTGATAGGAGAACAAGAATATGAAACATCAGTTACGTAGCGCAACCAGTACGCAGGGCCGCCGCATGGCGGGCGCCCGTGCCCTTTGGGCTGCCAATGGGATGAAGCCCGAGCACTTGGGCCGCCCCGTGATAGCCATTGTCAATTCGTTCACCCAGTTTGTACCGGGGCACATGCACTTGCACGAGATAGGGCAGTTTGTAAAGCAGGAAGTAGAGAAACTGGGTTGCTTTGCCGCCGAGTTCAACACCATTGCCATAGACGACGGCATTGCCATGGGGCACGACGGCATGCTGTACTCGTTGCCTTCGCGCGACCTTATAGCCGACAGCGTGGAGTATATGGTGAATGCCCACAAGGCGGATGCCATGGTGTGCATCAGCAATTGTGACAAGATTACGCCGGGCATGCTGATGGCTGCCATGAGGCTCAACATCCCCACAGTGTTCGTATCCGGCGGGCCGATGGAGGCCGGCGAGTGGAACGGCCGTCACCTCGACCTGATAGACGCCATGATACAGTCGGCCGACACCTCGGTGAGCGATGCCGACGTGGCACAGATAGAACGGCATGCGTGCCCCACATGCGGCTGCTGCTCGGGCATGTTTACCGCCAACTCGATGAACTGCCTGAACGAGGCTATCGGGCTTGCCCTGCCGGGCAACGGCACCATTGTGGCTACCCACACGGAACGCAAGCAACTCTTTGCCGATGCCGCGCGGCTTATCGTGCAGAATGCCTATAAATATTATGAAGAGGGCGATGACAGTGTGCTTCCCCGCAGCATTGCTACCCGCCGGGCTTTTCTCAACGCCATGACGCTGGACATTGCCATGGGCGGTTCTACCAACACGGTGCTGCATCTGCTGGCAGTGGCCCACGAGGCCGGAGTGGACTTCAAGATGGACGACATAGACATGCTGTCGCGCCGCACGCCCTGCCTGTGCAAGGTGGCGCCCAACACGCAGCAATACCATGTGCAGGATGTGAACCGTGCGGGGGGCATCCTGGCCATTATGGGCGAACTGGCCAAAGGCGGGCTGGTGGATACCTCGGCAGGCCGGGTGGACGGGCTGACATTAGGCGAGGCCATCAGTCGCTATGACGTGGCTTCGCCGCAGGCCGCTGAGGCTGATGTGCACCGTTATCTGTGTGCTCCGGCTTGCCGCTTCAACTTGGAGCTGGGCTCGCAAGACACCTATTATCCGGCTCCCGATACAGACCGTGCCGCAGGTTGCATCCGCGACTTGGAACATGCCTACACCAAGGATGGCGGACTGGCTGTGCTCAAGGGCAATATCGCCACCGACGGGTGCGTGGTGAAGACTGCCGGTGTAGACGAAAGCATCTGGAAGTTCTCCGGCCCGGCCAAAGTATTCGACTCGCAGGAGGCTGCCTGCGAGGGCATCTTGAACGGCAAGGTGCAGAGCGGCGACGTGGTGGTTATCATCTACGAAGGCCCCAAGGGAGGACCCGGCATGCAAGAGATGCTGTATCCTACCTCTTACATCAAGTCGCGCCACTTGGGCAAAGAGTGTGCCTTGATTACCGACGGCCGCTTCAGCGGGGGAACATCGGGATTGAGCATCGGCCATATTTCGCCAGAGGCGGCTGCCGGCGGCAATGTGGGGAAGCTTCGCGACGGCGATATTATTGACATCGACATTCCCGGACGCGCCATCAATGTACGTCTTAGCGATGAGGAACTTGCTGCCCGTCCTATGGTGCCGCTTACCCGTCAGCGCGAGGTGTCCACTGCCCTTAAAGCATACGCCCGTATGGTGAGCTCGGCCGATAAGGGGGGAGTGAGAATGTTGTGAGAAAATAAGATTCATTCCTTGATGAACTAAAAACAATAAGCTATGGATGCGAATAACAGTACAGACAAGATTATAATCTCTCCCGCCACCAGTCCCGATGAGGAGAAGCGGAATGAGAATCCCATTACGGGGGCGGAAGCCCTGATGCGTTCGCTGGAGCACCAGGGGGTGACTACCATCTTCGGGTATCCGGGAGGTAGCATCATGCCGGTATTCGATGCATTGTACGACCACCACCAGACGTTGAACCACATATTGGTGCGTCACGAGCAGGGCGCTACCCATGCGGCACAGGGATATGCCCGGGTGTCGGGACGGGTAGGCGTGTGCCTGGTGACCAGTGGCCCCGGTGCCACCAATACCATTACCGGCATTGCCGATGCCATGATAGACAGTACGCCGCTGGTGGTCATCGCAGGTCAGGTAGGTACCGGTTTCTTGGGTACGGATGCATTTCAGGAAGTGGACCTGGTAGGTGTTACGCAACCTATCTCAAAGTGGAGTTACCAGATACGTCGCGCCGAAGATGTGGCGTGGGCGGTGGCTAGGGCATTCTACATTGCCCAAAGTGGTCGCCCGGGCCCGGTAGTATTGGACTTTGCCAAGAATGCCCAGACCGAGAAAACGAAATATGTGCCCGTCAAAGTGGACTATATACGCAGCTACCAGCCTGTGCCCGATATGGACCCTGAGGCCATCCGCCAGGCTGCCGACCTGATAAATGTTGCCGAGCGTCCGTTGGTGCTGGTAGGCCAGGGAGTGGAACTGGGTGGCGCCCAGCCGGAGCTTCGTGCATTCATCGAAAAGGCGGGTATGCCGGCGGGCTGCACGTTGCTTGGGCTTTCCGCTTTGCCGAGCAACCATCCCCTCAATAAGGGCATGCTGGGCATGCACGGCAATTTGGGGCCTAACATCAATACCAACAAGTGTGACGTGCTGATTGCCGTGGGCATGCGTTTTGACGACCGCGTGACGGGCAATGTGGCTACTTATGCCCCGCAAGCCAAGGTTATCCATTTCGATATAGACCCGGCCGAGATTAACAAGAATGTGCAGGTCGATGTGGCTGTACTGGGCAATTGTAAGGATACCCTTGCCGCCGTGACGGCTTTATTGAAACCTGCCAGCCATGAAGCGTGGCTGGAGAGCTTCCGCCCCTACGAACAGGTGGAGGAAGAAAAAGTAATCCGCCCCGAATTGCATCCTGCAAGCGAGGTATTGAGTATGGGTGAAGTGGTACGTGCCGTAAGCGAGGCTACCCACGATGATGCCATCCTGGTGACGGATGTAGGGCAGAACCAGATGATGGCTGCCCGTTATTTCCGTTTCAGCCGCGAACGCAGCATTGTTACTTCGGGCGGACTGGGCACCATGGGCTTTGGTGTGCCTGCTGCCATCGGTGCCACGTTTGGCCGCCCCGACCGCACGGTGTGCGTATTCATGGGCGACGGGGGCTTGCAGATGAACTTGCAAGAGCTTGGTACCATCATGGAGCAGAAAGCTCCGGTCAAGATGATTCTGCTGAATAATAATTACCTGGGTAATGTACGCCAGTGGCAAGCCATGTTCTTCAACCACCGCTATTCATTTACCCCGATGTTGAACCCCGACTACATGCAGATAGCTTCGGCTTATGGCATTCCCTCTACACGTGTGTTTACCCGCGAGGCATTGCAGGATGCTATTGCTGAAATGCTTTCTACAGACGGCCCGTTCCTGCTGGAGGCCTGTGTGGTAGAGGAAGGCAATGTGTTGCCCATGACTCCTCCGGGCGGTTCGGTGAACCAGATGTTGCTGGAGTGCTAACGTATATAAAAACATGAGTACTATGGATAAGAAACTATATACCATCATCGTTCATTCCGAGAACTTTGCCGGTTTGCTTAACCAGGTGACGGCCGTGTTCACCCGCCGGCAAATCAATATCGAGAGCCTGAACGTATCGGCATCCTCCATCAAGGGGGTGCACAAATACACCATTACTGCCTGGACGGACAAGGACACGATTGAAAAAGTGACCAAGCAGATTAGCAAGAAGATAGACGTCCTACAGGCGAATTACTTCACCGACGACGAAATCTACCAGCATGAGATTGCCCTTTACAAGATTACCACATCTGTGCTGGAAGACAATCCGGGCATGTCTAAAATCATCCGTAAGCACCATGCCCGCATCGTGGAGGTCAACCCTGTATTCTGCATTGTCGAGAAGAACGGCGTCAGCGAGGAAATTACCCACCTTTATGAGGCCTTGAGTGAGTCGGGCGGTGTGTTGCAGTTTGTCCGTTCGGGGCGGGTGGCCATTACCACCAGTTGTTTTGAGCGTGTCAATGAATACTTGGCCGACCGTGAGGAGAAATATCGTTTAAGTAAAGAAAAGGAGCAGAACGTATGAGCGCACAGGATAAGATAGGTTCCTACCACTTTGTGGCCGAGCCGTTTCATGTAGATTTTACCGGACACCTCACTCTGGGGGTGCTGGGCAATCATCTGTTGAATTGTGCCGGCTTCCATGCTACTGACAGGGGATTCGGCATGGCTACGCTGAATGAAGATAATTACACTTGGGTGCTTTCCCGCCTGGCCATAGAGCTGGACGACATGCCCCGGCAGTATGAAGAGTTCTCCGTGCAGACGTGGGTGGAAAATGTTTACCGCCTGTTCACCGACCGTAACTTTGCTGTGCTCGACAAGGAGGGGAAGGCCATTGGCTATGCCCGCTCGGTATGGGCGATGATTAATATGAATACCCGCAAGCCTGCCGACCTGCTGGCCATGCACGGGGGAAGCATCGTTGACTATATCTGCCAAGACAAGCTCTGTCCCATAGACAAGCCCTCGCGCATCAAGGTGACGGCAACCGAGCCAGAGGTGTCTCTTACGGCCAAGTATAGCGACATCGACATCAACGGGCATGTGAACAGCATCCGCTACATTGAGCACATCCTCGACCTGTTTCCGCTCGACTTGTACAAGCAGCAGCACATCCGCCGCTTCGAGATGGCCTATGTGGCCGAAAGCTACTATGGCGACACGCTCTCCCTTTACCATGACGATGAGGGAGAAGGCATGTACCAGGTGGAAATCCGCAAGAACGGCAGCGAAACCGTGTGCCGCTCCAAGCTGGTATTTGAACCTAATAGATAATGAGTATATAACCGATTCATTTTAAAAAACAAGAAACAACAATGGCACAAATGAATTTTGGCGGAGTCATCGAGAATGTAATGACCCGCGAAGAGTTTCCCTTGGAGAAAGCTCGTGAGATTTTGAAAGATGAGACTATCGCAGTGATAGGTTATGGTGTGCAAGGCCCTGGACAGGCATGCAACCTGCGTGATAACGGCTTCAACGTCATCGTGGGCCAGCGCCCGGGCAAGACGTTCGAGAAGGCTGTGGCCGACGGGTGGGTGCCCGGCGAGACGCTGTTCGGCATAGAGGAGGCTTGCGAGAAGGGCACTATCGTGATGTGCCTGCTGTCCGACGCAGCCGTGATGTCCGTATGGCCCACCATGAAGCCCCACCTCACCGCAGGCAAGGCGCTGTACTTCTCGCACGGCTTCGCCATCACGTGGAACGACCGCACGGGCGTGGTGCCTCCCAAGGACGTCGACGTTATCATGGTGGCCCCGAAAGGGTCGGGCACGTCGCTGCGCACCATGTTCCTCGAAGGGCGCGGACTGAACTCTTCCTACGCCATCTACCAGGACGCCACGGGCCGTGCATTGGACCGCACACTGGCCCTGGGCATCGGCATAGGCTCCGGATACCTGTTCGAGACCACCTTCCAGCGTGAGGCTACTTCCGACCTGACGGGTGAGCGCGGCTCACTGATGGGTGCCATCCAAGGCTTGCTGCTGGCTCAGTACGAGGTGCTGCGCGAGAATGGCCACTCGCCCTCCGAGGCCTTCAACGAGACGGTGGAAGAGCTGACGCAGTCGCTGATGCCCCTCTTCGCCAAGAACGGTATGGACTGGATGTATGCCAACTGCTCGACCACTGCACAGCGCGGTGCCCTCGACTGGATGGGTCCCTTCCACGACGCCATCAAGCCGGTGATGCAGAAACTGTATCAGAGCGTGAAGGAGGGCCACGAGGCACAGATATCCATCGACAGCAACTCCAAGCCCGACTACCGCGAGAAGCTGAACGCCGAACTGAAGGCCTTGCGCGAGAGCGAGATGTGGCAGACCGCCGTCACCGTGCGCAAGCTCCGTCCGGAGAACAACTGATTGATTAATAAAGCCGTAGCATAAGAGCGGCGCCGCCTGTCCATGGGGATAGGGGCGTCGCTTTTCTTTTGCCTGCGCGGGAGGCGAAAACTCGACCATGGTCTCAACCTTGGGTCGACCATGGTCTTGGCATCTTCACGACCATGGTCTTGATGAGGTCACGACCATGGTCGAGTTTTCGTGTCCGCCAAGGCGGAGGAATCGGGTAGGCCAAGGGGGGAGGGGTGGCCTACCCACCCGTCTCGCGGATGTGCTCCAGCAGGCGGCGGTAGAAGGGATGGCTGGCCAGCGTTTCGGCCTCGCCCAGGATGACGAGCTTCATGCGCGCCCGTGTCATGGCCACGTTCATGCGCCGCAGGTCTTGCAGGAAGCCTATCTGCCCTTCGTCGTTGGCGCGGACAAGGCTGATGAACACCACGTCGCGCTCCTGCCCCTGGAAACCGTCCACCGTGTTTACCGTCAGCAGGTCGCGGTAGGGCCGGAGGGCGGCCGAGGCCTTGATGCGCCCCCTGAGGTATTGCACCTGTGCCTTGTAGGGGGAGATGATGCCGAAGTCTATCCGCTCGTCCAGGATGCGTCCGCCGCCGATGCGCCGGATGTATCGCTCCAGTTCCTGCAGCAGCAGGTCGGCCTCGTCCTTGTTGATGCGCCCGAACGTTTCGCCTACAAACTGCTCCTTGAAGTCCCTGCCCGTGGTGTCCACCCAGGTGATGGGTGTGTCCCAGTCCAGGATGCCCCGGTGGCGCACCTCGGGCGCGGCTTCCAGCCGCCCCCGGTAGAACCATTGGGAGGAGAAGCGCATGATGGCCTCGTTCATGCGGTATTGCACCGTCAGCAGGCTGACGGCCTGGGGCTTCCGTTCGGCCACGTGTTCCATCAGCGTCCGTTCCAGCCCGCCCCGTGCAGCTTCGTGGCACTTGATGGTGGGGGGCAGTTGGCAGTGGTCGCCCGCCAGGATTACTCTGTCCGCCTTGCGGATGGCAATCCAGCACGCCGCCTCCAGCGCCTGTGCCGCCTCGTCGATGAACAGGGTGCCGAACCTTCTGCCCGCCAGCACACGGTGGTTGCTGCTCACCAGGGTGGAGGCAATGACATGCGCCCCGTCCAGCAGGTCGGTGTTGATTTGCACCTCCAGCGCGGTGGCCCGGTCGCGCAGTCGGCTCATGCGGTTGCGCAGGCTCTCCCGCTCGGCGTAGGTGCCCCGCCGGCTTTGTCCGGAGAGTCGTCGCAACTCTTTGCGGATGCTCCACAACTCAGGATAAGAGGGGTGGTTCTCGAAGCGCCGTTCGTAGGTGAATGACAGCATCTTGTCGTTCACCCTCGTGGGGTTGCCTATGCGCAGCACGTTCACGCCTCGGTCCACCAACTTCTCCGATATCCAGTCCACCGCCGTGTTGCTCTGCGCGCACACCAGCACTTGCGGTTCGCGGTGCAGTGTCTCGTAGATGGCCTCGACCAGGGTGGTGGTCTTGCCCGTGCCCGGCGGGCCGTGCACGATGGCTACATCCCTGGCGCAGAGCACGCGGTTCACGGCTGCCTCCTGCGTCGTGTTCAGCCACGGGAAGCGCACCGGGTATAGTTGGCGGAAGCCCGGCACGCCCGTTCCTACAAGTAGGTCGCGCAGTTCGGCCAACCGGTTGCCCTTGGCACGCAGCGTGTCTTCCAGCGCCTCGAACATGGTGCGGTAGCTCGTCTCGTCGAAGTACAGCTGTATGCCCAGGCGCTCCACACCTTGCACTTCCAATATGGCCCCCGCTCCCGGCATGATGACTACCATGCGCGTGTCGTCGGCATAGCTCACGGTGCCTTGCGTCTTCAGGTACTCTATCTTTCCCTCCAGTGTCTGGCGGAAGAAGCACACGGGCCGGCCATACTCAAAGTTGTGCTCGATGTCCGTGTCTTCTGTGCGGGTAAACTCCATGGCCAGCTGGTTCAGCGAGTTGTAGTAGCTGCGCCCGGCGGTCACGGGATACCAGCACATGCCCCGCTTCACTTTGCGCGCCACGCCCATGGCTTCCGTCTGCCGGCGGAACTCTTCCTTCTCGTAGTCATATTCCATGCGCAGCAGCAGTTGTTGCCGTTGCAGGTGCAGGGTAGGGCTGTTGGTCTCTTGTTCTTTCATGTTGCAAAGGTAGTAAAAAAGAGGCCGCACATATCCTTCGGGCAGGATTATTGTGCGGTCTCGTAAGGGAGGATAAGACAGCCACGGACTTTTGCCGTGGCTTCTTTGCCTGCGTCAGATGGAAAGCTCCTTCAGTACGTTTACCAGTTCGCGGTTGATGGGCTTGTCCTTCTTGATTGCTTTAGTGAAGGGTACATAAACCACTTGGTCGTGGTCTATGCCTATCATTACGTTGCGCTGGCCTTCCATGATGGCGTCGATGGCGGCTGCGCCCAACCGGCTGGCCAAGATGCGGTCGTGTGCCGTGGGGCTTCCACCGCGTTGCAAGTGCCCTAAGATGGTGACACGCACGTCGTAGTCCGGATATTCGTTCTTCACACGCTCGGCGTAGTGCATGGCTCCGCCCGTGATGGGGCTTTCGGCCACAAGCACGATGCTGCTGTTTTTCGACTTGCGGAACCCGTTTTTGATGAGTTCCTCCAGTTGGTCCACCTCGGTGCTGATTTCGGGGATGATGGCAGCCTCGGCTCCGGCGGCGATGGCGCCGTTCAGTGCGAGGAAGCCGGCATCACGTCCCATCACTTCTACGAAGAAGAGGCGTTCGTGCGAAGTGGCCGTGTCGCGTATCTTGTCCACGGCATCCAATATGGTGTTCAAAGCCGTGTCGTAGCCTATGGTGGTGTCGGTGCCGTAAAGGTCGTTGTCGATGGTGCCCGGCAGTCCGATGCAAGGCACGTCGAATTCCTGGGCAAAGATGCGGGCACCCGTCAGCGAGCCGTCGCCTCCGATGACTACCAAGGCGTCGATGCCCTCTTTCTTCATGTTGTCATAGGCTATTTGGCGGCCTTCGGGCGTGGTGAACTCCTTGCAGCGGGCAGTTTTCAGGATGGTTCCGCCTTGTTGGATGATGTTGCTCACGTTCTGGCTTTTGAATTCCTTGATTTCTCCCGTCAACAAGCCTTTATATCCACGGTAGATGCCTTTTACCTGAAGTCCGTTGTAGATGGCGCAGCGCGTCACGGCACGGATGGCCGCATTCATTCCGGGGGCATCGCCGCCCGACGTCAAGATGCCGATGCACTTAATTGTTCCCATAGCAATCTCTTTTGTTTTTAGTGTTATTAAATGTCTTTGCAAAGATAGTAAAAGCTTTCATATCCTGTGCCTGATGGCTTCAGATATTTCTTCCATCAGCCATTTGGGCGTGGAAGTGGCGCCGCATATCCCGATGGATGAGGCTCCGGCCACCAGTGAGTGGTCAATCTCCGAGGCGCTGTCCACCAGGTGCGAGTTGGGGTTTACCTTCAGGCATTCGGCAAACAACATTTTGCCGTTCGAGCTTTTCTTGCCGCTTACGAAGAAGATGAGGTCGTGTCCGGCGGCAAACTTCCGTATGTTGGGGATGCGGCTGGCCACTTGCCGGCAAATGGTGTCGTGGTATTCGAAGGTAGCCGTCGGCGCGATGTGCGTGCGGATGTATTCCACAATCTCCCGGAAACCGTCGAGCGACTTGGTGGTCTGTGAGTACAGCCGTATGTCGCGGCCGAAATCCAGTTTTCTCACCTCTTCCAGGTTTTCCACCACGATGGCCTTGCCGGCGGTCTGCCCTACCAGTCCCAGCACTTCGGCATGTCCGTTTTTACCGTAAATCACGATTTGCTTGCCTTCGCTTTCCGGTTGCAGGTGTTCTTGCTTGATGCGCTTCTGCAAGCGGAGCACCACGGGACAGGTAGCGTCAATGATTTCAATCCGGTTGCGGCGGGCTGTCTCGTAGGTTTCCGGTGGTTCGCCATGGGCGCGCAGCAACACTTTGGCATCGTGCAAGCGGTTGAATTCTTCGTGGTTGATGGTCACCAGCCCCATGCTTTTCAGGCGTTCCACTTCACGGCTGTTGTGCACGATGTCGCCCAGGCAATACAGTGTCCCTCCTTTGGCCAGTTCTTCTTCCGCTTTGTGGATGGCGGTCACTACCCCGAAGCAGAAGCCCGATTCTTCGTCAATCTCCACTCTTGGTGTCATAAGGCCGGTGTGTTTTCGGGGGTGGCATCGTTTCCTTTTTCTTCGGCTTCCCGGCATGCCCGCAGGTATTGCTCTTTCAGCCATTCTTTCTGTTGGTCGATGGTCAGGTGGCTGTTGTCCAGCAGCAGGGCATCGTCTGCCTTGCGCAAAGGGCTTGTGGCACGGTGCTGGTCTATGTAGTCGCGTTGTTTCACATTCTCCAGTATCTCATCGAAGCTTGCTTCCTGTCCTTTGGCCTTCAGTTCGTCGAAACGTCGTTGGGCGCGTATTTCGGGCGATGCGGTGACAAACACTTTCAGCTCTGCGTCGGGGAAAACGGTGGTACCAATGTCCCGTCCGTCCATTACGATGCCTTTATCTTTGCCCATGGCCTGTTGCTGTGCCACGAGGGCATGGCGCACAAAGTCGAGGGTGGCAATGGGGCTGACATGGGATGATACTTCCATGGAGCGTATTTCCCGTTCCACGTTCTTGCCGTTCAGGTAAGTGTCCGGACGCCCGGTTTCCGGGTTCAGGCGGAAGGATATGCCTATCCGGTCCATTTCCTGCCTCAGCCGCTCCGTGTCGATGTCTTCGCCTTGGAAAATTCCGTTTTCCAAGGCATAAAGGGTGACGGCGCGATACATGGCGCCGCTGTCTATGTAGATGTAGCCTATTTCGCGTGCCAGGTCTTTGGCCATGGTGCTTTTGCCGCACGATGAAAAGCCGTCGATGGCTATGGTTATCTTTTTCATAAAAAAACGGGCTTTAGGGGTTATGTTTCACCGATACAAAAGTAAGGCAAACTTTCTAAAAACCGCCGGGCGGACTTGAAAAAAGTCTGCCAAGAGGGCGAAAAAACTGCTTTCTCCGGAAGACGGCAGTGTGGCTTGACTTGTTTTCTTACCTACCTTGTCTGTATTTCCTACCTTCCACCTTCGCTCTATAACGTCGAATCGGGAGCGAGCCAGGAGCGAAGAGGGTACGAATGAGGTACGGAGCAGGAACGGAGATGGTATTTTTATGCTACTATTTGTGAGCGTATCTTATTGATTATAAATGACTTTTAATTTACATTTGTTTACAATATGCCGATGTCTGCATTTTTTGCGTGTAAACAAATATGTATGCGTTTGTAATAAAACGAGAAGAAATATGGAAGGACATGCAGGTTATATATTATATGGTGTAATACGTGCCTGGATGGCTGGCATAATTTTTTTCGCGAAACCTGTTATTTTTTTCCGGAAAAATATGCCTGTTTTTAAAATAACTCATTACATTTGTAGCACAAATCGCGTGAGGGCTCTTGAATGATTAAAAAAGGTAAAATGAGGGGGCGTTAGCGTGAAAAAAAACAGCAGGGCATGCACATTAGCAAGAAAAGTGCTATATTTGCCCCGAATGGGAAACACTAAAAATTAATTATAAATTATGGAAATCAAAAAATCACCTAAAGCGGACTTGGAAGGCAAAAGGTCTACGTGGCTTTTGATTGGCTATGTGATTACGCTTGCTGTCATGTTCGTAGCGTTCGAATGGTCGGAGCGTGATGTCCAAATTGACATGAGCCAAGGCGTGGCCGACGTTGTGTTTGAAGAGGAAATTATTCCTATTACGGAACAAGAACAACCGGAAGAAGTAACTCCTCCTCCCGTTGAAGCACCTCCTGTACAGATGACGGAGGAGTTCACGATTGTGGACGATGACACGGAAGTGCAGGAAGTAAACATCGCCTCCAGTGAGGAATTGGGTCAGCAGGTCGAAATCAAGTACGTGCCTCAGGAAATCGAGGAAGAAGAGCCTGAAGAACAGACTATCTTTGAGGTCGTTGAGGAAGCTCCGGAGTTCCCGGGCGGCATGACGGCGCTGATGCAGTTCTTGAGCAAAAACATCAAATATCCTACCATCGCACAGGAAAACGGCGTTCAAGGTCGTGTTATCTGCCAGTTCGTGGTTAACCGTGACGGCTCTATCGTGGACGTGAAGGTTATCCGTGGTGTAGACGCTTACTTGGATAAGGAAGCTGTCCGCGTGATTCAGTCCATGCCCAAGTGGAAGCCTGGCAAGCAGCGTGGTAAGGCTGTGCGCGTGCGCTACACGTTGCCTGTAATGTTCAGATTGCAGTAATAAGATAGCAGTTATGATATAAGGAAAGAGGTTGCTTGAGGGCAGCCTCTTTTTATTCCTACACCAACAAAATCTAAGAGGAAACATGATGTTTACAGCTTCCCAACTCTCGGAAATGGTGAACCGCCATATCGAGGAATTGAAGTTTACACGCAATCCCGAGGGTCTGTATTCCCCGGTGACCTATGTGCTGTCCATGGGCGGGAAAAGATTGCGCCCGGTGTTGATGCTGATGGCTTACAACCTGTATCGCGAACAGGTGGATGACATTTGGGGGCCTGTGACGGGCATAGAGGTTTACCATAATCATACGCTTTTGCATGATGACGTGATGGACCATGCCGACCTGCGCCGGGGGAAACCTACCGTGCACAAGGTATGGAGCGAAAATGCTGCCATCCTGTCGGGCGACGCCATGCTGATTCTGGCCTATCACTACATGTCGCAGTGTCCTGATTGTTGCCGGAAGGAGGTGCTCGATTTGTTTTCGCTCACAGCCCTGGAAATTTGCGAAGGGCAGCAGCTGGACATGGAGTTTGAACAGCGGAAAGACGTAAGCGAGGCCGAATATGTGGAGATGATACGCTTGAAAACCTCTGTTCTGCTGGCCTCTGCCTTGAAGATTGGCGCTTTGCTGGGTGGCGCTCCGGTGGAAGATGCCGATGCGCTGTATGACTTCGGCATGAACATGGGTGTCGCTTTCCAGTTGCAGGACGATTGGCTGGATGTTTATGGAGACCCCGCTGTTTTTGGAAAGAATATAGGTGGAGACATCCTTTGTAATAAGAAAACGTATTTGCTGATAAAGGCGGCCGAGCGTGCTGATGCCGACCAAAGAGCACAGTTGGAGGCGTGGGTGGATGCTGTATCTTTCGACCCGAATGAAAAGATTGAGGCTGTGACAACGCTGTACAATCAGTTGGGCGTAAGGGAACTGTGCCGGGAGAAGATTGGGGAGTACACGCGCCGGGCAAAGGTAAGCCTTGCGGCGGTGAATGTGGCGGCTGAGAAGAAACGGGAACTGGAAAAATTGTTGAACGACTTGATGTGCAGGGAAGCATAGCCTTGTGGAGTTGAAATGCCTTACAGAAGATTACCCAATACGGACCAGGCACGGATACGGGCGCTGAAAGCAGTGGTCGTAAGGGGGGATGTGTCGGGCATCTATGATATGGCGGTCTCGCTGAAAACATGGGGGGAAGTGCGGAATTTCTTACCGAAGTTTGAAGCGGCTCATGCATATTATGAAGAATGCTATGGGCGCCAGGCTAAGGCCGGGCGTAAACATCAGGCCAACGTTAAGATAGCCCGTTTGTATATATCCCATTTTATTCAGGTCTTGAACCTTGCGGTCATACGGTCGGAAATACGCAGGTCGCATAAGGAGTTTTATGGCTTGGAGGTGCGGGGTAACAGCGTTCCCGACCTTACTTCGGAGGCTTCCCTGGCGGAATGGGGACAGAAAATCATTGATGGCGAAAACAAACGCATCTCCCAAGGGGGGATACCTATATATAATCCTGCAATTGCAAAGGTGAGGGTTTATTATGACATCTTCATGGAGAGCTACGAACTGCAGAAAAGCCTGCAGGCTTCGACCGCCCGCAGCCTGGAGGCCGTGAAATTGATGCGCGCCGAGGCCGACCGGCTCATTTTGGATATATGGAACCAGGTGGAGCAGAAGTTTGCGGATGTGCCTTTGCCTTCTATGCGTTTGGAGCGGTGCCGTGAGTATGGATTGGTGTATTATTACCGGACAGGTGAGAAAGACAGAAACAAGGAGGAACAATGAATTTGGTGGATTCACATTCGCATCTTTTCTTGGAGGAGTTTGCAGCCGATTTGCCTTTGGTGATTGAGCGGGCACGGCAAGCTGGCGTTTCGCATATCTTTATGCCTAATATAGACCATTCTACCATAAAGCCGATGCTGGAGGTCTGTTCGGCGTATGCAGGTTATTGTTTCCCCATGCTTGGATTGCACCCCACTTCGGTCGATGCCGGTTATCGGGATGAGCTTGCGTCACTCTCTGCTTACCTGGAAGAGGGGCACCCTTTTGTGGGCATCGGTGAGATAGGATTGGACTTGTATTGGGATAAGACTTTTGTAAAAGAGCAGTTGGCGGCATTTGATGCCCAGCTTCAGTGGGCGTTGGAATATGACTTGCCTGTTGTTATCCATTGTCGGGAAGCATTCGACCATATATATATGGTATTGCAGAATTATAAAGACACTCCTTTGCGGGGAATTTTACACAGTTTTACCGGGACGGCAGAAGACGCGGCCCGGATATTGGAGTTTCCCGGCTTCTTGATAGGCATAAACGGGGTGGTTACGTTTAAAAAATCATCGTTGCCTCAAGTCTTGTGCACAGTTCCGCTTGATAGGTTGGTGCTGGAAACCGATTCGCCTTACTTGGCCCCGGTGCCGAAGCGGGGAACGCGGAATGAAAGTTCTTATCTGCCCTACACCTTGCAGAAGGTGGCGGACATTTATGGACAATCGCCCGAAATGGTGGCTCAAATTACGGGGAAAAATGCCCTAAAAATGTTCGGAAGGCTTGAATAAGGTCGGAATAGGTTTTAAAGTTTATTAATTTTGGGATTTTCTTTGAGATTAAGCGGAATGAATGTGATGAGTAAACGAAAAAAAGAATACATTTGTAGCTGAAAACATTTGGGGTTGCAATTTTATTTGTAAATTGCGCCCGAAATACAAAAAGGAAGTGAGGGGAGAGATGCTCGAGTGGTTGAAGAGGCACGCCTGGAAAGCGTGTATACCCCTAAAGGGTATCGGGGGTTCGAATCCCCCTCTCTCCGCAAAGTAAGAAAGAGAATAAACAACAAATAAGTATAACAAACAATTTAATTAATTAATCTTAAAAATTAGACACACAATGAAAAAGTTATTTGCAATTGTTGCTGTGATGGGAGCTTTAACATTTGGCTCAACTCAACTCGCTCAGGCTCAAGACGCCCCTGCAGATCAAGCGGCTCCCGCAGCCGTAGAACAGGCTGACGCTGCTGCTCCTGTAGTAGCTGAAGAAGGTGGTGGTATCCACAAGGAATTGAAGGTTAAGTACATTGAAGGTTCTGCATTCTTCATGAGCTTTATCTCTATCGCTTTGGTTATCGGTCTTGCATTCTGCATCGAACGTATCATCTACCTGAGCTTGGCTGAAATCAACACAAAGAAGTTCGTTACTTCCATCGAAGCTGCCATGGAAAAGGGTGATGTTGAAGCTGCTAAGGACATCGCTCGTAACACAAGAGGTCCTATCGCTTCTATCTACTACCAAGGTCTGATGAGACTTGACCAAGGCGTTGACGTAGTTGAAAAGTCTGTAGTATCTTACGGTGGCGTACAAGCCGGTTACCTGGAAAAAGGTTGCTCTTGGATTACGCTGTTCATTGCCATGTCTCCGTCTTTGGGATTCTTGGGTACTGTGATCGGTATGGTGCAGGCATTCGATAAGATCCAACAGGTAGGTGATATCTCTCCGACGGTCGTTGCAGGTGGTATGAAGGTGGCCTTGATTACGACTATCTTCGGTTTGATCGCTGCATTGATCCTGCAGGTATTCTATAACTACATCTTGTCTAAGATTGAAGCTCTGACCAGTGATATGGAAGATTCTTCTGTAACATTGCTGGATATGGTTGTTAAGTATGAACTGAAGTACAAAAAATAATAATCTTATTGCAAGATGAAAAAATTTAAAATACAAAGGGTTTCAGGATTAGCATTGACTGTAATGCTTCTCATTACACTGGTCATCCTGGGCTTGTTCTTCTTCGGTGGAGAAGCCTCAATGGACCAGCGTGTAGTGTCTGACCCGGCGCTGTCACAGCCGCTTTACACGGACGCTATCCTGTATTGGAATTATATTTTGTTCGCGTTGGGAGTTGTTGCCATTGTTATCGGCGTGGTTTATCAGTTTGGCTCAATGTTCGCTGATTCTCCTAAAGCAGCTCTTAAATCTTTGATAGGTATCGTAGCTCTTGTATTGATTCTCGTCGTTACTTGGGCTGCCGGTAGCGGAGAACCGTTGGTTATTCCCGGATATGAGGGAACTGAAAATGTTCCTTTCTGGTTGAAGTTGACCGATATGTTCTTGTATACTCTTTATATTGAAGTAGGTGTCATGATCCTGTTGATGTTAGGATTCGGCATCATGAAGAAGATTAAATAAGAGGAATTTAGTATGGCTAAAAGAAAAAGAGAGGTTCCCGAGATCAACTCTAGTTCTACGGCGGATATGGCTTTCATCTTGTTGCTGTTCTTCTTGCTTACAACATCTATGGATACCGACCGTGGCTTGGCAAGGCAATTGCCGCCACCTCCCCAACAAGAACAACAGAATCAAGACAATGATACGAAGATGAAAGAGCGTAATGTCTTGCAGGTATTCTTGAACTTGAACGACCAGTTGATGTGCGGTGGAGAATACGTTACTGTAGATCAGGTTCGTAATAAGGCTAAAGAATTTATTGCCAACCCTGCCAACAATGAGAAGATGCCCGAGAAGGTTACAATGAATGTGCCTTACTTTGGAACGGTTCAGGTAACCAAGAATCACGTTATTTCTTTGCGTTGCGACCGTGGCTCTTCTTACAAAGAGTATGTGGCAGTACAAAATGAATTGGTAGCTGCTTACAATGAACTGCGTAATGAGTTGGCTCAAGAGAAGTGGCAGAAAAATTATGCTGACTTGAGCGAAGACCAACAAAGTGCAATCCGTGAAATTTATCCTCAGAGAATTTCTGAGGCCGAACCTAAAAAGTATGGAGAAAAGAAGTAATGGGAAAATTTAATAAAACCGGAAAACGTGGAATGCCGGCGCTGAACACTTCTTCTCTGCCTGACCTTATCTTTACGTTGTTGTTCTTCTTCATGATTGTAACAACCATGCGTGAGGTTACATTGAAGGTTGAGTTTAGGGCTCCGGAGGCTACAGAATTGGAAAAGCTTGAAAAGAAGTCATTGGTTACCTTCATCTATGTAGGTCGTCCTACAGCTGAGTTCCGTGCGAAGCTGGGTGATGAAAGCCGTATCCAATTGAACGACAGTTTTGCCGAAGTGGCTGAGATTCAAGACTACATTATTGGTGAACGTGCCAGTATGAAGGAGGAAGACCAGCCGTTGATGCAGGTTTCTTTGAAGGTAGACCGGGATACTCGGATGGGTATCGTGACCGATATCAAGGAGGCTCTTCGTCAAGCTTATGCATTGAAAATTAACTACTCTGCTGTTGAACGTCAGTAAGGGTTAATTAATAGCTAATAAAAGAAGCCGCATGCGAAAACATGCGGCTTCTTTTGTTTATGTAATGATATGCCTTCTGCTTCTTTTTTGCGCGGTTCTTAGCCATTCTCTATCACGTTATAGACTTCGCGGTATATGCGTCGTTTTATGGCCTCAAAATCTTTTTCGCAATCCAAATCGCCATAGACCATGAGTAGCATGGGCAAATAGGAATCTCCAGGCTTGTATGGTGGTTGTTGATAATCATGTTGCCACAGGATGAAGCCTTGACGTTGGTAGAAACCTATGCGCCGTTTGGCCATTTCTTCTTCTGGCATTTCTACTTCCAACACGATGGGGCGCTGCAATAATTGGCATAGGCATTCCAGTGTCTTTTTGCCATATCCACCGTTGCGGCGTGCCGGGTCGACAGCAAAATGCTCGGCATAGTAAAATTTATCGAAGTCCCAATAGGTGATAAAACCTACTGCAAGGTCATTGTCGAATATGATATTGTTGTAGAAATGTTTTTTCCCATCCGTGTACTCGCGTAGTTGGGTGAGATTGCGGTATTCTTCGGGTGGAAAAGAGGTTACCATTAGTTGCTCCATGTAGGAGTACAATGCTGTGTCTGCGGTAGTGATGCGTTGTAGTCTGAGCATACTTTAAAGGATTTAGTTTTAGTTTGTATTATAAATGGATTTGTGTGTGAAGAGTATCTTGATTTTTTAGACGCGGATTATGCGGATTAAAAAACAGTTCGTAAGATTCTCTCTGTCATTCTGAATAATCTTCTACAAGCACAGGGAGATGCTTCACTACCCCCTCTTACCTCCCCCGTTATCGGGGGAGAACAACGTTCAGCATGACAAAATAAATCCGCTTTATCCGCATAATCCGCGTCTAAAAAAATCGCCCCGCTAAATTATCATTTATTTTGTTCATTTACTTATTTGGTATAAAAATCAATAAGCCTTTGGATAGCACGTTGGCATATGGGGCAGAACTCCGGATATTCGTTGGTACGCATGCGGCAGTCGTATGAGCCTCGGTAGATGCCTTTGGCCGAATAAGCGGCACCCTCGTATACGCCCACCGGATATTGTCCGCAATCCTTTACCGGGGTAGGGATAGGTAGGTTTTCAGGCAGCATATCTTGCCACTTTGAGGCGAAATTTATGCGTGTACTGACGTTTTGTTCCCATGGCTCAATGTCTGTGGGATAGGTATCGGTCATTACATCATCGTCATAGAAATATTCATCGGCGAGTCCGGCAAAGCTGTGACCGAATTCATGTACTACTACTGGGCGGAAATCGGGGTGGTGAGCAGTGGTCAGTGTGTATGAGTTGTAAATACCTCCTCCTCCATATTCTTCGGTATTGGCCAGGATAATGATGTGTTCATAGGGGATACCTGCTAAAGCGTCGTGTACCGCCTTGAGTCGTGATGTGGTAAGGTAACGGTCCGAATAGAATGTACTGAAATGTGAGCTGAAAGGAGTGTGTTTCCATTCGTTCAAGCGGGGTATGCTTACTCCGCTATCGGCTGACGGGCTGGCTACTGCTACAATGTTGAACTGTTTTTTCATGCTGCCAAAGGGTTCGTGTGCAAAAAGGCTTTCGCAAGCTATAGCAGCATCTTTATAAAATGTTTCCATTTCATCTGCAGTATAGCCTTCGGCAAGAATGGCTACATCAATGCATTGGGCAGGGGCGCCGTTTTTTTGCAGATATTTGTGGGGAGTGATATGGCTGATACCTTTGGTATGGATCAGTATATCGGCTGGGTCTACACGGTGGGTTAACCTTGCTTGGATGTTACGGCGAGGGTCGAGCAGGGTGATTTCAACCTCTACAGGCTGTTTGGGGTAGGGCAGCAGGAAGGTATTTTCAAAACCTTTGGTGGCATTTTGGGCTTCGTCGGTGGAAAGCCATTCTTGAAACAGGGACGAGAATGAGGTCTTGTAGATGATAGTTCCGCTGGTGGCATCCCGCATTACGATTTGTCCGTTTCCCTGCAGGGGGAGTTCGGACAAGTGGCGTTTGCGTCCTGCCCATGTGGGTAATGATGACAGTTCGTCCACGCATATTGATTGCTGTGAGGCATTTCCCGTAAACAGGTAATCCACACGCAGGGTTTTGTCGATGAAGTAATCGCTGAATTCTTGTGCCTGTAGCGGCATCAATATGAGAAAGCAGATGAGAGTAGATACAATCGTTTTCATTTTCATTGAGTTTTGTAGGCTATTACCCTGCAAAGATAATCCTTTTTTGCGGGTAATAAAAACTTGATTGGGAGATGGGAATTTATATGCACTTTTTCTTTCGCTTGTCCGAAAGAAAAAGATGCCAAAAAGAAAGGACCCCGTCTGTGCCCGTCGGGCTACTCCGGACGACCTCCTGCCTAAAGGGCAGAAACTCGCTTCGCTCAGACAGTCTGCCCTTTTTAACGGCATCCGGCCATCCTCCGCTT